>JABXHW010000004.1 GCA_013373425.1 Flavobacteriia bacterium
ACGACGATGGGTACGATGACTACGGCGTAAATGCCACAGACGTAGATAATCAATCGTACCACTATCAAGTTCAATTCGTTGCCAACGGAACGGAGTTACAGAGAACTTCACCTGTTCAGTCTATTCTCCTTCAAGGCAACATGAACAACCGTCAGGTTCCCATGAATTGGAACGATTACAACGGATGGGGTGGCCCTGTCTACACTGTCGAATTGGGAGTATCTAATGGCTCAGGATATACCTGGACGGCTGTAAACGACCCAGCTTTCCCAACTGCGGGAACGTCGTATACCTTCAACGCTAACTCGCTCGCTCAAGGCACCTACGCATTGCGAGTGAAAACGAATACAGTGAACGGATTCCAATCTGAATCCAACTGGATTACCTTCGGAATTCCAGCTGAACCTCAAGATCCAGCGGTTGCCCTACGCATCCCGAACTTGTTCACTCCAGGTCCAGATCAGTTCAATGGAAGATGGACTATCGATGGTATCGACTCCTATGACAAAGTTGAGCTGAAGGTCTATGACCGTTGGGGTAAGGTCGTATTCGAGACTGAGAATTACACAAACTCAACCGCATGGGACGGTCGCTCAACCTCTGGTCGCGATTGTGCCGAAGGAACGTACTTCTATGTAATTACCGCTACTGGAGGACCTAACGGAACTAGTGCGGAAAGCAATGGAAGCATTACCATCTTGAGAGAAGACTAGAATATTTCGTTAAATAATTGATGCTTGCCGTTCACCTGCTGAAGGTGGGCAGAGCCAAAGCCCCTACTAAAGGCCTGCACTAACTGTGCGGGCTTTTTAGTACTTTCGAGAACTATCGCAAAAGCGTGCCTACATGAAATCTATCTATCGAATTCTAGCAGTTGTTTTGTTCGGCTTGATCTCAGTTCAAGCAGAAGCATCACACGTTATTGGTGGTGATATTCAGTACGAATACATCGGAAACAACCAATACTACATCAAGTTGGTAATCTATCGTCAGTCGACAGGTGCCGGTCTGGGTGCTACGGCTAACGTAAACGTACAATCGTCTTCTTGTGGCGTTAACACAAGTATCACGTTGCAGAGAACCGCACAGTTCCTTGCGCCAGACGCGTTCGATTGTATTCCTTCTGCAGCGGGCTTCGTTCCAGAAGTAAACGTTTACGAAACGACTGCCAGCAACCCTCTCACACTAACTCAACGTTGTTCTGATTACAAGTTGTCATGGCAGCTATGTTGTCGTCCAGGTGGCATCACCAACATTGGTACAGGCAACAACAGTGCGACCTACTCATTCTACTTCGAAGCGGAATTGAATAACCGCCAAGGTTTGGGTAATAACTCATCGCCTTCTTTCGTGACTACGCCGATTGCTTATCACTGTGCCGGTGGTTACATCAACTACCTACAGCGCGCAACTGAGCCAGATGGTGATTCTATCCGTTACGAAATCATCGATCCACGTAGTGCTGCTGGAACCAATGTTCCTTACGCTGCAGGATTTAGCAAGAACAACCCGTTCTCAACTACTACTCAAAACCCTTACACCCTCGACCCAAAGACTGGTAACATTTCTTTCGTGGCTACGCTTCCAGGCGGTCCACAAGTATCTGTAATCGCCTTGCGTGTTGACGAGTACCGTTTTGACTCTACTTACTTCTTCTGGGAGAAAGTGGGTAGCTCGAATCGTGAGATTCAGGTAGTTATTAATGGTTCGTGTAATGCTGCGGTTAACCGTGGTGTGGAACTCGATCCAAACGCTCCAGGTGTATCACTGGATGCTCAGGGTAGACAAACGAAAGACTATAAGTGTTACGACGAATCTGTAACCTTGCACTTTACCATTCCAGTGGAATGTGTTTCAGTTGCACCAGATGGAACAGATTTCCGTATCACAGCTCCGAACGGTCAACCGATTCCGGTAAAATCCGTGACTACTTTCTGTTCGGTTGATGGTGAGACGGATAGTCTCCGACTCAACTTATACAAGCCACTCATCTTCAATGGAGATTACTTCTTGTACAGTAAGTTCGGTACAGACGGAAATACGCTCCTGAACAAGTGTGGTAAACCGATGGATGAATTTGATACGATCATCCTGAAGGTGAACGACTGTCTTTTCCCTCAATATGATATTTTGGGTGTGACCGTTGATCAAGACAAACGCGTTCGTATTGATTGGAACGTTGACACGACTACTATTCCTGCGCAGTTCTTAGACTTCGTTCGTATTTATCGTTCAACTGACTCTGGTGCAACCTACAGCCAGTGGAACACAGGTAATCCAATTCAAGGTTACATCTATGACGGTTCCATGGGACCTGGAGGAGTAGATGCACAATACTATAACTACAAGGTGTCGTTGGTGGCCAACGGATACGAGCTTACCGCTACACATCCAATGCACTCTATCGTTCTTCAAGGTGATGTATCGAATCCTGCTAACATGCCACTCTCATGGAGTAGCTACGGTGGGTTCCAATACCCAGGCTTCCAGAGCGTACAGTTCAAGGTTCAAGTTGGACCAAAGAACGACACTGGTGGATATGACTTCGTAGATGTTATTGATGCTACGAACTTACCTACTGCTGACTCGGCTTATACAGTACAACTTACTACTAACCCTACTCCAGGTGAGTATGCGGTTCGTGTAGTAACCTTGCCAGATGCCAATGGATACATCAGCGAATCTAACTGGGTGATTTACTCTGTACCAACAGAACCAATCATTCCTCCGACATCTGCACAACCCATTCGCATTCCTAACGTGTTCAGTCCGAATGCAGATGGTATGAACGACCTATGGACTATTGATGCCATCGAAACTTGGTCATCAAGAAAAGTATCTGTCTACGACCGTTGGGGTCGTAGAGTGTGGAAGTCTGATCAATACAGCAACTCCGATCCATTCAAGGGCCAAGACAGTCAAGGAAATGACCTTGCTG
The DNA here is from genome assembly GCA_013373425.1 of Flavobacteriia bacterium. Taxonomy (GTDB): domain Bacteria; phylum Bacteroidota; class Bacteroidia; order Flavobacteriales; family Schleiferiaceae; genus Phaeocystidibacter. The sequence goes on from JABXHW010000004.1 coordinate 2,939, forward strand.
ATGGAACGTATTTCTACGTTATCGAATTGGCACATGGTCCAACCGGACAATCAGAAACATTTGAAGGTTCCGTGAACTTGATGAGCGGAAGATAATACCGGCTCGCTCTTACATACTAACCGCCTCGACTCCTCTGTCGGGGCGGTTTTTTTTTAACTAATGTGCGGACTTGGCGTTTAAACATCGCTTATATAGATGACGGGGAATATTCCTCGAAATCCAAAAAACACAATTCACTTATGAATTTCGGAACTAAGTTATTCGTTGCATCTCTTTCGATGGCCACCATCCTAACCTCTTGCGAAAGCGAACCAACTACTTCCAACGGCACATCTAAAATGAATGTGCACCTTACTGATGCACCAGGCATGTACGACGAGGTAAACGTTGACGTACAAGACGTGGTGGTGATTTATGACGATTCAAATCGCGTTCAACTCACTACTATCACTCCAGGTGTTTACAATCTTCTCGACTTTAACAATGGTCTCGATACACTCATCGCTTCTGAAGACCTACCTTCAGGACGCGTGAACCAAATCCGCTTGATTCTCGGCATGAACAATTCCGTGATGATCGACTCGACCATTTATGAATTAAACACACCAAGTGGTCAGACTTCTGGTCTTAAAATCAACTTCCAAACTGAGTTGATTGACGGTGTAACGTATGACGTTACCTTGGACTTCGACGCATCACGTAGTGTAGTTGAAAGAGGAAATGGCAAATACAATTTGAAGCCGGTTATTCGTGCTTTTGTTGATGCAACTTCAGGATCAATTGAAGGTTATGTTCAACCTGATACCGCGGTGAGCTACCTCTTTGTAATCGATAATACTGATACTATTGGAACCATTCCAGATTCTGCTGGATACTTCCGCTTGAGTGGTTTGCCAGCAGGTTCATTCGACGTGAACTTTGAGGCTATCGCACCTTATATGGACCAAGTAGAAACAGGAGTGAATGTAACTCTTGGCCAGGTGACTGATATTGATACCATTCAGTTCTAAAGCACCCGACCATCCAATGAAAGGGAGCCAATCGTCAATGACGGTTGGCTCTTTTCGTTTCAGGATGTTTGCGTAATTTCCATGCAGATTGAAAACCATCATATGATGCTTCCCTTCCTCAAAATGGGTTTATCACTTTCAAAAGCACTGCTACCGTCGCTTATTCACGCCGACCTAACCCGGTTATCTCCACTTCAAAAACTCACCTTAGGCCTTCGTCATTATTTGTCGATGCGCATTCTTACGATTGAAAACACAGCAAACGCATACCTTGAAAAGAATAGATGATGAAACCTGTATACGCTTTCATTTTACTTTTGAGCGGCTTCATCATGCAAGCTCAGCCTACTACTTGGGACAAAGACATAGAAGAAATTGAGCGTGTTACCAACGAGATGCTAGATATCATTTCTGGCGTTCCAGGTGATGAGTACGATTGGGGAACCTTCAGAGGACACTTTATGGCCAATGGTAATCTATCTGCCATCTTTCCAGATACAGCCAATGGATATCTTGTCTACCAAGGGATGATTGATCCTTGGCTCGAGCGGGCCGCTCCATATTATGAGAACAATGTATTCTTCGAAGAGGCAATTGACACCGAAGTGCTCACTACGGGAAGAATTGCCACAGTCTGGCAGCATTTCAGAATTTACGATGAAGAGGGAAATACACTCGACGAAGGCATCAACGCTTATCACATGATCAAGGAAGACTCAAAATGGAAAGTGGCACACCTGATGTGGGACACAGATAGAGAAGAATAATGCCCCTTCAATTTCAGTGATACATAAATTGTCACCATCTTTGACTCCATGAAATTCAGTGAGTTCGGTCTTGACGAGCAGATACTCGAGGCCATACACTATGCCGGCTTCGAAGAGGCCACCCCCATCCAGGAAAAAGCAATCCCACATATCCTTCAGAACAAGGACCTCATCGGTTGTGCCCAAACAGGCACGGGTAAAACCGCTGCATTCATCCTACCCGTTCTGGAGCAAATCAAGCGCGAGAAACCTACAGGAACCTCTACGCTTATTATTGTTCCCACACGCGAGCTAGCCCTTCAAATCAACAACCAGATTAAGGGTATGGCTTACTTCACCGATGCACACTCAGAAACTGTGTACGGTGGTGGAGGCGCCAACGATTGGGACAAAGAGAAAAAGGCACTTACAAACGGCACAGATATCATTGTTGCTACTCCCGGTAAGCTCCTCGCTCACTTGAAAATGGGATACGTAAAGTTCACCGATGTTCGCCACTTGATTCTCGATGAAGCCGACCGAATGCTCGACATGGGCTTCCATGAAGACATTATGGCAATCGTGAAAAACCTACCTGAAAAGAGACAAAACTTGCTCTTCTCAGCTACTATGCCTCCAAAGATTCGCACGTTGGCTAAGGCCATCTTGACAGATCCAGAAGAAATTAGCATCTCCATATCCAAGACGGCTTCAGGTGTTACTCAAGCCGCCTATTGCGTCCACGACGATCAGAAGGAAGCCATTGTAGAGCACATCGTGACAGAACGACCTGATTACGACTCTATCATCATCTTCTGTTCTCGCAAAAACAAGGTAGCTGGACTCGTTCGACGACTTCAAAAGAAAAACCTCGATACCGCAGGTATTTCATCCGACTATGAGCAAAAAGAGCGCGAAGAGGTACTCATGAAGTTCCGCTCCAAGCGTACGCGTGTTCTCGTTGCTACAGATGTCCTAAGTCGTGGAATCGACATCCAAGATATCTCCCTGGTTATCAATTTTGATGTGCCCAACGCCCCAGAAGACTACGTTCACCGTGTAGGTAGAACCGCTCGTGCGAATACGAAAGGGGAAGCAATCACGCTCATCAACAAAGACGATATGCGGAAATTCAACCGCATCGAGCGCCTTGTAGGTCCCGTGATTGAAATGAAGGAGAACCCTGAAGCCATTGGGAAGGGTCCCGAATACAACGTGAACCAACGTTCGAACAACCGCAATTCCAAAGGAAAAGGCAAAGGCCGTCCAAGTGGTAAAGGAAAGCCACATTGGAAGAAAAAGCGAAAGCCGGATAATCCGAAGCAGTAAGAGGGTTTTTGGACGGGGTACGGCAGACCGGGGCCCGAAGAGACCAATGACCCACGAATAAATGAACGGGGCCGACCTGCGTTCTTGCGCTCCGCTAAAGCATGTAGCACCTAGCATTTGGCACTTAACCGGTGGTGGAAACATTAATAAGTAGTTGTTTTCTTCAACTCGTCGACTGATTTGACCTGCGCACCTCCCAGCCTGAGCACCTTCCGCACCCTTGCACATTTATTGTTCAAACATTTGTTGCACAAATACAACTGTTGTACTTTCGCAACAACAATGGAAAATTCTAAGTACACGGTAGATCAATTGGGCTTTCTGATGGGCATGGTTCATCGGAATATCCGAGCGAACGTGGAAGAGGTCATTGATCAACTTCCTTCGGTTCATCGGTTTGAACACATGATCATATTGCGATTGATAAAAGAGAAAGGTCAACCGCTAGCCCAATCCGAGCTTATTGGTTCAATGCCTGCTCTCGACAGACATAGGGTTTCGCGATTATGTGCAGAGGTAGAAGACTTAGGCTTTATCGAAAGAATCCCAAATCCTGAAAATCGTAGAGAAAATCTGCTCCTGCTTAAACCGGCTGGAGAAAAACTCATCGAACAATTCATTCAAATCGCGCGGAGCGCAAACAAGCACATATTCGAAGGATTATCCGATCAGCAGGTTATGAGCCTCTTCGAAATGCTCCACCACATACTCAACAATCTAGAGAATCACACAACTGAAGCATCATGAAAACGGAAAGGAAAGTAGCACTCAGCATCCTCGGTGGGATCATCATCCTTGCAGCTTCCTTCGGGATAAAATCGCTGTTGGCGAGCCAGGCAGAAGGTCCAGCTCAACGCGGAAGCCGCCCAGCTCGAGGAGTAATTGTCTCGTCCGCCAAGCTCGACACGCTCCCCTATCAAATTCAAGTTTATGGTCAGGCTAAAGCCTACAACCGAGTAGAGCTTTTTGCTGAAGTAACAGGAGTTCTTCAACCAACACAAATTCCATACTTGGAAGGGGAGTCGTTTAGAAAGGGACAAACTCTACTTCGTATCGAGGATTCAGAAGCGCGTGCTTCTCTTATGAGTCAGCGCTCAAACTACATCAACACGCTCACGCAAGTATTGCCGGATATCAAACTGGATTATCCAGAAATTTATCCAGAGTGGGAAAGCTACCTCTTGAGCATTGATGTGAATGCTTCTACTCCTGCTCCACCAACAATATCCAATCCACAAGCGCGAATCCTGCTCACGGCTAGAGGAGTGATATCTGCTTATCACGCACTTCAAAGCGCTGAGGAGCGACTCTCAAAACACAACATTTCTGCACCATTCGATGGTGTGGTGACTCAATCTTCTATCCGACCTGGAACCCTAGTTCGTGTCGGACAACCACTTGGAACATTCATCGACCCTACTTCCTTTGAAGTGGAGGTCACTATCATTCCCGAATACCTGAGGCTGGTGAATATTGGAGACAGAGTGGAGCTTCAAGCTGAAGGAATGGACGGCACCATCATAGCTTATGTAAAGCGTGTTAATGCCCAAATCGACCCAAGCACGCAATCGATGAAACTCTACCTCGGAATCAACGCATCTGAAAGCGAGTTGACGATTCAGGAAGGCATGTACCTAAAAGGTCATCTCAATGCAGTAGACATGTACGATGTGGTTCCACTTCCTCGACGTCTGGTAAACACTCGTCCTTATGAAGGTGGATCAGAAACACATTATATCTGGCGTGTTAACAAGGCTGACAGTACTGCCTACTCCATGAATGTATCGGTTGTGGGTTCGTACGGAGACATGCTCCTCATCGAAGGAATCGAAGCAGACGGTTGGTACATTTCAGAAGTGGCTCCAGGCCTACTTGAAGACACGAAAGTGAACGTAACCCTTCAGTAGTTATGAGCAAACTGATCAAATTCTTTATCAAGTTTCCGGCTACGGTCTATACCATCATGTTTGGTATACTCCTGTTTGGAGCTGTGGCCTACTTTAGCTTGAACACGACATTCTTCCCGGTAAACGAAAGCCGCGTAATCAACATCCAAGCGGTGTATCCGGGCGCTTCCCCTCAGGAAATTGAAGAGGGAATCGTTCAAAAAGTGGAAGACAACTTGAAGGGTACGAGCGGTGTAGAACGCTACACTTCAGTCTCCTCAGAAAATGCAGCTTCTATTACCGTTGAAGTAGAGCAAGGGTACGATACCGACAAAGTTCTTGAGGACGTTAAGAACGCGGTGAACAGCGTCCCTTCATTCCCAACCGGAATGGAGCCCATCCTTGTGTACAAAAGGGAAAATCTCAACTTCTGTATCAACTTCGCAATCAGCGGAGCAGACGTTGACTTGCTCACACTAAAGTCCATTGCTCGCGAAGTGGAGCGCGACCTTCGAGCAAAGGGAAACATCTCGAAAATCACCCTAAACGGTTTTCCAGATGAAGAGATTGAAATCGGGTTCGACGAGAGCTCACTTCGCGCCTATGGCATCACCTTCCAAGAAGCGGCGCTCGCTGTAGCACAATCCAACCTGGACATCACAGGGGGAACGATTAAAGGCGAAGCAGAAGAGATTCGAATTCGCGCTGAATCTAAAGGATACACTGCGGATCAGTTCGAGAACATCATAGTTCGCAGTAGAGAGGACGGAACCATCGTTTACTTGAAGGATATCGCGACTATCCGAGATCGATTTGCAGACAGCCCAAACCGAACGGAAATGAATGGTCGTCCGTCCGTAGAGGTTCTAGTAAACACCACTGACGAGCAAGATCTTCTTCCTACCGCTGCCGCAGTGCGCGAATACATCGAAGAGTTCAATGCGAACAACACCGATGTGCAAGCAGACATTATTCGAGACTTCTCTGTAACACTCGAGCAACGTAGAAATCTTCTGTTGAGCAACGGAGCCGCAGGTGTGCTTTTAGTACTATTCCTATTGAGCTTCTTCCTCAATATTCGACTTGCCTTCTGGGTAGCTGTTGGTATTCCAATGTCGTTCTTGGGAATGTTCATCTTAGCCCAGTTCTTCGGCATTACTATCAATGTAATTTCACTCTTCGGGATGATTGTCGTCGTAGGTATCCTGGTGGATGACGGCATCGTCATTTCTGAAAACATCTATCAGCACTACGAGAAAGGCAAGAGCCTAACTCGAGCTGCAGTAGACGGAACACTAGAGGTCGTACCCGCGGTTCTTTCAGCGATTCTCACTACCGTTATCGCCTTCAGTTCGTTCTTCTTTATCGATGGTCGATTAGGTGATTTCTTTGGCGACCTCGCCTTTGTGGTGATCGCCACTTTGTTGATTTCATTGGCAGAGGGACTACTATTCCTTCCAGCGCATATCGCCCACACTAAATTGAAAGATCCCAACGGTAAAAAGTCGGCCATGGAGCGTTTCCTCGACGGAATCATGTCTTGGATGCGAGACAAGCTCTACTCGCCATCACTCGCCTTCTTCCTACGAAACCGATTCGTTGCACTCTCTATCTTTATTGGTCTGTTCTTGATAACGATTGGAGCGATTCAAGGTGGGTTTATCAAAGTGACTTTCTTCCCCTTCATCGAGCAGGACAATGTGGAAGTGTCGTTGAGCATGCCAGCAGGAACCAATGAAGAAATTACTCAGCGTTGGTTGGATTATATCGAGGAGAAAGCACTCGAAGCCAATGAAGAGCTTACGGCAAACAACGAAGGCGAAGAAAGCGTAATCGTGAATATCCAGAAGAGCCTGGGTCCGAATACGTACGAAGGGCGAGTGAATATCATCTTGCTAGATGCTGAAAAGCGAACGCTTCAATCTTCTGAAATCACAAATAGGATACGTCAGGCCGTTGGACCCATTTACCAAGCGGAGAATTTGAGTTTTGGCACTTCGACTCCATTCGGGAAGCCCGTTTCAGTGTCGCTTTTGTCTCGTGACTTGGAGCAACTCGAGGGCGCCAAGGAGGAGTTGAAACTAGCCATGCAAGACTTGGAGCCGCTTCGCGATGTGGTGGACAATGACAAAGAAGGTGCGCGAGAAGTGCATCTCACTTTAAAAACAAAAGCGCGCGTGTTGGGCCTCACGCTTCAAGAAGTGATGAGCCAGGTTCGTCAGGCATTCTTTGGATTTGAAGCTCAGAGGCTCCAGCGCGGAGAGGATGAAGTGAAAGTTTGGGTTCGATTGGAGGAAACGGATCGTCAATCTATCGCCCAGTTGGAAGACTTGCTCATCCGAACCCCACAAGGGGACGCCTATCCTTTGAGTGAGCTTGCATTCATGAGCATTGAAAGAGGAAGTATCGCTATCAATCACCTCGATGGTCAGCGTGAAGTACGCGTGGATGCCGACTTGGCCGATCCAGACGACAGTGCTCCTGAAATTATCGGCGCCATTAGCGACTCCATCGCTCCTGCCATCCTCAGCAAATATCCAGCCGTTATTGCTGACTTTGCCGGCGGACAAAACCGCGAAGCGCAAAAGTCGGTGGGAAGTGCCTCGACCGTGTTTCCAATCATCTTCGCCTTGATGCTTTTGGTGATCACCTTCACGTTTAAGAGCGTTCTACAAACGGCCACATTGATTCCGATAATCATCTTCAGCTTCACTGGTGTAGCCTGGGGTCACTTCTTACACGACAAACCACTGAGCTTGTTCTCATTCTTGGGAATTATTGCGCTCATTGGGGTAATTGTGAACGACTCCCTTGTGCTTGTGGGGAAGTTCAATCAGAATATGAAGGAAGGAATGAAATTCGACGATGCAGTTTACGAAGCAGGTCGACAACGTTTCCGCGCCATCTTCTTGACGACCATTACAACAGTTGCCGGTTTGGCTCCGCTTATTTTGAACAAGAGTTTCCAAGCGCAATTCCTCGTACCAATGGCAGTTGCTGTAGCTTATGGTATTGCCTTCGCAACGTTCTTAACACTCATTCTACTGCCTGTATCTCTGTCGGGCTTGAATGACTTCAGGCGATTCCTATACACCGCTTGGACCAATAAAAGTATTGACAAAGAATCCGTAGAACCTTCGGTAAAAGCATACAGAAATGAACAAGATCATCCAGATTTGCAGTAGCGCACTCTTTTTATTGAGTGTGTCTGCATACGCTCAAGATCCAGCGGAATCGATCGGACTCAATCAAGGGGAATTCCTCTCTTTGGATTCGGCGATTACCATCGCAATAAAGAACAATCACGGCATCGCCATTGCTCGTAATAACACACAAATTGCGGCAAACAATGCACGCCCGGGAGTGAGTGGATTGTACCCAACTCTAACGGTCAATGGTGGAGCTACGCTCAATAATAACGATAGTGAAATTGAGTTCGTAACCGGCGAAACCCAAAACGTTGATGGCGCTCAATCCTTGGGCACGAACGCAAACGTGACTCTGAGCTATACGGTATTCGATGGTCTTAGAAACTGGAATGCCTATCGCCAGGCACAGACATTGGAAGATGCGGCTGTGGCAAACCAGCGTTTGACCGTCGAGAACACGTTGGTATCGGTGATTGCGCAGTACTACGAAGTGGCTCGCCAAACGCAGAACTTCGGAATCGCTCAAGAAGCTATCACCATCAGTTTAGATCGCTATAACCGTGCAGAGCTTCGCAAAGAACTCGGCGCTGGTGTTACTCTTGATCTACTAAACGCAGAGGTGGATTTGAACCGCGACAGTGTGAATTTCCGTTCTGCTGGAACCCAACTTCTCAATGCCAAGAGAACCTTGAGCGTATTGATGGGCTTAAATCCAACCACAGATTTCACGGTAGAAACAGAAGTTCAGTTCTCTTCATTATTGACTGCAGAACAATTCAAGAGTAAAGCACTTCAGCAAAACGCAGCACTCATTGCCGCCAGGAGAAATCAGCGGGCATCTGACTATGCGGTAAGTGCCGCCAACGGGCAATTGTTCTCGCCAGTAATCAGCGTAAACGGTGGGTATGGATTCAATCGTCAAGATTCAGAAGCCGGATTCCTCGTTTCGAATCAAGCTACAGGTTGGAATGTGGGCGTCAACTTGAGATGGAACTTGTGGGACGGCCAGGCTTCCCAAACCCGCAGAGACAACGCTAGACTTCAAGCCGAAAACGCTCGTAGTCAGGTTTTGAATACCGAACAGCAACTTGCAGCAGACATCGAGAACGCCTACACGACCTATGTCAACGCATTGTACATCCTTCGCACAGAAGAGCGCAATTTGGAAACCTCTAAGTTGAACTTTGAGCGCACAAGGGAGAGTTTTGCATTAGGGCAAGTCACTAACACCACCTACCGCGAAGCGCAGCTCAATTACTTGCGTTCAGAGGCCGCTTTGTTGAATGCAACTTATGTTGCAAAGGTGGCTGAAGTTCGACTTCTCCAGCTTTCAGGAATACTCCTAGACGATAATTCATAGTTTCAATTGCAATAGTTCTAGAAGTTTCATCGTTTAGGTTTCACTTAACTACCCTTTACGATGAAGTTTCTAGCCCTAATTGCCACCCTGTCATTATTCGGGAGCGCTTTTGCCCTCTTTGATTCGCCATCGCAACATCTCATCATCGACGCTGGTCATGGTGGAATGGATCCCGGTGGAAGCCAAGACGGCATACGAGAGGCAGACATCAATCTGATCTGGGCAATTGAGTTGAAACAGCTCGCTGAAGAAAGGGGCATGTTGGTGACAATCCTTCGCGAAGACGACTCCTTTATGGACCTTAAAATGAGGAAAGCTGGAGTTGAAGATGCCCTTGAAGATGAAACCGTTTTCATCTCTATTCATCAAAATACATCTCAGAATATCGACGTCCAAGGTGCCTTTGTCTACGTTTCGGAATCTAGTACCGAAGCCAGTGTGAAATTGGCAGAAGTAATAGAGGCACACCTCGATTCAATTACGGATACCCGAACCCAAGAACAGGACTTATTCCTACTTCGTGATACGGATGTCACCGGAGTAGTCGTTTCGCCCGGGTTCATGTCCAACGCCACAGACTTTGCGAATATGAACTCCAAGGAGTTCAGAAGCCGCTTCAACCATCAGCTTTTGAACGCTATTCAAAAATAATAGCCAAAGAATTTCTATCCTGTTGAATTTCACTACCTTCGCGGCCTCATTAAGCACCTAGAGGCAGCGGCCCAAACTTTAGGTGATACGGGATAATTTGGGCCTTAAGGATGCATGAAGCATCCGTAACTGGCTTAAATTATGGCTACTTTTTCTGAGTTAGGACTCCGACCGGAGCTCCTGTCTGCACTACAATCTATTGGTTTTGAAACCCCAACTCCTATTCAGGAGGAGGCTATTCCTAAATTGCTCACTGGCGAGCGCGACCTCATCGGTTTAGCGCAAACGGGAACGGGTAAGACGGCCGCGTTTGGTCTACCGCTTCTCGACAACATCGAAGACGATTTCTATCACGTTCAAGCACTTGTTCTTTGTCCGACGCGCGAACTCTGTTTGCAAATCACTAGCGACATCGAAAAGTTCTCTGCAGACATGAGAAACGTGAAGACCGTTGCTGTTTACGGTGGTGCTTCAATTGGTGTACAAATCAAAGCCCTTCAAAAAGGTGCGCAAGTTGTCATCGGTACTCCTGGTCGTGTTCTCGACCTTGTAAATCGTGGCAAACTGAAGCTTGAAAACCTCAGCACTTTGGTGCTCGACGAAGCGGATGAGATGTTGAACATGGGATTCAAAGATGATTTGGATGCCATTCTTTCTACAGCTCGAGAAGAGCGTAGAACGTGGTTGTTCTCAGCTACTATTTCTCAGGAAATTGCTCGCATCGCGAAAAATTACATGCACGATCCAGAGGAGATTGCAACTGCTGCAAAGAACTCCTCTTCTGCTAATATCACGCACCAGGTTTGTACTGTGCATGCACGTGACAAGTACTTGGCTATTCGTCGCATCCTCGATGCACATCCAGATATCTTCGGTATTGTATTCTGTCGTACTAAAGCAGAAACACAAGACATTGCCGATAAGTTGATCCGCGACGGATACAACTCAGACGCGCTTCATGGCGACTTGAATCAAAATCAGCGTGACGTAGTTATGCGTCGCTACCGCGATAAGAGCCTCCAAGTTCTCGTTGCAACAGACGTCGCTGCACGTGGATTGGACGTAAAAGAAGTAACTCACGTTATTCACTACCAACTTCCTGACGACCCTGAAGTGTATGTACACCGTTCAGGCCGTACGGGCCGTGCAGGTAGTTCTGGTGTTTCTATCGCCATTGCTCACCACAGAGACGGTAGAAAATTGCGCTCAATCGAGCACTTGATCAAGAAGCCGTTTGAGCATGTAGACTTGCCAAAAGGCGACCAAGTTGTTGAAGCGCGAGCTAAGCACTGGGTAACAGAGATTTTGAACACAGAAAGCAACGAGGAGTCGCTATCACACCTTTGGCCAATTATCGATTCAGGATTGGCTGAATTGGACAAAACAGAACTTCTTCACCGCGTTGCTGGTATGGCACTTCAAAGCTATATCGACGAGTATAAGTCGGCACACGACATCAACCAGCCTGCTCAAAAAGGACGCGGTGGTGACCGTGACGATAGAGGACCACGCGAAAGCCGTGGCTCGGGTGAATTTGCCGTATTCAAGATTAGCCTCGGCGCAAAGGACCGCATCAACAAGGGCAGCTTGATGAAGGAAATCAACCGCATGCGCAGCATCAAGGGTATTGAGATTGGAAAGATTCGCATTCACGAAGACCACACCATTCTTGAGCTCGACAAGTATAGAAGCAAAGAAGCATTCAACTCTTTCAAGCGTTGGAACTACTTCGGAAAGAAAGTATTCGTAGATCAACTCGACGATCGCGAGTCGGCCGACAAGAGTTTCTCTAGACCTCCACGCGACAAGAATCGCGGTGGTGGCGGAGGCTACCAAGGCGGCGGCAAGAAAAAGCACAGAAAGGGCAACAGCGGCGGAAAACGCTACTAAGCCTTAGTGTTTCGAACAGTGGAAAGAGCGTACGAGAGTGCGCTCTTTTTTTTGTGGGGTAAAGGTTGGACGGTGCTCAGGTGCTTAGGTGCTTAGGTGCTTAGGTGAGTCTAGCTGATCTAACCATGATAAAGTTCTAATCCGTGATTCTTTCCTCTTTCGGGCCTTCGTCCCCGGTCCATCAACCCATACCCCTTTCGAACAGTAGCGAATACTCCATCGACTAACAGCTCGGGCTTTTGTATTTTCACGCTGCTAACAACTCAGGTTTATCATGCACATCAAGGCGCTCACATTCGGGGTTTTACCACTCGTTCTAATTGCTTGTCAATCTTCTCCAGCTAAGGAAACTACTGAGGAACCGGCAGTTTATCCAGACATAGAAGTGGTCGGTGCAATGCGAAATGTGATGTGGGAGGGTAAGTTAGGAAGCGGTCTCGATCTAGATACCCTTTCAAATAAAGCCGGATTGTACGGGTTGGGGCCGGTGAGCTACCTCACTGGAGAACTTCTGATCAACAACGGTCAATGTTACGTTTCGAAAGTCACTTCTGATTCGACAATGACAGTAGAGAAGACTTTCGCCACTTCTGCTCCCTTCTTCGTTTACGGACATATTGAAGAGTGGCGTGAAGTAGAATTGCCGAGCCAGATTAAAACGATTCAGCAACTCGAGTCCTTCATCGACGAGCAAACAGTTGAAAGCAAAAGGCCTTTCGCGTTTAAAGTGGTAGGGCATGTATCCAGCGCTGTCATTCACATCCAGAATTTACCAGCCGGAACAACGGTTTCTTCTCCGCAAGAAGCACATCAAGGTCAGACAAACTACACCCTGATCGATGAAGATGTTGAAATCGTGGGTTTCTTCTCCACCGAACACAAAGGGATTTTCACGCATCACGACTCTTTCTTGCACATGCATCTTATCACAGCGGACGAAAGTAAAATGGGTCATTTGGATGCCGTGGAAATGAAGGAGATGAAGTTGATGCTGCCGGTGAGGTGAGGGATGGTTGGGAGGTGCAACTAGTCCTTCAGCTCGTAATTCTGCTCTAATCTGTGAATCTTTCCCCGCTGAGACCCCGGTCTTCCGCCCCCGGTCCAGCAACCTGCAACCCTCTCGAGTAATTCACCACCACAGGCCAAGTCCTAAGTACCAGATGCTCTCGCCTATTCCCTACCTTCACTTCTTCTCAACTTAACCCTCTTTTAGAGCCATATGCGCGACATCCTCAAAAACCCTTTAGTTATATCCGTATTCATCGGAATGGTAGCAATAATCACGGGTTATCGGATCTTCGATTTTGTGGATACGTATGGTTGTATGTTGATCCACGGCGACCGATGGCATACCATGGAGCCGCTCTTCACGGAAGCCAATCTTTGGGAAGGATTTGCTCATCAACACGGTCCACATCGCTTGGGCTTAATTCATTTCATCTTCAAGGTTAATGCTTCTCTGAGCCATTGGAATGGTAGATTAGATCTGTTCTTGCAAGCCGCCATTTACGTCATCTCGGCATTGCTCGCCCTCCGACTCAAAGTAAAGCTGTTTGGAAAACTCCGTCTTTTCGATGTAGCTATTCCTCTCATCTTCCTTACCCCTCATGCCGCTGGAACTATGTTCAGCAATCCTTATGTGCACGGACTCGTTCCGCTATTCGCCTTGGCCCTTTGCTACACGTACTTCGTCGAATCTGACAATCGTCGAATTATCGCACTTAGTCTATTGAGCTTCGTAGCCGCTTTTACTGCTTTTTCATTAGTGTTGATTCCGGTCATTGTCTTTCTAGCTGGTCAGAGAATGATGAAAGATCGAACCACAAGAAAGCTCAAGTTCGCACTTCCTAGTCTGATTGGAGTTGGAAGTGTTGCCTTCATTTTCTTCACTAACATGCCTATACCTTCTAATAGTTCTACCGGCTATTCTATAGCCGAAAAGGCAGAGTACACTTTAGCATTGATTGGTAGCTTTTTCATCCTAGAGCCAAACGAACAGGCCATCCTGTATGTAGTTATTGGGCTCGTGATTCTATTCATCCTCACGGTATACATCCTCAACAAATCGGGATTCACTCTAGCTCGTCCTCAAGACCGAACCCTTCTCATCCTGCTGAGCTCTGTTGTAGTATTTTGGATGCTCAATATTTATGGCCGAGCTCACTTGGCCATTGGGAATGCCACTGCTTCACGTTACATCCCGATTGGAATGTTGTTCGCTCTAGGCATCTACTTCATTCTCCTCAAGCTAGAGTCGAAAATATTCCGAACCATAGTATTGAGTGGCTTTGTTTTGCTCATCGTCCGAATGCAAATCCACACCGATCACAGGATACGGCCTGTAGCCGCAGAATCTCATGCGATTCAGTCTTTCTCCCAGCACCTGCAGGATGAAGAGCAATACATAGAAATCCTAAATGATGAATCTCAGCTTCGAACCATTCACCCCCATCCAGAGAGAATTGATTTGAATGAAAAGCTGGAGTATTTAAAGGAGAATGGATTGAGTGTGTTTCGCGAGGAGTAAGAGGGTTTCAAGTTTTGGTCGTAGCGAGGACGCTAAGACCAGGCTCGGTGTTCTCAATCTAGCGCGATTGGAGCCCACGAGACATCTTCATGCAAGCTCAAACTCCTCTAAATGCACCTCCAACAACCTCGCCCCCTCATTTAAAAGTGGACGAATCTCTTTCGCTGAACGGTAGTAGAAATCATCGTGCTCCCCGGGAACGGCAACGGTAATTGACTTCAGAAAATCTGAAAATGACAATGTATGCTCTACTTGTTCATCACAAATAATAGCCTTAAAAATGACCACCTTACTCTCCCTTTGATCCTGGCCGATGTAAATGATGAGATTCCCTTTGCTAAATGGGACGCCATTGCGATACCACGTAAGCGCATATGACAATTCGGACTTATCAACTTCAAATCCATTATCCAGAAGGAAACTATATCGTTTCGATATATGTCTTTTGAGGCGTAAGAACAACATGATGAATTGAGTAAAAACTGGCGTGTTTAATCGAGAAGTAGGTTGAGCGTCTTACAGTTGGAAGAAAGCATGCTCCTTCAAGAACACTCTTTGAAAAGTACCAATATCAAGATAACTGATGCCGACCAAAACGTAAATGAAAAATAGGCGTCAAGCAATCGCCAACGTGGTTTCTTTTTCATCCTTTCTCTTCCAAAGCCTTACCCTCTCCGCTTTTCATCTTCCAAACTCCAGATTGAAAAATCAAATAACCAATGAGCACCACCTTGAACAAAGCAGAGGTGATTGAGCCCGACCATTGCCATTCCATTAGAATTTCAAGATCTTCAGTTCTCTCTACAATTTGTTCGGTAACCCAAGCCCCTGCAAATGGAAGTGCGATAATCGCCGCAATCATTGCAATCACCTTCTGACCCGATCGAAGCTTGTCGAATTGCATGCTGTAATAGAATGAGGATAGCGCGGCGAACATGGCTATGATACCCACAGTCCAAGCGGCAAAGTCGTTAAAAACATCAATCGAAAAAAAGAAGAATTTCCCCAAGTCGAAGACGAAACCATACACAGCAATGGTGAGGAAATAGCTGAGTATACTAAAGAGTATCCGTTCGGATTTAATCATTGACACACAAGATTTCCATTACCAATTCACGAAGGGAAAAGACCGACTATCAATTACATTCCACAATCCGATTTGGACACCAGTCGCTTCTTCGGCATGATTGAAAAGTCCGATTTGCACTCCCTTTAAAGACTCTTCCGCTCTGTTCAATACCCCCAACTGAAGTCCAGAAATCGAATCCGCCTGATTTACCAATGCCGCTTGAACGCCGTTACAGCGCTGCGCTTCATTCAAGAAAGTAGTCGCCTGAAGACCGTTAACATATCCCATTCCTTGCCAAAATCCAGCAACAGCCAAGCCGTTCATTTCGGTGCCGCTTTGGTTGACCAATGCCAGTGTCACACCGTTATAACTGATATTGTCGATAGTCCCTGATGAAATGTTGAGCCCATTGACGATTTCATGTGGTACTTCTGTCCTCACCATACTGCCGTTCCCCATAAAAGCTAGGAAACCCCATCCTGGAAGTTCAAGTCGAATACCATTCGTACGCACATAACGTGGTTCATTATCAAATGGCGGAAAAGCCCCGACCGAAATTCCGTGAATTGTGGTGTTGTGAGCATGGAACGTCCAAGCGCCATATCGCTGATGCTCGTTGTAATCCTGAGCAAATAGCGTGACTGGGATAGAGAGTAGGACATAGGTTAGCCATTTCATGAGAGCGAATTTGGGAGGAAGATAGGGAATATGAGGCTAGGTTGGAAGGAGCGCAGGTGCTCAGGTTAGATCAGACCACAAGTTGAAGAAAACAACCACTCATTGATGTTTCCACTACAGACAAAGTGCTACATGATAAATGCTTTCGCTGAGCCTCTGTCCCCTATCCATACACCTAAAAACCCAATCCTGAACTCGCCCAGTGCGAGCTAGAGACAAGAGACCTGAGACTAGCTACTACCGCCCAAGACTTCGTACCTTCCCATCAACAAAAACCAACACGCATGGCCTACGACGAACACCTTGCTGAAAGAATTGAACTTGTATTGACCCGGATGAGTGTCCCCTTTGCCACGAAACACATGTTTGGGGGCGTGGCCTTTATGGTAGATGAAAAAATGTGCTTGGGTGTGACTAAGAACGATCTTATGGCGCGCGTTGGTCCGGACCGTGAAGAAGAGGCCTTGAATCAAACGGGGGCTCGTCCGATGGAGTTTACGGGTCGACCTATGAAAGGATATGTGCACGTGAATTCGGAAGGCGTGGATGCCGAAGCAGATCTGGAAAAATGGGTGAAATGGTGTCTGGAGTTCAACCCACAGGCAAAGGCCAGCAAAAAGAAGAAGAAGTGATTTTCGAAAC
Source organism: Flavobacteriia bacterium (assembly GCA_013373425.1). Taxonomy (GTDB): domain Bacteria; phylum Bacteroidota; class Bacteroidia; order Flavobacteriales; family Schleiferiaceae; genus Phaeocystidibacter. Next base: position 19,876 of record JABXHW010000004.1, read on the forward strand.
GAAAAGGACCATGGTTCGTCCGATGCAAAAAACAGACATCGATGGATTTGCCGAATTAGAAGCCAATCCCAATGTGGTAATGTACACAGGTTACCCGACGGCCACCTTTGAGGAAGCGGTTAAGGACCTCGACTTCATCCTGGAGAATTACGAGATGACACCTCCCGAAAAGCTGATATACTCGGTCATTCACAAAGATTCTAACGACTTCCTAGGCACGGTTGCACTTCTCCCTTACAAGGACAAGACTTGGGAAATCGGCTATCGTTTTCTCGAAAGGCATTGGGGAAAAGGCTATGCCTCAGAACTCGTTCCAGCGCTCATCCAATACGGACTTTCACAACCACAAATCGATAAGATCTACGCCGAAGCCGACGTGAAAAACACCGCCTCAATCAAAATCCTTGAACGCAACATGGAGTTCCAAGATGAAGTTTGGAATGAGAAGATTGGGTGTAGGGATAGGCAGTATATATGTGGGCACATCAGCACATAGGTAAGTGTATTCGGGGTGCGCAGGTGCAAGGTGCTCAGGTTAGTGCAGCCCATCTGACTTTGACAAAGTTCTAATCCGTGATACTTTCCTCTTTAAGTCTCCGGTCCATCCACTTGTAACCTACTCGAACGACTTTCCACTTCAGGCCAAGTGCTAAGTGCTATATACTTGTTGCTAGCTACCAGTTGCTAGTTGCCAATTGCAATTGACAAGTCCCTATCTTTACCCCATGCTCATCAGAAAAAACTGGACAGTCGGGGAAATCCTCCGCAAGACTTGGAGAATAAATCTGATCATCGTCTTGGAAGTCGGAGTGGTCGTGCTGGCGTACCACTATGTAATTCAAGACTGGTTCACTGTTCCCGTTTCTGTCGCTACGGTTCTCGGTACCGCCATTGCTTTCTTCATAGGTTTCACGAATAACCAAGCGTACGACCGCTGGTGGGAAGCCCGTAAAGTTTGGGGAGCAATGGTAAATGATTCTCGAACTTGGAGCCGTTCAGTATTGGCATATTGGCGCGATTCGGATCCTGAAAAAAGAGACAATCAACTGAAATTGGTACGTCGACATTTAGCTTGGCTCCATACCGTTAAAAACCATCTTCGTGGACTCGACTCCACCACTTATGCGATGTATCTCAACAGCAGTGACCTCGACAAAACAAGACAATCGGATCATCGCCCCAATACCTTACTCACTCTACAAGCCCACGATTTGCACAAGGCCAAGGAGACGGGATATATCGATGAGTTTTCATTCAAAGCTATGGATGAGGCACTCAAGCGAATGACTGATCAAATGGGAATGTGTGAGCGCATCAAGAATACTGTCTTCCCTACGAGCTATATCTTTTTCACGAAGTTTTTCATCTTTCTATTCATCAGTTTGAACGCCATGGCCATCTATTCGTTATTGGGATGGTGGTCGCTGCTGTTTGGATGGATTATTGGCTACGTTTTTTATACAACGTTCTTCAATGGCTTGACCATCATGAATCCATTTGAGAACTTGCCGTCGGATACACCAATGAGCGCACTGACCCGCACTTTGGAAAGAAATTTATTAGAAATGCTGGATGAGCCCGATCTGCCTGAACCGCTCGAGCCTGTCCACGGAGAATACTTACTATAATGAGCAAGATTAACGCGAACGACGCCCCAAAACCAGTTGGACTTTACCCTCATGCAAGAAAGGTAGGCAACCTACTTTTCCTCTCCGGGGTTGGACCGAGAACCGCTGGGAGCGATGCCAATGACAGTGGAGTTCCAGGTCTGAAACTCGACCACAATGGGAACTTCTTGGAGTTCGATTTCGAAGCTCAGGTTCATAGCGTATTCAACAACGTCAAGAAAATCCTCGAAGCCTCGGGTTCCTCTTGGGATCAGCTCGTTGATGTCCAAGTTTTCTTGGTCAATATGAAGCGCGACTTCCACACGTTCAACCGCATTTATGCGGAGTACTTCAAAGAAAATCAACCTTGCCGTACCACTGTTGAAATCAACAGCTTGCCCACTCCGATTGCGATTGAGTTGAAATGTGTGGCGACGGTCGAGGAATAGTAAGCTGGTCGCTTATTTTCAAAGTAAAACTCAGAGTCCATAGAGTTTCATCATTCATTGTAACACTGGTTTTAGCGTCCCCGCTAAAACCCAAATGGAATAATAGATATGTGTGACGGTCGTAGCGAGGACGCTACGACCAGACCTCGCGATATAGTGAAGGTCTCGATGTAAGTTCTCCTCAACTCCAATGTCTTTGACTGCCCCACTAACACGAATGCACACAAGTGACTAGGTCATCCCAACCCACAATAAAGGAACAAAAACCGGAGACTAGAGACTAGCGTCTAGTAGCTACCTTCAGCACCTGCTCGCCACTTCTAACCACATACATCCCTTCTGCGGGGAGAGTAATCTCAACGAACTCATCTTCGGAGTTTCCAGAAGCGATGGTTCGACCAAGCATATCAATAACCTGCCACTGTGATTGATGTTGAAGCCCATAGACACGAATTCTACGGTCGGAAAGCGGAGTGAAATAGAGCTCTTTCGAAGCGTGTTCCACCTCAGAAAGCGGCGCGCCTAATACGATGTACCCCCAAGTATTGGGTTGATTTCGATGGGCTGTTGTTGGCCAATGATTCCATTCGTTGGCCGTATTGGTAATATCGAGTGACAAACCAATGGTGTCACCCATCATGGGTATGTAGTTTAGCGTTGCCCATGGAATAGCGAATTCAATATCATCGGCATTGATTGACATCGCCATGTTAGGTCCGCCTTTCCAATCTTGAGCCTGATTTACACAGGTGTTGTAATCTCCATACACTCCAATGGAATGGCAATCTGTGGCGGATACATGGAACCAGTGATCTAAAGAATCCCAAGCAGCCGTTCGGCCATAATCAGGGTCGATAAGCACCTCTGGAATCATAAAGGAGCTCTCCAGGTTTCCATTGAATCTGACGCTAAGGGCTGAGTCGCTCCAAGTGATTTGAACATCTGTGTTCTCAACGGTTCCGCGATAGAGAATGGCTTGGACAGGAACAGCATTCCACTCTGTCGTATCTGGAAAACCATCAGGGGTAATGGTGAGTTTTGGTACTTCAATTTGAGCCGTACAAGTGACAAAAGCCATCAAGCACAAGCCGAGTAGCTGTGTTTTCATAATCGAGTTTTTGTTGAAGGAAGAAAAGGTAGTGATAATGTTGATTTGAAGGGAGTTAGGGCGAGATTCTAACCTTTGTTTAACGGGTCGGGGGTAAAGGTTTTAAGCTGCTCAGGTGAGTCTGGCCCATAAATTGAACTGAAAAACTACTTCTACACTTTTACACTTCAGGCAAAGTGCTAAGGCTACATGCCAAGTGCCAGTTGCCAAAATCAAAAAAACCCCAGCATCTCTACCAGGGTTTCGTGTTTTAGTTGATGTGTGTGGGTTTAGAATACCACGCCCAAAGTCAAGAAGATGGGCTGTTGACTTGTGAATGTCGTTGTGCTCGTTCCTGGAGATTCATTCTCCACTTCTTGAAGGAATCCAGGGTAAACCTGAGTGTATTTGTAGGTCCTAGAAGGGATAATTGTAGTTTGAACGCCTACACTCGTTGATAAGCCAACAAATACTCGTTCAGAAATGAAGTAGTTGATTTCGGCGCCGAAGCCAGCACCCATTGTGTAATTTTGAGTCACTTGATCTTCGTAGTAATTACCAGACTGACCTGCATCACTCAATTCCTGAGCCGTATGACTGTAATCGTAATTCGTTCGAGTAGAACTCATTTCAAACTTGGCTCCAGGTCCGTAAACCACTTGCCAATTCTTTCCAAAGTTGGTCACCCATAGATAGCCGTACCCCGCTGAAACGAAGCTATTGGTCTGAGACAACTCGTAGGTATAGTTATCGTCGTTGTTAAAATTGCGCTGGCCGTAGTTTGAACTCGCTCCATTGAAATTCAACTGCACTTGATGCGCATGGCGAGCACTTGAGTAGTATCTCAAGTTCAATCCCTGAATCAATACTTGTCCGGAAGGGGTAGGGAAGAAAATACTGTTATTCGTGAGGAAGTTTGGGTTGAGCATAATGCCCGCAAGGAAGTCTCCTCGCTCTGGTCGGTTGGTCTCAATATTCGACTGACCGAATGACGTGAGGGTGAAAAGAACACCCACAAATAGGAATGTAAAGCGTTTCATTGATTCGTTTGTTAGTGATATCAGCCAATACGCGAAAAGTGATAGAAAGTTGTCTTCACAACTAAATTTAGTTGAACAATCCGTAGGATTGAAGAGTTAACTTGACATAACCAACCTTGTAAAATTGCGGATTCGCCCTTGGTTTATCGCTATTTTAGTAGAAGCATTAACCCCCTTATAACCATACTTATGAAAAAGTTTATTGCAGTTTTCGCGTTTATCGCCTTTGGATCTATCTCTATGAATGCCCAAAATATCGGCGTTCGTTTTGGTGGTGGATTTGGCTCTGATGCGGAAATCTCTTACCAAACTTCATCGTCGACAGACCGACTTGAAATCGATTTAGGTTTCAACTTCGCGAATGGCAACAATCGTTTTGGCGGTGCTGTAATTTGGCAGTGGGTTCGTCCTATTGAAAATGGATTCAACTGGTACTATGGTATTGGTGCTGCACTCGGCGTAAGAGATGACGACAACGGAGCAGACGCATTTGGCGTTGGTGTTGCCGGTCAGCTTGGTGTAGAGTACAACTTTGCCAATGCGCCTTTTCAGCTGAGTTTAGATGTTAGACCAACTCTCTATGTAATTCCAGCCACAACGGGTGGAGGTTCTGCAGCATTTGGAATTCGATATAGATTATAAAAAGTGAACTAAATGTTCAGCGAGCCGTTCGTCTTTGATGAACGGCTTTTTTTATTTTGAAACCCATCAAAGCACACATAATACATGAAAAATAAAGTAGCACTCATCACAGGTGGGTCAAAAGGAATCGGATACGGAATTGCGCAATCGCTTCTAGCGGAAGGAGTTCAAGTAATGATAACCTCTAGATCCCAATCGTCCGCCGATGACGCCTCACAAAGTTTGGGTGAGAATGCAGCTGGTATTGAAGCAGACGTTCGCTCTCGAGCGTCTATGGATAAGGCTGTTGCAGCAACCATCGAAAGATTTGGTCAGCTTGATTACGTCATTGCCAACGCGGGGCTCGGTCACTTTGCATCCATAGAAGATCTTACCGACGAACAGTGGAATGAAACCATCGACACCAACCTGACAGGCGTATTTCACACCATTCGCGCCAGTATCGATGAACTCACGAAGACCGAAGGATACATCATCACCATTTCAAGTTTAGCCGGAACCAATTTCTTCCCAACGGCAAGTGCTTACAACGCGAGCAAGTTCGGCGTGACCGGCTTCACTCAAGCGGTAATGCTCGATCTGCGCCATAAGGGAATCAATGTGAGCACTATCATGCCAGGGTCTGTTACCTCGCATTTCAATGGTCATACTCCCGATGAAAAAGATGCATGGAAGATTCAGCCCGAAGACATCGGTGAACTTGTGGTAGATCTTTTCAAGATGAATCCAAGAGTGCTGCCGAGTAAGGTGGAGGTGAGACCGGCGAGGCCGCCGCAGAAATGAAAGCGCAGGAGCGCAGGAACGCAAGTGCGCAGGTCAGTACATCCCACGAGTTGAAGCAAAGAACCGATCATTCATACTTCCATCGCAGGATAAGTGCCAGTTGCTAGTCCCCATTCCCCACTGCTGATTACCCTTCAACCATTGCCACATCCCCTCTCATTTTCGTACTTTCGCGCTTCTTAAAACGACGAAAGTCATTGATGATGAGCGGAAAACCTGCAAAAGCATACAGAGAGTATTCACATCTCGACCTGACGGAGGTTCACAAGAGCATCCAAGAGAAGTGGGAGAAGGAAAACACGTTCGAAAAAAGCGTGTCGACCCGCAATGGAGCCAAGAGCTTCGTATTCTATGAAGGCCCTCCTTCAGCAAATGGACTTCCTGGTATTCACCACGTGATGGGTCGTACCATTAAAGACCTCTTTTGTCGCTTTAAAACCCAACAGGGTTACAAGGTAGTTCGCAAGGCTGGCTGGGACACGCATGGACTTCCAGTTGAGCTCGGCGTTGAAAAGGAGCTCGGCATCACCAAAGAAGACATCGGTAAGAAAATCACCGTTGAAGAATACAATCAGGCGTGTCGCGAAGCGGTAATGCGCTATACAGATGTATGGAGCAAATTGACTTCAGACATGGGATACTGGGTGAACATGGAAGATCCATACATCACCTACAAGACCAAGTATATCGAATCCGTTTGGTGGTTGTTGAAGCAAATTTCCAACAAGAATTTGCTGTACAAGGGATACACCATCCAACCTTATTCACCTAAGGCTGGAACCGGTTTGAGCTCGCACGAACTCAACATGCCGGGAACGTACAAGGATGTTACGGATACAACCATCACTGCCCAATTCAAAGTGGTAATGTCTGATCAAGCTAAAGGCTTGTTCGGAGATGGTGAAACCTTCCTTTTGGCGTGGACAACCACTCCATGGACCTTGCCTTCGAATACGGCATTAACCGTCGGACCTAAGATTGAATATGCCCTTGTTGAGACCTTCAACCAATACACCGGCGAGCCTATTCGTATCGTATTGGCCACCTCATTGATCAATGCTTACCTCAAGGAAGACGACAAGCATGTTGAGGAATTGGCAGAATGGGATGGGAATAAAAAGCACATTCCATGGAGAGTAGTGAAGACATTCAACGGTAAAGACCTCGTCGGAATTCGCTACGAGCAGCTTCTACCATGGGCAACTCCTTACGAGAATGCTGAGAATGCATTCCAAGTTATCCCTGGTGACTTTGTAACCACCGAAGACGGAACCGGTATCGTTCACACCGCTCCGACATTCGGTGCTGATGATGCCAAGGTAGCAGCCGACGCTGGTGTGCCGCCAATGTTGGTCCTCGACGAAAATGACAATCCTGTGCCACTCGTCGATTTGCAAGGCCGATTCGTGAAAGCAGCAGGCAAGCACGGTGGCAAGTATGTAAAGAAAGAGTACTACAACGACGACGAGATGCCGGAGCTCGGTGTGGACGAGGAAATCGCTATCCACCTAAAGCAAGAAAACCGCGCATTTAAAGTTCAGAAATACGTCCACAGTTACCCACACTGCTGGAGAACCGATAAGCCTGTCCTCTACTATCCATTGGACAGTTGGTTTGTGAAGACGACTGCCGTAAAGGATCGTCTCATCGACCTTAACAAAACGATTCAATGGAAGCCAGCGAGCACCGGAACAGGTCGCTTTGGCAACTGGCTTGAGAACCTCAACGATTGGAACCTCAGCCGCTCTCGATTCTGGGGCATCCCTCTTCCTATCTGGACGAGCGAAGATGGAACAGAACAGATTGTTATTGGCTCCATGGAAGAGCTCATGATCGAAATTGAGAAGTCCGTTGCAGCAGGCATCATGGATGAAAATCCGTATGCTGGTTTTGAGGTTGGCAACATGGATGAAGCTAACTATGACAAGGTTGACCTGCACCGTCCGTATGCCGATCGCATTGTCTTGGTGTCGGATTCTGGAAAACCAATGAAGCGCGAAGCAGACCTTATCGATGTTTGGTTTGATTCAGGATCTATGCCTTATGCTCAAATGCACTATCCATTTGAGAACAAGGAACGCGTTGATTCACACGAAGTTTACCCTGCAGATTTCATTGCTGAAGGTGTGGACCAAACACGTGGATGGTTCTTTACGCTTCACGCTATCAGCACCTTGGTATTCGATCAAGTGTCTTATAAAACAGTAGTTTCTAACGGACTGGTTCTCGATAAAAACGGTCAGAAAATGTCCAAGCGCTTGGGCAATGCCGTGGATCCTTTTGAGACCATGGACAAGTTCGGCGCCGATGCTGCACGTTGGTATATGATTACCAATGCTCAACCGTGGGACAATCTCAAGTTTGATATTGCGGGGATTGAAGAAGTTCGCAGAAAGTTCTTCGGCACCCTGTACAATACCTATGCATTCTTTGCATTGTACGCGAATGTTGACAACTTCACTTACAGCGAAGAGGATGTGGCCTTAGCCGATCGTCCAGAAATCGATCGTTGGATTTTGTCCGAACTCAACACCCTCATCGACGAAGTAACTGACGGTTTGGAAAGCTACGAGCCAACTCGTGCATTCCGTGCTATTGGAGATTTTGTAAATGACAAATTGAGCAACTGGTACGTTCGTTTGTGCCGTCGCCGTTTCTGGAAAGGTGAAATGGGAACCGATAAGCTCTCGGCTTACCAAACCTTGTATACGTGCTTGGAGACCGTAGCTAGATTGGGCGCGCCACTAGCTCCATTCTACATGGACCGCTTGTTTGGCGACCTTAACGCCGCTACCGGAAAAGATAGTTCTGAAAGCGTGCACTTGGCATCTTGGCCGAAAAGCGACAAGTCCATGGTGGATGCCGATTTGGAAGAGCGCATGCACTTAGCACAGCAGCTCAGCTCCATGGTGTTGAGCCTGAGAAAGAAGGAAAAAATCCGTGTTCGCCAACCGTTGCGCAAGATTACAGTCCCTGTTTTGAGCGACACATTCAAGAAGCGTTTGGATGCAGTGGCCGATTTGGTCGCTTCAGAAGTGAATGTGAAAGAAGTAGAAGGCGTGGACGAAAGTGGAGGATTATTCGTTAAGAAGGCTAAGCCCAACTTTAAGACCCTCGGTCCGAAATACGGCCAGTTGATGAAAGGTATCGCAGGAACTGTAAACCAAATGGACAATGACGCCATACGAGAGTTCGAAACTAATGGCGAATTAACGCTCGAGGTAAACGGCCAAGAGGTTATATTGCAGAGTGAAGACATCGAAATCTCTACCGCAGACATTCCGGGAATGTTGGTGGCCTCGGAAGGAGGAGTAACCGTTGCCTTGGACATTACACTTGATGAAGCGCTTACTGCCGAAGGCCTCGCCCGTGAAGCAGTAAACCGAATTCAAAACCTTCGTAAAGACACTGGCTTGGATGTAACCGATCGAATTCGCCTCGAATTGAACGGTTCAGAAGAGTTGAAGTCGGCTTTGGAAAAGAACAGTGATTACCTCTGTTCCGAAGTTCTGGCCGAAGGTTGGGAGTGGACGAAAAATGAAAATTCAACACACGTTGAGATAGATGATTTCGTCTTAGAAATACACTTGGAAAAAGCATAATTGAATGTGGGCGGAAAATTGCTTAAAAAAGATATATTCGCACATTCTGATATAAGGAACGAGCCATGAGTGACGAACCGAAAGTAAGATACTCCGACAAGGAGCTCGCTGATTTCAAAGCGATTATCTTAGATAAAATTAAGAAAGCCGAAGAGGATTTGAACCTCCTTCGCGAACAGTTCCAGAACGACCTAACGAACGGAACAGAGGACACTTCTCCTCAATTCAAGTCTTTCGAGGAAGGTTCTGCAACGATGAGCAAGGAAACGGCTTCTCAGTTGGCTTCCCGTCAGGAGAAGTTCATTCGCGACCTCAAGAATGCGATTATCCGCATTGAGAATAAAACCTACGGTATTTGTCGAGTAACAGGCAAGCTGATTTCAAAAGAGCGCTTGCTTCTCGTTCCACATGCTACGTTAAGCATCGAGGCAAAAAACCGTCAGTAGTTTTGAGAAAATACCTCCTCATTGTTCTGGGCGTACTTACCCTTGATCAAGTCGTTAAGATTTTGGTCAAGACGCAAATGCATTATTCAGAGCGCCTTGAAGTAACCGATTGGTTCTACATTCACTTCATTGAGAACCCAGGTATGGCCTTCGGGCTAGAGTGGGGAGGAGTTGCCGGAAAGCTCATTCTTTCCATCTTTAGATTGATTGCTATTGCAGCCATCGCTATTTGGCTAAATCGATCTGTCAAAGCAAACGCACCCAAACTTCAACTTTGGTCTATCGCCCTCATCCTCGCTGGCGCGATTGGCAATATGATTGATTCCGCATTTTACGGCCTCATCTTCGATACCGGCTTGACCTACAACGAAGAAATCGGTCAGTGGATCGCTTATGGAGATGTCTCCCAATTTTCTTCTGGAGGGTATAGCGGCTTCCTAACTGGAAACGTGGTCGATATGCTTTCTTTCCCTCTATTTGAAGGCACTTTCCCAGACTGGTTCCCTGTTTGGGGAGGAGAACATTTCAAGTTCTTTCGCCCAATTTTCAACCTTGCAGATAGTAGCATCTCTATCGGTGTAGCTATGTTGATCTTGTTCTCGAGGTCAAAAAAGAAGAACACTGAGGACGAAGCGCCCGTTAGTTCAGAGGCATAGCCCTATCTTTGAGTTATTGATTTACCTAAAACCATTCGCCATGCGTAAATGGATGTACTTTGCATTTGCAGCAATGCCGACTTTGGCCTTTGCGCAAAACGAAGATGTACAGCTCGTTCGAGCAGACCTCAGCTATCTCGCCTCCGACGAGCTCGAAGGAAGACGACCAGGAACAGAGGGTGCCGAGCTAGCGCAGATGTACATATCAAGCTTGTTTGCCCAGCACACAGACACTTGGACTCAAGAATTCCCTATTGCAGAGAATATGGCGGCTTCACCAGCGAGTAATGGCTTATTCCGACACATGGAAGGAGCTGTTGAAGGTGGCGCTTCCGAAGAAGAGAGAGCTCGTTCAGTTATCAAAGTGAGCATGTTTAGTCCAGGCGAACTCTTCCCTGTTCGCGCATCTGCAAATGGCGAAGCAATAGGTCAGATGACCTTCGTTGGCTTCGGTATTACCGCACCTGAGCTTGAACATGATGATTACGAGAATACAGATGTTGAAGGCAAGATTGCTTTGATTGATATCTCGTCTCCGGATGGCATTCATCCGCACTCACAATACATGCAATACCACGGTTTGGATTATCGGGTGAAGAATGCAGCAGAGCACGGTGCGATTGGTGTGGTTTTCATCAAGACGGATCAAACTGCAAATCCACCTAGAAAGAACTTTACCAGCACTCTTCCTTCCGATCTTCCGGCGGTTTATTTCAATGGGGAAGCCGAAACTCTTCTCCAAAATGATGAAACGGTAACCCTGAGAGTAAACCTAGAGGAGAACTTCAGTACTGGAGTAAACGTGTTAGGCTTCAAGGACAACAACGCTGAGTCCACTATAGTTATCGGCGCACACTATGACCACCTCGGTTATGGTGGCGAGAACTCACTGTACCGCGGTGAAACTCAAGAAATACACAACGGAGCAGACGACAATGCCAGTGGAACTACTGGCCTGCTTTGGTTGATTCGCGAATTAACAGCACAGCCTCTTAACCACAATTTATTGTTCATCGCCTTCTCTGGGGAAGAGCGCGGTCTATTGGGGTCTGATTACTTCACAAAGAGCGATCTGTTTGACGACTACAATTTCGTGGCCATGCTCAACATGGATATGATTGGTCGATTGAGCGAAGAACGAGAACTCCTTATTTCAGGCACAGGTACCGCCACAGAGTGGGATGCCATGATTGAAGAGTTGAACACGTACAATTTCGATATCTCAAAAAGTGCAGGAGGAACTGGGGCATCAGACCATACTTCATTCTATCAAATGGATATTCCTGTTCTTCATTTCTTCACTGGAACCCACAACGATTATCACAAGCCGTCGGATGACGCGGATAAAATCAACTATGAAGGACTAGTTGATGTGGCGAGCTTCATTCGTGATTTTGCCAATTCCATTCCAGCTGAGCTAACCTTTCAAAAGACAGCAGATGAGAACAGTCAAAGTACACCTCGGTTCAACGTGACTTTGGGCATTATCCCAGACTATGTGTTTGGTGGACCAGGCGTGAAGGTAGACGGAGTGAGCGATGGGAAACCTGCGCAAGCTGCGGGAATAGAAACAGGAGATATCATTCTGAAATTGGGCGACTTCCCAACTTCAGATATCTATGCATACATGCGCGCTTTAGGAGCCTTTCAACCCGGTCAAACGGTTACGGTTACGGTTAATCGCGACGGTGAAGAGCATGAAATGGAACTGACTTTCTAATATGGATTCAGAAACGGACAAGAAGACAGGATTGAGTGTTGCTGTAATCGGAGGCGGTAGCTGGGCTACGGCTTTGGTGAAGATTCTCAGTGAAACCAACGACTACGTTGGCTGGTGGATGCGAGATGAAGAAGCCGTGATGCACATTAAGCGCTATCACCATAATCCGAAGTATCTCCAATCAGTGGAGCTTAGGACCGAACGCATTGATGTCACCACCGATATGAACCATGTGGTGAGCGAAGCAGACTATATCATTTTTGCGATTCCAAGTGCCTTCTTAAAACCCGCACTCGATTCTTTGAATACGCCGATTAGTGACAAGGTCATCTTCTCTGCGATTAAGGGTATCGTACCAGATGAAAACCTCATTGTGGGAGAGTTTTTCAACCAGAAATACGAAGTCCCTATCGAGAATATCGGTGTAATCATGGGTCCTTGCCACGCTGAAGAGGTTGCACTGGAACGCCTTAGTTACTTGACCTGTGCGAGTCAGACGCAGGAATACGCCAAGAACATGGCTGATGCTTTGGCCTGTGACTTCATCAAGACCTCAACTTCGGATGACATTTACGGAACCGAATATGCTGCTGTTTTGAAGAATATCTATTCTCTAGCAGCAGGTATTTGTCATGGCTTGGGCTACGGCGACAATTTTCAGGCGGTTCTCGTAAGCAATGCCACTCGAGAAATGAAGAAATTCATCAAGGCTGTTCACCCGATCAAACGAGATATCACAGGATCTGCCTATTTGGGAGACCTCCTTGTTACCGCATATTCTCAATTCAGTCGAAACCGACTGTTCGGAACCATGATCGGTAAAGGATACACCGTTCGTTCGGCAATGCTCGAAATGAACATGGTGGCGGAAGGATATTATGCAGCGAATCTGATTAAAAGCGTAAAACGCGAGTATGAAGTGAAGATGCCTATCTCCAATGCCGTTTACAAGATTTTGTACGAAGGAAAGAACCCAAAAAAGGTGATGGCTAACCTTGCCGAAAAGTTGAGCTAAATGAAGATCCCTACTCTAGAAACAGAGAGACTAATCCTGCGCGCTCCAACCATGGAAGACGTAGATTGGTTCTTCAGTTTGCGCTCGGATAAAGAGTTCATGAAGTACATGCATCGGCCCGTTATCAAAGAGATGAGCGAGGCTCAAGCCTTCGTTCAAAATTTCCTCGACAGGGCGGAGAGCGAAACAGGACTTCAGTGGGTTCTGGAAGAAAAAGCTTCTGGAAATCCTGTCGGATATGCTGGCCCTTGGCGCTGGGATTCCAAGAACAACACTGGTGAGTTGGGCTATGGCCTAGACCTCAATCATGTTGGCAAAGGCTTCATGAGAGAGGCCGTGGCGGCCTGTATCAAATACGGCTTCGAGCACATGAATTTGGAGCGCATTGAAGCTTGGATGGAAGATCAGAATCACGGCTCTAGAAAAGTCGTTGAAGCCAACGGAATGCAGCGAGAAGCCACTCTTCGTCACTATGTGCTTCATGATGGAAAATACCGGAATCTGTATATCTATAGCATCTTAAGGAGTGAGTATAGCAGACGTGGGTAAAGGTTTCAAAGTGCTCAGGTGCTCAGGTTAGTCAAGCCCATCTGCTAGTGATAAAGTTCTAATTCGCGATTCTCTCTCATCTCACAGACCTCGGTCCCCGGCCCACCGATCTTAAACTCACTTGAACAACTCTCCACCAAAGGCAAAATGCTACAAGCTAAGTGCTAAGTGCTACATGCCAAGTGCTAATGACTAATTGCTAATTGCCCGTTCCTATTTACTACCTTTGCATCAATTAAATTCCAGAGGAATTATGAACGAGACATTCCTTTTCATCAACAAATTCGGTTGGGGCGGTGCAGTCCTCATCCTCGTTGTTGTACTTCTTCTTTTCGGTGGTAGAAAAATTCCAGAATTAATGCGCGGTCTAGGCGGCGGAATCAAGGAATTCAAAGACGCTGTTAAGGAAGAAGACAAGAAGTCGAAAGACAGCGATAAAGAAGCCTAATCACATCATTTTAGGGATGAAGTATACCTGCTTAGCAGATCTGCAAGCTGAATTGAAAGCCGGGTCGGTTAAGATGATCGATGTTGTGAATGCTCATATTGAGCGCATCGAACAGCACGCCGACCTCAATATTTTCCTCGAAGTATTTGCGGGTGATGCCCGCGAAAGAGCAACGGTTGTCGACCAAAAATTCCAGCACGGAAGCGCTGGGAAATTGGCGGGTATGATTATATCTATCAAAGACAACATGTGCTACAAAGGACATGGCGTTTCTGCTTCATCCAAAATTCTTGAAGGGTTTGAATCGCTTTATACCGCCACTGCGGTTCAGCGCCTAATCGACGAAGATGCTATTATCATTGGTCGAACCAACTGCGATGAATTCGCAATGGGGTCTTCCAATGAAAACTCTGCATTTGGTTCGGTTAAAAACCCACTAAACCACAAGCTTTCTCCAGGAGGCTCGAGTGGTGGGGCTGCAGCTTCTGTAGCTGCCGACCTGTGCCATGTAGCCCTCGGAAGCGATACTGGAGGTTCCATTCGTCAGCCTGCTAGCTTTACTGGAATCATCGGGCACAAGCCAACATACGGTCGCGTTTCTCGCTACGGCTTGATTGCCTATGCCTCTTCCTTCGATCAAATTGGTCCTTTTGCAAAAGACATGAGCGACATTGCGCGTGTAATGGAAGTGATGGGCGGGGCTGACCCAATGGACAGCACGTGTAGCTTGAAGGCAGCCGATGAGCATGGCGACCTTTCGGCACCAGAAGACAAACTCAAAATTGCTTACTTCCCAGATGTGCTTGATAGAGATGGTCTCGATCCTGAAATCAAGACGCACATTCAGGGTAAGCTAGAAGAACTCAAGGCAGCGGGTCATGAATTGAACCCGATAGAGTTCCCATATATCGATAGCCTTGTTCCTATCTACTATATTCTCACCACCGCTGAAGCCTCTTCAAACTTGGCGAGATATGATGGGGTCCACATGGGTTATCGAAGTGAAAACGCAACCGATCTTGAGAGCACGTACAAGAAGTCGCGCACAGAAGGTTTCGGTGAAGAAGTAAAACGTCGTATCATGCTTGGAACCTTTGTTCTATCAAGCGGATACTACGACGCTTACTACGGAAAAGCTCAAAAGGCAAGGAACCTCATTCGTCAGAAAACGGATGAAATCCTAGCTGAAAACGATGCCATCTTGTTGCCAACATCTCCACACACCGCATTTCCATTGGATCAAGAACTCACCGATCCAACAGTGATGTACTTGGAGGACATCTTTACGGTACAAGCCAACATCGCAGGAAATCCAGCCATCTCCATCCCAACTGGCAAACACAGTAATGGGATGCCATTCGGAATTCAGTTGATGACGAATCGCTTCGAAGACGATAAGCTACTTCGCATCGCTAAGATGGTCTCTGAATCCTAGGAGTTATTCCCAATCGCATGTTCAGAACTATCCGACAACCAACGCGTTGGAGGTAGAGTATCTTTGTACGTTCACGATTATACGCGAGCGTATTCAATAAACGTTGAGGAAGTATGAAAGTCTTGACCCCCCTCTTAAGCCTGCTCATTGCCGCCGCGCCGATTTCGTCATTGGCAGGTCCAGGTGATACAAGCGATGTAGCTGAAGTTAGAATCTCGTTCGAGAACGAAACCTTTGAGGATGATCCTTTCGCTATTCGCTTGGATAGCTTGATGAATTCGACACTTTTCGCTGCGGAAATTTTCCCGGATATCCTCATTGGGGAGTACAACGCTGATTTGGATTCTATTCCGACTGTGTCCGATAGTGTTATGGCACTTCGAATGGCATACCTCAACAGTCAGACTCCTTTCGATCTCGTCTACAATGACGAAGTTCGTCGTTATATCGAGCTATACTCAAACCGCAGAAGAGAGCAAGTGTCTCGTATGCTCGGGCTTGCAGAATACTACTTCCCTATTTTCGAATCGGCGTTGGACAAGTACGACATGCCAATGGAATTGAAGTATCTCGCCATCGTAGAATCAGCACTTAACCCACAAGCTAGAAGTCGCGTGGGCGCCAAAGGACTCTGGCAGTTCATGTACGCGACAGGTCGCATGCAAGGATTGCAGGTCAATAGCTATGTGGATGAACGTTGTGACCCTATCAAATCCACCGAGGCAGCATGTGATTACTTAATGAAGCTGCACGACATCTTCGACGATTGGAACTTGGCGCTTGCAGCATACAACAGTGGTCCAGGAAATGTAAATCGCGCCATTCGTCGTTCTGGTGGTAAGCGAGACTACTGGCAAATCAGACCATGGCTTCCACGTGAAACCGCAGGTTATGTGCCCGCATTCATTGCTGTGAACTACGTAATGAACTATGCCGGTGAGCACGGTCTAACGGCAACACCAACCCTTTACAACTTCTACGAAACAGATACCATTCGCATTCAGCACAAATTGACTTTTGATCAAATTGCAACTGCGACTGGAATTGATAAGGCAGCTATCGAAGCCTTAAACCCTTCCTATCGAATCGGTGTCATCCCTGAAATTGTTGACCAAGAGCACTACCTCGTTCTTCCACGTCAGCAAATGGGTGTTTTCATTTCAAATGAGGATAGCATCTACGCCATTGCAGCTGCTGAGTTCGAGCAAAACACTGCGACGGAACCTGAGATCGCCGAATCGAGCGATCGCATGGTTCACCGTGTGCGCAGTGGAGAATCACTTGGTGTTATTGGAGAAAAATATGGCGTATCAGTTCGCTCCATTCAAAACTGGAATGGTTTACGTGGAACTACCATCCGCGTCGGGCAACGTTTGGTGATCTACCCACGTCGAATTCCTGAAGCATCAAGCACAGCCAGTTCAAGCTCAAGCTCATCCACTCCATCTGGGGAGGGAATCCGCTACACAGTGCGTTCTGGAGATACACTTTATGACATCGCGAGAAAATATCCCGGAGTTTCCGCAGACAACATCATGGAATGGAACAATATTCGCAGGGCTAGTAGTCTAAGACCAGGTCAAACTCTAGTGATTCACGCCCCATGAAAAAGCTCATTCTCTCTATCCTAAGCCTCATACTACTTGCTTCATGTCAAGAACAAGAAGGGACAGAAGGAGGCACTGCCGACGTTTTCAAAAGAGCCAGTAAAGGCACACACCACGAGTTAATGGTGGTCCTTGAAGATGAAGCATGGGAAGGGAGATTTGGAGAATATCTGAGAGAAACCCTCGCCGAACCTGTAGAGGAACTGGTTGAAGCGGAAGCACGTTTCTCCTTCTTTCAAGTGAACAACAGCGCATTCGATCAACTCCTTTTTGAGACCTACAAAAGCATAATCATCTTCGAAGAGCGGGACACAACGCCGTTCTATCAGATCGTTTACGATGAGTGGGCAGCTCCGCAGATTGTTGTGTACTATGGCGGTCCGGATATCAACACCATGGGTGCTCTCTTCGCCCGTACCAAGGATGATGTGCTTCAAAAAATTGAAGACCACGACAGAAAAGTGCTCGTCCGTCGACTGCGCAAGATGGCGTACAACAACCTTCCCCCGCAACTTTCTGAAGTTTACATCGATAGAATGGTACTTCCAAGCGGATTCTACTTGAGTCAGGATAGAGAAAACTTGAAGGTGTTCAAATCTGAGAACGTACGAACCGATCAATACATCTTTTTCCACGTTCGCCCTATCGGCGAGAATCCAATGGGTGAAATCATCGAGGCGAGAGATTCAATTCTGAAGAATTACTTCGAAGGACCATCCGACGACTCTTACCTCGGCACAGAAATGCGCATCGCACCAACATTGACTCAAACCACCATCGACGACCACATCGCTTTCAAGCTTTCTGGAAGATGGCGAACCTATGGTGACTTTATGGGAGGGCCCTTCGTGTCGTATACCGTGTTCCTAGACGACCTGGATTTGGTGGTTACAATTGATGGATTTATCAACGGTCCAGATGGCGATCACCGCAAGCTCATGATGGAAATGGAAGCCATCATGGAGTCGGCAAGATTTAGGCAAGGATAGTCCTTAGAATCTCTAGTGATTTTATAGTTCCGAAGGATTCATGGTGAATTCTGATGTATCCCAAAAGCTCATCCAAGAGTCGCTGGCGAATTTCCTTTGACGGTTTTTCTCCTTCTACCAATCGTTTCAAGGCCACACTTTCTCTAGCTGTAAGCCAATGTTTGTGATCCGGAGCTTCTGCGGCAAAGCACCCGTCAATCATATCGAAGATGTAATTCTCTTTGTACGTTTCGAAGTGAGGATAACAACCTAGATGGCGGCAAACCGACAGTAGAAGTTGATGTGTTGCAATGGACAGTTGAGCTCCATTTGAATCCATTTCCTTCAACCAATCGGAGACACGGTTGAAGAACAACTCATCAGGATGACCTTCAGAAATCGACTTTTGTATCACCTCTGCGGCGAAAGTGCAAAGCGTCATTTTGATAGGATCCATGTGCAGCGTCTCCCAATGTTGAAGAGGATGTGCCTCTTGTATGGTTTTTAGTGATCCCTTCGACTTAGACTGAATCACGATGTCTAGCATGGACATGGGCAAGACCATCGACGGCCTCATTTTGCCGCCTTTCTTAGAGCGCAAGCTGTGCACCATAAAAGCGACCAAGCCACTAGCTGGCGTGAACATGCGCACCACATGACCATTATCGCCATACTTTACAGAGCTGAGAACGATTGCAGGCGTTTTTTGGGGCGAGGTGTCCATTAGTTTCCGTTCACCAGAAGAATTTTCACCACTTCCGTATTCTCACCTAAGTCATCTGTGATGTAGGCCATATATACTCCTGTTGCCGCTCTATTCCCATTCAAGTCATTACCCATCCAAATCGCTTGTCCACCATTTGCTCTGGTCTCAAAAACGAGATTTCCTGCAACATCTGTAATCTTCACTTGAGCATCTTGAACCAATCCGCGAATGGCGATAGGTCCCATGTACCCAGGTCGAACTGGGTTTGGATAAACAGTGATATCCTCCATCGATTCAACACCGGCAGTAGCTGTTCCATTGAAGGTCACGACGCCTAAGTCTGTGGCGATGTAAACCGTCCCGTCTTCATCGTTCACTGAAACATCGATAATGCGATTGCTTGGCAGTGGTGAGTTCCCTTTGGTGAAGTGATATATCTCATCAAGGCCGTCTTCAGAAGTATAAAAAACACCTCCTGTGCTAGTTCCGAACCACTTGTTGTTGGCGCCATCCACTTCTACTGCTGTAACTTCTTCAGAACCGAGAAGTCGCTGATAGACTCCATTCTCCAAAATCAGAATAGACTGTGCATCGTAGTTTCGCCCTGTAGCAAATAGATTATCCGGCGAATAGTGAACCATGACCCCCTCTCCGGTGGCAATCCAAACTTCGCCATCGAGGTCTTCTTCAAAATCGAAAACGTACGTATTGGCCAGGTCGCCATTTCCTTCTCCCGCACCCAGTCTTTGCACTTGAAACGGACCGTTACCTGGGCGCACCGCATAAATTCCATCATTTCTAGCCTGAATCCAAAAGTCGCCATTCTCCAAGACACGGATATTCTTCATATCTCGACCGTTGAAGGTACCTATGCTATGAGCTTCCCAGTTTCCTTCTCTATCCAATGAGGCGAGAGATGTTGCACTTCCAGAAGCGGTGACCCACAGGACCCCTTCTTCATCGAAAGCCATTCCACCTGTTCGGATGTCGTTCACATTTTGCCCGACATGTTGCAGCACTCCTCCCGTTGCGGCTTCATCCCATAACTGGTAGAGCTCATCATTTCGGAACTCAAGAATGCCCGTACCCATGCCTGCAGCGAAGAATCGGTTCTCATCCAACGGATCGTCTAGGACTTGGATAATATCGTGAGCCGTGTCTGTTTTACCTACGCTAAATACATCCCAAGATTCATTTTGAAGTCGGAAGAATCCATCGAATATGAATGAAGGAGCCCAGACTCCATTTAAGTCGCCTGCGGTAATCACCAATCCATTGCGAGATGAGTACAGCGAGTGTACTCTGTTTGACGGTGGCGACAACGGCTTTGCACGTTGAATGTAAGATGGGTTGTTGATGAAGATGAGGCCTCTATTTACGTCTCCGATAAACCAACGTTCATCCTCTAACTTGAATGCACAAAGGGGCAGTGCTCCACTATTTCCACCATAACCTGGTGACACCAATTGGATGATTTGTCCATTATCCGACCGTTCTTCAGCGGTGTAGGTGAAGCAAACAAACAGTCTGTTATTCTCAACTTCTAGATACTCTATACTTCCAACACTTTGCTCGGGTGAAGGAATCCATCCGAGACCAGACTCTAGCATCATCAAAGTATCTTGATTGCCATGCTCAGCTGAAGCGAACACAATCCCATTAATCACATCGATATGACCGTTGGATTCTGCCTGGAATCGCTCATCTTTTGACCAAGACTCGAAAAAGAACAAGTCGTCGTTAGTACTTGCCTTGTAGATTCCATCTTCTGTCGCGGCCCAAACGGAATCTCTGCTATCGTCAAAGACAATGTCGTAGATTTCTAGAGGTGTGTTGTTATCTCCAATAACCCAAGTATCGAAAATGAGCTGAGTTTCTATCTGGAGTTCAACTACCCCAAAGCCAGTGGAAATGTAGGCAATCCCATTGCGGATGTAGATATTGTTGATGAATCTTCGGCCACTGAACTGCTCCGAATCAAATATGTCGGATACATTGATAATCTGGTCGCCGTCAATGATATCGATGTTGCTGTTTTCGTATCCGACCACGATCAGTCCACTTTCCTCGTCGCGCTCAAGAGAGGCCACATTCACATCATTGAGTCCGTTGGCTTTTGAGAATTTCGCCACCTCTTGATTTGCATAGTCGTAAGTGAACATTGCCCTTCCTGCTGCACAGAGATAGATTTCATTCGGAAGGCGCACTATATCGGTAACCCGATTGTACGAATACAAATCGCCCCAAGACCCGATGGTTTGTGCATTTGCCCATATAGTGGAGATGGTAAAAACGAGGAGTAGGTACTTTCTCATACGTGCAAATTAAGCTAATGGAACGCAATTCTGTTCCGCGCGCATACGTTCGTTATCTTTGCGCGTAAACCCGGAACGGTGTTCCCTCCAAAAAGTTGTTACTTTTAAGGGGAGAACCCGGAAAATATATATCACAACATGGGATGTAGCACATGCAGTAATGGTGGTGGCCTTCCCAAAGGATGCCGGGGGAACGGATCGTGTGGAACAAATGGATGCGACTCACTAACCGTATTCGATTGGTTGTCCGATATGGAGCAGCCTGCTGGCGCCAAAGCCTTCGAATGGGTAGAAGTTCGCTTTAAGAACGGCCGAAAGGAGTTCTATAAAAATGTTGATGGTTTATCTCTTCACATGGGAGATATGATAGCCGTCGAAGCCCAGCCAGGGCATGATGTAGGACAGGTTTCACTTACAGGTGAGCTCGTTCGACTTCAGATGCGCAAGAAGAACTTCAAAGTGCGCGACGATCAATTCCTCAAGGTATACCGAAAGGCTACACAGAAGGATCTTGACCTTTGGACAAAGGGGCGAGAAAGAGAGCAAGAAACCATGCTCAAAGCGAGAGAGGTATCACAGCGTCTCGAGCTCGTTATGAAGATTAGCGACGTTGAATTTCAAGGAGACAACTCCAAGGCAACGTTTTACTATACCGCGGACGACCGCGTGGATTTTCGCCAGTTGATTCGTGAACTCGCTGGCATGTTCCGTGTGCGTATCGAGATGCGCCAGATTGGAGCGCGTCAGGAAGCAAGTAGACTAGGCGGTATCGGATCCTGTGGACGTGAGCTTTGCTGTTCTACATGGCTTACAGATTTCCGAAGCGTAAACACTGCAGCAGCGCGCTATCAACAGCTATCCCTCAACCCGACTAAGTTGGCAGGTCAATGCGGAAAGCTGAAGTGCTGCTTGAATTATGAGCTTGATTCCTACGTGGAAGCACTCAAGAAATTCCCTGAAACCAACAAGCGCTTGAAGACTAAGCGTGGAGAGGCTTCTTACATGAAAATGGACATCTTCCAAGGCAAGATGTGGTATGCATATGTGGATGAGGCCATGACATGGGTTGCGCTTGATGTAGACGCCGTGAAGGAAATCATCAATATGAATGCGAAGGGCGAAATGCCTGCTTCATTGGAAGAGCTCATGGCGGATGTACTGGTTGAAGAACCAGACTTCGACAACGTGGTTGGACAAGACGATATCAATCGATTCGACCGTCCTAAGCGAAGCAAGAATAGCCGTAGAAAAAAGCGCCCACAGAAGAACGCTAACCAAGGCGGAAATCAGCCTAAAGCGAAAAGCGGACAAGGCAATCAGCAAGATCAACAGAAAGGCCAAGCTGGAAAGCCGAAATCAAAAAGACGTCCGCAGAAATCCAACAATCCTCAAGGTCAGCAGAATCAATCTCAGCAACCTAAAGGAGAACAAGGCGGCAACAAGCAAGGGGGTCAGCAGAACAAGCGCAGAAGGCCAAACCGAAATAATCAAAGGAATAAGAACCGAAATGAGAATAGCTAGATTCATTCTTCCACTTCTCGCGCTCGTAGCAATTTCGTGTGGACAAGACGAAATCTACAACGAGTATGTTCACATTCCTGAAAACGGTTGGAACAAGGATAGTGTCATCCATTTTGATGTCATCGTGAGCGATACATCTGTATACTACGGTGTAGTGGTTCAGTTTCGTCACAACACGGATTATCCTTACCAGAACCTTTGGCTCAACCGCGAAATTTCTATCAACGGAGACAAAATGTACTCCGATCACGTTGACTATACACTCGGACTTCCCAACGGAGAATGGATTGGAGATGGCTTTGGAGCTCTCAAATCTCTTGAGATGCCCTACAAGCGAAATGCACTCAGATTTAATACTCCTGGAACGTACAGATTCACCTTCGAACACGGCATGCGCGACGATGTATTGACCGGGCTCGAGGATTTTGGCATTCGCATCATCACTCTCACTGACGAAACCAATGGCTAAGAAAACGGAAAAGAAAAAGGACGACTACAGATTATATGTGAAGATCCTGTGGGGTCTATTTCTCATGCCTCCTCTCGTTTTGGCTGCATGTGTTCTTCTCGCTCGTTTTGGAGCGTTTGGCCCTCTGCCATCTACAGAAGACATTGCCAATCCAAAGAGTTATTTAGCGACTCAAATCATCTCCTCCGACAACGAGGTTTTGGGAACCTTTTTCCGTCAGAATAGAGTTCATGCCGAATTTGAAAATCTTCCAACTCACCTCGTTGAAGGTTTGATTGCTACTGAGGATGAGCGTTTTCGCGAGCATAGTGCTATCGACTTCCGTTCATTGGCTAGGGCAGTCGTGAAAGGTGGAAGTAATGGAGGTGCATCTACACTTTCTCAGCAGTTGGCGAAACAGTTGTTTACCGACAATTTCGACAACGTAGGCATTCGTGAGCGTATCCAGCAAAAGTTTAAAGAATGGGTGATTGCTACTCAACTTGAGAAGCAGTACACGAAGGATGAGATTATCGTTCTTTATCTAAATCAATTCGACTTCCTATACGATGCTGTGGGTATTCATTCAGCTGCCCTAACGTATTTCAATTGTCCACCCGACAGCCTTAAAATTCATCAAAGTGCGCTGTTGATTGGAATGGTGAAAAACCCAGCGTTGTACAATCCTGTCCGATTCGAGGAACGTGCGACCAACAGAAGAAATACGGTATTTGCTCAGATGGTCCGCAACGAGGTTATCACCCAAGAGGAAGCAGATTCACTTTCACAACTTCCATTGGGGCTCGACTTCCACCGTTCATCACACACGCAAGGACCAGCGCCCTACTTCCGCGAACATGTTCGTTCGTTTATGGCAGATTGGGCAGCCAATCACAAAAAGCCAAATGGCGAACCTTATAATATCTACACCGACGGATTGAAGATTTACACGACCATAGATAGTCGTATGCAAGCCTATGCCGAAGAGTCGGTTCGCGAACACCTTTCAAATCTTCAAGACATCTTTTTCAAGGTTGATGGAAGCCGCTCTACGTTTCCTTTCCGCTTCTATAGTGGGAATGCGCAGCAGCAGATAGATCAGCTTCTCACTCAGGCAATGAAGCAAACTCCTTTGTACAAGCGCCTCGACCGGCAAGGAGCATCCAGCGACAGCATTAACCGAGCTTTCAATACCCCTGTTGAACTGACCGTTTTCACTTGGGATGGTCCATTGGATACGGTGATGACACGCATGGATTCCATTCGATGGATGAAGAGTTTCTATCAAGCAGGGATGATGTCCATCGAACCTCAAACTGGATTTGTGAAAGTTTGGGTGGGTGGAAATGATTACCGCTTCTTCAAATACGACAATGTGGTTCAAGCTCGTCGTCAAGTAGGTTCTACCTTCAAGCCATTTGTATATGCAACGGCCATTGAACAGAAGCACTATTCACCTTGTATGGAGGTGCCAAATGTCTTGACCTGCATTGACCGTGGTCAATATGGTTTGATGCAAGATTGGTGTCCGGAGAACTCCGATGGCGACTATGGTGGAGTGGTCACTTTGAAGCAAGGTCTGGCTAAATCGATGAATACCATCACCACCTATTTGATGAAGCAGGTTGGTCCAATTCCTGTAATTCGCTTGGCACGCCGTATGGGCATTGAAGCCGACATTCCTGAAGTGCCTTCCATCGCCCTCGGGACGGTAGATTTGAGCGTTTACGAAATGGTAGGAAGCTACACCACCTTCGCCAATCGTGGCCGATACACCAAACCGATTTTTATCACTCGAATTGAAGATAAAAATGGGGTAGTTCTCGCTGAATTCATGCCTGAGCAAGAGCGCGTCATGAGTGAAGAAAACGCCTATACCATTGTCAACTTGATGACTGGCGTGACTCAATCGGGTACCGGCGTGAGATTGCGCACAACCAGTGCAAATTACCGCTACAATCACGCTACTGGATACCCTTGGGATTTCCAAAACGAAATTGCGGGTAAAACAGGAACCACTCAAAACCAAAGTGACGGATGGTTCATGGGCATGGTGCCGAATCTCATCACCGGAGTATGGACCGGTTGTCAAGATCGAAGTGCTCACTTTGGAAGCATTACATACGGTCAAGGAGCAACAACGGCTCTTCCAATTTGGGCCAACTTTATGCGTCGTTGTTACAACGACCCAGACCTCAATGTAAGTCAAGAGCCATTCCCAGAGCCGGAATATCCAATGACCATTGAGCTAAACTGTAACGAATACAGAAACACTCAGAACTCCGGGTTTGACAGCAATACCGGAAGCGACGAGTTCAACTAATAGAAAGCACAGCCATGATTCGCAAAGTAGTATCTGGAGCAGAAGAAGCCATTCAAGGAATACAAGACGACATGACCGTCATGTTCGGCGGGTTCGGTCTATGTGGCATTCCTGAAAAAGCCATTGAGGCCATCCAAAACACAGGTGTGAAAGGCCTTACTTGTATCTCAAACAATGCGGGTGTCGATGATTTTGGTTTGGGGTTGTTGCTTCAAACTCGTCAGATTAAAAAGATGATCTCCTCGTATGTTGGCGAGAATGATGAATTCGAGCGTCAGATGTTGAGTGGTGAATTGGATGTAGAGCTCGTTCCTCAAGGGACACTAGCAGAGCGTTGTCGCGCTGCAGGTACCGGCATTCCTGCTTTCTTCACCCCTGCAGGCTACGGAACTGAAGTGGCAGAAGGCAAGGAGGTTCGCGAGTTTAATGGCAAGCCTCACATTCTAGAGCACGCGTTCGAGGCAGAGTTTGCCTTTGTGAAAGCATGGAAAGGCGACGAAGCTGGAAACCTCATCTTTAAGGGAACAGCACGCAACTTCAACCCAATGATGGCTATGGCGGGTAAGATTACCGTTGCTGAAGTTGAAGAGCTTGTACCCGCAGGTCAACTCGACCCCAATGAAATCCACACACCAGGCATTTTCGTTCAACGTATTTTCGAAGGGAAGAACTACGAGAAGCGTATTGAGCAGAGAACGGTTAGACAGCGATAAGAGTTACGGGTGACGAGTAGCGAGTGACGGGTAGCGGAAGCGATTTCCGTGTCTTGAGATCGCACTCAGTTATAAGTAGTAAGCCGCTATTATATAGACATGTGATAGTGCTTTGCTCAATCATTTCGACGAATGCATTTGAGCTGAAGAAGTGTGCTCGGGAAACTGAAGGGGTGGGAGATGCTGCCCGGGGCGCGTACCCGCGTCCCCGTGATTAAGTTACGATACAGATCACCGTAAGCCGGAGGGTAAACGTTTACTTACGGCTACAAAAAAAGAATTGTGTGAATCACGCAGTTCCCTTCTGAGAAATTAAAATTCAATTTTCCTTTTCCGAACTTTTGAGTGGGGTCGCGGGAAGCGGCCCCCGGGGGCAGCAACGGGTAGTCAAGTGAGCTGGTGAGCTGGTCGTGCTAGTGAACTATTATGCTGGTCGGCTGGCTAACCTAGTGATATGGTATCCCACACACGCTCACACGTACCCCGGTCCGTACGACCGCACATGTACACGTCCTTACGTCCCCACTTCCCTACGTCTACACACCATGTACCAATGTGGCAGCCCATCTTCCAAGAACTCCTCCCCTTCCTTGACAAATCCGTAGGACTCATAGAACTTGAGTAGATAGCTCTGCGCCATGATGCGGATTGGTTCGCCCCAATTGTCTAATACAAACTTCATGGATGCATCCATGGCTTCTCGCCCTATGCCTTTTCGGCGAGCGCGTTCAGCCGTAATCACTCGACCAATGGACGGCTCTTTATAAATCTGACCAGGTGGTAACAAGCGCGTATAGGCAATAATTCCTTCGTCGTCGGTCATTATCAAGTGATAACTCGACTGATCATGGTCGTCCAAATCGAGGTACGGACAATGTTGTTCTACCACAAAAACCTCTTGGCGAATTCTCAAAATGGCATAGAGCTCTTCCTTAGAGAGAGAATCCCAATCCTTTATTACTAAGTTTGTATGGCTCATGGAACGTGTGCTATCAGTACCGTATCAAAGTCGTATTTTCGCCTCAAATCTACAAGGACTTCATGAAGGACCTCATACAGGACTTTCCAAAGCATCTAAAAGATGCACTTTCTATAGCCGAGAATGCCCAGCTTCGCAGCCAGGGTATGCGTCCAGCGAATATTCTAATTACAGGATTGGGCGGATCGGGCATTGGTGCGACCATCGTTAAAGATCTTTGCGAAAGCACTGCCCGACTTCCTATCGCTATCAACAAAGGGTATTCTGTGCCACATTGGGTAGGCGCAGAAACATTGATGATTGCATCAAGCTATAGCGGAAATACAGAGGAAACCTTAGAGGCTTCTCAAAAGGGCCTAGAGTATGGTGCGATGATGGCTGCCATTACCAGCGGAGGAACACTCAAGCAGCTCTGCGAGGAGCGTGGATTGAACCATATCGTTATCCCAAGCGGTAACCCACCACGATCTATGCTGGGATATTCCTTCGTTCAACTCTTCCGTATTCTTTCCAACTACGACGTTCAAACCCCAGATTGGGCAACAGATATTGATGCTGCAGCAGACTTTCTCGCAGCTCAACAAGAAGAAATTAAGGCTGAGGCGAAGAAGCTGGCAAAAGCAGTAGAAGGTAAACTGCTTGTAACTTATGCGACCAACGGACTTGCAGGTGTGGCAACCAGATGGCGTCAGCAATACAACGAGAACGCTAAAATTTTAGGATGGGATGCTTCTATTCCTGAAATGAACCACAACGAACTCGTTGGATGGGCCGGTGGCTCAGACGAAATTGCCGTCTTCATTCTGCGTTCTGAAACTGAGCATGATCGCAACTCCATTCGCGCAAATAAGGTGGCAGAAATTCTATCAGAAAAGACACCACACGTTCATTCCATTACAGCGAAAGGAGACACAGAAATTGCTCGTGTGCTCTCCCTCATTCACCTAGGTGACTGGCTTTCCTATTATTTATCTGTGCAAAATGGCGCGGACATCATGGATATTGACGTAATTGAATCATTGAAAGAACATCTCAAAAGCTTCTCCTAATGATTCAACGCTCTCTGTTCGTGCTCTTTTTTCTTGTGTCAACTATGGCTTCAGGCCAAGAAAATCAAGAAGAAGAGAATGCTGATAGCGTCATTTCATATCCTTCTGTTCTTCTTGGCGGAAATATCCAACTCAACGGAGAACAAGCGCTAGACGAATATCTCTACCTCGTTTCTGGAAGCGTCAATGGTGGTTACTTCGTGACCGAAAACCTGCTTATCGGCGCTGAAACTGTCCTCACCTTCGGCCCAACCTCTCGCTACTATGAAGCGGTACCCATCGTTCGTTGGTATCACACATTGAATGAGCACGATCGCATGTATGCAGGCCTACGAGGTGGATATGGCTGGGGTACCGACATATCGGTATTCAACGGCTCTAAGAAGGGTCGATATGCCTGGCTATGGGGAGGTCGATTGGGGTACCTGAGTA
Source organism: Flavobacteriia bacterium (assembly GCA_013373425.1). Taxonomy (GTDB): domain Bacteria; phylum Bacteroidota; class Bacteroidia; order Flavobacteriales; family Schleiferiaceae; genus Phaeocystidibacter. The sequence continues at coordinate 48,416 of JABXHW010000004.1, forward strand.
TGGTGGGTCCTAACGTTGGACTTGATATCTTTGCATTTTACAATCAACGAAATAGCGCGAGCCAACGTCAGGATGGCTTCTTCACAAGTCCATCCATGACATCCAATTTCGGATTAGGTCTTGGGCTGCAAGTGTTTCTCTAATGCGCACCGTTCAATTTGAAGATTTAGGCACAGCCGACTACAAAGAAACCTGGGACTATCAGGAAAAGCTCTTTGATGAGATTGTGCAGACTAAGTCGAGCAACCGAAAGTTGCCCGAAGAGGAACAAACACCCACGCAAGACAAGCTGCTTTTCGTTCATCATCCACACGTGTATACCTTAGGTAAAAGCGGAAAAGTGGAACATCTGCTTATCGATGAGCAGAAAATGAAGGAGGAGGGAATCGATTGGTATAAAATCAACCGCGGAGGCGATATTACTTATCACGGTCCGGGCCAATTGGTGGGCTATCCAATCTTTGATCTCGATCAGCACTTCACCGATATTCACAAATACCTACGCTATCTAGAAGAAGCCATCATTAGAACCATGGCTGAGTATGGTCTTGAAGGCACACGCAGCGATGGCGAAACTGGGGTATGGCTAGATGTTGGAACTCCAAAAGCACGGAAAATCTGCGCAATGGGCGTTCGCGCTAGTCGATGGGTGACCATGCACGGCTTTGCCTTCAATGTAAATGTGGATCTGAAGTACTTCGACTATATCGTTCCTTGTGGTATCACCGATAAGGCGGTCACTTCCATGCATCTTGAACTAGGCTATGCCCCCGACATGGATGAAATTAAAGCCAAGGTGAAAAAGCACTTGGCCGACTTGTTTACCATCCAGTATCAATAGGGTTCTCCTCAAACTTCTGAGTGTAATCACGCACCATCTGCTCTACCACAATCGGCACACGCATTTCTTGGTTTGAAATTGGACTATCATCTCTTCCCAAGCGAACTAGCACGGCGTCGAATTCTGGTAGCATGATGATATACTGACCATTCTTTCCGCGGAAATAGGAATAAGAAATTCCATCTGTTTCTCCTAGCCAGATTGAGCGGCTATAAAATGGAGTTGACAAAGGTGTGAAGTAATCCCGAACAGCAACACTATCAATAATTGATCGTCCGTTCCACTTTCCGTCATTGAGCAGTAATTGTCCCAGTCGAGCGAAATCGCGAGCATTGGAATTGAAGCAGCAATAGCATAGGATTTGTCGTTCACCATCTACATGCCACTCGGCATCATCCACTGCATTTAAAGGTGTCCACAACCACTTTTGAGCCATCTCCGACAAGGACTTCCCGGTGGCTTTTTCTAGCGCCATTCCAAGCAATTGTGTGGCCCCACTTTGATATTCATAGCGCTCTCCTGGCATCTCAGAAATCGGCACCTCGCCCATCATCAACCCAAAGACATCTTCTCCGTAGTACGCTTTGGCTGTGATGCCGAATGCGTGGGTATAGCTCTCATCCCAATCCAATCCTCCACGCATGAGCGATAAGTCGCCAAAGGTGAGCTGGTCTGCAAATTCACCTTTTAACTCTGGTAAGTATTTGATGACTTTCTCATCCCAGCCTCTCAACGTTCCGTTTTCTATGGCGATTTGTGTGAGCATCGCAGTGATGGTCTTTGCCATTGAGAAACTGTTCGTGCGGCTGGTCTCTGAATATCCTTCTGCGTACCACTCGTAAATAAGTTGCTCTTCGCGAATGATCGCCACAGCAACCGTTCGATTATCATTTAAAACATTCCACGTCTCCTCAGAAGGATTCCACAAGACAGAGTCGAGATTCTGCACCCACGGTTTTGGGTTTTGTGCGTAAATCAAGTCGGTTTCAAAGTAATCCTTATCGTCGATGGTTGCAGAGTTCTCACCATTCAGATATGTCGCTCTTACTCCCTTAATCAAATACTCCATAGGGGATAATGACACCGCCCAAAGAATAAGAGCGAGCCCAAAGAGTACATAAATCGTTCTTTTGATTGTCTTGCGCATAGGCTCAATTTCGGTAAAAACAGTGAGAGGAGGCAATTTGCATCGTGAGATTTCCACACTTTCAATCCCGCTTCGGTAAATTTGATGAAAGTCCTCAGCCATGCAAAACATCCTCTTCCTCGATATTGAAACCGTTTCAGAAAAGCCCGACTTTGGCGAACTCACCGAAGAGTGGCAGAAGCTTTACGACGAGAAAACACGATGGCAAAGAGGAGAAACCTCCCCTGATGAGTTCTACAATGAAAGAGCGGGAATTTTAGCCGAATTCGGTAAAGTGGTCTGTGTTAGCTTAGGCTATTTCCGAGGCGTTGGCGCAGATCGCGAGTTCCGTGTAAAGAGTCTATTCAACCACGATGAAAAACTGATTCTCGGGGAACTGTCAGAGCTCTTATCACAGCACTTCAGCAACTACTTTCTCTGTGCTCACAACGGCAAGGAGTTCGACTTTCCTTACCTGGCAAGAAGGATGTTGATTCATGAAGTTACACTTCCAGGTCACTTGAATATGGCCGGAAAGAAACCTTGGGAGATTCCACATCTCGACACCATGGAAATGTGGAAATTCGGGGACAGAAAGAATTTTACCTCCCTCAAATTACTAGCGGCTCTGTTCGATATTCCAACCCCAAAGGATGATATCGATGGCTCGATGGTGGGCGAGGTCTATTGGAAAGACAATGACTTAGAGCGAATCGCACGCTACTGCGAGAAAGATGTCATTACTCTAGCTCGCGTTTGGCAACGGTTTAATGGAGAGAAAGCGCTCACCGACGACGAAGTTGTTTCCGGAACTTAGTGCCTTCGCTTATCTTGCAGGCATGTCCGCAATTCTTGACATTCAGAACTTGTCCGTTTCCTTTGGCGACAAAGAGGTGGTTTCTCAGCTCTCGCTTTCACTTGAGGCTGGAAAAACGACCGCAATTGTGGGTGAGTCGGGAAGCGGAAAATCGGTTACGAGTCTTGCTATCATGGGATTGTTACGTGCTTCGATAGCAGCGGATCAACTCTCCTTTCAAGGCATAAATCTGCTTTCGATTTCTGAAGAAGAACACCGCAAATTGCGAGGTTCCGGAATGGCCATGATTTTTCAGGAACCAATGACCGCCCTCAATCCGTCTATGCGATGTGGAGATCAGGTGGCTGAAATCATCCTACAACACACCAACCTCAACCGAAAGGAAGCCATGGAAAGGGCTCTTGAACTCTTCAAAGAGGTTCAAATTCCCAATCCTGCTGAAAAGCTAAAAGCATGGCCCCACGAAATGAGCGGTGGTCAACGTCAAAGAGTGATGATTGCAATGGCCCTAGCGTGCTCTCCGCAATTGCTCATCGCTGATGAGCCGACAACCGCGTTGGATGTGACGGTTCAAAAGGAGATTTTGAAGCTCATCAATGACCTGAAGACCAAGCGCAACATGGCGGTGCTGTTTATCACTCACGATTTGGGCGTGGTTGCAGAAGTTGCCGATGACGTTTTGGTTATGTATCGCGGTCAGATGAAGGAATTCGGCACTGTCGATCAAGTTTTATATCACTCAAAAGACGCCTACACCCAAGGCCTTTTAGAATGTCGTCCTCCACTTGAAAATCGCCCAAAACGCTTAACCACCGTTGCCGACGTGATGGAGAAGCGCACAGTAAATCGTCAAGAAGTGCACAGCGACTTCCAGCGTATCGAGAAGCAAGATCCACTGTTGGAGATTGATAACTTGGAAAAGTGGTTTCCAGCGGGTAAAACCTCGTTGTTTGGGACCGCTGAGGTTTATAAGGCGGTGAACCAAGTGAGCGTCAAGCTATACCCAGGTGAAACATTGGGTCTGGTAGGCGAATCTGGATGTGGCAAGAGTACCTTGAGCCGATGTCTAGTTCACTTGCACGAAGCCAACGCAGGTGAAATCCGATGGAAAGGGAAAGATATCACCCACGCTAAAGGCAAGGAACTCCGTGCATTGCGCAAGGAGATTCAGATGATATTTCAAGACCCATTCGCTTCGCTTAATCCGCGCTCAAATGTGAGTCAGATACTCACAGAGCCCATGCTGGTGCACGGACTGTTCAAAGGGCAGAGAAAAGAACGTGCTAAGTACCTGTTAAAGCGGGTAGGCCTTTCAACGGAAGCTCTTCACAAATACCCACATGAATTCAGCGGTGGTCAACGCCAGCGCATTGGTATCGCACGCGCACTTGCTGTAGAGCCAGAACTGTTGATTTGTGATGAGTCTGTATCTGCACTTGACGTGAGTGTGCAAGCTCAAGTGTTGAATTTGCTGAACGAACTAAAGGAAGAATTCGGATTCTCCTACCTCTTCATTTCTCACGATTTATCGGTTGTGAAATACATGTCTGACCACCTGATGGTCATGCGTGCCGGCTTGCTTGAAGAGTACGGGCGTGCCGAAGAAGTTTACAAAAACCCAACTTCGGCGTACACCGCCAAGCTCATCGAATCCATCCCAAAAATTAACTCATAGCCCGTGGTATTTAGCAGCGCTTGGTTTCTATTTGGGTTCTTTCCTGTCTTTTTCGGGATATACTTTTTGGTTCCTCACAGATGGAAGAATCTGTGGGCACTCGTTGGCTCCACATTCTTTTATGCTTGGGGCGGACCTGCCTTTGTGTTTGTCCTTTTCGCCAGTTTAACAGCCGACTATTTTATTTCCCTTCAATTCTCAAAGAGCACCGAAAAGAGGAGAAAATCGCTTCTCACCCTCGGGCTAATAATCAACGTCGGACTGCTAGTCTATTTCAAATACGCCAACTTCTTTGTCGATAACTTCAGTCTGTTGCTCGAAGCATTAGGCATGTCAGGATTGCATTGGACGAAAGTGGCTCTCCCTATCGGGATATCCTTTTTCACTTTCCAGAAGATTAGCTATCTCGTAGATGTATATCGCGGGGAAAAGGCCCCGTTGAAAAAGTGGACGGACTATGCTCTGTTCGTTGTGCTCTTTCCTCAGCTCATAGCGGGACCGATTGTTCGCTTCAAGGAAATCGCCGATCAGATTGTAGATCGAAGAAAGTGGTTAATCCCAGAAGAGAGGTTGCTGGGCTTGTTCCGATTCTCCATCGGTTTGGGCAAAAAAATCTTGATTGCGAACCCTATGGGAGCCGTTGCTGATGGAATTCTCAATGGAACAATTGACCCGAATGGCGGTCAAGCTTGGCTTGCCATGATCTGCTATACTTTCCAAATTTACTTCGACTTCTCCGGCTATTCCGACATGGCCATTGGGCTGGGTAGAATGATGGGCTTCCACTTTCCTGAGAACTTCAACTTCCCCTATTTGTCCAAAAATATCACTGAATTCTGGCGTAGATGGCACATCACGCTGAGCAGTTGGATGAGGGATTATCTGTATATCCCTTTGGGTGGAAACCGCAAAGGCGTTCGGCGAACCTACATCAACTTATGGTTGGTGTTCTTGATTTCTGGCTTGTGGCATGGCGACAGTTGGAACTTCGTGATTTGGGGTGCTTATCACGGATTGTGGCTCGTCTTAGAAAGAGCCTACCTACTCAAAAAATTAAGCAGATTACCGAACCTTGTGCAGATCGTTCTCACCTTCCTTCTGGTTATGGTAGGGTGGCTGATCTTCCGCATTGAAGACATGTCTCAACTCGGTCACTATCTTGAAGGATTATTGCACTTCACACCAAAAGGGTTTAAACTCGACACATCCGATGTAATCGTGTTGATCCTGGCCGTTGCCTTTTCATTTTGGAACTTTTCTCCACGCGCCCAGAAATGGGAGCAAACCGTATACAAAACACTCTCTCCGAAAAAAGCGCTCTACCTCTCTCTTATTGCATTTAGTTTGATACTAATTTCATCCATTGGGGTAGCTAGTTCGGAATTTAATCCGTTCATCTACTTCAGATTTTGAAATTTAGAAAAGCGCACTTTCTCTCCTTCAGCCCTCTCGAAAGAGTCATAGCATTCCTTCTTATTGCTACGATAGGTTTCCGCGTATATTTCGCCTTAGCGTTGCCGATTACGTTCGATGAAGCATTCATGTATCTCTTCACGGTAAGCAATGGTAGTTGGAGCGCTTGGACCTCCTATTCGGAGCCCAATAATCATTTGATGTACTCTGTACTATCTGCATTATGGACGCCCATAGATGGACAAACCACTATCGTATTCCGAATGCTCTCCATCATTTTCTCGGCAGCAACTACCCTACTTCTATACAAAACCCTGCAGTTGTATTTCAGTAGAAGAGTAAGTCTACTGACCACCCTATTTACCTTTTGTCTTCCTGCCGTCATCTACTACGGGTTCGTCGCAAGAGGGTACAGTTTGATACTATTCTTTTCCATTTGGGCGATTTGGTCGGCTGCACACTTCTTAAAATCCAGCAAATGGCATTATGGATTTCAAATGACTCTTGCTCTTGCGTTTGGGGCTTGGTCCGTTCCTTCTCAGCTGTATTTCTGTATTATTTATACGCTCGTATGCCTTTTTCTGGCGTGGAGATATTTCTCCAAATCCACAGCCATTAAAGTTGGACTATGGACGGGTCTGGGTGTGATACTCGCTGCGGTTCTCTACCTTCCTCCGGTCTTATATTCTGGTCTTGACTCCATCATTGCCAATAGATTTGTAACCCAACCAGACGGTGGAGTCTCTGTATTGGACTGGGCTGAACATTGGTACCTCTCGAGTCTGTTTTACTTCTGTATTCCAGCGATTGCGCTACTCCCCATTCTTTCGATGATCTTGCTTTGGAGAAAGGGGAAATGGACCACCAAGCATAGCGTCATCTCGTTGGCTCTTCTTATGGTTGTTCTTATACCATTGATTCACCAACGTCTCGCTTTCCCAAGAACCTGGATCTTCATCGTTCCGTTGTGGGGCGCTTTAGTGATTGATGGATTGTTGTCGCTACGGACGAGGGTGATAGGGTATATTCTCACCCTCGGGTGTTGCTTATTCCTCATCTGGACACCTACCTATATTGGTCGATGGGAGGTTGGGGCGAAAGAGGTGGAGCAGCTGTATCAGAGATTGATAGTAGATGATGTGCACGCCATTCATGTCAACCATCCCTACATTCCTGTTTTGCTCAAGTACCACCAAAAGGTCCACTCAAGTGAAGATGATTTTGCTATTGATGCTGCACAAAACTTGAATGTAACACCAGAAGAACTCGACGGTATCCAGGATTCATCTGATCTCATTATCCTCAATCAAGATGAATACCCCAACATTCCATTAAATTACTGCTTAGATTCGTGTCGGAGTTACCGAATCTACATCGGCCCTTAATGAGCAGAGTCAAGAACATATCATCCATTTCCTTTGCGATTCTATTCGCAATGCTTCTGATTCCGGCCCTTCTCACATTGTTTGATTGGCCTAAGACAGAGTCATTATCGGGTTCATTTGAGCCTGTGGATAGAATCCCACTTACGACGGAATCTTGGTTTTCAGGTGACTTTCAATCGAATTGGGAAAGTTGGTATAACGACACACTCCAAACGCATGCTCCCATGGTGCGCGTGAAGAACCAATTCTTGTATTCGGTTTTTGAGGAAACGACCACGTATGTTCTCATTGGGAAGAACAATCAACTCTTCGCCTATAATTACTTCCCTGCTTTCCGAGGTTTCAACAGAAAGAGCAACGCGCATTGGCGTCAGGTTGGAAAAGACTTGGCTTGGTTGAAGGACACCTTGGCGGCTCACGACATTCCTTTGCTCTTTGTCATCGCTCCAAATAAGGTCCGATACATGCCTGAGAATCTACCTGATCAATTCGTGAAAACACCTGGAGACAGTAGCGACCAATACAATGCTGTCGCCATGCTAGACGCGAATGATATTCCCTATCTCGACCTCAACTCATACTTCTTGTCGCTGAAGGAAACGACTAAATACCCTCTTTTTCCTAACACAGGCACCCACTGGTCTGAATACGGCGCTCTAATTGCCGGCGATACCTTGATTGGAAGCTTGGGTAGGCTGCTCGACACTTCATTGACCCAATTAGAGTTTAGCTCGGATGAAGTCACTGACTACTCCATGAATGGCGACGACGAACTCGCTCAGCACCTGAACCTATGGGAAGCTCCTAAAACGGAACCACTTCCTTTCCCCAAAGTGATCTTTCACAACGAGTCTGTGTGGAAGCCCAATGTGGTTCTAGTAAGCGACAGTTATTATTGGGGGTTGAATAACTCTGGTGTTCTCCCGAACTCTGTTTCCGAAAACCACACGCTCTGGTATTATAACAACACCAATTTCGATGATGAATATGGTGAGAAGAACTTGGATGAAATCAATCGTTGGGAGGAGTTACTCGAACGAGACGCTGTCATAATTTTAGGCACGGAAAGCAATCTATTCCTTATGCCTTACGGATTGATCGAAGATTTGAAAGCACAATGACGAAGCTGCCTTCTGTTAAACCACTAGAAAATGAGCGGTTAGTACTGGCGCTTGTCGCTTTGTTCTACACTCTTTTCCTGCTCATTCAGGACGGAATTGTGGATACCGCTGATGGCATTTTACATTATCAATATGCGCGATTCGCCGCAGATCATCCTGAGAATTTCTTCAATCATTGGGCAAAACCCGTCTTTACTTTACTCGCCTTCTTACCCGCACAAGTAGGATTGATTGGAGTAAAAATTCTGAACATTCTTTTGGTCACTGCCACCGCCGGATTGGTCATGAAAACCGCAAAGGTTCTCAAGCTTCGAGAATGGGCACTTGCAGGCCTCTTGTCGGTCTTGGGCAACTCTGTTACATATGTTGTGCTTGGTGGACTAACGGAGCCATCCATGATGCTCGTCTTGAGCGCTGTGATGTACACAGCTGTATCAAGACAATTTAAATGGATGTACTTCTTGTTGGGGTTGAGCTTGATGGTGAGACCAGAAGCGATTGTGATGATTGCGGTATTCGGCATCTACGGACTTACTTACGGCAAATGGAAAGAGACCATATGGGGACTGGTCTTTCCTCTACTTATAACGGTGTCGGGAATGCTCATTGCCGGGTATGAATGGAGCTGGATTGTAACTCAACAACCGTATAATCCGGGTGGATCGGTGTATGGCCACGGCGAGTGGACGCATTATTACGACAGATGGAGCAAAGTAACCCCGTACATCACGCTTTATCTCGCTTTGGGGTCTATCGTTATTCTGGGACTTAAAAGAAAAGCGGATCGATTAATTCCGGTCGTCCTTACAGGCTTCGGGATAATCGCCCTACATGTTTTCTTATGGCGGTTTGGTAAGATGGGATCGGCCGGCTTGGTTAGAACGCTGACAACGGCTTTACCAGCATTGGGCTTGCTATCGGCATATACTCTTTCGCACTTCCGCTATAGAGCTTTGGTGCTGCTACCTCTCCTATTCTTCGCCATTGAGTTTAAGAACAAAAACGACTTCCCCGCTGAGGCTCGTGACAGCGAGTTAGCCGCACAGTCTATGGCTCAAAAGATTGAAGATCGAGGGCTGATTACTTCTGAAACTCGAATAGCGTATCAGTTTGCCACCACGGCCTATTATCTCGACATAAATCCTTTTAACAGGGAGAAGGTCACACGCCTATGGTCGTTGGATAGAGAAACGGCCAGTTCTTCGCTCAAGAACGGAGATATTCTGATTTGGGATAACATGACGGGTCACCGAGAAGGCGGGCTCACATGGGAGCGCATATCCAATGACCCACACGTAGAACAACTTGATTCGGTCAGTGTAAATGACGCTAAACTTGTAAGCTTTAGGATTGTGAAATAATCTCAGTTAGAGGGTCATCTCAGGGATTTCTCCTTCAATGATAAGCTTACCCGCTGTGGCATTAACAATTTCCTCTACAGAAACTCCTGGTGCGCGCTCCACGAGAATAAACCCTCTTCCATCTGGATCTACATCAATCACCGCTAAATTGGTTACAATACGCTTTACGCACTGAACACCAGTTATCGGTAAGGTACACTCAGAGAGAAGCTTGCTTTCACCTGCTCTATTGGTGTGCATCATGGCTACGATGATGTTCTCAGCAGATGCGACGAGATCCATTGCTCCGCCCATGCCTTTCACCATTTTCCCTGGAATCTTCCAGTTGGCGATATCGCCATTCTGTGCGACCTCCATGGCTCCAAGTACAGTCATTTGAACATGCTGACCTCGAATCATTCCGAAGCTGTTTGCAGAATCAAAATATACGGCGCCCGGAAGGGCAGTGATGGTTTGCTTTCCAGCGTTAATCAAATCAGCATCTTCTTCACCTTCGAAAGGAAATGGCCCCATTCCCAAGATGCCGTTTTCACTTTGAAACTCTACAGAAATTCCCTCCGGGATATGGTTGGCAACTAATGTGGGAATACCAATTCCCAAGTTGACATACCAACCGTCTCTCATCTCTTTAGCAATGCGCTGTGCAATTCCGTTTTTATCGAGGCTCATGTGAAGAATGATTTGAGCGTCCAAGGTACGAAACAGGTTGAAAGGGTCTTTAGGGACTTAAAGGAATTAAGGGGCTCGGGGAATGTGCTGCTTAGACATGCTTCTAAAGCTCACTTCCTCACGGACCCACGTCCGCACGCCCTTACGAACCCACGTACCAAAAAAAAAGGGGGAAGAACCGAGACCTGGAGGTTCTGCCACCCTTTATCACATCCCTGAGCGGGTGTGTAGGAATATTGTACTTAAGAATTCTTGCGAGCGTCGTGCACCTTTTTTGCACCAAGGCCAACGCCGGCTGCTATGAGCAAGCTCAACCCACCATCGATAGGAGCTGGAGTTGAAGGGTTGCCTGGCTGAGCCAAAGCTACCATCCCAACGAGCATAAATGCTACTAAAAAGATATTCTTGATTTTCATTTCGAATTAGGTCTCTAAGCGTTCTAGTCTCTCTCTTTGAACAGTCCAAATATATGCTGCCTGCACAAGGTCCGAGGAAATCTTTCGACGAATGGTAAGCAGGCTTCGATGAATGGTTTAATAGACGTTGTTTCGTAGGAATTCAGCCACAAAATGGCACGCTCAAGTAGTGCTAGAACTCAATCCAGCTGCACGATAGAAGAATAATGTGGCGGAAAGTTTCTCAGGCGCTTAAGATCACGCACAAAATGAAAAACAATGCAATCCAATACGTCTTTCTAGTCATCTTCAGGGGGCTAAATAGAACGCGATTTCCTTGAGTATCACATTCAATTTAAAAATAACGATTCCGTCTAAGGAATTGTTCTAACTCCCTGAAAATTACTCCCTAAAAAGTGTTCAGATTTTAATTTCTCGCCAATCTGCGAGAACGAATCACGGCATACATTCCGAGCAGGCCTCCTGCAACGATCAGAATAACTGTTGAGCCATCGATAGGTGCCGGAGTGGATGGATTTCCAGGCTGAGCACTGGCAACAATGCTCAATAGAAATATGGCTCCGAGGATCAGTGTACGTTTCATCTTATCAAACTAAATATGGCTAAGCCTGATTAGAACAATTTGATGGATTGTGCCTCTTCACCGTTCCAAACACGTACCACTAGTGGTCCAAGTCCGCTGAAGGTAAATTCACCTGCTCCCATGTTGAAGTCAACATCGCCAGACCAAACCACGCGACCAGTCATGTCGAACACTTCTGTAGAGTGGCTACCGTTGAGTTCTTCAAAATCGATATGCACTTGGTCGCCGTTTCTGTAAGCCGACATTACTTCATCTTGACGAGTGAGCTCAGTCAATGAAACCGCCGTATTGTTCACCTTGAGGATGAAACGCTGGCGAGGAGCACTAGCATCATGCGTGAAGATGTAATCTCCAGCCTGAAGATCAGCCACCATTCCAGTGTGAATGTCTTCTAAGTATACATAGATACCGCGTGGCAAGAAGCTGTTGTCGATAGAAATACGACCAGTAGCTCCGTCAGTCATATAGTCGTAAGACAGGTAGATGTCTTCCATTCCTCGTGGGAAAGGACGTTGGTCGATTTGCAGTCCAGCGCTATCCGCGGAAACAATGTTAAAAGTAACTTGATCTGGATTCACACCTCTGTAAAGTGCGTCCCAACGGAACTCATAGTTCGCAGACTTCAAATCGTCGAACATCAAGTAACCTGAAGTAGTGTGTCCTTCGCTGCTCGCGTTGATGATCAACTGTGGTTTGGCATTCGTCACCTTACCGAAGTAGTTCTGATCACCGTCGAATACGTGAGGCTGACCTCTTCTGATATTCTGACCAGATGCTCCTGGCTCTGCTTTAGCGAAGTAAGCAAGTAGTGGAACGATGTCGAACTTGCTCGTTCCCAAACCATCAACCCAAGTGTCATAAGCTCCAGTACCTGGGTTCCAGAAGTAAACCGCAGTTCCTACGTCAGCTGGCAAGTCGTTATCAACTTTCTCCCAAGAAATATGTCCCCAGTATGGATTCTTCATCAAGTTCCAACCTCCGTTGTTTGAAGGGTTGCTATCTGCGCTCAACCAACCGTCGGTCGAGTTTACTGGGTTACCTGTAGGTACTTTGTATTTAGCAACGTGCTCGTGCTCACCTGTTGATAGGTTAACGTCTGCGTCCATACTGTCCGCTACATAAGCCAGGTTGATGGTAGTAGGAACGTGAGCTGGAAAGAAGTAAACCGCATAAGCGCTGTCTCCAAAGTCACTTGTAGAAGTAGTAGTATACCAACCCGGATCAGTTCCTGTCGGCGCTGGGTCCCAACGATACACGTTAGTCTGTGCTCCAGTGAAGTAAAGGTCCATACCGTTGTCGAAGCTCACGTCTGCAAAAGACAAGTAGCCCGGTGCAGAAAGATGATGCCATCCAGAGTTAGCGAAGTACAACTCCGCGTTGATGGTTCCTGAGCCTGTAATAGACTGAACACCGGTACCATGAAGTCCCAATGAAGAGAATCCAGTGGCATCCGCATTCAAAGTCATGGTTCCATTCACAATGAGGTCGCCCTTATAGTCGAGGTGCGCCCCTGGCTCTAGCGTTGCAACTCCACCAGAGTTTACATCTACGTCTGTTCCAATCTCAGTAACTGCATTGTTCTCGAGAACGAATGTACCGTTGTTCAAAACAGTCACGCCGTAAACAGTTTGGATATAAGAACCTGACTCACCAGTTACCGTAGTTAAACTGTCTCCATTGCCGACTACAATACCCGCAACGTCAAGTGTATCATTCAAAACGATGTTGTACGTTCCAGATAGCACAACCACATTGTGTGTTCTGTTGGGATCGATTGCAAGAGTGGTAAACCCAGCATCTTGATACCAAAGACCATCATCTTGGTTGTAGTAACGACCAGATGGCTGGGGAGAAATAGTTCCTAGGCTCAAATCACCTGAACCAGAAGTAGAGTTCAATGTATACCCAACATCATAAACATAGTTCGCGGCGTCGCCAAGACCTGCTAGGATTGCATCGATATCTCCATTGAAATCAATCAAGGCTGGATTAGCACCTAGAAGTTTGAAGTTGGAGTTACCATTGTTAAAGAAGTTTGCAGTAAGACCGGATGTTAGACCCCAATTGGAAATACGTGTAACGTTTGCTGGAATGCCCGGGTCGAGTTGAGAAGAACCCGAAGGATCCGAACCAATTGCATAGATGAATCGCTTCGCTTCGGTAGAGGATCCTTGATACAAGATGATATCATCACCATTGTTACCGAATGAAAGAGTGAATGCACCTCCTGAGGTGATGTTCGTAATTTCAGATGTGGTTACACTGCTTCGCGCTGTGGTGAGGGATGGAGTTGCAGTGTTGATATCTCCAATGACCCAGGTATCGCCTACATTCAAATCTGCTCCCAGCGTGAAGGATAGCCACGAATCTTTTGTGCTCCCGCCAACTGTAAACGGTGAAGAGGCAGCGATTGAGTAATCGGTCATATACACTACTTCACCAGAATCGAGTGGAGCGAGTGCAACGAACCAAATCTCCTGAACCCCTGAACCTCCAGTGGAGGCCTCAAAGCCCAATACGATAATCTCGCCTGGATTGATCTTCGAAAATCCTGAGAAGGAAATCAAAGTCATTAAAACTAAAGCAATGTTTGAAAGTCTCTTGCGCGTAAACATCTCTTCTCTTCTTATGGTGGTCTGTAAGAATGCTCTTTTGAGCACGGTAAAAGTATGAGGGCTTTTAGACCTAAAAAGAAGAGATTCGACGAATGGAAGGATTCACTCGACGAATGGAATCAAAGCACAGATAATGTGGAAAACTCCAATTTTGTGATAACACCGTTTTGTAGGAATCCCCCTAAAACAAAGGGATGCAGGCAATTTCCTACAAATGAGAAAATTATTCACATGCAGCTAAAACTGAGCACGTGAATTCGAATTTTCCAGGTCTAATCAAAGGAGAACATTACTCGTCGAAGGAGACAACAACCTTCTCGGCAGTAGGGTGACTTTGGCAAGTCAGAATGTAACCTTCCTCAACTTCCTCATCTGTAAGGGCATAGTTCATTTCCATTTCGGCAGAACCTTCGAGCACTTTGGCGCGACAAGTACAGCAAACGGCTCCCTTACATGCAAATGGAACATCCGCACCCGCGTCAAGAGCACTGTCGAGAATGGTCTTTCCTTTCGTAGAAATATCCATATGCGTTTCATCGCCATCGAGAATGACGGTTACCGAACTCAAAACATCATTTGAGCTTGAAGTTGATTCTGATTCGGTCTTTTTTGGAGCAGCGTCAGTGCTTGAAGTGAAGAGTTCGAAGTGAATCTTATCCTTTGACACGCCCAAGCTAGCCAAGGCATCTTCAGAAGCATGTATAATCTCTTCTGGTCCGCATAAGAAGTATGCGTCTGTTTTCGACACATCAAAAAAGCGCTCTGCGAAGCCTTTTACTTTCTCAGCGTCGATACGACCCTTTAGCAAATCGGAGCCCTGGTCTTCTCGGCTTAATACGTGATGTACTTCCAAGCGATTCATGTGGGCGTCCTTCAAGTCTTCGATTTCATCTTTAAAAATGACAGAAGCACTGTTTCGGTTGCCGTAAATCAAAGTAAACTTGCTGTTCGGCTCTGCAATCATGGCCGACTTAATAAGGCTCATTACCGGAGTAATTCCCGAACCAGCCGCAATCGCAACGTATTGCTTGGTGTTCTTCTCGTCAAACTCAGTCGTGAAGTTTCCAATTGGTGTCATTACATCCAGCACATCCCCCACCTTCAAATCGTGGTTGGCGTAGGTTGAAAACACACCGCCTTCTACTCTTTTAATAGCCACACGGAGTTCGCCATCAAACGGGCAAGAGCAAATAGAGTAAGAGCGACGAATATCTTCACCACCGATGTCGGTGCGAAGTGTCAAATATTGCCCTGGCTTAAACTTGTAATTCCCTTCGAGGTCCTCAGGAAGATCGAAAGCCACGGAAACACAATCTGCCGTTTCTCTGCGAACATCAGACACGGTAAGCTTATGGAACTTAGGAGTGTGGCGTTCATTTGAAGTGTCGAGTAGAGCTTTGCGGCTCTCCTTGTTGCGGCTGAAAAACTTGAGCATCTCTTATCTAAATTTGTCGAAAGACAATCCATTTCTGTGAAGTGCGACAAAAGTAGCACTTTGATAGCGAAGAACATCATGGTGCATAAAAGGTTCGTGAACTTGAGAAATGACGCCAGTTGGGATAAGTGCAAACAATGACCCTAAGTGGCTGTTGTTTTAATGAAGCATTTGAAGTGAACTTCGTACATTTGAACCAGCAAAATCGCTTGTCCTATGGGAGAAACGCATTCATTAGAAGAGAGATTTCAGGCATATGTAGATGCCGAAAACAAGATTGAGCCGAAGGATTGGATGCCGGAGAAATACCGGAAGACCCTCATTCGTCAGATTTCGCAGCACGCACACTCAGAGGTAGTGGGCATGCTTCCAGAAGCCAATTGGATCACACGAGCACCATCACTCAGATCAAAATTGATTCTGCTTGCAAAAGTTCAAGACGAAGCCGGACACGGTTTGTATCTGTACAGTGCCGCCGAAACGCTTGGAGCTGACCGTCAAGATTTAGTCGAAGACTTGCTTTCGGGCAAGGCGAAATACTCATCCATCTTCAATTACCCAACGATTTCATGGGCCGATATGGGCGCTGTTGGTTGGTTGGTAGATGGAGCAGCCATCGCAAACCAAGTAATGCTTTGTCGTACGAGCTACGGTCCGTACTCTCGAGCAATGGTTCGCATCTGTAAGGAAGAGAGCTTCCACCAGCGTCAAGGATATGAAACCATGATGAAGTTGGCGAGCGGTACACCTGAACAAAAGGCAATGGCTCAAGATGCGCTCAACCGTTGGTGGTGGCCATCTATCATGATGTTTGGTCCACGTGACGAAGATTCTCCAAACTCTGCACAAAGCATGAAGTGGAAAATCAAGCGTAAATCAAACGACGAACTTCGCCAGGAGTTTATCGATAAAACCGTTCCTCAAGCCGAATTCATCGGACTCACCATTCCTGATCCAGATTTGAAATGGAATGAGGAAACAGGTCATTACGATTTCGGCGAGATCAACTGGGATGAATTTTACCAGGTGATCAAAGGAAACGGCCCTTGCAACAAGCAAAGATTGGACGCACGTAATAAGGCTCACGACGAAGGTGCCTGGGTCCGCGAAGCCGCCAATGCCTACGCAGAAAAAGAAGCGAAGAGAAGAAAAGAAGGCACTGCTGCCTAAATTGAGATAGAACCGATGAGTGACAAGAGCAACTGGAAGATTTGGGAAGTTTTTGTTCGAAGCAAAAACGGCCTGAGCCACAAACACGCGGGAAGCTTACATGCTCCTGATGCAGAAATGGCCCTTAAGAATGCGCGTGACGTATACACGCGCCGCAGTGAAGGGGTTAGCATTTGGGTCGTTGAAAGCGAAGCCATCACAGCTTCAAGTCCCGATGAAAAAGAACCGCTCTTCACACCTTCGGACGACAAGGTGTATCGTCACCCGACTTTCTACGAAATTCCTGACGAGGTCGGACATATGTAATCCGACATAAACGTCTTACTACCCATGGAGAAAAATCATCTCTACGACTATACCCTCCGCTTGGGGGACACAGCACTTATCCTCGGACAGCGCCTATCAGAATGGTGTGGCTTCGGCCCAATTCTCGAGCAGGATATCGCATTGACGAATATTGCGCTCGATCAAATTGGTCAAGCTCGTCAATTCCTTCAGTATGCGGCTGAGCTTCAAGGAGGAGATGCCGATGAAGATACGTTGGCATACCACCGCGATGCACATGAGTTCCGTAATATCTTATTGGTAGAACAGAAAAACGGACATTGGGGTGACACGCTCGCTCGTCAGTTTGTGTTTGACACCTACAACTACTTCTTTTTTGAGCGATTGATGAAGTCCTCTGATGAGCGTCTTGCATCCATTGCTCAGAAGGCCATGAAGGAAATCTCCTATCACGCACAATGGTCGGCTGAGTGGATTATCCGCCTGGGCGATGGCACTCAAGAGAGCCACGATAAAATTCAACAAAGCATCAACGATGTTTGGATGTGGACCGGCGAAATGCTTGAAGCTGACGAGCTTGATGAGATGATGAAAGATGCTGGCGTTGCTCCAGATCTTGCCGAAATCAAATCACTTTGGATTGAGAAAGTGAGCGAAATCTTGAAGATCGCCACCCTTGAAATGCCGGAAGGCACAGGTCACCAGAGAGGAGGCAAAAAAGGATTGCACACTGAGGAACTAGGTTATATTCTTGCAGAGATGCAATACCTGCCAAAGTCGTACCCCGACGCCAAGTGGTAATCAGTTAAAGTGAATCGAGTCTCGTAGCAACCTGAACCCATCGCCGTTCAACCGGTAGACGCGTTCACGTTTGTCATGTGGGTCTTTCTCACGGTAAATCAACTCCGGAATATTCAAGTTTTCTTCAGCGCGTTTGTTCAACTCCTTGATGAGATTGTTTCTCCATTTACGCTGATTGTCCCAAGACTTTCGTTGCCATCCCATTATTTCAGTAATGGGCGCAGATTTGAGACCTTCTCCTCTCATCTCTGATCTCAACAATGCCTTGAGTAAGGTTACTTCTTGTCGTTCTAAGGTCTGGAAAAATAACTCCTCCGCTTCTACTGTGGACCCCTTCAAGAAAGGCTGTCGCAGTTTTCGATAAAGCAGCCACAATAGCCACATCAGACCAATACCTCCAAGACCAATACTGATGTATATCCATGTTGGCCATCCCGTTTTGTATACTTCTTCCGGATTCCTGCGCGCATTGAGAATCTTGTCATAGTCATATTTCAAGCTTATGCTTCTACCGAGATTACTGCTTGTCGGCACTTGAAAATTGAGATAAAACTGCCTGCCTACAAGCGCGCCTCTCCCATTTGAAAATGAGTTATTGGAGGAGAATCTGAGGTCGATTACTGAGGGCTCCAGATAATCTAGGCGATTATTCCGGAGATCGAGGAGTTGGTTCTGTCCATTCCCCAAGATTATTCCAATGGGTAGGTTGAGCTTTCGCTTCGACTTTTCAATTGCTTCTTCCGTTGACTTGTTGAGCCGACCCAAGTTCTCCCAGACGAAATTTTGCAAATTCAAACGCCAGACTGTTGGGTCACGCTCCACTTCCGACCCATGGATGACTGCGGAATACGCCACATACAAGAACCGTCCATCTTCCGAAATTTGGTAGAAGTCATTTGTCACATTCAGTGGTCCATTACTCGTTGGAATCACATGCCACTCCTTTGAGCTATTGCTGAAGTACGACAATACCCCATGCGTATGCCAGAATCCATATCCTCCGAGCGAGAACAGCGTGTCGTTCCGATACCACTTTATCGAATTAAAATTATATCCTCGGTGAAAGGTGACATCCACACGTGAGAATTCACTAGTAGATTTATTGAAGGTATAAACCTGTTGGGTGCCCTGGGCGACAAAGTGAAGTGGACTAGAGAAAGGAATGGGCATGAGGGCGTCTACTCCTTCAAAATCTTTCACATCGATATTCTCGAAGGTCAATGTGTTTTCAACTTCCCAAAACTCACCATTCCAAATGCGCAGACTTGAATCTGCTTCAATCGATCTTAAGGTTTCAGCCTCCTCGTCTAACCAATAAACGGTCGGCCAATCCTGCGCGAGCGCGCTTCTCGACATTAGGAGGCCTAAGAATATGAAATACAGCGGTTTCACGATGTGTGAAAATAGTGGAAAACCCGCTTTGAATCGCAAAAGAGGGAAACTTTCTTATTTATCTCAAATGGAATAGTGATATTGGAAGCGGAGTCAGGGAGAGAGTGACTCCTCCAACTAACCTAAGCAAATGGACCTCTACGGGGGTCCATTTTCATTTTATAGACACTTGAAATAATCAAAGGGCTCTTGACAGTCGTTGCAGCGATAAAGCGCCTTACAAGCGGTTGAGCCAAACTGACTAACTCGGGTGGTGTTCTCCGACTTACACTGTGGGCAACGCACCACGGGTTGCTTTCCGAAAAGAGCTCGTTTGTCCGCAGTTTCATCGGTGGGTGGAGCAATTCCGTATTCTTCGAGCTTTCTTTTACCCTCTTCCGTCAACCAATCTGTAGTCCACACTGGGGTAAGAACTTCCTTCACATTGACCTTGTTCAGTCCTTCCGCTGCCAATCGCTTTACAATGTTCGCTGAGATTTCGTCCATAGCGGGACAGCCGGTATAAGTGGGAGTGATATCCACGGCAATCTCATCGTCTGTGATTCTGATGTCGCGCACGATTCCCATATCCATAACGGTTAAAACCGGAATCTCAGGGTCGGTCACATCTTCTAACCAGCTTTCGATTTGCGCTTTTGATACCATATGACAAAAGTACCATTTAGTGCGGTAGATTGTTCACGGTGAACGCTTGATATCCTCTTCGAGATTCCTCTGAACTTCCGTAACTTCGGCGCAAATCCACTTTCCATGCATATCGTTGAAGAAATGAAGGGCGGGGTATGCACCCTGCGCATGAATCGCGCCGACAAGTACAACAGCTTTGTGAGAGAAATGGCGCTCGATCTACAGACTAAACTCGACAATGCCGCAGCAGACGATGACGTAAGGTGTATCGTTCTAATCGGCGAGGGTAAAGCATTTTGCGCAGGTCAGGATCTCGCTGAAGCCACCGATCCAAATGGTCCGGAGCTAAGTAGAATTGTAAGCGAGCATTACAACCCTATCATTCAACGCATTCGCCGAATCGAGAAACCTATCATCGCAGCCGTAAATGGCGTTGCAGCTGGAGCAGGAGCGAACATCGCTCTCGCCTGCGACATAGTACTTGCAACGGAATCTGCGGCATTCATCCAGGCGTTTTCAAAAATTGGTTTGATTCCGGACAGTGGTGGAACTTTCTTCCTGCCTCGACTTATCGGATGGCAAAGAGCTTCGGCATTGATGATGACCGGGGAGAAAGTCATGGCCAAAGACGCTGAAGCCATGGGTATGATTTACAAAGCAATCGCTGATCAGGAATTCAGTTCTGAAGTTGAAAAGCTATCCTTGACCTTGGCGAATATGCCAACGAAAGGATTGGGACTCACTAAAAGAGCATTGAACCAAAGCTTCACGAACAACCTCAATCAGCAACTAGATCTCGAAGACGAATTGCAGTCGCAAGCGGGTAAAACAGAAGATTACGAGGAAGGCACACGTGCTTTCTTGGAGAAAAGAAAACCTGAATTCAAAGGGAAATAAGATTTCATCTATGATGGATATTGGAGTAGTTGGAGCTGGCGCCATGGGCAACGGCATTGCACAAGTTGCAGCACAGAGCGGGCACACGGTTTACGTTTACGACACAAGAGCAGAGGCACTTGAAGGTGCTAGAAAAAAACTTGTATCCATTCTCAATCGCCTTGTAGAAAAAGGACGAATGGAACAGGGTGAGGCGGATGCAGTGGCAGGCCGAGTTCACTACGTAGACCATCTTCAAGGACTTAAGTCTGTAGGTCTTGTTATTGAGGCCATCATCGAAAACCTCGACGCAAAGAAGAGCGTTTTTGAAAATCTCGAAAAGGTGGTTTCTGAGGACGCTATCCTCGCCAGTAACACCTCATCGTTGAGCATTGCTTCCATTTCTTCGGCCGTTCAAAAACCGGAGCGAGTAATTGGCATTCACTTTTTCAACCCAGCGCCTCTTATGCCATTGGTGGAAATCGTTCCATCCTTAATGACGGATAGGAAGGTGACCCAAACCTCTGTTGAGCTTATTGATTCCTGGAAGAAGGTGACCGTGGTTGCTAAGGATACCCCTGGCTTCATTGTGAATCGTGTCGCACGTCCATTCTACAGCGAATCCATTAAAATGTACGAAGAAGGCGTTGCCGATCCCGCCACTATCGACCACGCGCTGAAATCAGTTGGCGGCTTTCGTATGGGGCCATTTGAATTAACCGATTTGATTGGACATGACGTTAACTACGTGGTGACCGAGACCGTTTGGGAAGCATTCTTCTACGACCCTCGTTTCAAACCGTCTATCTCCCAGAAGAGGTTAATGGAAGGTAAAATGCTCGGACGAAAGACGGGCCGAGGCTGGTTCGATTATCGCGAAGGTGCAGAAAAGCCTGAGCCCAATAACAATACAGCCCTACACAGAGAGATAGCGGACCGAGTTATTGCCATGCTCATCAACGAGGCCGCAGATGCAGTACTCATGGGAATCGCATCCGCAAAAGATATCGATTTAGCGATGACCAAAGGAGTGAACTACCCCAAGGGGTTGTTGGCTTGGGCAGATGATATCGGAATTGACACCGTCCTCGGTCGATTAGAATCCCTTTTTGAGGAATATGGAGATGACCGCTACCGTCCATGTGTGCTATTAAAACGCATGGCAAAAGCTGGTGAGAATTTCTTTAAAGACTAAAGCATGCAGTACGACGCACTTGAAAGTGCCATCCGAGAAATGAACTTGATTGGCGACGATCAATGGCAAGGTATGTTGAGCCAAGCCATGGATGAACAGCCGCATTTGATGGCCTTCTTGATCAATATTTCAGACGATTTTTCAGAAGATGTGCATGAGCACTTATTGAGAATTACCGTCATCCTTGCCATCGCTTTTCAAAAGGCGGGAATTCAAATCAACCTCATCACCCCAGCCAGCCTAGACAAGGTGATTGAAGAGAAGGTCGAGGCCTATGAAGATCTCGCAGAAGAAGATGAGCTCGACGAAGACGGCATGGGGAAAGTAGCCAACAGCCCGCACGTATTCGACAGAGTTCGCAAGTGGGTAAAAGAAGAGCTCGGAGCCAAAATGCCTATCCTAGATGAAACTCAGGCGAACATCAATTTGATGTTAGATGTAATCATTTCCGTCCTGGAAGAACACGCTGTAGATCCCGCTGCTGAAAAATCAGAAACCAATGACTGATCGTTCAAAGGAAATTGTGAGTCATATGATGACGAATGACGAGTTCAGTCAATGGCTCGGCATACAGATCGTTGAAGTTAAGCCGGGAAGTGCTATATTAGAAATGCAAGTGCGTGAAGAGATGACCAATGGGTTCAAGATAGCGCATGGCGGAATCACCTACAGTTTAGCCGACAGCGCGTTGGCCTTTGCATCTAATGGGTACGGGATTCAAGCCGTGAGCATTGAAACGTCAATTTCCCACACTCGCCCAGTGAAATCTGGAGATACTCTAAAGGCAGTGGCGGTCGAAAAAAACCGCAGTAGGAAGGTCGGGATTTACGAAGTGACCATAGAGAATCAAGACAGCAAGAAAGTAGCCCTATTTAAAGGGACGGTCTTTTATAAGGATTCAGAATGGCCACAAAATCTGGCTCAAATCAACTAATTCCCAATTGGCTTCGAAAGCTACTGGTTCCCTGGAAAATTACGCTTATTAGCATATTGGCCAGTGAGATTCTCTATGCTTTCTTTTACATCACTACTCTCTATCAATACCCTACTGGTTGGTACGGGTTTGTCATTTCTTTCGTCATTCCGGTCCTTGTTGCGCTTCCAACCTCCTCCTTCGTTATTCGGCTATTGAACTATGCAGACAACGCAAGAGAGCGCCTGGAAGTAGAGACTGAATTGCGCTCCCGGCTTCTAGCCATTCTTAGCCATGATGTTCGAAGTCCACTCGCCGCCTTGAACTCTATGCTTGAGCTGTTGGGCGACGACCTCACTGAGGATGAGGTGTACAACTTACTTGGCGAGCTAAAATCACAGCTTCATTTCACAAAGGATATTCTCGATCGAATCACGCTTTGGGCTCGAATGCGCATGCAAGGAACCCACGAGTTGACTACCGTTGAACTCGATGAAGTACTCCATGAAGTTAAAGTCTATACTGAACGATTCGCAAGACCCTATGACGTGAATGTTAAGGCGGATTGGCCTTCTGGCCTTCACGTTCAATCCGACAAAGATGTGTTGGTGATTGCCTTGACGAATTTGGCGAACAACGCCGTGAAATACTCGCCTGCAAATGGTACTGTCACCTTGAGTGCCGAGACGATAGGGAACAAAGTGATTCTAAAAGTGTCAGATGAAGGGAGAGGGCTTCCGACAGAAGACTTGAATGAGTTGTTGTCTCCTAAAATTTCGGACGACTATGCCATTAACACCGACTCTATGGGGGTCGGCCTTTTCTTAGCCCGTGAGTTCGTGGAGCTTACTGGCGGAAAGTTAACTGCGAGGAACTTACCCGGAAAAGGTGCTCAATTCTCCATAACTTTGGGAGCCCAAATCTGAAAACAGCTTTCCCATGAAAGACGCTTATATCGTCGACGGCATTCGCACTCCAATTGGAAAATTTGGTGGTTCTCTGAGTACAATTCGCACAGATGATTTAGGTGCTATCGTACTTCGTGAACTCCTAGTTCGAAACCCAGACCTAGATCCTGCTAAAGTCGATGATGTCATCCTGGGATGCGCAAACCAAGCTGGGGAAGACAATCGAAATGTAGCTCGGATGTCTTTGCTTTTGGCAGATATGCCATGGAGTGTCCCTGGCGAAACTGTCAATCGTCTATGTGCCTCTGGAATGAGCGCCGCCATACATGCATCTCGCGCTATCGCTGCTGGCGACGGAGACCTGTTCATGGCGGGAGGTGTTGAAAACATGACGAGAGGGCCCTATGTGATGAGTAAGGCATCGCGTCCTTTTGGAACAGATAGCAAGCTATACGATTCAAGCTTCGGTTGGAGATTTGTCAATCCGAAGATGAAGAAGATGTACGGTACAGAAGCGATGGGTGAAACTGCCGAGAACTTGGCCGAGATGTTCAACATATCTCGTGAAGACCAAGATAAATTCGCATATCACTCTCAACATAAAGCTGCAGCAGCTCAACGCTCTGGACGCCTTATGCAGGAAATTGTTCCTGTACTCATCCCACAACGGAAAGCGGATCCTATCTCGTTTACAGACGATGAGTTCATCAAGAGTACTACAACAGAGGAAGTACTTGCAACACTGCGTCCTGCCTTTAGGGAAGGTGGAACGGTAACCGCAGGCAACGCATCTGGACTCAACGATGGCGCTGCCGCCTTATTGATTGCGAGCGAAAACGGCTTGAAGGACAATGGCCTAAACCCAATGGCTCGCATTGTATCAAGTGCAGTTGCTGGGGTAGAGCCAAGAATCATGGGAATCGGTCCGATTCACGCCTCTAAGAAAGCCCTTGCAAAAGCAAGTTTAACCATGGACGACATGGACATCATCGAAATCAATGAGGCTTTCGCGGCACAAGTTCTCGCTTGTACGCGTGAGCTTGGTGTTGCTGATAATGATCCTCGTATCAATCCGAATGGCGGAGCCATTGCCATTGGCCACCCGTTGGGAGTAACGGGAGCACGTATTCTTCATTCTGCAGCTATTGAGCTCATCCAAAAGAAGAAGAAATATGCCTTGGTAACGATGTGTATTGGAGTCGGACAAGGTTATGCCACAATCATCGAAAACGCACAACTCTAACCCATGTTTACCACTTCCGAGAAAGTAACAGCTTACATCGACAAAAAAGGAGAAGGGTGGAAAGGTGAAATCCTCCATCAACTCCGAGATGTGATGAAAAACTGTGAAGTGGAGGAAGGCGTAAAATGGGGTGTTCCAACTTACATGAACAATGGAAATGTTGCCTCTATGGCTGCGTTTAAAAATCATGTAGCCCTTTGGTTTCACCATGGAGTCTTCTTGTCGGATCACGAAAATGTGCTGAGCACTAGCGACGGCACGAGTGAATACATGCGACAGTGGAGGTTTCAAGAAGGAGACAAGGTGGATACGGCGCTCGTAAAAGCGTATATGGATGAAGCCGTTGAGAACAGCAAAGCAGGTAAGAAGGGAAAAGCCAAGCCTCAAACTGAGGAAGAGCCAATCCAACCGGCCTTTGCCGAAGCATTAAAGAACGCTCCAAAGGCGAAACAGACCTTCGATAATTTCAGTTTAGCAAAGAAGAACGAGTACATCAAGCACATCGCCGCGGCGAAACGCCAGGAAACTCAATTGAAGAGAATTGAGAAATCGATTGGCTACCTCGAACAAGGCTTAGATCTCAACCACAAATACAGGAAGTAATGGCAATTTTCAAGTTCAAGAACTTCATTCCTGTCATTCACGAATCCGCATACATCCATCCACAAGCTACAGTAATTGGGGATGTCATCATCGGAAAAGATGTTTACATCGGACCCGGCTGCGTCCTACGTGGCGACTGGGGTCGTATCGTGATAAAAGACGGTTGTAATGTTCAGGAGAACTGTACCGTTCACATGTTTCCTGGAGAAACCGTTACTCTTCATGAAGGAGCGCATATTGGTCATGGTGCGATTGTCCATGGAGCAAATGTGGGCAAGAATTGCCTGGTTGGTATGAATGCCGTTTTGATGGACGAAGTGGAAATTGGCGACGAGTGCATTATTGGTGCACTTTGCTTTGTTCCGCAAAAAATGGAGATTCCCTCCCGAAGCATTGTGGTCGGAAACCCCGCAAAAATTGTCAAGCAAGCTTCCGATGAAATGATCGCTTGGAAGACAGAAGGGACAAAGCTCTATCAGCAATTACCTGGAGAAATGCGCGACCATTCAGAGGAAGTTGAACCGCTTCGCAAAATTGAAAACGATCGCCCATCCCACCCAAAAACATATATGCCTCGTAAGAAATGACGAGTGCTTCTTGACAAGGTGTAGGGTTCTGAGATGAATTTAGTAACTTGGCTAACCATCTACTGAACAACACCTTACATGCCTTCAACAGTGCATCGCATTTTATCATTGCTGATGCTCCTCATTTTTATGGGGACAAGTGCTGTGTATGCTCAATCGAGCAGTTGTATTTCTCCACTTGATTTCAAACAGGCTTCTTTCTTAGAAAATGAAGCCGGCTTAGTCTGGCTAGGCACGGGTAGCACATCCGAATGGGAAGTAGCCTGGGGGCCTCAGGGAATTTCAGTTCAAAGTATGTCCAACCGAGTAAACGTCACCCAAATGTGGGTCATACTGCCAGGCATCACTCCCAACAACTCTACAGTTGCTTATGTGCGGTCTGTATGTGGCTCTTCACACAGCAATTGGGTTGGACCTATCAGCATTGGAGGGTTGCCTAGCTGTGGCGCTGGACACCGGCTTCCAGCAGAATTTGAAGTGGTTTGCGGGCCGCAAAGTGCGCATTTACAGACACCCAATGGCGATGAAGCTATCTGGTGGTACGGAGGGGTTCCTCTTCATTACGGGCCAGATTATTATACCGACACTTTATTCAATGATCGGACCTATTGGGTGACTCCTGCAACTCAAAATGGTGTTTCACAGATTGTCGGCCCAAGCATACAATCTCAAATTGGTGGCTTTGCCAATTTCAACAGCGGCTTGGCTATTGAGGTGATGGATACATTAGTACTCGACAGTGTCACCTTGATGGCAGACGGAGCTGTGGATTTTCAAATTCAAGTTTGGAATTTATACGGTACTCAATTGGTTGCCGAATCGGTAGAACTCAGTTTCGATCAAGCGGGCGAAGAACGCTTTGAGCTAGACCTACCTCTTCTCCCGGGTCAGTATAGAGTGAAGCTCGACATCCAGCCTGGAGGTGGACGCTTATTCCGCAGTGTAAATGACCAGAATTACCCCTATGTTCTTCCAGGTTTGATATCCATCGATAGTACTACCAACGGACTAAACAATAGATACTACTACCTCTACGACCTTGCCGTCAGCTACATATGCCAGACTCAGCCCAGTAGCTATCATGTGGAAGTGGGTTCTCAAGGTGTAGCTGGAACCAATTCTTCGGACACCCTGTGTGTGATGGACTCGCTCTATAACTTGTCTGAAATTCTCCTTTCGGCGCAGGTAAGTCAGAATGGATATTGGAAAGACCTATCTACCGGAGACTCTATACTGAGCCTTGACGGCAAACTGTACCTACCAGGTCAAAGATTGGAACTTCATTACATCGCCCCTGGGTCTCATGGATGTTCAGACACTTCATATCATCACATTTATTTCAAAGATTGCGGCATTGGGTGGAATGAGCATGCAGGGGACGACTTGGTACTATATCCTAACCCTGTTCAAGCGGAGTTCAGAATCGACACTGAAAGCTCAGAAATCGAATCCATCACTCTCCTTTCTTTAGAGGGAAGAGTTATTTCAGAATTTGATGAAGTCAATCAAGCGCACGACATTTCTAATCTCCCTTCTGGAGTTTACTTTGTAAAGGTTTCAGGTGGCACTTTTACACGTGTTTTTAAATTGAAAAAGTTATAGGTCTTCAACCTCAATTTCTTCAGATTTAACACGTTTCTCCCCTTCAATAACTTGTGCATGCGCAATAAGTTGCTTTAACTTTACAGCGCGCTAACTACCTGTATTTACTGGCTGTATAGATGGATTTTCTTTTGTCTTATCCAAGGCAACGGAGACTCATTTCTATGCGTACGAGTGATAGTCCTCTCTTTTTCAGGGGGCCAGGTAGACGTATCTTTTTTGGATAACTCAAAACAACTTCAACTATGCACAAATTCAACGCGAATTGGCGATGGCTTGGTTTGACATTCTTATGGCTTATGTCATTCGGATTAGCAGCCCAAACCTACATCCCGCAGCTCCAATCTGGAGTGGGATCGCCCGGAGGGCTCAACACATTGAGCAACAACTCCACCACCGGATGGACGGAAATCATTCCACCTTCCATCTCGACCAATCAATGGTCGGCACCCGTTACCATACCTTTTGCCTTCGATTTTGATGGCACACCGGTGACCGAACTTCGCGCGAGCGGAAACGGTTTGGTAACCTTCCTTTCAAACCCAGGCGCCACGCCTCCAAACCCAACTAGCGGAATCACCCCCCTCCTAACAGATCCAAACTTGCCTGATAGTACTATTGCGGCGTTTTGGACAGATTTCACAACTGCTACGACTGGTTCTAACGACCGCGTGTACACGCAAACGTTCGGATCAGCTCCAAACCGTCAGTTTTGGGTGAAATGGCACTCTTATGAGTGGGGAGCTTCAGGAGCTACTGGCTTCGTTTACGTTTGTGTTGTGCTCGAAGAAAGCACAAACAATATCTACGTGATCGAGCAGTACAGTGACTCTCCGGAGCCAGACACCGATTCATGTGTTGTAGGTATCCGTGTAGATGGTGCCAACACTTATGAAGTGACCAACCCTGTGTCCATTTCAGGCATCAGCTCTAGCAGCTCAATTGACGATGTATATGGATTCTATAATGGCGTTGCACCTGCTGCAAATCCATTCTTGGTTTCATTGACTGCTACCACTGCAGAAGTTTCTGCAAATGTTCCTGATCCTTCTACTGGAGTAATTGTTCAATACGGCCTTGACGGGTTCACATTGGGCTCTGGCACTATTCTCACCGGAGCGAACGATACTGTGGCGATCTCAGGTTTGACACCGGTTACGGAATACGACGCTTACATTGCGAACGTCAATGGAAATGACACTTCTTCCTATGTTGGGCCGGTATCATTCCAGACCAACTGTTTGGCCGTTACAACCTTCCCATTCATTGAGAACTTTGATTCTACCAATGTATGGTCAGGTTCTACTGTTGATCCATGTTGGACTCAGGTAAGTACGGAAGATGAAGACTGGATTGCAGATGCCAATGGTACGTCTAGCTCTGGCACTGGTCCGGCAGATGATCTTACAGGAGGACAGTATCTCTACCTCGAAGGTACAGGTGCAAGTCAGGGTGATTCGGCAATTTTAATTTCACCGACATTCGACGTGACCTCACTTACCGCTCCATACCTCACCTACTTCATTCATATGTATGGTGGTGATATGGGCGATTTGTTGGTTGAAACAACAACAGATGGCGGCGCTACTTGGACTTCTGCTTACACGATTAGTGGTCAGGTTCAAACTTCTGATGCAGCACCATGGACGCAAATTGATGTGGCATTACCTTCTTCAAGCTCGCTCCAAATCCGCTTCATCGCGGTGACGGGTTCAGATTTTGAAACGGATATGGCAATTGATTCTGTTCGCGTTGGTGAAATGCCAAGCTGTACTGCACCTGCAATTGTAACTATGGATGAAGTGTTGAGCTCTACAGAGCTTACCGTGAACTGGACAAACACCACAAACAACGTTCGCGTTGAGTGGGGTCTTACTGGATTCCAGCAGGGAACAGGTACGCCAAACACCGCCTTGATTACTGCGGGTACTGGCAGTTACACGATTACTGGACTCTTCCGCAACACGGAGTACGATGTATACGTATACAGCGATTGTGGAGTTTCTCCAGTTGGTCAGTCGATGGCCATGCTAACAGGCAGAACGCTCCCGGCTGTTCCTTCTTACTACGAGCCTTTCACTTCGTTTGTACCTGACGATCGTTGGGAAGAAGCCTCTGGTGACCTTGCAACTCCAACCGTATTCACATCTACCAGCGCAAGCTGGGCGAGTGACGATTGGTTGAATGTAACTTCATCTCCAGACAATGCGGCGCGTATTGCAATGACAACAACTGCAGATGACTGGTTCTTCTCTCCTTTGATTGACATGGGAACCGGTGGCCAGTACGAGTTGATCTTCAATGCCGCTATCACAACCACTTCAGGCGGAACCGCGTCGAACATGGAAGCAGACGACAGCCTCTTCGTGGTAATCAATAACGATACAAACCAGGTGTGGAACGCATCAGATGTGGAGCTCATCATTGAGTCGAGCAACGAGCCTTCTAACGCAGGTAATGTATATCGTGTAGACCTATCAGCTTATACAGGTCTTGTTCGTGTAGGGTTCTTTATTAAGTCGACTGTTTCTAACACAACCGACTATAACTTCTACATCGACAACTTCCGTATCCGTCCAATTCCACAGTGTGCAGAACCAACCGGTTTGGCCGTTTCAAACATTTCTGAGTCTGCAGCTAGCATCACTTGGAACCCTGTTGGAGCAGCAACCAATTATGTGGTTTATGTGGCATTGAAAGACTCTTCAACTTCAAACCCAACAACTATTGTTGATACTGTAGCTACAGATTCGACCTATATCACAGGTTTGATGTCGAATACGGCATATGACGTTTACGTAACCACACTTTGTGGAAATTTGAATTCGTTGACCACTGGCCCTACTCCCTTCATCACCGATTGTTCAGTATTCACTGCGCCAACGGTATTCAACTTTGAAGGTTTGGACGAAGGCGCTGCTCCAAATGGCAAATTTGCCAACTGTATTGAGTCAGCTCCTGTGAGTTCTTATATCTGGGAGATTGACGAGTCAACAGGCTCAAACACGCACTCATCAGGAACAGGCCCGAATTTCGACAACACCTTGTACCCAGCTTCTGGTGGTTCATTCATCTATACAGAAGCAACCAGCGGAAGCAATGGTGATACGGCTCAAATTCTTCTTCCAAGAATTGACGTAACAACGCTCACTACTCCTGCACTGAAGTTCTTCTACCACATGTATGGTGATGACTTCGGAACGCTTCAAGTAGATGTGAGCGCGGACGGCTCAAACTGGACCAACGCGATTTGGTCGATTTCTGGAAAGCAACACGATTCTGCTGATGCAGCGTGGGACAGTGTTGAAATCAACTTGTCTTCATTCAACATCGATACTGTTCATGTTCGCTTCACAGCGATTAGAGGAAGCAGTTTCGAGTGTGAC
The DNA here is from genome assembly GCA_013373425.1 of Flavobacteriia bacterium. Taxonomy (GTDB): domain Bacteria; phylum Bacteroidota; class Bacteroidia; order Flavobacteriales; family Schleiferiaceae; genus Phaeocystidibacter. Next base: position 79,461 of record JABXHW010000004.1, read on the forward strand.
ATCTCATTGGATGACATCACAGTAGATGAAGCCACATCCGCTTGTTCTATTCCTTTGGCCGTGAACTTGAGTAACCTAACCTCATCTAGTGTGGATATCGCTTGGGTAGGTTCGGCTTCGTCCTACACGGCGGCTATTTCGCTAACAGGTGATCCAACGGATTCTGCGAATACGACTTTCGTGACTGGTCTAACTGGTAATTCAACAACACTGAACCTACCATTGGCTTCGTGCATGACCATTTATATCCTTGCAGATTGTGGCGCGGCTACATCAACATGGGTGAATGCTGGTGAAGTTTGTACTCCATGTCCGTCTGTATTCCCAACTCCTTACTTCACCAACTTGGAAGGACTTTCAGCGGGTGAAGATGGACCTGGAATCATCGACAACTGTTGGAATCTCGACCAAGGTACTTCTGACCCAACTTGGGAGACAGAGGATGCTTCTGGAACAGACGAAAACTCTACGAGTACCGGTCCTCACTTTGACAACACCAACTTCCCAAGTTCAGGTGGTATCTACATGTACATGGAGGTTTCAAGTGCATCTTTAGGTGATACGGCGATCTTCGAGTCACCACAGTTCTACGTGGGCAACTTGAATAACCGTCCGGCACTTGAATTCTACTACCACATGTATGGTGCGGACATGGGTAACCTTTACATCCAGGCAAAGGACGAAACCTCAGCTTGGATGACTGTTGACTCAATTATTGGTCAGCAACAAACCTCAGGCACTGAAGCGTGGAGATTGCGTACAGTCGTTCTCGACAACTTGCAAGACACCATTCAAGTTCGCTTTATCGGCGTTGCAGGAAGCGGTTTCACAGGTGATATGTCTTTGGATGACATCGCCATTGTTGAAGCTCCATCTTGTCCAGACCCAACGAACTTGGCGTCTAGCAACATCACCACAACTTCGGTTGACCTTTCTTGGAACACGTACAACCCAAGCGCAACGATCTTGGTAGAGTATGGTTCAACAGGATTTGCTCAAGGTTCAGGAACTGTGACTACGGTTACGGGTAACCCAGCAACGCTTTCAGGATTGTCACAAGCAACATGTTACGACATTTATTTGCGTGAGGTGTGTGCAGCGGGTGATTCGTCTACATGGATTGGACCTATAAGCATTTGTACGGATTACACATGTGATCCTAACACAGTACCAGGTGCTGGTCTGGTGGACACATTTATCTGTGCCCCAGGCACAATGAGCTTGAGTGGTGCAAGCAATGAGATCTATTGGGAGGATGCCTCAGGGCAGATTTACCACACTGGTTCTCCATACATGACAGACACTATTTCTGGTGATACTGCATTGTATGCTCGCGGTTACAATCCATTGTATAGCTTCACCTTCGGTCCGAGCACAGACATCTCTGGAGCAGGATTCGGAAACTTCAGCAACGGTGAGATGATCACTGTAAACAGAGAAGTTCGTATCGATACCGTAACGTTCAAGTCGAACGGTGCGAAGAGCGGTACCATCCAGTTCTCTGTGCCTCTTGCAGGATTTGATAACAACTATGGTGATGGAGATTTGGATACCCTAATCGACATTGTACAAACTGTTGACTTCAGCTTGCCAGGTGCAGGTGATCACAGAGTTCCTGTAGGAGCCGTATTGAAGCCAGGCACATACTTCGTGAACATCAGCTTCGACACTACAGGTGTAGGAGAGCTCTTCCGTGCTACGGGCGGTGCAAACTATCCGTACTCATTCAGCAACGTCATGTCTATTGATAGCGCTGTTGGTGTAAGCAACTTTGCATCAACTCGAGTGTACTACTTCTTTGATTGGACTGTGTCTCCTGTATGTTCAGGAAACCTCGACACGACAAACATCGAGTTTGCACCAGAGGCTGTGGCTTCATTTACCGAGAACAGCGCATCGGGTTCTGCTACAGCAACTGATTACAGCGTGTTCTTCGATGCAACCGCAAGTGAGAACGGTGTTTCCTACGACTGGGACTTCGGTGACGGAGCAACGGGTAGTGGAGACACTCTAACACACGTATACACCAGCAATGGTACGTATACAGTACAGCTTGTAGTAACAGGCGTTTGTGGCGACACAGACACAGTGACTACTACTGTTGATATTCAAGGCATCTCCGTTGAAGAGGTGGCGTTTGATGGCAGCGTGAACGTATTCCCGAATCCAACTTCAGGAGTATTCAATGTTCAGATTGCTACGGCCACAGCGGGTGAAGCAGAGTTGCAGCTGCTCTCCCTAAGTGGCCAAGTGCTCCACATCGAAAAACTCGAAAGAGGAAATGAGTGGAATAAGCAAATCGACATCAGCGACTTGCCACAAGGCACGTACATGCTCACCATCCGCACCGCGGACGGTACCCATGTAGAACGCGTCGTACGCTACTAAGCACTAGTCACATACTTGAATTTAAAAGGGCTCCCAATTGGGAGCCCTTTCTTTTATATCCGATTTCTTCTAAAAGTCTACTCGATAATTCAGAACAGGAAGTAAACCATTCATGTAGAAGGATTCTATGGTTCCCTTATCGGCTGCATAGTAGGTGCCCCACACATTCAGCCTGTTCGTCACATTTTGAAGGTTCAGGGAGATTCTCCAGCTCCACTTTGGATTGTTTTGTTGATAGCTAATACCAACATCCACTCGGAAATAATCTGGATGACGCAAAGTATAGGCCTCTTCGTAATTGTATACCGCACTTCCTTTGACATTTGACGCTTGCAAGTCGATTGGAATGTATCGGTACCCTCCTCTCCAGATAGTTCTGATATTCGCGCCAAGAATGTTTTGATCATTGCTTCCCAGTGTCCACTCTTTACCAGCCATTACACTCGCCATATAATTGCTGTTGAAGCGAGTATTCCGAACTTCAAATCCAGGGTTTTGGTACTTGGATTCAAACAATGCTCCAGTTATCATGTAATAATACCCTTGACTGAGACGCTTATCTAAAGTCACTTCGACCCCGTAATTTTCACCAGTCCCCTCATTCACCAAATCTCTATTGGTCGTTCCACTTGAAAAGTTCAACGCGGAAAAGGTTCCTGTTGAATCGTCCGCAGCAACAGGTACGTCATAAATGGACTGATAGTACAATTCTGTCTTGAGAGACGTACTTGAATTCATCACACATTGGTAGGATAGAATGTAATGCGCCGCCTTTGTCATCTCCAAGTCTCTATTCGGCTGAATCATCACACCATTTTCCTCGACTTCGGCAAGATAAATGCTAATCGGTTCTATTCTTGAATGAATGCCAAAGCCTCCACTTACCGAGTGACTCTCAGTAATATTATATGTCATTCCTGCTCGAGGCTCAATCGCATAATCTCCGTTTAGGTTAAAGTAAGTGAAGTGCATCCCTACATTGAATTCAAATCGCTCACTATACCGATGCTGCCATAGGCCATAAGAACGGAAAGCCGTGGACTGACCGTCGTCATCCACAACAACCTCCATAGTTCCAGTGCTGAAATTCATATCTCTTGAGAGCAGGCTATAGTTCGGAAGTTCATAGGTTACCCCAGCTCGAATCACATTGCGTGCGTCAAATTTGTGATTAACATAACTGTTGATTCTAAACGTGTTATAAACGTTCTGATCCTCCAATATGACGGTTCTATTTGCATCGAAATCGAGCGTGTCTTCAACAACAGCGTAAGAGTTCTTAGCATAAACCCCAGTCGTTTTTAGATAGGTGTTAGACCCCAGCGGAATAAAGTGAGAAAGACCTACAATGTTTAGTCCGTGGTTTTCGGATTGAGCAAATCGATCACTTCTGAATTCCCACAAACTTGTGTCAGTTTCTGAAGCATATCCGGCAGAACTTTTTGCCCAAAGCCCCCATAAAGAGAAGCGCCCAGCGTTGCGCGAGGGTACATTAATTTTATAGGATAAGTCCTGAAACACGGGTATGATATCGCCACCGGCCACATCAATTCCCACAGCGGATAACATCTCCAATGTCGAATACCTGTAGTTAACCAGGTATGAAGCGTTGCTATTACTTGAGAATGGTCCTTCTGCGGATAGCTGTAGACCGAGCACTCCTACTTGTGCTGAATACTCTCGCTTTGATGTGTTGCCATTTCTCAACCTCAAATCAAAGACTCCAGATAAGGCATTACCATATTCGGCGGGAAACGCGCCCGTCATGAAATCTGAATTATCGAGAACCATGGTGCTTAAGGCACTTACACCACCTCCAGAGCTACCCTCTCCATCACTAAAATGATTTGGGTTTGGTATTTCAACACCTTCCATCCTCCAAAGCATACCCCGAGGTGAGTTGCCACGTATAACCAACTCATTTCCCTCATCGTCAGAGGTTGCAACTCCAGCAAAAGACTGAACAGTTCGTGCAGGGTCATTAATACCCGCTGCCACACGTTGTGTGCTTTCAATGGTTAATTGCTTGGAAGACACGCTCGTCATTTCGTTTAGCGGTCTGCTCGTATTCGTCTCCGCAACAACGGTTATTTCGTCCATTGTATTCACCGCTTCCTTCATGGAAATGTTTAAAATGACCTCTCGGCCACTGGTAACATTAATCGCTTGAAGATTAACTGGCTCAAAGCCAAAGACATTAAAATGAACGTTAACTCTACCGACTGGAACAGCTAAAACTGTGAAGTTTCCATCGGCATCAGCAATTACAGATTCATTAAATGAGCCAGACTCAACTGTGACTTCAACAAAGGGTACTGACATTTCCGAATCTGAATCTACGATTCGACCCTTTACTACTTGTGTGGTGGTTTGGGAAAAGAGGGAACTAGAGGCTATTGCCGCTAGCATCAAAAAAAGGACTCTCACAACGGTTAGATTAGTTAGTGGTACTTAATAGCGATTGGCAAGCTATCCTTATACTAAATCAGTCAGTGGGTCCTTCTTGTAGCGAGGCGAATTTACACTCTTTCATTCAAAAATGAGTGCGAAGGTTGTTTTACTAGAGATTGCCTTCATTTCATATCTTTGGATTTCCCTGCACTTGACTACATAATTCATTCCCATGAAAACAAGAGCCATAGCACTAGTAGGTATTGTTCCAATGCTCACTTTTTGCACTAAAAAAGAATCCCAAGAAACGACAATGACCTACCCAGAAACTCGAAAGGGTGAAGTGGTGGACACCTACTTCGGAACAGAAGTGGCCGATCCTTACCGCTGGCTAGAAGACGATATGAGCGAGGAAACTGCCGACTGGGTGTCTCGTCAAAATGAAGTGAGCTTCGGCTTGCTCGAGCAGATTCCTTATCGTCAGGCTATCGTCGACCGTCTAACCAAGGTGCTCGACTACGAAAAAGTGTCCGCTCCTTTTGAGCGTGGCGATTACATCTACTGGTATAAAAACGACGGTCTACAGAACCACAGCGTGCTCTATCGCAAGAAAGGTGAAGATGGCGAAACCGAAGTTTTCCTAGATCCAAACACCTTCTCAGAAGACGGTACGACTTCGCTTGCTGGTATGAGCTTTACCAAGGATGGTAGCCTTCTCGCTTATCAAATTTCTGAAGCTGGGTCTGACTGGAGGAAGGTGATTATCATGGATGCGGCTTCGAAGGAAATTCTTGAGGACACATTGGTGGACGTGAAGTTCAGCGGTCTTTCTTGGATGGGCAAAGAAGGCTTCTACTACAGCAGCTACGATAAGCCAAAAGGCGAAAGTGAACTGTCTGCCATGACGCCTTATCACAAGTTGTTCTTCCACAAATTGGGCACTCCTCAATCTGAAGATGAGCTCATCTTTGGCGGTGAACAAGCCGGCTTCCGTTACATCTCCGGATATGTAAGTGAAGACGAGTCACTCCTCGCGATCTCAGCCTCTGTGTCTACCAGCGGCAACATGCTTTACATTCAAGATTTAGCCAATGGCGGGTCTATCATTCCATTGACCAACGACACTACTTTTGAGCAGAGCGTTGTTCACGTTCAAGACGGTATGATGTACATCTCTACCAACCGCGATGCCCCAAATCGCAAGTTGGTTAAAGCGCCTGTAGATAACGGTACACCTGACAATTGGGTGGACGTTATTCCAGAGCGCGAGCAAGTGGGCTCATTCAGTACAGGCGGTGGCTATGTATTTGGAAACTACCTCAAAGATGCCCTTACTCATGTTGAGCAATTCACGCTCGAAGGAGAGGTCGTTCGCACAATCGAACTTCCTGGTCCTGGGGCTGCAGGCGGCTTTGGTGCTCGTTGGGATGACGACCACCTCTACTACTCATACTCAAGCTATATCGATCCAGGTTCAACCTATTACATGGATATCGAATCAGGTGAAAGTGAGCTTTACAGAAGGAGCGCGGTTGAATTCAACACCGAAGAGTACGAATCGAAGCAAGTGTTCTATCAGTCTAAAGACGGAACGCGTGTACCAATGATTATTACTTATAAGAAAGGTATTGATCTTGATGGCAGCAATCCAACCATGCTCTATGGCTATGGTGGATTCAATATCAGTCTAGAGCCTGGCTTTAGTGCAGCCCGTATTCCTTGGTTGGAAAATGGCGGCATTTGGGCTGTTGCAAACCTTCGTGGTGGCGGCGAATACGGCGAAGAGTGGCACTCTGCCGGTACACAATTGAACAAGCAGAATGTATTTGACGACTTTATCGCTGCGGCTGAATACTTGATGGATGAAGGATATACTTCAAAAGAGAAGCTCGCGATTCGTGGTGGATCAAACGGTGGACTTCTCGTGGGCGCTGTGATGACTCAACGTCCAGACCTTTGTCAGGTTGCCCTTCCAGCCGTTGGTGTGCTCGACATGCTTCGCTACCACACTTTCACAGCAGGTGCAGGTTGGGCATATGACTATGGAACTGCGGATGATAGCGAAGAGATGTTCAACTACCTTCTCGGCTATTCTCCATATCACAATGTGGAAGAAGCATGCTATCCTGCTACTATGGTAACGACAGGCGACCACGATGATCGCGTGGTTCCAGCGCACAGCTTTAAGTTTGCTGCTCGACTACAGGAAATGCAACAATGCGCCAACCCAACCATCATTCGTATTTCTGTGAATGCGGGTCACGGTGCGGGTAAGCCAATGAGCATGATCATCGAGGAACAAGCCGACGTTTGGGCCTTTGCATTCTGGCACATGGGCGTTGAACAATTGAGCTACTAATGAAGCTTTTTAAACTCATATTCATTTTGAGCATGACCTTCTCTTTTGGGGAGGTCATGGCTCAAGATGTTCCCCGCGACGAAGATGGTTTTCCCACCTTCGAGTATACAGAAGACGACTCTACTTATGTAATGCGTCAATATGTGTTCGTGATGTATATCAAAGCAGAAGGAGGCGACGATTTTTCCGAAGAAGAACTAGCCGAAATTCAAGCAGGTCATATGGCGCATATTGGAAAGATGGCGGATGAAGGCAACCTCGTCATGGCTGGTCCGTTTGGCGATAAAGCCGAGTGGCGAGGCATTCTCATCTTCAATGATCATGACGTTGAGCGCGTAAGTGAACTCGTCAATCAAGATCCAGCCGTACAAGCCGGTCGACTCACTTTTGAAGCCCATCCTTGGTGGGCCGCGAGGGGAAGTCGATTACCTTAAACTCTCTCATTATAATGCGCTCTCTACTCTATTTTCTACTTCTCTCTCTCGTAATAGGCTGTACCCCCGTTTGGGAACCCCCCGGCGAAGAACTCCCTTTCCCAACTATTCAAGAAGGCGACATTGGGTTTGTGTTCTACCACAACTTGCAGGAAAATGAGTATGCGCATACAACGCGCGAAGCCTATCGCGACTCCATTATAGATTACTTTGGCGAGACCCGAACTATTGGTTTTAGGCGATCTCCGAATGCCCGAGACATGTTTCAACTTGAAGTTCCTACCATCACACAAGATCCGGGTGCCAATCCAAGTTGTAACGACTATAACGGACTTGTCTTCGGATTGTATAGCGGCGATTGGTTCTTGGTAGATTTGGAGTCGGAGGACGGTGAAACTGTGGTGGGATTCTTTACGGCATTGGACTATGGTCAGACGTGCGAACCCTTCTGGATTCCTTTTCCACGATAACCTAGAGAATTCGTCTAAAGGTCAAATTGACCCTGGGACCTACAACTCGCTTAGTTTTTGGAACTGCATGCTTCCATCTTGACTGAAAATCACCTTTCATGATCAGGAGTGAGTTGTGAGGTAAATCGAATGAAATCAGCTCTCCCGTTTCTTTATTCTTGATATTAAACCTGCGTACCTCCCCTAGACTTAGTGAGGCAATGATGGGTTCTTCACCTAGTTCGCGTTCATCGTCGGAGTGATAGCCCATACCGTCGCTTCCATCTCGATACAAATTGAGAAGAACGCTGTTGAATGAATATTGAGCTAATCGCTCTACTGACTGCTTTACCTCTAGCAAAGTGGCCGTCCATGGCAACGCCTCATTTTTCAAGCCCGAGTACGTATAGTCAACGCCTTTGTCGCCATACCAGGCGGTGAGACGTGGCTGCAAGACTTCCTTTCCAAAGAGCGTTATCGACTCATGCTTCCAATTCACGTTCTCCAACAGCTCAGTAAAGATCAAATCGGGATTAGGAAGAACCTCTTCGTAAATTTGAATGCGATTATGTAGAACCCTTGGCACAATCATCGCATATATCCTTCAAAATGAAACGCTTGGAAAACCATCCTTATACCGAGTACGTTATTTGATGTATATTGAAGATACAACCCTATCTCTATGAGACAACTGCTACTCCTCATTGTTCCATTCCTCTTTCTCACGTCGTGTATTGAAGGTCCGGAAATCAATGAGAACATATATCACCGACCACCCGATGGAAAAGTTCTCTACATCCTTTACAAGACCATATCGCCCAGCGAATACCGATACAATCCTTCAGATTCCCTTCCATATGTGGATTCAATAATGGCGTTTTACGGCCCAACTCGAACGATTGGTCTGCGCTACTCTCCAAGCGGCTTAGATTTCGATACAGTTGTTTTACCCACCATCACCAAAAGAGATATCGGCGCAAAGGCCTGTTACGAGTACCATGGAGCTCATGTGCTCCTCGATGAAGGAGAAGTATATTTTGTCGATTATCGACCAGACGGCGAGCGCTTAATCGAAAGTGAGTTAGTGCGCTATGAAGGTCGGAGTTGCGAACGTTTGAGAATGCGATACTGATGAGAAAAACACTTCTAACCTCTATCATCATTCTCACATCCATCACCTCTGGATGGGCGCAAGGAGAGATCCGGGAGAAGACGATCTACTACGAGCAGAATGGCGTGAGCTATGAGATTTACATGGAATACCGCACTGCAGGAACCAATTCCGTCCCTCAAGTTCAATTCCGCTTAGAGCCCAATAGAATCAAAGTGAGGTCTTACCGATATGGGGGCAAATATTACGGAGAGTCCGACCTGATGCGCATCATTTTTGCAGGCGGAGGAGAGTACGAGGATTATCCCAGAGACTTACGTGGGAACCTTTACTTTCAGTTGGATGAAATCGATGCCGACCCAGTCAACTGTGACGTAGATACCTACTACCGGAGCGATGAAATCGTCGCAACACAAGATGGGTGGAACACCTTAACCATTGGAGATTCCAGGCTTTCCAGTTGTTTACAGACCAAAAATAGAGGCGACTGGGTGGAATATGGAGCCATCGGAATTGATATTACTGTCACACGACTCTCAACTACACTCAATCTGAACGCCTTGAATGGCTTGATTCGATTGTATGAGGAAGAGCAAGGTGGAAACGACTTGGCCCAGGAAGTTCTCGATCAATACTGCAACAGAAATTACTCGAGCGAATCTCAATTGAGAACGGCTATTTCAAAAGTGAATGAGGCCCTCAATGAAACTATTACCGTAGAATGGAAGCGAGATGCTCTAGAGCGCTGTCGCACCAATCTTGAAGAGCAACTGAATGAGATGTGGAATGGAGATGATGATAATACTTATCAATCTCCACATGACAGAAATGTAGCGCTCGGTGACGCTGCCTATTCGCAAGGAAACTTCCAAGCCGCTTGGAACTACTATCGGGCAGCGCTCCAGTATGAAGACAATTATTACACACGCCAGAAGCGCGACAATGCCTACCAGAAATGGGAGGAACAACGCGCACTTCAAGGTGCAGTTGCACTCGGAGAAGGAATCGCCGAAATGCGGGAGGAAGCGCCAACAGGCAGATTGAATGGTACCATGTTCAACGCTTTTTCCGTGGCTGCCTATAATTATGGCCGAACACCTGGCATCAGTTTTAACGACGATTATTACAGTGGTTCAGCAATCTTAAGTTTTGATTACAACACCTGGTTTGATCGAGATCGCAGCTTTGGGTGGCACTATGGTGTCTACGGTCAACTTGATCTTATACCAGGAGTTGAGGGCAATTCCCGAGATCTTCAAGGAATGGAGAAATACGAGTACGGCATCTACACCGGCTTCAACCTCTATGGGTATTTGGAGGTTGATTACTTCTTCAGAGGAATGGCCATGTTTGGTGAAGTTTATGGGTTCGATTCGGATTTAGATGAGTATTACACCCGAAGGCTCGGTGGAGGCTTAACCTACGATGGAGGTATTCGCGCCGCAGTCTATTTGATGCGTGAACGCGATGATTTCATTCGTTTTGTCGGGTATTGGATCGACAGCTCTCCAGAGAGTCCTATTGCTTTCCTCGACCCTGTGAGTAGAAGCGCTTCTACAGCATCTATGGGGTATAAGATCGAATGGGGTCATTCGCCATTGGCTTTCTATTTTTTCCATTCCGTAGACTCTTACTACACCGACTTCGGAGCCATGCCTATGGGAATTGACACATGGGGTATCGGGATTGGTTGGGGAACGGGGATTGCGGATTGATGCACAGAACCTCGTAATCCACATTTTGAGCTCTTCGATTATCGTTACCTTTACGCTCCTTGAAAAAGAAAGTCTCAACTATGAATATTCAGAACTATGTCGCTGGTCAATGGGTAAGTGGAGAAGGGCAAGAATTGCTCGCTTCTGATGCCATTACTGGAGAAGAAATTGGTGTAGTATCGTCCGCGGGAATCGATTATGCAGAAGTGTTGAAGTACGGTAGAAATACCGGTGGCCCAGCCCTTCGTAAAATGACTTTCCAAGAGCGCGGCCGAATGCTCAAAGCACTTGCTCTTCACTTGATGAAAATCAAAGACCAGTTCTACGAAATAAGCTACCGCACAGGTGCAACCAAGATTGATTCGTGGATTGATATCGAAGGCGGAATCGGGAACTTATTCGCCAATGCATCTCTTCGTCGTCAGTTTCCAGACCTGCCATACTACGTAGATGGTGAGCACGCTCCGCTCAGTCGAAACGGCACGTTTATCGGTCACCACATAATGGTGCCAAAGCGCGGAGTAGCGGTTCACATCAACGCATTCAACTTCCCGGTTTGGGGCATGTTGGAAAAGATTGCCGTGAACTTGATGGCTGGTGTTCCTGCCGTGGTTAAACCATCAGAATACACCTCCTACCTTACAGAGGCAGTGGTTCGCGCCATCATCGATTCTAAGATTCTTCCAGAAGGATCTCTGCAGTTGATCACAGGATTAGGTCGTGGTATAATCGACCATGTGGAATTAGGAGATACTGTAACCTTCACTGGGTCTGCTGCTACAGGAAAGAAACTTCAAGCACACCCTCGAGTACTTGAGCAAGGTGTGACATTCAACTTAGAAGCCGATTCGTTAAACGCTTCAATTCTAGGTGAAAAAGCGGTTCCAGGCACACCTGAGTTCGACTTGTTCATTAAAGAAGTGAGCAAGGAGATTACAGTTAAAGCCGGACAGAAGTGTACTGCTGTTCGCCGCATCATCGTTCCGGAGCTACATTTGGAAGATGTGCAGATTGCACTCGGACAACGTTTGGGCAAGACGACCATGGGAGACCCTCGTCAGGAAGGAGTTCGCATGGGTGCTCTCGCTACAAAGATTCAGGTTGAGCGAGTTCATGAGGCTGTGAAGAAGATGTCTGCTGCTATGGAAATGGTTTATGGCAGCCTAGACGAGCAACCTCAACTAGTCGGAGCGAGTTATGAGAATGGTGCCTTTATGTCGCCTATCCTCTTCCGTAACGACAAGCCGTTTGAGGTAATGGAGCCACACACCATCGAAGCCTTTGGTCCGGTTTCTACCATCATGCCTTACAAGAGCCTAGATGAAGCCGTGGAAATTGCCAACTTGGGTAAAGGATCCTTGGTTTCATCCATCGTTACTCCTGATGATAAAGAAGCTCGTGAATATGTGGTTAATGCAGCTCACATGCACGGTCGAATTCTTGTATTAAACGAGAAGAGCGCCAAGGAATCAACGGGACACGGTTCACCGATGCCTTTGTTGACACACGGTGGCCCAGGTCGTGCTGGTGGAGGCGAAGAGATGGGAGGAAAGCGCGGCGTGTTGCACTACTTGCAGCGTACAGCCATTCAAGGTCACCCAGATACCATAACAGAAATTACTCAAGTGTATCAGCCGGGAGCATCACGTCCTGAGGCTGAGAAGCACGTATTCCGTAAGCACTTTGAAGAATTGACAGTAGGTGAAACGGTATATACCGCCAAGCACACAGTAACCGTAACCGACATTGTGAACTTCGCGAATGTGAGCGGCGACAACTTCTACGCGCACATGGATGAAACTTCGTTGGATGGCACCATCTTCGAGGGTCGTGTGGCGCACGGATATTTCATCCTCAGTAAGGCAGCTGGATTGTTTGTTGAGGCGAAGAAAGGTCCGGTTTTACTGAATTACGGCATCGATGAAGCGCGCTTCACCAAGCCGGTTTATCCCGGTACAACCATCGGTGTGAAGTTCACCGTTAAGGAGAAGATTGATCAAGAGAAGAAGAGCGAGGACGACGTAGCTAAAGGCATCGTGAAATTCAATGTTGAAGTATACGACGATGAAGGCGAGACTGTAGCTATTGCTACCATCCTGACGATGGTAAAGAAACTTGATCAGTCGAATGATAGCATTGTGAGCTGATCAATCATAAAATGAAAACTGCCCGGCCTCGGATAACATCCATGGCCGGGCGGAACGAACCCCGTTGGGGTTATACGGATAATCGCCAGCGGCGATAGTTAATAATCTCTCACGTTCTATTTGTCTTTCGCGACAAGCAACGCGACTACTTATCCAGTCTACTATCTCCCACTTCCCATCAACCTTTTGGGCGCAGACGACACCACCATGTCCACAATATCCGCCACATAAAAAGAAATAATCAAACACAGCACTGTCTAGTCCGGTACTAAATGCTACTCTCGAAAACCGTAAGAACCCAATGGAGTTATGCCACAATGAGTCTTCAGTCTCTTTGGTAATTCTCTCTATTTTGTACTTGCCGACTTCTGTCAATTTGGATAACTCAAAACTCCTTTGCTCACTTATCTTGACCAAATCCTGCTCAAGTTTTCTCCAACCTGTTTTATAACTCGTAGTATCCATGTGAGTTCTAAGGGGCTCGTACGGTAACAAAGCCCCAGTAATCCCAAGCAATAGATATGGTGCTTTCAAGGATTGTCTTTCCATCTTGTCAGCATACGCAGTGCTATCCCTTATGTAATTCAAGCTATCAGTCCGACTTGAATCTCTTGGCCAGAGCACAGGAGGAGAATGGGGCGGTTCATGCGTCCATTCTGGCCCCATAATTTCCATGAAAACATCGTTGATAAGAACGAGTTCTTCATCCAATCGTCGTTCAGAATCACTAGCGCAACTCACAAAGAATAGTGTCATTCCTAAGAGAAAAATGTGTCTATAATATTTCATCCTCTATTCTACTTGAACGGGTTCAATCCAGTCGTGCCTGCATCCCGGTTGAGGGTCATCAATTATCTCCCAGAGTTCTTCATTCACTCCGTATTTATATCTAGCTCTTTCTATTGCTTCCTCTTCTGTTTCGTACCATTCATCCCAATTACACGAGCCATCGTTCAGACTTGTGAAGCCGAATAGATAGGCTCCTTCTTCGGATGAATAAATCATCAATCGAACGGTATCGTTGGCGGGTTCGGAAATATTACTAACCTTCCTCATGGGATGAACATAGCTACCTATCGTCAAATTTCACCACCAAAGTCCTGCACTCCAAAGAGTATACCTCAATCCGCTCAATCGTTTTTGGATCGCTAATCACAAAATCCAAAGTTGAATTTGAGAGAATTGATTCGGTGCCGCCTTCTGTTCGGAACACCTTCAGCATCGCAGTGACAGAATCCTCCGCTTGTTTAATATGATAGAAACAACCTCTTAATAATGAATCAGACTCAGCCTCCAATTCAAGAGCGAACTCGCAGGGGCCAGGAATAACACACATGGCTGCAGCTGGATCCTTATAATAGAATTGTGGCGGGACGCGGTCGACAATAAGATCATTTCTCTCCTCGCCATTGAAGGTAAAGGTGGGGAAGAACTCCTCATAGCTCGTACAAGAGACTACTGATAACAGAAAACACAAGGCGATTGTCTGAGAGAGTTTCATGAATTGAAGATAGTTAAAATGCGGAATGCCCGGCCTAGGATGTTATCCTAGGCCGGCCTGAACAAACCCCGCTGGGGTTAGACAGATAATCGCCAGAAGAGGTGAGTTGGCATCAACACAAGAGCATCAAACCCACCAACAGCACTCCATTCTCTTTCCACTTTATCCACCCGTATTCTAGGCGAACGTTTGAGTCTGGATATTCTGAACAGTTAGGATCAAAGCTGACATACAACCAATGCTCGCCGTCTTTTTCCAGGACGTCTTCAACCGTGAATCGTTCCGTTTCACAATTGAATTCAACTCGTTCGGATTCATTATCGCACTCCGATAACAATGGATTGTCTGCTGTAATTCGCTCTACGGCAGCATTCATCAGCATGGACTCCCATGTCCTAAAGACAAACTCCGAATTGGAAGGGAAGTAGCCAACTTCGCTATCATTGACCAGCACCTTGTAGTAAGTATCTGTTTTCTCTAGGCAGACAAAATGATATAGTCCGTAATCGGGCTTGAAGAAGAAGGGTGAATACTCCTCAGGAATCCAGTTACCCTCCAATGCGCTAGTTCTGCTAAGTGAAGTCGGAGTGGACAGGTCTTCGTAGGGAAATGGTTCAGCTACGATTGCCAACCCGATACCATAATTTTGAATCGAACCCTGCTGAGCAACAGACAAAAGGGAGATGAAAAAGGAGAGAACAAGAGTCGCGTATTTCATGAGAGTGACGTTTGTCAAGGAAGGTACGATATTGTTCTAAAGCCCTGGACTCAGATAGAATCCAAGGCCGGCCGGAAGAAACCCCGCTGGGATTCTACAGATAATCGCCAGCGGCTATAGCTCGAATCTACTTACCTTTAAACAAAACCCTTCAACCATTCTGAAATACGCACCTCTCATACTAACCCTTCTTCTGCTCATTTCCTGTAAAGACGAAGTCGTTGATAAGCCAGAACCCACACCCACTCCTCCTCCAGTGGAAGAATGGGACACATATGTTATCCCAACAGGCAACCACTACTCACTACAGAACACCTTTGAAGAGATCCGCTTGGACACATTGGCGTTCGATCTCACTTTTGATTCGAGCGCTATTTATCAATCTGTGAATCCGAATAATCAAAAGGACTGGAATAAGGTCATAGGCTTTTCTGACTGCCAATCGTTTCACCAGAGCAACAGCGCACGTTTAGGGTGGCGATGGACTCCCAACGTAGGAATTGAACTCGGCGCCTACACCTATCAAAATGACAACCGAGAATTTGCCGAAATCGATACAATTCAAATCGGCGACACTGTACACTCCCGCATCATCAAATTAGATTCGACGTACGCCTTCGATATTGGTTCGAAGCGATATCTCGCCACTCGTGGATGCTCAACAGATTCCGTTGCATATTGGCTCTACCCTTACTTTGGAGGTGATGAACCTGCGCACGACACGGTGAGGATCTATCTTAAATTTGATTGACGCACAGGGATATTTATCCTTCTTACTCGTTACCAACAACCCCCTCTCTTGTTGTAACCAACCATTGCCAGTGGCAATCGCTCCACTCCCCTACAGACCAAGGCTACAGGAAGATTCTCCTTACCTTTACACTAACCCCGACACACACATTCCATGAACCACCTTCCCGAAACTCCTGCCTATGCTGTCCTCTTCATTTCGGAACGCGAGGTTGACCCGGCGCCAGAAGGATATCCCGCCATGGATGAAGCGACCATGCGAACCGTATCGAAACTTGATGGTTTCCTTGGATATGACGTGGCAAGAACGGGCAAGGATGGCATCTTCATTAGTTATTGGAGAGACAAAGAGGCCATCGAAGCTTGGAAGGTGAACCCCGTTCATAAAGAGGCGAAAAAAGAAGGCAAAGCCCGTTGGTACGACGCCTATCGAACCGTAATTTGCAAAATCGAACACTTCGATGATTTTCGAAGAGAACAAAATCTATAATCTATGAGTAACGCAGTAGACCAAGGAGGAGTAAATGTTGAAAAGAAGAACGGAGTCGCTCACGTTGAATTCCATCATCCCCTCAGCAATAGCCTTCCAGGAAAAGTGCTTTCTCAATTGGCAGAAACCATCACCCAACTCGGTAAAGACGATGAAGTTCTAGTGATTGTGCTTCGTTCAGCTGGCGATCGTGCTTTCTGCGCAGGTGCGAGCTTTGATGAGCTTATCAGCATCGATAATTTAGATACCGGAAAGATCTTCTTCTCTGGATTCGCGAACGTCATCAACGCCATGCGCAAGTGCCCGAAATTCATCATCGGTCGAGTTCAAGGCAAAGCAGTTGGAGGTGGTGTTGGACTCGCTTCATCTGTTGACTATTGCTTCGCCACGAAGTTCGCCGCAGTGAAATTAAGTGAGCTCGCGATCGGAATCGGACCGTTTGTGGTTGGCCCTGCCGTTGAACGTAAAATTGGCGTAAGCGGAATGAATGAATTGGCTATCGACGCTACTGAATGGAGAACTGCAGAATGGGCGCATCAGCGCGGCCTCTACTCCAACGTGTACAATACCGTTGAAGACATGGATCACGCCATTGTGGAGCTCGCTGATAAGTTGGCCAAATCCAACCCAGAAGCGATGTCGGAATTGAAAAAGACCTTCTGGCGAGGCACTGAAGATTGGGATCAACTTTTAGCAGAAAGAGCTGCTATCAGTGGCCGATTAGTTCTTAGTGACTTCACCCGAAACGCCATCAATAAGTTCAAGAGCAAGTCTTGATATATGTAACACTAATTTTTCCATCATGAAGAAGCTATTAGCACTGCTTTTCATCCTACCTCTAACTACGCACGCGCAAGATGAAGAAGAATCGAGATGGTCCTACGCCGGTCTCTATTCCTTCGCAATGAGTCAAACGACTCTTACCAATTGGAACGCCGGGGGTGAAAACAGCTTCAACCTCAGCGGTCTTCTTCGCCAGGCAGCCGATTACAACGGGCCGATTTGGCAATGGAACAACACCTTGGATGCAAACTTTGCGGTGAACTACCAAGGCAGTGACCCGCTAAAAACAGGTGACAAATTGGAGTTCACTTCACGTCTCGACCGCAATATTAATGAGAGTGGAACTTGGACGGCCTCTGGATTCGCCAACTTCAGAACCCAGTTTGCCGATGGATTTGCCAATAGAACAGCTACTCAAGCCATTTCAACTTGGATGGCTCCAGGGTACCTAACGGCTGGTGTGGGTTTCACCTACAAGAAAGAAGGGCTGCAGCTCTACATGTCGCCCATCACTATGAAACAGACCTATGTGCTCGATGACAGTCTATCAAATGTGGGAGTGTTCGGAGTAGAAGCGGGTGAGACTATTCGAACTGAAATGGGAGCTTACCTCAACGCTACCTACAACAAGGCGCTCACTGAGACTTTGGATTTAACAACCAACTTGAACCTCTTCTCAAACTACCTCGACCGTCCACAAAACATCGATGTTAATTGGGAAACGATTTTGCTTCTTGAGGCTTGGAAGTATCTCAAAGTGAGCTTGCATGTTCACGTCATTTACGACCACGATATTCTTGTTGCAAACCCAATCACTCCGAATGGAAGCGATTACCAATCTCCTGGCGCGCAGTTTAAGTCTGTGCTCGGCGTAGGTTTAGCGTATTCGTTTGGGAAGTATTCGGAGTAAAACCTCAGAAGTCGGGTTTCAAATAATAAAAGGTGAGTGTGCATTTGCAGGCTCACCTTTTTTCTGCGTTGGCCTTTAGTACTGCATTTCTGGAAGACAGTAATTTCTGCATATAGCTTCTTAAGAAAACAACATCCGCAAGCCTTCCCAACCACCCCATCGGCGCCTCATACTCAAACACATCCTTCATTACGGTCCTTCCCGCCTCGTCCAAAAACGTATGTCGATGCACCATCATCTTGAAGGGGCCTTGAACCATTTCATCCGTAAAAGAGTGTGGAGAATCGAATTCTGTGATGAGAGAAGTAAGTTTCCAGGTGAAGCCTAAGTGCTTTGCTTGCCAGGTCACCCAGTCGTCCATGCCCATGCAGCCAGACTTCACCCCAGCGATGGGGCGCTCATTGGTATGCGCCAACGATTCAACGTGAACATCCACGCTGCGCGATAAGTCAAACACCACCGAGAGAGGAGCGTTGATTTCAGTAATCAATTCAATGGTTGGCAAGGCAAGTACGTGCTTCGTTGGTTGCTGAACAATCAGTTACATGCAATACGAATTTACGGAAATGAAAGGTTCGCTAAAGCCCTATTGAAGCGGCGTTCCTTAACAGGTTATCAAGCTATGCTCCCAATGCCCTGATTTCCTTCGGATTAATAACAGGACCCACCTTCGGAACCTCTAGTGTAGCAATCATTGCTTTTCCAAGCATACTTGTTGTGACCACGGATTTCATCCTTCTTAAAAGCGGAAAGAATGGGCGCATCACCACGTAAATGTTCTGATACAGACGGGTTTTTGACTTTATCCCGCGTTCTGGGATGATCATACCTGGTCGGAACATATACGCTCCTTTAAAACCCATATTCAGAATGTCGTTTTCCGTTTTCCCCTTAACGCGTGCCCACATTATTCTTCCATTCTCGGATGAATCAGTTCCAGCTCCAGATACATAGTTAAACACCATGTTTGGATTGGCCTGATGAAGGGCTTTGGCAAACGCGATTGCGGTATCGTAAGTGAGCTTCCGGTACTTCTCTTCACTCATTCCAGCTGATGAAACTCCCATACAGAAGAAGCAGCCATCGTATTTCCCCAAGTCATGGGCGTGATCTCCAATTTGGGTGAAATCACTCAATCGCATCTCTGTCAACTTCTCGTGCGTGAGGTCCAGAGATGATCGATTTATCACCAACACTTCTGTAATCTTAGGGTCGTCCAAGCATTCTAAAAGAACGCCTTTGCCAACCATGCCAGTGCTTCCTGTAATGATAACCTTCATGCGTGATGGGATTTAGTTCGATGCAAAGATGCAGATCACATCTTCTGAATGTAAACACAATTTACGGGAAGAGGAACATGGAATGAGTGTTAGGTACTGGGTACGAAACTACCACTAGCAGTGGAAAGTTCTTCTGAAGGGGTTTAGTGCAGGAGTGATACTGAATACTGGATACTCAATACTAGGAGTAACGTGCTTACGAGCATCCACGCTTACGTTGACACTCAATACTATTAAGACGCGTTTGTCTTCTTCCCGCGCTCACGCGAACCTGCGCTCTTGCGATCCTTCAGACTGACTCCTGCCCACTAGAGCTGCTCTCTACACTACGTGGCCGCTTGCTCACTTGCACGCGTGCCTTCTCAAAAAGAGCGAACTATGCCGAGCTAGCCGGACTTCAAACCCCGGTCCTCCGTCCCTGGTCCATCATCCTCTCAATACCCCAATACCTCTCCGATGCGTTCCGCCACCTTATCGGCATTTGGAATCATCTCGCTTTCCAAGGTGCTGTTCAATGGAATCGCAGGCATGTTGGCCGATCCAATCACATCTACAGGTGCGTCGAGGTGACGGAAGCAGTTCTTCTGAATCATCCCTGCAATCGCCTGAGCGAAGGTGTTGATTTGAGGCTCTTCTGTAACCACGAGACATTTGCCATGTGCACGAACTCGGTCGTAAACAAGCTCTTCGTCTAGTGGTACAAGTGTTCGTAAATCGACAATCTCAACCTGACCTTTGTACTGCTTCGCAGCTGTATTCGACCAGTACACACCCATACCGTAAGTGACGATACACAGGCTCTCTCCTGAGTCGATTTTATCTTGATCCGCCTCAAGCGCCACGCGCCCTTTGCCGAATGGAATCACGTAATCTTCTGAAGGCTCAACGGTCTTTGCTCCTTCCGTTCCCTTGATCTTACTCCAGTACAAGCCCTTGTGTTCGAGCATGACTACAGGGTTTGGATCGTGGAAGGCAGCTTTCATCAAACCTTTCAAATCGGCACCCGTGCTTGGATAAGCGATTTTGATACCGCGAATGTTCGTTAATACCGACTCTACCGATGAACTGTGGTACGGTCCGCCTGAACCGTATGCTCCGATAGGTACACGAAGCACTGCTGAAGCTGGCCATTTGCCATTCGACAAGTAGTAGCTTCGGCTCAACTCGGTAAAGAGCTGGTTCAAGCCTGGCCAGATATAATCGGCAAACTGAACTTCAACAAATGGCTTCAACCCGGTTGCCGCCATACCTACCGTGGAGCCAATGATAAAGGCCTCTTGAATGGGCGTGTTGAATACTCTATCGTCACCAAACTTTTGAGCGAGTGTAGCCGCTTCACGGAACACGCCGCCAAGTCGACCACCAACATCCTGTCCATATAGCAAGGCTTCGGGATGCTCACGCATGATCTCTTGAATCGCGAACAGGGCTGCGTCGACCATCACAGTCTTCTCCTTCCCAGCAGGCTCTCGCTCACCTTTCTCCTCCGTGATTGGAGTTGGGGCATAATCGTAATCGTAAAGGTCCTCCGGACGAGGATCTTCCGCTTTTAATGCTTCTTGATAGTCTGCCGCAACGAGCTCAGCAGCTTCTTTTTCAATCTTATCTAATTCTGCCGCATCAATACCTGCATCGATGAGCTGCTGGCGATAACGTGGGTATGGATCGCGCGTCATGTGCTCTTCGAGGTCATCTCGATACCACTCCTTTCGCACACCCGATGTATGGTGGCCTAGCAATGGAACAGTCGCGTGAATCAAGAATGGACGACGTTCTTTGCGAATTGTCTCCAACACTTCCTTCACGGTAGCATAGCTCTCGAAAAAGTCGGCCCCGTCAATAGAACGTGTTTCTATACCGTGGAACCCTGCCGCATATTCGGCTGCATTCTGAGCGCGGGTTTCTTCAGCATTTGCTGAAATATCCCAGCCATTATCCTGAACGAAATATAGAATTGGGAACTGCTTCAAAGCCGCCATCTGTAGGGCTTCTGAAATTTCCCCTTCGGTCATCGCTGCATCTCCAATGGAGCATACTACCACGGGCTTTTCATCGCCCCAGTCTTCACCGATGCCCCTGTTCTCCTTGTACTGAATGCCCATTGCCACGCCTGTTGTTGGAATGGCTTGCATACCAGTAGCCGAACTCTGATGAGGAATCTTCGGCTTATCGTCGTCGTTCAAGCTTGGGTGAGAATAGTAGGTTCTACCGCCGCTGAATGGGTCGTCTCGCTTCGCTAGAAGCTGAAGCATCAAGTCGTATGGACGCATTCCAATGCCGAGAAGAATACTATCGTCTCGGTAGTAAGGTGACACCCAATCTTGTTTTTTGAGTTGCAGACCTAAAGCCAACTGAATCGCTTCGTGTCCGCGTGAAGTAGCGTGAACGTACTTGCTCGTTACTTCTTTGTTCTCCTCATAAAGCTCGGCCAGAGCCTTAGCAGTCGACATCAATTTAAATGCCTCGAGGAGTATATCGTTAGAGATTTTCATTGCAGAATTCTTCTCTTTCGTGCTCATAGTTCAGAGTTGAGGGGCAAAGGTAAGAAATACAGTGGCGGGATAGGGTGTTGGAGTGGATAGGTGGAAGTGTGTATGGTTACTGCTCTATTCCTTCTCGAGCCTTATACACTCTACGCCTCGGTGTGTTTCAATCAAAACAATGTAAACCCCTTGGTTTAGTGTCCTTATATCTGTATTGCCACTAAAGCTGAGAACCTCTAAAACCTTTCGACCGAGAAGGTCATATACATAGAGTCGGCAATTTTCTTCTCCGAGTCCCGAAACTTGAACTTCTCCGGAAGCTGGATTCGGAAAGAGCTTGATTTCGCTCCCTTCAGATTCTGAGTGAGACAATGGAATTTGGATCCACGTGTCTAACGTTTCCACAGCATATGTTTGAGCGACAGGCGTGCAGTTCACTGAATCCGTGTTTTCCAAAATATACGTCATCACCCTTACAGGTCTTGAGCCTGTCGGAACGACAAGCGTATCCTGATACGCAGTATCGTATGGTGTGTTCAGAGGAAAAACCCAACACTCGCGAAAAAACAAGTCTACCCGCAGAGTGTCTTGATAGAAGGCTGTCTCAATCCGCTTTAAGTCTTCAATGGTTTGAACGTTTAAAAATGTCCCTGCCAAATAACCTGTCAGCACTTGCTGGTTAGAATCATACTGAAAACTAGCTGAGTCTATTGTCTGGGAACGAACAATTCCCGCCATCAGAAGTGATATTGAAAAAATGAAGGTCTTCATGAGAGCAGTTGAACTCGAATATACGAAATGAGTCGATGCGCCCTATTCTCAACCGTACTCGCTCCCACTTTCCACCGTTCAAACCAGGTCACCAGCTAACCAGGTCACCCATTCCCCTATTTCCCATTCAACCGATGCTCCATCAATGCACCTATGCTGTGCGCTCGGCTCTTTGCTTCATCCGCCACAGGACCTTTAAAAAGTTGATCCACATTCTTGTCGAACAAATCAAGCCACACACGAAAGGTTTCCGCCGTAAGCGGAGTCTTCTCAGCCAATTTGAAATGCACTCCCATTGCACCACCACGATAGTTTTCTGTGCCGAGCAAGATGGAGCTCCAGAAGTTCGAAATGTGGGGCAAGTGCTCTTCCAAGTCTATCTGCGCAACATCGGTGAAGATGTATGCAATCTCGCTTTTCAAAAGGTCGTTATAGAAAGCTCGAACTAGTTGGTCGATATCGGAAGGTGAGGTTATGTCTTGCAAGGGGGTAATGGGTTCAGGGATTTTAAAGGGTTCAGGGAAGAGCGAAGAGAAACGGGGTTCATGACAAGATTACAAATTCACTTGATCCATGCCCCACCAATTCACCACATAACGAACTCACCTGGTCACCTGGTCACGAACATACCTCATTTGATTATAGTGTCAAAGTGAATGGACTGACGAACAGGGCATGAAAATGGGACGGGGAGAGGTGAGGGCAGCTGCCCGGGGCGCGTACCCGCGTCCCCAGTATCAAGGTACGAACCTCAAGATCTTTAGTCGGAGAGTAAACGTTTACTTGCGGCTGCAATTCGAGAAATTGCGTGATTCACGCATTTCTGCACTGAGATTCGACACATCCTGCGACTTTCTTACGAACTTGAGACTGGGGCGGGGCTCCCAGCCCCGTGCCTGAACATTGTACCTCCCCCACTGTCCCTCTGCCCCTTAATTCCCCTTAAAACCCTTAATTCCCTTACCCCCTTTTCGTACCTTTAACCAAACACCTATCAGATGACCGCAAGACAACCCCTTTGGCCTTTTGCGATTCCTATCGCCCTCCTTTCTGCATTGTTTATTATCGCTTTTAGCCCCAACCTCGTAGAGCAGGAGTGGGTAGCCGAAGCAGTGTCAATTGACTTGATGCTCACCGTCCCTCTAGCGTGGTATCTCGTGATTAGGAAGCGGTCAATTTCGAAAATTACCGTAGTTCCTATCAGCATCCTCTGCTTGCTAATAGGCTACCAAATCGTGCCTGAAAACCGACACGTCATCCTCGATGGCTATCAGAACTTTGTTCTTCCATTTGTAGAGCTCGGCGTTCTTAGTTTTGTGATCTATAACGTTGTCCGGTTTCAGAAAGCCACGAAAGCAAAACGCAACAGCGATGGAGATTTTTTTGATGCGATTACAGCTGTCACCTCCGAAATGGTTCCTGGTAAACTAGCTCCTTTTTTGGCGCTGGAAATTTCCATGATCTACTATGCTTTCAGCTTCAAAAAAGGCAAGGCTTTGGATCCAAATGCCTTCGCTTATCACAAAGAAAGCGGTGTCAGAGCACTCTATGGAGCAATCGTGTTTATCATATTGGTTGAAACCGTGGCCCTGCACTTTTTATTGGTTGGATGGAGCCCCACTTTTGCTTGGGTACTCACCATACTCAGCCTCTATACCGGATTACAGTTCTTAGCATTTGCGCGCTCCATGGGCATGCGACCGATGAAGATTGAAAAAGACACATTGGTGTTTCGCCTCGGTACTTTCGCCCACGGGAACATCCCTCTTGAAATGATTGCGAAGGCTTACAAGCATACCAGTGACTTGCCGGAAGACAAGAGTGTAAAAAAACTTGGACTGCTCGGTGAACTCGAGTCGCACAACGTGGTTCTTGAACTCACAGAACCTATCACCTTCACGCGCCTCTATGGAAAGAAAGAGGAGCACACCAAGATTGCCTTCTGGGTAGACAACCCAAGTGCGCTACTCGAACGTATAAGCTAGCACGACGTAACTTCCACTCCCATGAACTACTTCTCCCCCGACTTCCTCGCTTTCTTCAAAGAGCTCGCAGGCAACAATCACAAAGACTGGTTTGATGAAAATCGAAGTCGATATGAACGCGAAGTGAAAGAACCCTTCAAGGCATTCGTAGGCGACCTCATCGGACATATCCGCGGTGCGCATGAACCCGATCTTCTCATCGAGCCGAAGGACGCCATCTTCCGAATCAACCGAGACATCCGATTCTCAAAAGACAAGACGCCCTATAAAACCAACGTCTCAGCCCTTCTATCTCCTGAAGGCAGAAAGGCGAAGGACTTTCCTGCACTTTATATTGAACTTGGTCCAGAACGATTGGGGATTTACGGGGGACTCTATCAGCTTGCTCCAGCGCAGGTGAAGGAAGTGCGAAAATATTTTGCAGATCACCTTTCAAAGTTCCAGAAGCTAAATGGTGATTCTAACTTCAGAAATCACTTTCCTGAAGGAATCGTGGGCGAAGCTCAAAAGCGGGTGGATAAGTCGATTGCCGAAGCTGCGGAGAAAGAACCCATCCTCTTTCAGAAACAGTTCTATTACTACAATCACGCTGATCCAAAGTTGATTCCAACAGACGGACTTCTTATCACCGTCATGGACCATTATGAAGCATCGAAAGATATGATGCAGTTCCTGAGAACGTCGATGGGAAAATAACTACTGACACCTGCGGTTGGCGCCACAGGAGGCGGCCCAAGAATCTGGTTTCCCAGCGGCCTCGAAACCCATTGCTTTTGCCAAACCCATTCCGGCATCATACAACTTGTAACTGGGGTAAGATGGGTCGGAATTGAAGTCCATGTGCACGGTAACAGGAGCAAGATCTCGAATCATATCGGCCACCTCAACAGAGCGCTGAATCTCGTTCCACAATCGTGAGAATCGGTCGTTGAATCGCGGCACTTTAACGGTGCTGTACACTTCCCAAACACCGTAACCAACGTCCCATAGGCATACGACCGTGCTGTATTTCACAATATCTCCTCGGACCTGGGAGTCGCTGCCGATGTACACTTTTCCTCCGGAGTGTTCGCGCAGCCAGGCTCGAACAAACTGTCGAAGATCGTCGACAATCATTCCCTGAGATGTGCGAAAAACTATGTCTTCGCTAACGGTAAGTTTCGAAGCAGTGGCTGACATATCCTGAAAATTAGCAATCTTGCATTTGCGTTCCTAAGGTAAACGCGCAACGTAACTTCCATGTTATCAACAAGAAACCAACAATCGCTATGAAATTCGCCTTTCAAGCCATCGCTCTATTAGCTCTTACTTCATCCTGCTCAAATCACAGCCTAAACGAGGAAAGCATCCTTGGATGTTGGACAAGCATGGAAGAGAAGAAAATGGAATGCTGGGAGAAACGAGGCGATACGCTCTACGGCGAAGGCTTGGCGCTTCAGGACATGGGCGTAGGTGTAATGGACACCGTACTTTGGGAGTCCTTCAAACTGTATACAGATAGTGGCGCGAGAAAGTATGTTGTAAATGTTCAAGGTCAAGAGCCTGTGACTTTTACCGAAACCAGTCCGTGGGTCTTCGAAAACCCAGAGCATGATTTTCCGAAACTTTTGAAGTACACTTTCAATCCTAAAGGGGATTTAGAAGTCACAGTAGGTGAAGGTGAGGAAGCTTTTATGTGGGTTTTCAGGAGAAACAAATAGCCTCTGAGAACTTACGATTGAAGTTTAGTTTCCAACAAAGCCCCTACCTTTAACCCGTGAATATTTCAGAAGCATATACCTCATCATTGGCGCTCATGACCAGTGAGCATCCAGAGCGAGTTGATGAAGCCTCCGACGTCATCTTGTCCGAAAATCAGGACTTCTTTACTACGGCGTTGTTGAAGCATTTCAAGCAGGCAGACCTTTTACGGTTCGAGTTTACCCACAATATCGACTTGAAGTACAATGTGCTTTACGAAGCTTCACAAGTGTTTTTCAAAGATGCTGAGATGCGCCCATTCGCAGAGGTGGTTAACCCCCATTTGAGGGATGTTTCTTCGCACCCCAATATCAAACCAGGAGATGTGCTTTTGGCTCGCTTTACTGACATCGAATACGATGGAGTTCCTTGTGAAGCCATCGGTATTTACAAGTATGATGCTCGCCAACGAATCCTGAGTATCGACCCGTCTGGAGCGGTTTCCATTCGTTCGGGCATCGGAACTCAAAAGCCCGATAAGGCCTGCCTTATCATCAATGCGGGAATTGAGCCTACCGTTCTCATTCTCGATAATGACAATAAGGAATCGGAGTTCTGGACGCATCAATTTATCAATGCAAAACCAGCATCTGCTGCAGCGAATTTCACCTCCGAAATCATTGCTTCAACCAAAGACTTCGTGAGTAAAAAAATGCCTGAAGAATTCGTCGTGTCTAAGGTAGATCAGGTGGATCTCATGAAGCGCTCTATGGAGTATTTCAACGAGGCAGAGGAGTTCAATCAAGCCGATTACGAGCAGGCTGTTTTGGTAGACCCTGAAGTGATCAACTCCTACCGTTCACACAAAAATGATTTCGCCTCAGAAAGCGGAGTTTCAGTTCCCGAGAACTTCTCCATGGTCAACTCTGTGGCCAAGAAGCAAGCGGGCAACTACAAAGGGGTGATTAAGCTTGATAAGAACTTCCACATCTACGTGCACGGCGACCGCTCATTGATCGAACGCGGCACCGAAGCAGATGGAAGAAACTTCTACAAAGTCTATTTCGACAAAGAGGAATAGGGAGCTTAAGGGATTCAGGGACTCGAAACCCGTCACTCGCTACCCGTCACCCGAAACTCTTCTACGGCCTCACCTCGTACTTATCCAGCAAGTACAACATACTCGCCATTGATGCTGCACCAAGCTGTAACGCCCGTGCATTGATGCTTTCAAATACATCTGTCGGCGCGTGGTGATAATCGAAATACCGCTGACTATCGGCGCGGTAACCCAATAAAATCGCATCGTCGTTTCGCAACTGTCCGATGTCGGCACCCGACCACCCTATAGAATATTCACGAAGTCCGTATGGCTCTAGGAACCATTTAAAAGACTCAACGGCCTCTACGCCTGATGGAAGAGATTGAATACTAAAGCCACGTGGTACATCTCCTCCTCCATCGCTTTCAATTCCGATGACATGGCGTTCCCCCGTTTCTTGAGCAACGCGCGCATATTCTCTCGCTCCGTCTAGTCCAAACTCCTCATTCATATAAAGAACCACTCGGTGGGTGCGTTTGAACTCGTACCCAGAGCGCATTAACAAGAAGAGTCCATCCATACTTTGAACGGATCCAGCCCCATCATCCTGGGCTCCTTCTGCTAGGTCCCAAGAATCTAGGTGACCACCAACGACGGCTATTTCATCTGGGAATTCGCTTCCGACGATTTCTCCAATCACGTTATATGACATTACAGGATCAAACCACTGACTGGTAAGCGTCATGTTCACTTTCAGCGCTGGATTCTGTTGAAGAGCATTGTGCAGTCGATCCGCACTTTGATAGCCGAGCGCAATAGACGGAATGCGTTCTTCGGCGCCTTCGTAGGTCATGCTTCCCGTATGAGGAGCATCGTCCATACGTGTGGTAACAGAACGAATGATTACAGCTGCCGCACCGTACTTACTAGCTTCCATGGCTCCGGTGTGACGTTTCTTCACTGCTTCGCCATAGGCAGAGCCGGTGTTGATGTATGTCTGACGCATCGGTGCGCTGAAGAAAACAACCTTGCCTTCAATGTCTTCTCGGGTATAGTTCTTTAGATCATCGACGTCTGGAATCTCAATTACTTCAGCAGTGATACCTTCTTCAGGCGTAGGAACTGAGCCTCCAAGCGCACAGGCATTCAGTTCGATTGAACTTCCTGCAATAGCTACAGATAGCTCACCGCGTTCCCAATGAGGAACTTCTACGGGTTGAAGATAAACTCGGTCAAAACCTAAAGTATCGAGTGTCTCTTGTGCCCACTCAACCGCTCTTTCTGCGCCTTCAGAGCCTGCTAATCTGGGTCCAACTTCTTTGCATAGCTCATGCAACCATTGATATCCCTGCTGATTGAGGAGCGCATCATCATAAATTCCACGAATGAATGCTTCGTCGGCGGTAGTATCGATTTGAGCAAAGGCCGTTACCGATGCAAATCCGGCAAGTAAGAAAATCTTCTTCATCAAAATTGATTTTACATTCCTACGGCAAGCCGCATTAGATTACCACAAATGATTGCACCATATGTTCCCAGAGCGTAGCCTAATACTGCTAGAAGCACACCCACGGGCGCCAAGCTTGGGTGGAACGCTGCTGCGACAACTGGAGCTGACGCGGCACCACCAATATTTGCTTTAGACCCAACAGCAAGGAAGAAGAATGGAGCTTTTGAAAGCTTTGCTACGATGAACAGAAGTCCAACGTGGATAATCATCCAAATCAAGCCTACAAAGAACAACCCTGGGTTGTCAAAGATTTCAAGGATATTCATCTTCATACCAATTGAAGCTACTAGTACATAGATGAACACGCTGCCAATCTTTGATGCTCCAGCGCCTTCCATATTACGGGCTCTTGTAAAGCTCAGAACCAATCCAATAGTAGTGGCAATCACAATCAACCAGAAAAAGCCACTCGACAGGCTAAAATCGCTTGCCCAAGAGAAGGTATCATCCATCCAAGGTGCTATATAGTCTGCTGCTAGGTGAGATAAACCCACAGCGCCAAAGGCCACTCCTAGAATAATCATCAAGTCGTTAAACGATGGAATCTTTGCTACGCTGAGTGAAAACTCATGCATCTTATTCTTCAAGTTCTCAACGTTGGATGAGTCGGCTTTCAACCATTTATCAATGCTTGCTGAACGACCTACTCCAAGCAGTAGGAAGGCCATCCAGATTTCAGCCACAATCACATCAACGGTAATCATCGCACCGAAGAGTTTCGAGCTAATCAACCCTGATTCGCCTCCTTCGGTACCGAATACTTCGAACATAGCTGCCTGGTTTGCTCCACCTCCAATCCAAGAACCCGCAACGGTAGTCATACCTCTCCAAACATTACCAGCAACAACATCTGGAGCGATACCGTCCATAATAAGTAAGGCAATTGGGCCGCCGATGATGACACCTAGTGTGGCTGTGCCAAACATTATAAGGGCTTTTGGCCCTAGCTTAAACACCTCTTTCAGGCTGATGCTCAATGTGAGTAAAACCAAACTGGCTGGGAGGAGATATCGAGAAGCCATGTAGTACAGCTTCGATGTGCTTATATATGGTGTGACAATCGCCTCAGTTCCTTCATGCTCGGCTACGAACTCTTTGAGTTGACCAATCCGTGTAATTCCATTCACATCGAACCCCGCACTTGTAAGCGCATTCAATGCTTCATCAAAATCAATCCAACCCGGACTGATTATTCCCATCGTATTGAAAAGAGATGGTAAGAAGTAGCAGAGAAGTAGAGCTGGTATAATCTTGAAAAAGCGCTGAAGCTGAGGCAAGGTAGTCGCCTTGAAAATTAGCGCAAGAAGTCCAAGCAAGACACCAAGAATCACCGCGTCATTGGTGATCAATGGCATTTTCGATACAACGTCGTTCATGAGGTCCGATTTTGAAAGACGCCAAGATAAGAAAGAATCTGAGGGCCTTCATGGAACGTGAAAGGCACTAACCCAAGGGAGGTTTAGGCATGAGAAACCCCTTCGGTGTACTTCATTACTTTAGATAGGAGCTCCTCTGGATTGAACGGTTTGCTGATGTATTCGTTCATCCCAATTTGGAAAATCTCATTCTCCTCCTCCATCAAAGCAGAAGCAGTAAGGGCAAGAATTGGAATCTGCGCCTTGGGGTCGCTTGAGCTGCGAATCTTCTTCGTGGCCTCCATGCCATCCACCACAGGCATTCTCAAATCCATGAGAATCAAATCAAAATCACCTTGCGACCACATCTTAATGGCTTCTTCACCATCTTTCGCTATTTCCATGGTGGCTCCCCAACCGTTGAGGAATTTCTTGGCAACAAGCCCGTTCACTGCGTTGTCTTCGGCCACCAAGATTTTCACACCGCTCAACGGAGAGGCATTCATATCATCAGCTTTGGCGCTCGCCCGAGCGGTTAGGTCGGTTAATGGCAACGGCAATTCAAAACTGAACTGCGAACCTTTGCCCACTTCGCTGTGAAGCTCAAGTTCTCCACCCATCAATCGAACGAGCTCTCGAGAGATGGCTAGACCCAAGCCTGTACCTCCGTACTTTCTTGAAATCGCCGCATTCGCCTGCATGAAGCTGTCGAATATCTTATCCTTGAAGTCTTCCGGAATTCCAATGCCCGTATCTTCTACAGTAAATCGAATAATCGCCTCGTCGTCGGTCATGTCTTCCAACTCAGCGCTCAATTTCACTTTTCCTTCTTCAGTGAACTTCACCGCATTGCTCACCAAGTTATTGAGTACCTGGGTGAGTCGGGTAGCATCACCTGTAACGGTCTTGTTCTTAACCTCAGGCGTCTTGACGAGCTCTAACTTGATGCGCTTCTCTTCAGCCTTCATTTGGAATGCCGACATCACGCTTTCCAGGAGTTCATTGATACTGAAAGGAGCATCTTCCATTATCAGCTTGCCCACTTCAATTTTATTATAGTCGAGGACATCATTAATCAATGAAAGCAAGTTCTCAGATGAAAACTTCAAAACTTTAAGGTTCTCCAATTGATCCGGACGTGGATTCTCATGTCGCAGAATATAGCTCATGCCAATCACTGCATTAAGAGGTGTCCGAATCTCATGTGACATTACCGATAAGAACTCCGACTTGGCTTTATTCGCCTTTTCGGCTTCTTCTTTGGCTAGTTCTAGTTCCTTGGCAGCCTTATGCAGGTCTCTGTTTGCTTCTTGCAAGTGCCGCTTTTCATTCTCCAACAGATTTTTGAAGAGAACAATGATTGAAGTGATAAGAAGTAAAATACCAATACTTGAGATGAGGAATTCTACAGATCTAACAGCGTTGGCTTCGTCGGTTGAAACCAATTCTGGATATGTCACTTCCAAGTAGCGACATGCTAAAAAGGATAGGGTCCAAAGCGATATTATGAACATGTAATAGCGCTTCTTTACTACCGTCACCGACAGAGTTGCTCCGAGAATAAAGTAAAGCGGAACTTCACCGTTTATGCCGTTGAGGTAGAAGTAAAAGAGACAAATGCTGAGGAGGCCGAATGTGATATAAATGGGCCGAATAGCCTTTCGCCACTTCCCTGTTTTCGACACGAAGTAAATGCCGAAAAACACACAAATATTGATGGCGATGGGGATGAGAATCGAAGCGGGCTGTCCCACAAGTATGCCCCCGACCCATCCATACATCATGAAAATGGCCGTAAATAAAATCGTCGCGTTGAGAATCCTTTGATTTACAGTATGCTCTGCAGCGGATCCCACCAACCGGTCTAACAGTTTCATAGTAGGTTGAAATTACAACAATCCAAGCATGTATTTTTGAATAATGATGAAGAATTCACAAAGTGTACACGACTATTCCACAGAGTTGACGAGCATTGAAATTGGAGCAGACCTTCGAGTGAAGCCTTCTGCTGTAGCAAACGCTCTCCAAGAAGCTGCCCGCAAACATGCGGATTTATTGGGTTGGGGAGTAGAAACATTACAGTCGAAAAAGCTTTATTGGGTCTTGGCTCGAACGCGAGTTGAGATTACAAAGCGTCCAGGGTATGCTTCCGAAATCAATATTAAAACTTGGCCAAAAGGCACAGCAGGTCGATATGCACTTCGTGATTTTACAGGAAGTGTACAGGGCAAAGACTTTCTTCGAGCTACCAGTTCTTGGGTTCTTGTAGATGCTGCTACTGGCCGTCCGTCAACCGTAGATCAGCTCTCAGATTTGTTCTCAGAAAGAGCAAATGAACACGCTCTTGAAGTCCCAGCTGAAAAGATTGCAATTCCCGATGAATTCGATTCTGAACTCGCTGTGGAGCCCATGTACTCCGACCTCGATGTGCTCGGACATGTAAACAATGCTCGCTACCTCGATTGGGCGTGGAGCGCCGTTACTCCTGAAGTCAGAAAGAAAACCAAAGGATGGACAGTCAACTATACCAAAGAGGTGAAGGCAGGTCAATGCATGACCGTGAAGGTTAAATCGGGCAAATCCGAATCCGTTGTTGTTGGATTCGATGAAAACCAAAAGCCGGCATTCTTGGTTTCATTTCATTTAGAATGACTTCCAGAGCCATATTCATCCCTTACCTTTGACACGTGCTCATTTATCCCAATGATATCATAGAACATCTCGAGTTCACCGACGTCCGTTTGGCCGTGGCAAAATATGCCGTGACAAAAATGGGCAAACAGGCCTTGCTCGATTTGTTACCGGTAGACGATGATCGGGAAATTGAACACGCCCTGACAGAGGTGAATGAGGCGTTGTCCATTTATCAAAGTGAACGCGCTTTCCCCGCCATGTCTGCAGCCGACCTCACCGAACCTCTTTCGCTCCTTCGAATAAAAAATGCGGTTCTCGAGCCCGACCAATTCTTGGATGTGAAAGTCTTGGTTGAGTCGTATAACCGACTTCACCGTTTCACAGAAACCCATCTAGAATACCTGCCCACCATTCAATTGCGCTTTCGTGCTTTTCCACCCAATTTGGAAATTCCGCAAGCTATTGACAGGGTACTAGAACGGAATGGGACGGTCAAGTCCAACGCATCTCCTGAGCTTTCAAAAATCAGAACCCAGCTGTCGAGGAAGCGCTCGTCCGCAGATCGACTTTTCTACAAAGCCGTTCGCAAGTACGAGAACCTTGGATTCGTGGGTGATGTAAAGGAAGGTGTCCATGACGACCGCCGAACCATTGGTGTTCTAGCTGGATTCAAGGGAAGGGTGAATGGTCTGCTTCACGGCGCTTCCAACAAGCACAGCTTGGTGTTTATCGAGCCTGGTGAGTGCATCGAAATCAACAATGAGGTGGCCATGTTGGTGGACGATGAGAAGCGTGAAGTTCGGCGCATTCTCAGGGAGCTGACACAACTCTTAGCCCTGCATCAAGATGAATTGAAAGCCTTCTCACGCATCATGGGCGAGGTGGATTTCATCCACGCCAAAGCGCGATATGCCCTTGCTGAAGAAGCCTGCCTGCCCCACGTCAACAGAGAGGGCGTTTGGGAGATAAAAGACGGCATCAACCCTGTCCTCCGACACTTTCACAAGACTAAGAATAGAAATGTCATTCCGCTAGAACTCACACTCGACCCCGAGCAGCGCATCGTTGTAATTTCAGGTCCGAATGCCGGGGGTAAGTCCATTGCTCTAAAGACGGTTGGATTATTTCAAATGATGCTCCAAAGTGGCCTTCTACTGCCCGTTCATCCATCGTCGACATTTCCAATTATCAAGAAAGTTCTCGCTGATATCGGCGATAGTCAAAGCATAGAAAACGAACTCAGTACCTACAGCTCCAAATTGGAAAAAATGAAGGAGTTTCTGAGAACTGCGGATGCTGAAACACTATTCCTCATAGACGAATTCGGTTCGGGTTCTGATCCCGACTTGGGAGCCGTTCTCGCTCAGGTCTTCCTGAAGTCGCTGAACCGTAAGAAAGCCTATGGAATCGCTACCACGCATTACAACAGTATCAAATCGCTAGCAGCCTCCCTCCCTGGAGTTCGTAACGGTTCCATGCTCTTTAACGGGGAAACCCTTGAACCAGAATACGCACTGCAAATTGGTCAACCTGGGAGCTCCTACACTTTTGAAGTGGCCGAGCGAGCCGGTATTCCAAAAGGACTAATCACCTCGGCGCGCAAAAGACTCAAAGAAGGAACGCGTGCTCTTGATGAGTTGTTGGTGAATCTTCAGAAAGAGCGTCACGCGCTCGGTCAGGAGCGAGAAGAAACGGCCAACAGATTGGAGGAGCTCGAGCAAATGAAAGCCAAGCAAAGCGCTCAAATCCGCAAGCTCGAAGACAAGATTCAGAAGCAAAGTCAGGCCAACGCAGATCAAAACGACCAACTCATGTGGGGCAAGCGTTTCGAGAGTTTGGTGAAGAGCTGGGACAAGGCAACGAATCGCCAAATGCGAAAAGGTGTACTAGATCGCTTTCAACAAATGATGAGCGATCGAAGTGGTGAGGTAAAAAAGGTCGAGCAAAAGAAGCTTTCAAAAGCGCAGAAGCAAAAAAGAGCCAAACTCAAGCGACTTACTTCTGAAGACATTAAGGTGGGCGATAAAGTGAAGCTCATCAACTCCAAACAAACCGGTCAGGTTGTAGAAATCAAGAAAGACAAATACGTTATTGCCTACGACAACGGCATTTCTACGACAGCCGAACGCGACAAGTTCATTTTAGCGAACCGTCGGCTTTAATGCGACATAGGTCACATGTAGTTCAATTGAAAGCTGTGACCTTTGCGCCATGGATGAACTCCAAATCATTGGATATTTAGCAGCCATTCTTACCGGGTTTGTTCTCGGCGCGGTAGGTAGCGGCGGCAGCATTTTGGCCATGCCTGTACTAACGACGGTGTTCATGGTACCCACTACGGAAGCAACCTCCTACTCCCTATTCATTGTTGGAATGACCGCTCTCACGGGAACAATACGCGCGCACCGCAAGGCTGAAATGAGTTGGCCAACGGCACTCAAGTTTGGTGCTCCCATGATGCTCACTGTGTTTGTTTCGCGTTTTTGGATTCTTCCAAGTATTCCTGATGAATGGTTTGGAATACGTCGTGATCGTGCACTTATCCTTCTCTTCGCGATAGTAATGCTGGGCGCCGCTCGCGCAATGTGGACAGGAAGAGGCAAAGTAAAAAGCGGAAATCGACCTTCATGGATCGTGATCATTCAAGGATTTGCCACGGGTATACTCACTGGACTGGTGGGTGCTGGAGGTGGGTTCATCATCGTCCCAGCACTCGTTCTTGGTCTAAAGCTTCCCATGCGATTGGCGACGGGAACTTCATTGGCCATCATTGCCTTTAACTCAGCCTTTGGATTCAGTACCGATCTCATCAAAGGTTTTGTTGATATCGATTGGGAATTGCTTCTCCCCTTTGCCGGCTTGAGCATCTTGGGACTCTTCCTAGGCGCTCCTTTAGCCTCTCGCTTACCTCAGCAAACAGTGAAGAAAGGATTCTCGATTTTCATTGTCCTCATTGCTACCTATCTCATTATTAAGGGGTAACTTAAAGAACACTTCCTCAATCTACGGTGTTGATTCTCTATCCGCACCCTCAATAGACGCCGTCTATTTCGTGTTAGATTTCAATTACTGAATCTATATGACCTTTGGGTTGCTTGAAAAAAGAACACGTTTAACCGACTGAGGCCCTTGGGTCTAGCTTCTAATCTTAATCTGTATGAAACGAATATTACTGTCCGTTGGAATTGCGGCTTTTCTCGTAGGCTGCAGCGGACCAGAAAACCAAACTGAAATGAGTGAATCAAATGGCGGTGGGTGCCCACTTGGCTTCGGCGGAGGCTCTACCGGAATGACAACAGCTAATGAAGGACCTACCAATGCTGATTGGTGGCCGAACAAGCTCGACCTTACCATTCTCAGACAACATTCTGAGATGTCAAATCCTCTCGATGCAGATTTCGATTACGCAGAAGCGTTCAAAGAGTTGGATTACTTCGCATTGAAAGAAGACCTCCGTGCGGTGATGCACGACTCTCAAGACTGGTGGCCAGCAGACTACGGTCATTACGGACCATTCTTCATCCGTATGGCGTGGCACAGTGCAGGTACCTATAGAACGGGCGACGGACGTGGTGGATCTCGTGAAGGTCAGCAGCGTTTTGCTCCATTGAACAGTTGGCCGGACAACGCCAACCTAGATAAAGCACGCCGCCTTCTCTGGCCAATTAAGCAGAAGTACGGTCAGAAGATTTCTTGGGCCGACTTAATGATTTTGGCGGGTAACGTGGCCTTAGAAGACATGGGCTTCGAAACTATTGGTTTTGCCGGAGGTCGTGAAGACGTATGGGAGCCTAATAGTAACGTTTATTGGGGCGCTGAAAACGAGTGGCTCGGAGACGACAAGCGCTACTCTGGCGACCGTGACTTGGAAGATCCGCTAGCGGCAGTACAGATGGGTTTGATTTACGTGAATCCAGAGGGGCCAGGCGGAAACCCAGACCCAAAAGCAGCTGCACACGACATCCGTGAGACCTTTGGTCGCATGGGTATGAACGACGAAGAAACCGTTGCTCTCATCGCAGGTGGACACACATTGGGTAAAACCCACGGTAGAGGAAGCGCAGATAATATAGGTGCTAATCCAGAAGCTGCTCCTATTGAAGAGCAAGGTTTTGGGTGGGCAAATTCAAACGGTACAGGCGTAGGTGAAGATGCATTCACTTCAGGTCTAGAGGTAATTTGGACCCCAACTCCAGCGCAGTGGAACCACATGTATTTCCGCAGTTTGTTCGATAACGAGTGGGAGCTTGAGAAAAGCCCTGCAGGTGCGCATCAGTGGGTAGCTAAAGATCCTACCTTCATGGTTCCTGATCCGTTCGACAGCACCAAATCATATGCACCAACCATGTTGACGACAGACCTGTCGCTTCGTGAGGATCCTATTTACAAAGAAATTTCAATGCGCTTCATGAACAACCCACAAGAGTTCAACGAGGCATTTGCAAGAGCGTGGTTTAAGTTGACGCACAGAGATATGGGCCCAACTTCTACTTACCTCGGACCAGAAATTCCAGAGGAGGAGTTCATTTGGCAAGATCCAATTCCTGCCTTCGAGGGACCCGTTGTCAACTCTAGCGACATCGCCTCTTTGAAGAACAAGCTTCTCAATTCAGGATTGAGCATCAGTGAGATGGTTTCTACCGCTTGGGCTTCTGCTTCAACGTATCGTCACTCTGATCGCAGAGGTGGTGCCAATGGCGCACACATTCAACTCGAGCCAATGCGTTCTTGGGAATCTAACAACCCAGAGCAGCTCAACCGTGTATTGGGTGTGTACGAAGAAATCATGAATGACTTCAACGGCAGCTCATCGCGCAAAATTAGCATGGCCGACATGATTGTATTGGCCGGTTCTGCTGCCGTAGAGAAGGCTGCTTCCGACGCTGGATATGATGTCGACGTGCCATTTACTCCAGGTCGTGCCGACGCACTTCAAGAGCAAACAGATGTTGAGTCCATGAACCTTCTGGCACCAATGGCCGACGCCTTCCGTAATTATCAACAGACAGAGTACACATTGACTTCAGAGCAATTGATGGTGGACAAAGCTCAGCTTCTCCGCTTGACAGCGCCTGAAATGACAGTACTCGTTGGCGGTATGCGCGCTATGGGTGCGAACTACGACGGTTCAGATTTGGGTGTTCTCACTGAGAATCCAGGTGTGTTGAACAACGACTTCTTCGAGAACTTGTTGAGCATGGATTACAAGTGGAGCTCAGCCAATGAAGAGCATACACTTTTCGAAGGCAAGAGCCGCGAAACAGGGGATGTAGTTTGGACTGCATCAAGAGCTGATTTGATCTTCGGATCACATTCTGAACTACGCGCACTTGCAGAAGTATATGCGAGTCAAGACTACGAAGCGCGCTTCGTGCAAGACTTTGTCGATGCATGGACGAAGGTGATGAACCTCGACCGCTTCGATCTACAATAAAACAGATAGTTAGGTTAGTTGGTAACCCGGGCACTGGCATCAAGCGAGTGTCCGGGTTTTTTACTTATTAGGATTGCGGCTTGATATTCCGAAGCTTTAGGAATAGAACCACGTTGAGCGCTACGCTCAGCAGCAAGACGCCATACTTGAAAACTTTCAGCAATGGAATGGTAAAAGATGCTTCTTCGATAATTTCTTCGACTGGCTCTTCCTTTACCGGTGGCTCAAGGCTCAAGACTTTTGGGTCATAGAGCATCCACTTATGACCTTGCCCCTGCTGGCCATCTTGATTGTCGCCCATGGTGTAAATCGTACCGTCTTCATGAATGGCCAAGGATTGAAAGCACCCTCCGCCTACTTCGCAAATACCGCTGGGAAGGTCGAGTTGTATGGGTGATGAATGCGCG
Source organism: Flavobacteriia bacterium (assembly GCA_013373425.1). GTDB lineage: Bacteria > Bacteroidota > Bacteroidia > Flavobacteriales > Schleiferiaceae > Phaeocystidibacter. The sequence continues at coordinate 118,188 of JABXHW010000004.1, forward strand.
ATGGAATCGCCTGTTCCGAGCATTCCAAATCGGTTCGCTCCCCATCCCCATGTATTGCCCTCCTCATCGATTGCCAAAACATGCCAGCTTCCGGCAGCGATTCTTTCAATTATTGGAAGGTCGAGCTTGGTAATTCCTTCGTAGCTCTCCCGAACCGTCTCTCTTTTTTGTGTGGACGGATCTGATCCCCACACATAAACCTCACCGGCCTCTGTGAGCAATACCGAATGATGCCAAGCGGTGGCAACCGACTTTGCTAAAGGTGCGTTTGGCACTGCATCGGCGTAGAGCTGTTGCGATTCTCGTCTATGGCCGAGCTGCCCGTAAGAGTTTCCTCCCCAGGCGTAGACTTTTCCGTCCTTATCGATCGCCAATGTATGATAGCCCACGCTTGCAATTTCAACGATGCCTTTCAGCGGTTGTCCGTTTTTGTAAGCTACTTGACTAGGGAAATTGCTGTGTTCTCTATCTCCACTGCCAAGTTCACCATAGAAATTATGTCCCCAAGCCCAAACTGTACTGTCTTCCGCAATGGCCACAGTGTGCCAATGTCCGCCTTCGACAGCGGTGAACCTTAGATTGGTTTGAACCGCTTGGGGAAATGAATAGTCGTACAGCGGTGTTACGCCCAATTGGCCGTAGTTATTTCGGCCCCACGACCACAGCTTACCCGTAGAGTCAATAGCCAATGAATGATCGTATCCACGAGAGATTACGGCGATCTTGGGAATCCTTGTGACACGAATGGGCGTGGTTGAGCTTTCAAAAGTGCTATCGCCCAGTTGTCCAAAAGTGTTTCTTCCAACCGTGTAGACGTTTCCGAGTGAATCGAGGATTAATGCATGTCCGTTTCCGCCATCAACTTGCTGTGCACACAAAGAAGTGAGTGCCAAGCAAAAGGCAAGGGTAAGAGAGCGAGTCATGATGTGGAGATCTTAGTTTGCCATTTAAGTTAGCTTTTTATTCTCTTTTGTGTTCGAGCCGAATGCAACCGGATAAAAGTAGCGGACTGTCCATGTTTCATACTATTGCCCACCCCCGTCTTTTCCGTACCTTTGCGCGAAATTTTCAAGCCTAAATCACTGAAGTTATGGCGCGTATTCTTAGCGAACAGGAACGTTTCCGCCGCGAGGCGATGAACAAACTCCGCACCCTTGGGATTGATCCTTATCCGGCTGCGGAATATCCCGTTACGCATAAATCCAAACAGGTGCTCGCCGATTTCGAAAAGGATGAGAATTCGGTTGGCGAGGTTTGCTTGGCAGGTCGCATCATGACAAAGCGCGTGATGGGTAAGGCTTCTTTTGCCGTACTTCAGGATTCTGAAGGTCGCGTTCAAATTTACTTGAACCGCGATGAAATCTGCCCTGGAGACGACAAAACGCTTTACAACGACGTGTTTAAAAAGCTCCTAGACATCGGTGATTTTATCGGTGTGAAAGGAACGATGTTCCGCACCCAAACAGGGGAGGTATCTGTCTTGGTTAAAGAGCTTACCGTTCTGAGCAAGTCACTTCGTCCACTCCCAGTAGTGAAGACCGATGCTGACGGAAATACACACGATGCATTTACCGATCCAGAACTTCGTTATCGTCAGCGATACGTCGATTTGGTAGTGAATCCAGAAGTGAAAGACATCTTCGTGAAGCGCACGAAGATCATCAATACCATGCGTCGAATTTTTGATCGCGCTGGATACTTTGAGGTCGAAACTCCAATCCTTCAGCCTATTCCAGGGGGTGCCGCTGCTCGTCCGTTTATTACCCACCACAATGCACTCGACATTCCGCTTTACCTCCGTATTGCGAATGAACTTTACCTAAAGCGTCTCATCGTTGGTGGCTTTGACGGTGTGTACGAGTTTGCAAAGGACTTCCGCAACGAAGGAATGGACCGCACACACAACCCCGAGTTCACCGTAATGGAAATCTATGTAGCGTACAAAGACTACAACTGGATGATGAACTTCGTGGAGAACATGCTTCAAGAAGTGGTTGAAGAAGTGAACGACGGCGAAACAGAGGTGACGCTCGGCGAGAATAAAATCAACTTTAAGGCTCCGTTTGCACGTGTGCCTATTCTCAAAGCAATCGAAGACCACACCGGACATCAACTAATCGACAAGTCGGAAGACGAAATTCGCACCATTGCGAAGAGCCTCGGCCTTGAAGTGGATGAAACCATGGGCAAAGGAAAGCTCATCGATGAGATCTTCGGCGAGTGTTGTGAGAAGCACTACATCCAGCCTACTTTCATTACCGACTACCCGGTTGAGATGTCGCCTTTGTGCAAGAAGCACCGCGAAGACCCACGTCTAACTGAGCGCTTCGAATTAATGGTAAACGGCAAGGAAGTAGCAAACGCTTACTCCGAGTTGAACGACCCAATCGATCAGCGCGAGCGCTTCGAAGACCAGCTCAATTTGAGCAAGAAGGGAGATGATGAGGCGATGTTTATCGACCAAGATTTCCTTCGCTCATTAGAATACGGCATGCCTCCAACATCTGGTTTGGGAATCGGTATCGACCGCCTTACAATGATGTTGACGAACCAGTCTTCCATTCAAGAAGTTCTCTTCTTCCCGCAAATGCGCCCTGAGACCTTTGAATCAGGTCCAAAGACTGGAGAATTCGTTGAGATTGGTGTTCCTGAAGAATGGGCAGAACATGTGGCTACCCTATTCGGAACAGTGGCTGAAATGCGCGAGAAAAAGCCAGGTGCAGTACATCAGCAATTGAGCGGATACCGCAAGAAAAACAAGTTAGAAATCAGCACGCTTACTCAAGAAGAGGTAGCCGCCTGGTTCTAATTCATCAAGAATAATTGAGGAGCAACACGCTTCGAAATCGATAAAAGCTAGATAGTATGAGCGACTCTAATGTTCGCGTTCGTTTTGCCCCAAGTCCGACTGGCCCATTGCACATGGGTGGTGTTCGTACTGCGTTGTACAACTACCTCTTCGCAAAAAAGCTCGGTGGTAAATTCATCCTTCGTTTGGAGGATACCGATCAAACTCGTTTTGTAGGTGGCGCTGAAAAGTACATCATCGAATCCCTCAAGTGGTGTGGCATTTCACCAGATGAAGGTGTTTCTGTAGGTGGCCCTCACGAGCCTTACCGTCAGAGCGAGCGCAAGCCAATGTACCGTGCCTATGCTGAGGAGCTCATCGAGAAGGGGTTGGCGTATTATGCATTCGACACTTCTGAAGAGTTGGATGCTGTTCGTGAACGTGCGAAACAAGCGGGCAACGCTAATTTCCAATACAACCACATCACTCGCAACAGCATGAAAAACTCCCTTACGCTACCCGCGGAGGAGGTTCAAAAGCGCTTGGAGAGTGGTGAACCGTACACTATTCGCATCAAGCTACCTCGCAACGAAGAGGTGAAGTTTGAAGACATGGTGCGGGGATGGGTAAGTGTGAACACGGCAAATATGGATGACAAGATTCTATTGAAAGCCGACGGGATGCCTACCTATCACTTGGCCAATATCGTAGACGATCACACCATGGAAATCACTCACGTGATTCGCGGTGAAGAGTGGTTGCCTTCTGCCCCACTTCACGTGATTATGTATCAGTTCTTTGGATGGGAGGCGCCTACGTTCGCTCACCTTCCACTACTTCTTCGTCCGGACGGAAACGGCAAGCTCAGCAAGCGTGACGGTGACCGTCTAGGATTCCCCGTTTTCCCATTGAACTGGAATAACGAGGAAACCGGCGAGACTGCATCGGGATATCGCGAACGCGGATTCTTCGCAGATGCTTTCATCAATATGTTGGCATTCTTGGGATGGAACCCAGGTGATAATCGCGAGTTGTTTACTCTTGAAGAACTCGTAGAAGAGTTCAGCATTTCAAAGGTTAGCAAGAGTGGTGCTCGTTTTGATTTCGAAAAAGCAAAGTGGTACAATCAGCAGTACTTGCGCAAATTCTCTGACGCCGAATTGGCTGAAATGCTTCTTCCTGTTCTCGAGGAAAAAGGCATTGCAGCCCCAGGCAGCAACACGCTAGAGCGCATTGTTGCTTTGGTAAAGGAACGTGCTGTATTTGTATCTGATATCTACGATGAGGGGTCATTCCTATTCTCCGCCCCTACCGAATACGACGAAAAGTCGGTAAGCAAGAAGTGGAAAGGCGCAGAGTCGGTTGAAATCGTAAACGACCTTATCGCTCGTTACGAGAATGAGGAATTCACCGCATCTAATTTAGAGGCTTCCTTCAAGGCATACCTCAACGAGAAAGGCGTTGGGTTTGGTCAAGCTGGTCCAGTTCTCCGAATCGCCGTTGTAGGCACGATGACAGGTCCTTCAATCTTTGAGATGATGGAAGTTCTCGGCAAGGAAGAATCATTGAATCGCATGCGTAAAACCGTTCAAGATCTCGGTTAATCGATGGATAGAATTGACGTAAACGGCATCAAGCTTTACGCGTACCATGGTTGCATGGACGAAGAATCGCGTATCGGCACGGACTATGAGGTAAACCTCAGCATTTGGGCCGACTTGCGTGTGCCGGCTCAGTCCGACAAGTTGGGTGAAACTGTCGACTATGTAATGCTCAACCGCATTGTAAAAGAGGAGATGGCCATTCGCGCTAAGCTTCTTGAAGTTGTTACTGAACGCATTTGTCAACGCATTCTAAATGAAGAGCCTAAAGTGATGGAAGTTGAAGTGTCTGTCAGCAAACTGGCTCCCCCGATAAATGGTGATGTAGAGCGCGTAAGCGTTTGTATGCATCGAAAGCGCAATTCATAGGGTAAAAGCCAAACTTTTATCTATTTTTGCCCCCCAACCATCACCATATGGTCCCGTGGCCGAGTGGCTAGGCAGTGGTCTGCAAAACCATCCACAGCGGTTCGAATCCGCTCGGGACCTCAAAACCCCTCTGAGCACGTAGTGCGATGTAGGGGTTTTTTATTTGACAGCCCTCAAGCTTCGCTTGAAAGGGCTGGCGGATAAAAAATCCCGTACTGCGTAGCGCAGCGAAGTAAAAGGGTTTTGTGCCGGGCCCACCACCTCGGATCAGTCCGACGCTAGGAGGAATGAATCCGCCCAAACAACCTACCAAGACTGGAGAACAATATCCCCGTACTGCGCAGCGCAGCGAAGCAGAGGGGGTTTGTGCCGGGCCCACCACCTCGGATCAGTCCGACGATAGGAGGAATGAATCCGCCTAATCAACCTCGACTCGTTGGCGTGGGGTTCTAGAATGATACTTTCCGCACTCATAAAAAATGGAACTCATGACTTGGAAGCTGACGCTCGGCGGGGCGGTCCCCCCGGGGGCGAGTCCCTCGACCCCTCCATCAAGTTCGGAACCTTTTATGAACTTCTACCGATTCTCACGCGGGAAATGCGTGAATCACACAATTCTTTTTTCAAAGCCGTAAGTAAACGTTTATCCTCCGGCTAGCCCTTCGGGAGTCACTACCTTCATAGTGGGGACGCGGGTACGCGCCCCGGGCAAGAACCACACGTCCACGCATCCACTCGACCACGCCAGCACGCAAGCACACCAGAACACCAGCACATTTACAGATGTGCATTTAGGCTCATGTTCACAGTTCCAAGTCAGAATGTAGCCTCACCACCCGCCTCCCCAACAGCCGAGCTTCCTGCATCATCTTCCAGTCCTCCAGCCATCTTATCCTCCAGCTGTCCAGTTTTCCAGCCCTCCAGTTATCCAGTGCTCCAATTGTCCAGCTGTCCCCCCTTCCTCCATCCCCTTTCCTCTCTTTTCTTATCTTTCGGTATAGATTAATCCCCTATGAATCGCGTACTAAACGAAATCCCAGAGGCAAGTGGACAAGAGTTGTTCTTTCTAGAGAGACTCTTGGAAACTTGTGACAGCGACCAATTGAGTCAGTTCTCAAGGTCGTACCGCAGCAGGCGGAAAAGTCCGCAGCTCATGCTCGTGTTTTGCGTGATAGGTATGTTCGCCCTTCCGGGAATTCAACGACTGTTCGTTGGACAGATTGGAATGTTTCTCCTCTATTTGTTTACCGCGGGAATCTTCCTAATTGGCTCAATCATCGATCTATTTAACTACGAAGATCTAGCCTTTAAGCACAATCAAGCGATTGCGAAAGACATTATTCAGCACGTCTAACAGAAGCTATGGCATGCCATAAGGCTCTGTCCGCCGGTGCCCAGTCGGAATGCGCTTCAGCCGTCCACTCTATCCAGCGCTCATCAATGTGTTCTTTCAAATCAATTCGATTCTGTGTGAAAACTTCAAAGGCAATTAATCGAATCGTTTTTTCGGGATAGGCATACTCCACTTCTCCTAACCTTCGTACAATTTCCGCCTTCACTCCCAATTCTTCTAGCAGCTCCCTTTTCAATGCCTCTTCTTCTCCCTCGCCGTCGTGAACCTTACCCCCTGGAAATTCATAGAAGCCTCCCATGTGTTTGTGATTTGGACGTTGACCCATCCAGACGCGTCCATTTTTCACAATCATTGCACAAACCACTTCTATACCCATCGTTTAGCTATCTATCTTCGTTACTTAAGAAACTGCAACCGCTATGAAACGCATTTTTTCTCTCCTTCTCTTCGCTGCGGCATGGAGCACATTCGCTCAGCCAAAGGTAGAGTCTGAAATTAAACAAGTCACGGTTTACAAGGCCGGTGCCACGGTAGAACGTTCGACAAATCATCAATTCCAACCCGGTCGAAACACGTATTTGTTCACAGGAGTTCCGCAAGGCTTAATGCCTAGCACCATCCAGGTTCAGGTTCCAAGTGAAGTGAACATCCTCAGCATCAACTATCGGTTCATGACCGCTGAGGAGCTTGGGTTTGGTGACCTTACCGAACTCGGTGAGCAAATTGCCCAAGTAGAAGCTCAAATTCTTGTTCAGAACGATATCAAGGCCGCGCTTCGTGAAGATCTGGATTTCATCGCCGTGAATTCGGATGTGCCGGATGAAAGCTCAGCTGCCGAAGTTCGAAATGTCGATGCATACTTAGGCAGAAGACGCCGGGAGATAAGAAGTGAAATTCGCTCCACGCTCAACCGGATTGAGGAGTTACAAGCCCAGTCACAAGAACTTCGTTCTCAAATGGCCGAACTCGAAGTGGAGCTCGGTAAACCCAAATCGGTTATTGAGGTTGAAACCAATGCCAGCCGTCCCATCCGCGGAGAGGTTTCCATTCAATATTTTGTGAATGACGCTCAGTGGATTCCCTTTTATAACATTCGGTCGGGCGGAGTAGGTACCCCCGTTGAGTTTGAATTCATGGCTTCGATTCGCCAGAATACCGGCGAGGATTGGGACAATGTTGCACTCAAGCTTTCCACGAGTGATCCTGCCACCTTTGCCGCAGAACCAGACATAGAGCCGTGGACCATCGGCTACCGTGAGTTTTATGTTCCAACCATTGAACGCCTACACACTCAAGCAAGCATTCTCCGACGAGGCACTTTCTATGCGCTCATTAAGGATGAAGAAACACAACGTCCTTTACCCAATGCACGCGTGGAACTCAGTTTGAATAACGACCGGTTCATCGCAACATCTAACGAAAAGGGGGAGGTAACCATTGGCCGATTAAACGAGGGAACTTACTCCGTTCGCTGTTATTTTGAAGGCTATCAGTCCTTGTCAACAAGCATCGCCGTCTCTCCTCAACCAGCACTCAATAGAATCTCATTGAGCAAGACTGGCGCTAGCCGTATGTTGGCCGTGACACTTCCTCAAATTCAACGACTGGCAGGAGAAATAGCCTTTGACCAGTCTTTTATTGAAGACGACCTGGAGCTTCAGAGCTTTTACGAGACATCAGACGTAAATGGCGCCCCTGTAGTTCGAGGCACAAGAAGTGACGCCGATGTGGTTTTTATCGACGGTGTTAAAGTTCGTGGTTCCACAAGCATACCGCAAAGTGCAATGGCAGACAATTCAGACGCTTTCAAATCCAGAAACTTCATCCGGGTTCAACAGGCTCTGGGTTCTGTTTACTCCATCGATCTACCCTTCACCGTTCCCAGCACCGGAATGGCCGCCGAAACTTGGATATCAACTGCTGAGCTTCCTGCTGAGTATATTGATCGGTTCCGCCCTGCTCGTAGTGAAAGTGCACGGCTCATCGCACGCATTCCAAATTGGGAACAACTCGATTTGATTCAAGCTGCAGCAAATCTATATGTCGACAATAGTTTCAATGGAACGATTGCCATCAATCCACAACAAACCGGCGACACCCTCGAGCTTTCCTTGGGGATTGATCAAGGTATTCGCTCCGAGAGAAATCGAATAGATTTTGAACGTTCGAAAGGATTTTGGAGCGGGCGGGTAGAAGAGTCCTTTACCTATCAAATCAAGTTTAAAAACACCCGTCCTGTTCCTGTTTCACTCTCTGTACAGGAGCAGTTTCCAATCTCTACCACAAGCTCCATTTCTGTAACTGAAAAAATTGCTGAAGGTGGAACCATTGATGAACAATCAGGCCGCATCACGTGGAACCGTACACTTCAGCCAAATGAAGAATGGGTGATTGAATACAGCTTTATCGTCACGTATCCCGGCGATGAAAGACGTCCAAACCTGCCTTATTAATAACATCGAATGCTAGTATTATGAAAAATCTATTCATCATTTCTGCTCTATTCGCTTCGATGTTGGCAACAAGTCAGATCGAAGTAAATACCTCAATAGATCACGTAACGGTTTATCGCGAAGGCGCAGTCGTCGTAAGAACTGCCGATGTCAATTTGACAAATGGCACCAACGTAATCCAGCTAAAAGACCTTCCCAACGGTCTTCAGTCTAACACCATTCAATTTGATGTGGCCAATGGAATTCGCATCATCAAGTTCGATTATCGCTATTTGACACCTGAAGAAGTAGACCTCTTCGATCTTACGGATCTTGGGGCTCAAGTGGTGGCCATTGAAGAGAAAATCACGGCGGAACGAGACCTACAAGTTTCACTGGCCGAAGACCTGGAGTTCATTCGCTCCAATGCAGATCTAGGTGATTTCGGATCCACCCAAAACCTCCAAGCCACAGACGAATACATGCAGCAAAGAAGGCGAGAGCTACGCTCTGCCATCCGCGAATCAGAAAGACGACTGGAGGCACTTCAAGTGGAAGGTCAGAAAGTTCGTGGCGAAATGGCTTTAAGAGAATCAGAAATGGGACAGCCAGAGTCCATCATTGAGCTGGAGGTCGCTTCTGATAGAGCACGAACCACAGCCATTCAGTTTAGCTACTTGTCGAAAACGGCAAAGTGGACCCCTTACTACAACGTTCGTGCAACGGGAATGAACGATCCATTGACTTTCGAAATGATTGGGCAAATCGTTCAAAACTCCGGAGAAGATTGGGAGGACGTAACGCTGCACCTAAGCACGGGCAATCCCAACCTGAGCGCAGTTGAACCCGAACTCCCGGTATGGAGACTTGGAGGCGGAAACTACTATGTTCCATCGGGACAAACGGAAAGTTCAGGAATCGATGTGCCACGTCATGGCAGTTTTCAAGGCTTCGTAACCGATAGCAAAACTGGAAAACCCCTTCCTTTTGCCCGAGTAGAACTCAAGCAAGGAGATGAAACCCGTATTCTGGTGAGCGATGAAAAAGGTGAGGTTCGAATGGATAATCTCCCGACAGGTTCATACAGCCTTTTGGCGAACAATGCGGGGTACCGCGATTTGAATGTATCCATTACCGTTTCCAACACACCGAACCTGACTCGAATCAAAATGGGTTCAAGCCTGGAGTCGATGAATAGCAGTATTGAAGTTATCACTGGTGGAACGCCTGCGCAGTATGGCGATGCACACGGGAGGGCTGGCGACAGACGCGACATTCTTCAAAACTACAGAAGGGGATACGGGGATTTCCAAGGTGGCAACTCTTGGCAAACTTACTTCGTGCCTCGCTATCAACCTACCACAACTCTGTACACCATCAATGAGAAGTACTCTGTAGCTTCAGACGGTCGACCTATCGATGTAATCGTAAATCAACAATCGAGAGAGGCTGAATTGTTTGCGCGCATTCGTCCTGCGCTCAGTGAGAATGCATATATCATAGCTCGGATGACCGAATGGGAATCTCTCAACCTACAAAAGGCAAACATGCTTTTTTATGTGGACGGTGCGTATTTAGGAGCTCGATTCGTAGACCCTTCTTTCACAACCGACACCCTCTCTCTTGCCCTTGGTGTAGACCCGGAAATCTCCTTCCGCAGAGAAAGAATCAATGCGATGACCTCAACACGTACATTCGCTAGGAGTACATTCGAGCGTTTTCAATACGAGATTGTAGTTAGAAATACGAGGCCGGATGCCATCGAAGTAGTGGTGGAAGATCAGCGCCCAATCTCTAATCATGAAGAAGTTGGCGTGCGAGATCTCTCCGCGGAAGGTGCCGAAATGAATCCAGATACGGGAATCATCACCTGGAGACGACAATTGCCTCCAAATGAAGAATGGAAAATGAAGTTCGAGTTTACCGTCACGTATCCAACATCTCAACCCGGCGTTAATCTGCCGAGGTAGGGTAGAAGGTATCTGCAACGTGATCTTCGAGGGAGTTTAACTCGAGAAACATACAATCGGTTTCAGCTTTGAACCGATGCAAGGCCAAGGGGTAGATTTTGAGCTTAAGAGGAGCTTCAAGATCTACCTCTTTCTCATTGCTTCCTTCGGTATCCGAAATCCACATTTTCATTTTGCCCGACATCAAGAAGAGTATCTCTGGATTCTTTGTTTTCGACTTCCCCTCATGCCAGTGATTCCCAAACTCTGCGCCTGCTTTTCGACTAGCAAAAAGATAATCCGAAGAGGGTCTTTCTTCAATCGTATAGGTGCTTCCCTTTTCGTTCTTGGAAAGCAGATGGAAGGATTCTATCTCGTACATCAATATCCCTTGTTAAATATTAGGCAAAACGCTGCTCAATGTGTTAAATTTGGGCGACCTAAAAGTACGAATCCGAAAAACAGAAATATGCAAGACGTACTCGAAAAACTAGGCTTAAAGGCCGAAAATGCAGGTACTTCAACAGGCACAAAGTTCACGAACAAAGGCGAGATGATCACCTCTTGGTCGCCAGTAGACGGCAAGACCATCGGTAAAGTTTCGACCACAACCCGTGAAGAATATGACAACGTTATCGCGACTGCCAAGAGCGCTTTCCTCCAATGGAGAGAAATGCCAGCGCCACAGCGTGGAGAAATTGTGCGCCAATACGGTGAAGTCCTTCGTGAGTACAAAGAGCCTTTGGGCAAACTCGTTTCTTACGAAATGGGCAAGAGCTACCAAGAAGGTCTAGGTGAGGTTCAAGAAATGATTGACATCTGCGATTTCGCAGTTGGTCTTTCTCGTCAGCTTTACGGACTTACCATTAAGTCTGAGCGCCCAGCTCACCACATGCAGGAGCAGTGGCACCCATTGGGAATCGTAGGAATCATTTCTGCCTTTAACTTCCCAGTTGCTGTTTGGTCTTGGAACACGGCCCTAGCTTGGGTTTGTGGTGATGTGACCATCTGGAAAGCCAGCGAAAAAACTCCTTTGACCGCCATCGCTTGTCAGAACCTCTTCAATAAAGTAGCGGTTGAGAACAACCTGCCTGAAGGTATTTCTTCCATCATCACCGGTAACTATGAGGTTGGTGAGTGGATGACGCAAGACACCAACGTGCCTTTGATTTCAGCTACAGGTTCTATCCGCATGGGTAAAATCGTTGGAACTCAAGTGGCAAAGCGACTCGGAAAATCTATCCTCGAGCTCGGTGGAAACAACGCCATGATTGTTACTCCAGATGCCGACTTGAAAATGACCACAATCGGTGGTGTTTTCGGCGCAGTAGGAACAGCGGGTCAGCGTTGTACATCTACACGTAGAATGATCATCCACGAATCGATTTACGATCAAGTGAAAGACGCGCTTGTGAAGGCCTACGGTCAGTTGAGCATTGGTAATCCACTCGACGAGAGCAACCACGTGGGCCCATTGATCGACCACGATGCGGTGAAGGCGTACCAGAACGCACTTGAGCAAGTAGTTGCTGAAGGTGGTAACCTCATCGTTGAAGGTGGTGTTCTCGAAGGTGAGGGATACGAAAGCGGATGCTATGTGAAACCGGCTATTGCAGAGGCAAAGAACGACTTTAAAATCGTTCAGCACGAGACTTTCGCTCCCATCTTGTACTTGATGAAGTACAGCACATTCGAAGAAGCTGTAGCGCTTCAAAACGGAGTGCCTCAGGGACTTTCTAGCGCCATCATGACGAATAGCATGCGTGAAGCGCATCAGTTCCTCTCAGCAGCTGGTTCCGATTGTGGTATTGCCAACGTGAACATCGGTACTTCAGGTGCTGAAATTGGCGGTGCCTTCGGTGGTGAAAAAGAAACCGGCGGTGGACGTGAATCTGGCTCTGATGCTTGGAAAGCGTACATGCGTCGTCAGACGAACACACTTAACTATTCCACTGCATTGCCATTGGCGCAGGGGATTAAGTTTGATATCTAAGCCCTCTCGGCTATTGCGGTTTAGAATCCCGGTCAGAGATGGCCGGGATTTTTTTTAATCTGTACTTTCATATTCAACCTCGAAATCCATGTCCCCAGAAGCTTCCATACAAGAACTCGCCTCTACTATTTCGCCGCTTTCTCAGGAGTGTCAAGATGAGCTGTTGGCCAATTCTGTATTGAAGACATACCGCAAGGGAGAGGTGGTGGTTCGTGAAGGTCAGTATTCAAAAAAAGCCTTTCTTATCATCGAGGGGTGTGGCCGAGCCTATTATCTAAAAGACGGAAAGGATATCTCTGATTGGTTCTCCTTTGAGAATGAAATCATGGCCCCTATTGTTAGCTTTTTTGGGGATACTCCAAGCCCTCATTACTGCGAGTTTATTGAAGACTCAACAGCCTTGGAGTTTACAAAGGAGACCGTCGATATGCTGTCTGCCAAACATCACGATTTTGAGCGTTTGATCAGCAAGATTGTGACCCAGACTCTTCTTGGTTTATGTGCTCGATTGAACGCTATTCAGTTCAATAGGGCAGAAGACCGATTCCAGCAATTGCTCAAGATTTATCCGAACATCACACAAAGGATGCCCCTCACTCACATCGCATCTTATCTAGGCATCACACTAGAGACATTGAGCCGAATTAGAAGCCCAAAAGCACGAATTTGATTTATATCAAATGACCTCGTTTCCATTCGCTGGACCTTTGACAAAAAGTAACAGCAATGGCCAACACCGCCTTTTCCATTCCATCCTTCTTCGGTCCGTATTGGAGCAAGTTCAGAAAGTGGTTTTATCCCGCTTGGCTTGTTTATGAAACTACCGTTCGGTTTCTCGCCTATTCCTCCGATGTTTCTTCCTACTTCACCGCTCAAAGTGATGCTATAGCTGAGTGGTCGGGTGCCGTAGGGGCATCAATTATCACCACATCATCTTCCGTACTGACCTTCTTAGTCTGCAGCGCTTTTCTAACCGTCCCCGCGGCCTATTTGCTCTACGCATTCTTCAATACCCAGAACCTTACGAGCTCTTCCATCGAATCAAAATTCAAATACTACTTGTGATGAAGAAAGTACTTATCATCAATGGGCATCCCGACAAAGAGAGCTACAACTTTGCGCTTTCACAGTCGTATAAAGAAGGGGCCTTAGATTCAACGAATAAAGTAAAGGAAATCCATATCCGCGACCTCGACTTCAATCCGAATTTGGGCTTTGGATATAGAAAGAGAACCGAGCTCGAACCCGACTTGCTCGACGCTCAAGAAAAACTCAAATGGGCCGACCACATCGTTTGGATCTACCCGGTTTGGTGGGGCTCCTATCCAGCAATAATGAAAGGCTTCCTCGATCGCGTCTTTCTTCCCGGTTTCGCTTTCAAAAAGATTGAGAACTCACTCTTCTCCAAGAAGCTCTTGAAAGGCAAAACTGCACGAATCATCTGCACGCTCGATCAACCCGGTTGGTTCTATAAACTGATGTACAATAGTCCGAGTCACAATGCCATGAAGCGACTTACGCTAAACTATATCGGCATTCGCAAAGTGAAGATTACCACGATAGGTCCGCTTCGACTTTCGAAAGAGAAGTACCGATTGAAATGGTTGAGAAGGGTAGAGGGGCTAGGGAAGAGTTTGACTTAGCCTTTAATTGAACTGTGTAATTTCCATGGATTCCGGAATGGAGTCTGCAAAGTTTTGACAAGGAAAAACGAGACGTCTTAAGTCATTTCGAAGTTCCATCAACTTATAATTATGTTTCCTTCTTGGCATATCGTCCCAAAGTGCCTTTTGAAGTTCAATGTGCTTAGCAACGAGCCCCCCTTCTGTTCCATATCCACTGTTCATAATTGATTGAATTTCTGATAGCGGCTTAGTGCGTAAGTTTACCGAAACCGCTCCTGCCGTCACATCTTCCATTCTGGAATAGAAAGTTTGTTCTCCCTTGAAGGCTAAGACCACCAAATCATAATTCAGGAGTTCGTCTAGGCTTTCTCCAAATCCATTTCTGCTTGGAGTCATGAGCAAGTAACTATTGAGTTCTTCAGGCAATAAGTAAGCATAAACTCTATCGTATGTAGACGTATCACACTTAATGCGTAGAGAATCATATCGAATAATGGCTTGTCGGCCTTCCCCGTCTGTGTAATCTAAGGTGGTTCTGCTTACAGTAGACTCTACAACGTATCTATCCACATTCTTCCAACCTGTAGTTGTAACGTTAACTGTTATCCCTCTTGACGTCCGGTTGCCCATCGGTCTTGGTTTTCCTAACTGCCTGTATGCTTCCGTTATATTGATGTCTATTTCTTTAGCCAATCCGCTATCTCGTGCTATCCTAGTCTCTAATTCATTTCTACTTATTTCTGAATCGAGATCCGCGGTCAAACTTTGTTGTTCATTCCAGTAATTAGACACTGCTTCACTTATGGCTTCATTGTACAATCTCGATTTCTCTTCGAAGTAGTTGTTCAGAACTATCAGTGCGGAATTATCCATGTCCACCCGACCGTCTCCACGACTTGCGAAATATTCGAACATAGATTGATTTGAACCCGTCAACCCATTCTCAACAACCAACGAATCTATTCTACTTAACGGCCAATCAAGTCGAGACATGTAGGCGTTCAATAATGCTCGTGAATTTGGACACGCCAAATACATTTCCTGAAGACGTTCCTCAAACTGATGAGTGGCTACAAAAGTGTTCTGGAACTCTTGATTATAGAGCGTTTTCACCTGAGCAGGAGTAATAGAAAGCTCCTCTGTATAAAATGTGGTATCCTTCGTCATTTCAGATTGATATACACTGCTCCAATATGGAACGGTGCTGTCTTTTCTGAAGTTGCCTGAGTAAGCGTAGAACAAGCTATCCACGGTTTCTTGGTCCTCTAGGTCATATCCCAATACAGTAAGTCGGTCTAAAAAGCATTGCGGTAGAAAGTTCAAAGAGTCAAGCGGGACAGTTTGAAGCGTTTTAATAACGGATTGGGGATTGACCCAATTGATGGACCCTCCTTCTCGAACTCCATCGAATAGCATCATTCCTTCTGTGTTCGCGCTTGCAGGTAGGTCAACAACTATTGGCGAGTCTTCGCTTATATTTAGACTTTCATCCCCCTTCCTGGCATTGATATAAAACATTCCCCCGGTTTCTAACAGAGCGCCATTTGAAGTAGTGGAGAGTCCAGATGAAACGATGGTAAATGGATCAAGAGCCTCTTTTATTTCAATCTGAACATCGTCCGTTACAATGTCTCCTATTCGGTCGTGAAATGTCATGTCAGAGATAGATACAACAATCCCTCCGGGAGTTTCAATTACGGTGTCTGCATTCGGGTCAATAGTGTAATAATGGCTTGGAACTTGAACATCTGCATCCGTCCACATCTTCTCATTATTCTCGTTGTATTCAAATGCTGTGGTATCACCTTCATACTGATTTAATGCAAATACTATAGCAAGGGATAAAGCTGAAAGGCCGCCTATCCATTTGATGAGTTTTAAACCTTTAAATCGGAGGTGCGCCGCGTTCACCGCTTTTCTAAGAGCAAGTCGGTTGACTCCTTTTACCATTCTCGCATGTGATTGAAACTCTTCTTTCAAATCTGGGTTGCTATCCAATTCAGATTCAAATGCTGCCTTTTCGGAATCCGACATCTGTCCGAGAATATATCGGTCAAAACGTTCGATTTGTGTTGAGCGCTGATTCATTGCGTGACTTTTACTAGTTGCTTCACTTTGTTAAGACACTTGTGCTTTTGGACTTTCGCCACGTTCGCAGAATTCAGCCCCATTTTCTTTGCTATGTCGACCATCTTTAGTCGCTCAAAATAGAAGAGGTGCAACAGCTTTTGACAACGCTGACCCAGTTGCAGAATCGCATTTTCAACCTTGGAAATTCTCTCACTTTCCTCGAGTTGAGCAGTTAAATCTTCCTCGGAAAAATCGCCACGTTCAACTTCCCAATCGAGGGAAATCGATTTGTTTCTCTTCCGAAGCTCATTAAGCCAAAGGTTTCGACACACGCCATAGAGGTACGTGTTTATGCTTGATTTAAGCTCAAAATCTACCTCTCTCACCTTTTCGCAGAAGAGTATTAGTGCATCCTGAAACACGTCTAGAGCATCGCTTTTGCTACCTCCGTTCTTCAAAATGGACTTTTCCACTACGGGTAGATAGTCATACAATTTTGATAAATACCTCTTGTTGATTCCTGAGCGCAGCTCAGCTACGATCTTTTGATCATCCATACACTGTGTTTGCTTATTAATGTCAAAAGATGAAAAAGGTTAACCCCTATTGAGAACATTTCTTGAGAGCAAATCTAGGAACTCGACTTGTTTAGGCCGCTCTCAAACTGCAGCGTTACTTCGTCTAAACCGCATTCTTTAAGCGATTGCTTGAGGTCGGCGCGAACGGTTTCAATCTCGGAAATCCGCAGGTCTTCTTTTAAAACAACGTGTATGCTTACGACGTTTTCTTCGCCGTCGAGCGACCAGACGCGAACGTTGTGAATACTGTCGACCTTTTCATTCTTGCGCACCGTTCTCTCCACCTCTTCTAAGTCGATATCGGCAGGAACCGATTGCATAAATACTCGGGATGATTTTCGCAATTGACGAATGGCGTTAAAGCCTATGTAGAGTGCAATACCCAGCGAGAGCAGCGTATCGATAATCGCCAGTTTGGTGAAGTACATCACAATCGCGCCAATCAGCACAGCTACCCATCCCAAAACATCTTCAAACAAGTGAAGCGCCGCCGTTTTTTCATTCAATGAACTTCCCGCATGTAATGATTTAAATGCGACACCATTGATGATGATGCCAACAAAAGCAATGATCATCATCCATCCTGTTTGAGGAAGCTCGTGATCGCCAATAGACGAGATGGAAACGTATATGAGATAGGCAGAACCGACTGCGAGAATGATGCTGTTAATGAGCGCTCCCAAAGTGGAGAAACGCGCATAGCCAAAGGAGTATTTATTATCGCTTTCTCTCTGTGACAAATGTTGAAAGTACCACGCCAGACCCAAAGAAATAGAGTCGCCAAAGTCATGGAGCGCATCCGAAAGGATGGCCAATGAACCAATCCAAACTCCGCCAATCAGTTCAAAAACTGCGAAGCAGATGTTCAGCCAGAAGGCAAAGCGGAGTAATTTGGTATCGCGTTTTGGCATACCTTAAAGGTAGCATAACCCCGCATTGATTTCTACCTTTAGTCCAAATTCAAAGCCGTGAAGTTTCGAACTGAAGTTCCCGTTGTACCCTCTGATATTTCCATCCAACACGATCATTCGATTCTTTCGCTGGGTTCGTGTTTCGCCGAACATATCGTGGGTAAACTCGCGGATGCAAAGTTCACCGTGATCAACAATCCTTTCGGTATCACCTACAATCCTCTGAGCATCGCCGATCAGCTATACGCAATTCAGAATAGAAGAAAGTACGACGTTGTTGATTTGGAGAAATTCAGTCATCAATGGGTGAGCTTTGATCATCATGGTTCGTTCTCAGCTCCAAGCTCAAAGGAGTCGCTTAACAAAATTGAACATGAGCTTGCCATAGCAGACAAACACTTGGGAAAGTACCGAACTACCATTATCAGCCTAGGTACAGCATGGGCTTGGTTTAGAAATGAAAAAGTGGTTAACAATTGCCACAAACTACCCGAGAAAGAATTCGACTTTCGCATGCTCAATATTGAGGAAATGACCTCCTCACTCGGACGTGCCCTGAGTCATTGGCAGGGAGCAAACCCCGACAATCGCATACTACTAACCGTAAGCCCTGTCCGCCACCTTCGTTCTGGTTTCGTAGATAATAATCGCAGTAAGGCTAGACTTATCGAACTAGCGCATTCATTGTGCGAAATCACTCCAAATGCAGAATACTATCCTTCGTATGAACTTTTGCTGGACGACTTAAGAGATTACAGATTCTACGATCGTTCACTTAACCACCCATCTGAAGAAGCTCTTGAGTACGTTTGGGAGCACTTCAAATCGACTTACTTCTCCAACTCTACTAATGGAACGCTTGAGAAGTTTGAGTCGTTTAGAGCGTCTCTATTCCATCGGCCACGTCAAACGAGCGGACCTGCTTTCGACGGACATCTTCAATCGTTAGAGAAGAAATTTGAGGCTTGGATTCAGCGTTGGCCAGAGGCAGATTGGAGTTCGGAAAAAAGGCGTTGGAATGAACTGATGAAACTCAAATAATCAAATCAGATTATCGCGTTCCATCTGAAGCACCATGTCTCTGAATGTTTCGTCCATCGATCTGAAACGAACGCCTAGTTTTTCTTGAATGGGTCGATTGTCAAAGCTGAATCTATAACCCAAATTCTGGCGAATAAACTTCATAGAAAAGCCGCGAAGCGGCCCGGCGATATAAAATAGCCAGCTCGACAGATGTTTTTTCGGCAAGGGATACTCAGTGTGTTCGGTAACGCGTTGAACAAGCTCTCCAAACTCTAGCAAGTCCATCACTTCATTCGCGCTGATAAATCGTTCTCCAGTATAGTCTACTTCCAGAGCGTGGACATGACTTTCAGCTACATCGCGAACATCAACAAACCCATACGATAGGGCAGGAGCACCCATTTTCATTTGTCCGCGCATCGTGTCCACCATAAACTGCATACTCGCACCATCTACACGAGTGGTTAAACTTGGTCCCATCACAAAAGCTGGATGAATCGTCGTTAGCGTCCATCTGCTTTGTTCTGTACACATTTTCCACGCCTCTTTTTCAGCAACCGTCTTTGCATAATTGTACGGTTGATTGGTCAATGAAGCAGTAGTATTCCAACAGTCGGAAGTGAACGTTTTTTCAGGAAGCTTCTGTGCCTCTTTCGCGTCGTTGTACATCGCCACTACGCTACTGGTAAGAACCACTTTTGTAATGGTCTCAATAGCATTCACAGCTTCTAAAACCCGACGAGTACCTTCTAAGGCTGGATCCACAAGTTCACGCTGAGGATCGTTGACTTTTCCAATGAGAAATGGTGAAGCTATATGAATCACAGAGTCGCAACCTAAAAAGGCTTCCTTGAATCCACCCTCGAGCAAGTCCGCTTCGAACATCTTCAATTTACCGGGATGGATTTCACCCTGTTTGAGAAGATGTGTTGTTTTCTCCTTATTGGATAAATCACGAACGGTAGCGTGTACGGTATGTCCGTGATTGAGTAATTTCTTGACTACCCACGAAGCAATGTAACCCGATGCGCCTGTAACCGCGATAGTTCTTTTATTCTCCATTTCTAATGTAGTGCCTGTCCAACCACAGTAATGCCATCACAGAAAGACTGTCGGTTATCTCACCTTTATCCACCATAGCAATAGCTTCCTTTAAAGGTAATTTTCTCAGCTTCAAGTCTTCGGTTTCGTCGGGAGAAGTAGGGGTAGGGGTTAAGTCTTCAGCTAAATACAACAATGCTCTCTCGTCGGTTGCACTATTACTGGTCTCAGATTTAAACATCAAAGACCATTTCTTCGCTTCCAATCCCACCTCTTCTTGTAGCTCTCGTTTTGCAGATTCAAGTGGATCAATATTCAAGTTTCCTCCTCCTTCAGGAATCTCCCAACTGTAATAATCTAAGGGGTATCGGTGCTGTCCGACTAACCAGGTATTTCCATCTTCATCAATGGGAACCACACCTATCGCGAAGTTCTTGAAATGAATACGTCCATAGATTCCCCGGCCTCCATTCGGATTGGTTATTTCATCGTGAAAGACAGAAATCCAAGGGTTGGAATACACCTCTTCTTCAGAGTGACGAGTCCAAGGATTTTTAGAAGTTTCTGAGTCGAGCGCCATTGTATTTTACTTCTTCTCCCATGTTGTATTCTACGGTAACGATTCGTGCTCCATTAGACGCAAAGTGCTCCCAAACTCCGTCCTTGTTTCCATCTACATATTTGCCGCGAATCCGCACTGATCCATCTTCGAAGTAGCGTATGTACTGACCATCCATAACTCCATCTATCCAGTTCGTCACTTCACTCACTCGATCTATATCAATCCATCTAATCTCCCATCTACCCTGACGTTCTCCTTGAATGAATTCACCGGTTTCGATCACATTGTGACTGGTGTATTCCCAGATTCCACTTTCCAACCCATCGATATACTGACCGCGAACAATGACCTCATTCGAATCATTGTACTCTACCACGGGTCCATTTTCTAAACCATCTCTGAATTGCTGTTCTTTTCGAAGTTCTCC
This sequence comes from Flavobacteriia bacterium, assembly GCA_013373425.1. Classification (GTDB taxonomy): domain Bacteria; phylum Bacteroidota; class Bacteroidia; order Flavobacteriales; family Schleiferiaceae; genus Phaeocystidibacter. The sequence goes on from JABXHW010000004.1 coordinate 138,911, forward strand.
ATTCTCGAAATACCAGCGCCACGTTCCATCTGGAGCGTCGTAATAATAGCGTCCTTCTTGTTCAAGAGTACTGTCTTCATAGTAGTACTTCCATTGATTCATCCGCAAATCATCGGCGTAATCTCCAATCGCTTTTAAAGTTCCATCTGGGTAGTAGTACTTCCATTCTCCTTGGCGTCTTCCTCTATCGTCGTACATGCCCTCTGCCAATAGAATATCGTCTCTAAATAGCTGAGATGAAATTGGATTTCCATCCTCATCAAACTGTTGATGAACTCCCTCTCTTTCTCCATCTTGATAGGCACCGATAGTGGCAATTTCACCTGTGCTTGGGTGAATGGTTCTACGGACTTCCATTTTGGTCGTTTGGTCGTCTCCCTCCTGGAGTACACCCAATATCCAATGCTCAATGCGAATGAGATTTCCGTTTCGTTGATAGTATTTCCAATACCCGTGTTTGAGATCATCGCGATATGTACCCTCCACACGAGGCTGCATATTCCTGTGGAAATCTACCCAAAGTCCCTGTTTTAAACCCAGTCGATTTGTTCTGTTGATTTCTTGTTCACGAGTGAGTACTCCAGCTTGAAATGTAAGGATGGCATCCACGGTTCCCTCCGGTGTAAAATGATAGCCTTTTCCTTCTTCTCGTCCATCTACAAAAGGAACCCAGCGCTCAATAGATCCGTCCGGGTAAAAGTACTTTGCAAGTCCACTTCTTCTATTGTTAACAAACGGTTCAGCCGCAACAACCACCGAATCTCTGTAGGTTTCTGAAAGACCTTCTTTCTTTCCAGCTGAATACCGAATGACATTAGCAATGGTGCCGCTGTCGGTGTAAAATTTCCACTCGCCTTCTAGCAAATGATCTTCGCGATTGCCTTCTGATTTTAGTATTCCCGATGGATAGTAACTTTTCCAATAGCCCTCTGGTTGTCCGTTTTCTAAGTAGCCTTCGCTAGCTACCGTTCCGTTATCGTAAAGGTACTGGGTGAACTGCAAACTATCGTCCTGTGCAAGGCAGACGTTACTCACAGTCCATAGTATTATTAGATATAGTCTTTTTAAAGAAGAAGAAATACTAATAGTATTAGCCTGTTGAAAGCGGGTATAACTTTGTGAAAGGATGCTTGTCATTTTGCCTTCGCGAGGTTTGTTCACACTTTACTAACGTAGGATTTATCCTACTCGTTCTGATAATCAGGGATATACTGTTTTCTATTCACAATGGTGAATAACGTGAAGGTACAGGTATATTTGAAATCTTCTCTATTCAATTACGGTTGAAAACCACAGATGGATGGTTGATAGAAACCTCATAAATGCACAGCTCCTCAGCTTGCGAGTTTGGATCCATTTGTCCATTTGAACTTTTATCTGAAAAAGTCAAGGAAAAGTTTTCGCTCTGTTATCCACTGTTATCAACAGCTATTCACACGACTTGTTGATAACGAAGTGAGTTTGTGAATCATTGCTTTTTCAGACCTTTGTAAAAACATTCCACTATGAACATTTCTATCGGAGGCGATCACGCTGCAGTTGAATACAAAGCTGCTATCATTGAGAAACTAGAGTCCGCTGGACATACAGTTACTAACCATGGAACAAACACGGAAGAAAGTGTTGACTATCCAGATTTCGGTCACCCTGTTGCCAATGATGTGGAAAGTGGAAAAGCTGACCTAGGTATTGTGATTTGCGGAAGTGGCAATGGTATCAACATGACCGTTAACAAGCATGCAGGTATTCGTTCAGCTCTTTGCTGGAACACTGAACTCGCTGCGCTTGCACGTCAGCATAACAATGCAAATGTACTCGCTCTTCCAGCTAGATTTATCGATAAAGACCTAGCTATTGCATGCGCAGAGACTTTTATAGCTGAAGAGTTCGAAGGTGGACGTCACGAACGACGCGTGAACAAGATTCCTTGCTAGTCTTCTAAGAAGAGCATTTCAAGCATTTGAACCGAATAGTTAACAGTGTCCATTTCCTGAGGTAGGGGAATGGACATTGTTTTTTCTGTGTCGAACAAAGCGCGATTCTCCAGAGTGTGAAAAACGTAGTCGGAATGAAAAACAACTTTCGTTTTCACATCATCCAATTGTGAATAGTATCCCATGGGATCTTCGATATTCCAATAGCCTTGAATGAATCTTGAATAGTGTCGACCAAAGAATCTGTGGGCAGATTCCGCAACTATACGACCGTCTCGCTGATTAGTGAATGGATACATTTCCTCTAAAGAATCCAATTCCCAGAATTTGAAATAAGCTGCACTATCTGCATCACGACGATGCTGATAAAGGGCCGTTAATCCCAAAGATTGACCCATAGGTTCTATCATCCAGAGTTCATCCGGACGAAAGTCTTTTGCCAGACGAATGGCAATAGGGGTATAGAATCCTTCCGCCAAGAAAATGGTGTTATAAACGCTGTCCCCAAGTATATCCGTCAAGGCGAATGAAACCCCCTGCATTCGATTATCATACGTATCTAAGGTTCCACGTGATCGGGCATTATCTCCCCACCGCTGAGGGATAACAACGGTATAGTCTCGCTTGAGCATTTCTTTCATCAAGGCCGTAGGGTAGGAGACGAAATCATTGCTATCTGTTAAATAGACGAAGTAGCCTTGTGAATTTTTTGGAGTGAGAAGAACACATTCATAGCTGTCTTCGCTCTCCGTGATAAATGTCGATTCGCTAAACTTGGGACCGCAACCTACAAGTGTAATGAGACCGGCAAGTAGGAGGGATTTGCGCATCATATCCATTTCTTCTTCTTCGCGTATTCGAGGAGTTCGCTGGTGTTCACCGCATTGGATTTGAATAGAAGGCTCTTTCTGATATCAATCACTTCGTTGATACTAATCTCCAATCGCTCGGCAATTTCCTTGTTGGATCGATTTGCATTCAACGCCTTCAATGTGATTCTTTCCGAATCTGTTAATTGAATTTGATTGTCCTCGTAATCGTCATCCTTCGCCTTAATGCCCACTACATTTTCAGGGAAGTATCGCTCTCCGTTGTGTACATGTTTGAGTGCATCCACCAATTCTCCAAGCTCTCCTGATTTTAGAACATATCCATTGGCGCCATTTTGATGGAAGTGTTCCATATATCGGCGAACCCTGTGCATGGTATAGATAATGGTCTTAATCTCTGGTCGGAATTCTCTGAGCTTGGTAAAAATGTCGAATCCATCGATATCAGGCAGACTGATATCTAGTACGATGATTTCGGGAGATTTCGTTTCGAGTGTTTGCAAAAGATCCTGCCACGAAGAGCACGTAGCGAGAACTTCAAACTGGCCATCCATCTCTACAATAGCCTTCATACTTCGCAGTATGAGCGGATGGTCATCTAATAGTATTACTCCTGGTTTCATGATTGTGGTTTGGGTATGAATACCTGGTATTCGTTTCCTTGGTTGTGATTTCCTCTTCTCAATTCACCTTTCAAGAATTGAACCCTGTTTTCAATTCCCTTCCAAGGCTGTAGAACGAGGTCATCATCCATAATTCTAGGTCTGCGTGTTCCATTGTCTTCAATAGACACCCATACTCCTTTGTCATCCCATCTCATTTCAATCAACAGGTAGTTAGCTTGATATTGAAACAGAGATATTTGGATGATTTCTTGAACAAGACGGTAAATGTTAATCTGATCGTCGTTGTTTAAGAGGGTCATTCTAGATTGATCAATATTCAAATCAATCGTCGCTTCCATCTGGTCTCTATAACGAGCACAAAGTTCTTCGAGTGCATCAGCTAGACCAAATCTCTCCAAAACTGGAGGCATTAAATCTTGCGATATATTTCGAACTTCTGTAGACATGTCCTTTACAATCTGCAACAAATGGTCATCACTTGACCCTGAGGCTACAATGTGATTTTTCAATACAGTGATGTGGTTCCCCACCTTGTCGTGTAATTGATGTGCAAGACGCTGTCGTTCTTCTTCCTGACCTTTAATCAATGCCTCAGCGGCAGTGACTTCCAAGTTCTTTCTAAACAGAGAATTCTTTGTGCGTTGAATCTGTTGGAAGTTGGTCATTAATAGAACCAAAATAATGATGAGTAGAATTGAAGCTCCGGCCAACGCATAATTAACCACTTTACTTTTCTTCAAGCGCTCGGCATTCAATGCAGTATCATCCGCGTAATTGGCAATCAATGCTTGTTGTTGCTCAATTTCACTAATTTCTTTGATACGATCTACTGCTGCATATTCATTGATTTTTGCCATGCTATCGCAAAGAGTCACATATCTCGATTGATAATCGTAAGCCTCCTGATATCGTCCCCTTTTCGCTTGAACTTTCGAGAGTAAAATGAGAATGTCGTTGTGAGTTTTAGTTAAATCCCCTTGTCGAGAAAGCCGCAATGACCGTTTAGCTATTTGATAGGCATCATTGTAATCTTGATCGCGGAATTTTAGGAGCGCAATATTGTATAGAGTATTCGCCATAGCCAGCGAATCACCAAGCTTCTCTTTGATGGCCAGAGATTGACGGTAGTACATCAAACTTATTTCTGGCTGTGTTTCTAGAACTAACGACCCCAGATTATGTAAGACTTTGGCGGATTGAATACTATCACTCAACTCTGTGTAGGATTCAAGTGCATTGGCGTAATAGCCTTTAGCCAATTCTATCATTCCTTTTTGCTGGTAGAGGTTGCCCAAGTTGAGTGTGGCGTCCGCAACGAGGGAAGGATTTTCACTGGATTGGATATTGGTGACAATGCTGTTGTAATAAGCCTCTGCCTTATCGTATTGCTCAAGATCTAAATGGATGTTTCCAAGCTCAAGCATGAGTTCGAAGTAATACGACGAGTCTACTTTTTCAGAAGAGAAAATGGAAAGGGCCTGAAGATAGTAGCGCGCCGCCATTGGACGGTTTCCTCTGCGATAGTGGATGTTACCAATCGTTTTCAGATTGTGAATAGCCCGGTCGCTCGCTCGCGCGTTGGTGTACATAACGGCTGAAGAATCCAGGTACGCCAAACCGTTGTTGGAATCGCTGCGTTGATAGTAATAGTGACCAAGAACTTCAAGAATGCGACCGTTGAGGTAAGTTGAAACGCTATCGTTTTTGTTGCGAAGGAATCTATGAGCAATTTTACACTCACTTTCAACTTGTGGTTGAATGAGTCGTTGCTTTACATAGCACCAGTTTCTAACCATCGTGAACAAACTGCGCATATGATCGTCAGATGCAGGAGTGGAACGTGTAAATTCAATGGCTTCTTCGTACTGCCCACTATCTGTTAAATGCAGGAGTTGCTCTTGTGCGTTCAGGTATTCATCAGAAACAGCTTGTGAAAACGTTGAATAACTGGCAAGTAGCAGTAGAGAAGGAATAACACGTCTAAGAAAATGGGTTACTCTTGTCTGCACAAATGGGTGTAACTTGGTAATGTTTTGTGAAAGATACAAGAATAGTAAGAATGGAAGGGAGCAAAGGCTTGAAAGTACAGTTGGATCAATATCGATCTAAATTTCACCGTCTTGCATTGTGGAGAGGTCTTCTTATTTGGTTGGGTATTATTGTTTTTAGCCTGGCCGTGCTCGCGCTTGGTGAGTACTTTTTGTATTTCAGCACCACAATCAAAACAGCCCTCTTGGTCATTTGGGTAGGAATCGCCGCCTACTTTACTTGGATACATTTCGTTAAGCATGTCCTTGCACTATCCATTGGACTTGGCGCAATTTCCGATCGACAGATTGCTGTTCGGATTGGCCGGGAAGATCCATCCGTAGAGGATAAGTTAGTGAACTATCTGGAGTTGATGGACTCCAGGACCATAGCTCCGGATTATCTAAAGGAACTCATACAACAGAAAACGAGCGAACTCAGGAATGTTGATCTATTCTCCTCATTGGATAAGTCGAGAGTAGTGAGAGCCGCTTGGATAGCTGGTGTTCCCACCGTTCTTTTAATGACCTATGCAGCTTTCGATTCTCAAACTATAGTGGAAGGGAGCAACCGTTTCTTCAACTACAGAACCGCATATACTCCTAAAGCACCTTTTGATTTTATCGTAGAGAACGATTGGGAAGTAGAGAAGGGAAAGAGTTTAACATTGAAAGTCTCAGTGAGAGGCTCAAGCATTCCTCAAGCGATGTCGGTTCGTATCGGCGATGAGAAGATTCCAATGCAAAAGACCAATGGTCAGTTTGAATGGACCATTGACAGAGTGACCTCTAGCAAGGAGGTTTACTTCGAAGCAATGGGTTATCTCAGTAATCGCTACGAGATTGCAGTAAAAGACGTACCAGCTCTGCTTGATGTGAAGGTTGCTGTTTTTCCGCCGAACTATACCGGAAGAGAGTACTTCGAATACAACGGTTCACAAGATGCATTAATTCCTGAAGGATCAGAAGTGGTTTGGATGATGCGATGGAACGCAGCCGACAGTGTAACTTTTTTGTTTGAGGATAATGCCAATAAAGCTGACTATCAAGAAGGTCTGTGGCGCACAGAGCGAAAGATTTACGATCAAGAGCGATATCAAGTTCAGGGTTCAAACCTGAATGGGTCTTCTTTCAAAACTGGATATTATCAACTGAATGTTCTGAAAGACGCGAGACCAATCATTGAGGTAGATTGGGCGCAAGACTCAGTTACTGGGTTTGTGTATGTGAAGGGAAATGCCTCAGACGACTATCGAGTGAGCTCTGTGTTTGTTACACTTTATTCTGAATCAGGTGATGAAATTCGCCGGGCAGTAAACGGTTCTCATTCGAATTTCGATTTTGTTTTATCAGAATCTGGATGGTCATCTTTCTCAGTAACGGCAGTGGATAATGACGCTATTCACGGAGGGAAGTCTACAACAGCGGGTCCCTTCCGGATTGCGGGCCTAGATGCGGATCAGCGACGAGAGGATTTGAATAATCGCGACCGAGAAACGGTTGAGAACATAGAACGCTTCCAGCAACGCCAACAGGAAGCTCGTGAAATGAGAGAGCGTTTGAACCAGCGGATGATTGAAGGTTCGAATGATTGGCAGATGAATCAGATGCGTCAACAAATGCAACAGCAACAGGAGCAGTTGATGAATCAATGGAATCAGATGAAGCGAGAATTGGAGCGGCAGAACCAGGAGCGAATTCTTAACGATGGTGAAGAGGATGAGCTTACCCAGAAGAGGGAACAGTTACAAGAGCTTCTCGAAAACATGGATACCGACAAACTCGAGGAGTTATTGAAAGAGCTCGAAGAGGAGGGTGAGAACATGAATGAGGACAAACTCCGCGATTGGATGCGCCAAGTTGAACGCGAGAATCAGCGCATGGAGATGGATGCTGAGCGAATGGAAGAGCTCATGAAACGCCTGAATGTTGAGCAACAATTGAATGACGTTCTTGAGAAACTTGAGGAGTTACAGCAGCGTCAACAAGAGCTTGCAGAATCAGAAACAGATACCAAATCAGAACAGGATTCACTCAATAGTGATTTCCAAGAGTTGATGGAGGACATGCAGAACCTCGAGGAGCAGAATGATGAACTGAAGTCTCCAATGCCTTTCGAACTACCTCAAGAGTTGGGTGAAGAAACGGAGCAGTCTATGCAGGAGAGTTCAGAAGAGTTAGAGAAATCAGAACAATCTGAAGCTGGAGAAAGTGAGCAAAGTGATTCTCAAAGTTCTCCACAAAGCGCGAATGAAAAGCAGCAAAAATCAAGTCAGAGTATGCAGAAAATGATGGAGAGTATGAGCAGCTCTATCATGGCTATGCAGATGCAAATGCACATTGAGAATCGCGAAAACCTGCGTCGAATTCTCACGAACTTGGTTCATTTGAGTGAGGACCAAGAAGACCTCTTGATGGTTGAGGGCGAAGCTCAAAATAGCCCTGATGCAGTAGTTGTTTCTTGGATGAGAGAGCAACAAGACATGCGTAAGGCTTTTGAAGTGGTTGATGATAGTTTGATGGCCATTGCCAATCGCGTTCCTGAAATAAATGCGGTTGTTACAAAGTGGATTGTTCAAGTGCGTGAAGAAATGGATCGTTCAAACGCAACCATGAGTGAACGTCAGATGCCACAGGCTAATTCATCAATGCGTGAGTCGATGTTAGCACTGAATGAATTAGCCAATCTGATCGATATCACGATGGATCAGATTCAACAACAAATGGCTGCGGCTATGCCTGGAAATCAATCCTGTGAGAAGCCAGGAGGGAAGTCTCCAAGCATGAGTAATATGCGAATGCGACAGCAGCAGTTGAGCCAACAAATGCAGCAAATGGGTCAGTCTCCTGGCAACCAAGAGGGCGAAGGTGAAGGTGAGGAAGGTCAGGGAGAAGGACAACAAGGTCAAGGTGAACGCGGAGATGCGCAACAGATTGTTGAGATGATTTCTCGTCAAGCACAGATTCGTCAAATGTTAGAAGAAAGAGGTTCCACGGGGAACAATGGAAATCAATCTTTGCAAGAATTATTGGAAGAAAATGAGCGTGACTTGGCCCGTCGGAATTTCGATACAGAGTTCTTTGAACGACAAAAGGAGATAGAAGTTCGGATGCTTGAACTAGAGGAGGCGGAACGTTTACAAGAACAAGATGAACAACGTGAATCAGAAACAGGTTCGCGTTACCAGGAGTTGCGGGATGATTACCTGGAGGAGTTTCTAAGAAATCAGAGAAATAGACGAGAGAATATCCGCTATGAAACTCCATTGCTCACACCTTATTATCGTGAGCGCTCGGCTGCGTATCTTCGCAGATAATGAAACGAATCCATTTTGTTGATTTACCGGATACCTGGTCAGATTTGTTGAGCTATTCTGAGGAATGGTTGTCTGCCGTGGCTAAGGGCGAGGACTTATCTATTCGCCAACTTTCCTATCGATTCATTAGTGATGATGAAATGTTGGAGGAGAACCGACGTCTCCTACGGCATGATTACTACACGGATATCATTACCTATGGAGAGGTGGTTCGCAGTCGGATTTCTGGTGATATTATAATAAGCTATGATAGGGTTCGAGACAACTCTAATACTCTGAATAAGAGTGTTATAGATGAAAGAGACCGCGTATTAGTACACGGTTTACTTCATTTATGCGGCTATGGCGACAAAACAGAGGAAGAAGAGTTGAAAATGAGGCAGTTAGAAGATAAATATTTACTTTTGCGGCCTTAAAAGTTTCACGTGGAACGCTATGATGACGAGAGACGAATATGATGTGATAGTAGTTGGGGGTGGACATGCTGGAAATGAGGCTGCCGCTGCTGCTGCTAATATGGGAAGTAGGACGTTGTTGGTTACGATGAACTTGCAGACCATCGGGCAGATGTCGTGCAACCCTGCTATGGGAGGTGTAGCGAAAGGACAGATTGTTCGTGAGATTGATGCGCTCGGTGGAATAAGCGGAATTATTGCAGACAAGACAGCTATCCAATTTCGCATGCTCAACCGAAGCAAAGGGCCTGCGATGTGGAGCCCTAGAGTGCAGTCGGATCGCTGGCGCTTTGCAGAAGAATGGCGACTCGCCTTAGAGGCCATTCCAACCCTCGATTTCTTTCAAGACATGGTCACCGGGCTATGGATGGAAGAGGGGAAGTTGGTCGGTGTAAAAACAGGCATGGGAATCTCGATTAGAGCCAAGTCAGTCGTGCTGACAAATGGCACTTTTCTAAACGGATTAATTCATATCGGTGATAAGAATTTTGGTGGTGGCCGAGCTGGTGAAAGAGCAGCAAAGGGCATCACTGAACAGCTTGTTAAGCTCGGTTTTGATTCGGGTAGAATGAAGACAGGAACACCTCCTCGAGTAGATGGAAGATCTCTTGATTTCTCAAAGTTTGAAGAACAGAAGGGAGACGAAAATCCGGGTCGCTTTTCTTACCTCCGCCAGTATGAAATAACAGAACAAAGAAGCTGCTGGATTGCCTATACAAGTCCGGAGGTGCACGACACCCTGAGAAATGGGTTTGATAGAAGTCCGATGTTCAACGGCGCTATCAAGAGTAAGGGGCCAAGGTATTGTCCGAGTATCGAGGATAAGATTGATCGCTTTGCGGATAAGGATAGACACCAACTGTTCGTAGAGCCAGAGAATTGGAATTCGGTTGAGTATTATATCAATGGCTTTAGCACATCACTCCCATGGGAGATTCAGGTAGAGGCCTTGCGCAAGGTGCCGGGATTCGAGAACGTTCGTTTCTTCCGACCAGGCTACGCAATCGAATATGATTATTTTCCACCGACCCAGTTGAAGCATACTCTTGAGACCAAACTGGTAGAGAACCTGTATTTCGCTGGTCAGATCAATGGAACGACGGGTTATGAAGAAGCTGCGTCCCAAGGCCTGATGGCGGGCATCAATGCGCATCGAAAGATTCATGGTGAATCTGAGGTTATTCTCGACAGAGGACAGGCCTATATCGGCGTATTGATTGACGACTTGATCACGAAGGGTACAGAGGAGCCTTATCGTATGTTTACGAGTAGGGCAGAGTTCCGTCTTTTACTTCGACAAGACAATGCAGATTTGCGCTTAACTCGATTGGGTCATAGTATCGGCTTGGCTGCTGAAGAGCGCTTAACTCGATTGGAAGAGAAAGAGAGAGGCATTGAAAATCTCAAATCGAAATTGTCTACCCTGAGCATAGAACCGGAAGACATTAACCCGGTGCTTGAAGCAAAAGGTTCGGCTCTCGCAAAACAGAAGAACAAGATTGACACCTATATCAGTCGTCCGGAACTAACACTTCTAGATTTACTTCAAATACCAATGGTTGCGTCTCTCGTAGATTTGGAATCAATTGATGAAGAAGTTCTAGAACAGGTTGAAATTGATTATAAGTATTCAGGCTATATCCATAAAGAGCAGGAGAATGTCGAAAAGATGAAGCGTTTGGAAAACATTAAGATTCCGTCTGACTTCACTTATGAAGATATTTCAAGCTTAAGCATGGAAGCGCGAACCAAATTATCCGATATTCGCCCGGCAACGGTATCCCAGGCGTCCCGAATTAGCGGCGTCTCACCTTCAGACATTAGCGTATTGTTGGTGCATATGGGCCGATAATCTCACATTTCGTTTCACGTGGAACACTCCGTAACTATCAACAAATGTCCTGTTTGTAAGGGCGATTCTTTTTCAGAACACAGCGTTGTGAATGATCACATGGTGAGTCAGGAAGACTTTCAAATTGTGAAATGTGATACCTGTGGGTTTCTTCTAACCTCTCCTCGTCCTGCAGATAGTGAGATTGGAAAATATTACGAAAGCGAAGACTATATCTCTCACAGCAACACGAAGAAGTCGCTTTTTAGTAGAGCTTATCAGCTGGTACGAAATAAGGCCGTGCGCGATAAGAGAAAGTGGGCAGAGCAGTATGCGAAGAAGGGGAGTATTCTAGATATGGGATGCGGCACTGGACACTTTTTGAACGAATGTGCTCAGAATGGATGGAATATTTCTGGTGTAGAGGTTAGTGAGGTGGCAAGAGCGAATGCAAAAACTGAGCATGGAATAGAACCATTTTCTTCCTTGGAGGAAATCGCGAGCGGAACAAAAGTCGATGCCATTACGCTTTGGCATGTGCTTGAACACCTTCCTGATCCAGAATCATATCTCGCCAAGTTTCATGATTTGTTGAATGATCACGGCGTGTTGTTAATTGCTGTCCCGAATCATGAAAGCCTCGACGCCAAACACTATGGGGTTCATTGGGCGGCTTGGGATGTTCCTATCCACTTTTGGCATTTTTCAAAATCAAGTATGACTCGCTTAGTTGAACAGAATGGTTTCAAGCTGGCAGAAGTAAAAAACATGGCTTTTGACTCATTCTATGTTTCGTTGTTGTCTGAGAAATACAAAACAGGCTCGATGCGACCTATTCACGCATTTTTGACTGGATTGCGCTCGAACTTGGCCGGTAGAAGCCACAAGAACATGAGCAGCCTAGTGTACGTCTTTAAAAAGACGGTTTAAAGCTGTTTTAAGCGACTTTCACCCCTTTCTAGGCCCACACCCCTTTCCGGTTGAGATGTTGGCTCAGTGGGGCTTTTATAAGTTATTGATTATCAGTGCTTTGCGTTGAGCGCCTTCGCAACCTCGAAAGTGAGGTCTAGCAGAACGATTTTCGGATTCAAATTTCGTTCAATCTCGTAAATCGCCCGATTGATTTTTTCGTGGATCTCAACGATGTTTCCCGAGTGGACAAATGGAGCAAACTTGTCAAATTTGAAATCTACATCTGCTACTTGAAATGGATTGTCTTGATGAGCACCATAATTGTATGTCAACGCTTGCTCAAAGGCATCCAATGAGAAATGCAAAAAGCTCTTCAATCGCTCGCGACCCAGTCCAGAGGCTGAATCAGACCACTCTAGCATTAAATCAACTTTACGCTGGAAGCTAGCGCGAACCCATTTCACAAACCGGGTCACATCATCCTTTATCCATTCCGCATCCTTCATCAAGTGAAACGCCTGTCCCGGCTCGCCATGAGCCATGGTGGCCAATAGAGTCGAGGGCACTTGACTGTCATTATAGGAGTCTAAGAATTGAGCAAGAGCTTGGGAATTTGAGGGTGGAACATTAACAACCTGACAGCGAGATCGGATGGTTCCGAGAACTGACTCCTCGTGATGAGTAACCATTAAAATGGCTGTCCTTCCTTCGGGTTCCTCTATAAGCTTCAACAGCTTGTTCGCGGCGGCGGTATTGAGCTTTTCAGGCATCCAGAGAATCAACACTTTCATTCCTCCAGCATAGCTCTTCAATTGCAGAGCTTGGGATATTTTAACTGCTTGATATACAGATAGTTGCGCCTGTTTGTTCTCTACGCCGATGTGTGAAAGCCATTCAATGTAAAGCGGAAAGGGATTGTCGGATATGAGCGTTCGCCAAGAAGCTAAAAACTCCTCACTTGTTGGCTTGTCCGAAGAATCTTTTGTCTTCGCTACCGGGAAGGCAAAATGTAAATCGGGATGTTGAAGCGAGGTGAATTGCTTGCACGAAGGGCATTCTCCACAACTGTCGTCTCCAGGGTTTGCGCACATGGCATACTGAGCATACGCAATAGCCATGGCTAGAGCGCTAGATCCTTCTGCACCCACAAACAACTGTGCATGGGGAATCTTGCCTCTTTGTATGTTTCCCTTTAGCTTCTTAGCTAAAGGTGTTTGTCCTGGAATCGATGAAAACAGCATGGAGCGAAGGTAAAAAACCATTGAATGAGGAGAGTAGAGGTGAACGCCTTACTTTTGTCAAGATTTCAAACAATGCTGATGAAAACGATAGACGATTTTTCATTCGAGGGCCAAAGAGCCCTTATCCGAGTAGACTTCAATGTCCCTTTGAAGGACGGTAAAATCACAGATGACACGCGCATTCAAGCGACTATTCCAACCATTCAGAAGATCCTGAAAGATGGAGGTTCTGTTGTTTTAATGTCGCATTTAGGTCGACCAAAAGGAGAAGTCAAACCGGAGTTCTCATTGAGCCAAATCGTGGAACACTTGAGTAACGTTCTCAATGTTTCTGTCAAATTCGCGGCTAATTGCATCGGTGATGATGCAGAATCTCTCTCATCAAGCCTTAAGCCGGGCGAGGTTCTTTTGCTTGAAAACCTTCGTTACCATGCAGGTGAAGAGTCGGGTGATTCGAGTTTTGCAAGAGCTCTCGCTACACATGGAGACATCTATGTAAACGATGCATTTGGCACTGCCCACAGAGCACACGCGAGCACGGCAGTTATTGCTCAATTCTTCGAAGGCAAAAAAGCTTTTGGATATGTAATGGGCAATGAAATCGTCAACGTTGATAAAGTGCTCCACAGCGATGACCGTCCGATTACAGCTATCGTAGGCGGCGCTAAAGTGAGTAGCAAGATTGATATTATTACCAACTTGATGGATCGAGTTGATCACCTAATTATTGGCGGTGGTATGGCCTATACCTTTTTGAAGGCACAAGGTGGAAAAGTTGGCAATTCGCTTGTTGAAGAAGATAAGCTAGACCTTGCCAACGAGTTGTTAGCCAAAGCAGATGAGAAGAATGTCGTTTTCCACCTTCCGGTTGATTCTCTGAATGCCGACAATTTTGCTGCAGATGCCAACACCAACTTGTCTGCTGCAGATGCGGTTGAAGACGGCTGGATGGGACTAGATGTAGGTCCAGAATCTATAGCCAAGTATGCAGAAGTAATCGGCAAAAGCAAGACGATTTTGTGGAACGGTCCTCTTGGTGTTTTCGAATTCGAAGCTTTCAGCAAGGGTACTAGAGAGGTTGGATTGGCCATCGCCGACGCCACAAGCAAAGGCGCGTTTTCACTTGTTGGAGGAGGTGACTCTGTAGCAGCGGTGAAACAGTTTAACCTCGCAGATAAGGTGAGCTATGTGAGCACCGGAGGAGGAGCGATGTTGGAGTATCTCGAAGGAAAATCACTCCCTGGAATCCAAGCGATCCTGGATTGATTCGAGGTTAAAGTCATCATCTTCCTCGGGAACGTAATCCCAGAGTATAGAACTAAACTCGCCATAGGCATTATAAACAGTGCTTTCGGCGAGTTTTTCTTTTTCTATCACATTCACTGTATCGTTGATGCGATTGAACACCGATAGGAGGATAGCTGTGAATACGGCGTACTTGATTGCTGCAAACAACCCGCCTAGAACGCGATTAACGCCTCCTAAGGCCGCTAAAGACATTCCTTTGGTGACGATTCGTCCAATCAAGAGAACCCCTAAAAAACCAGCTAAGAACAACACTCCGAATCCAGTGATATTCGCAGCTTCAACGGTCATGTCTAATTCTTGAATAAGCATGCCCACCAGTTGCTCATTAAACAGGTAGCCCAAAGCAACGCCAACGATTACGCCAACAATTCCCGCAACCTCTTGAATGAGTCCAGACCAAAGTCCGCGAACAAATCCAAAGAGAATAGGGAGAAGCAGTACGATATCAGTTGTGTTCATGGTATGTTTGCACTTGTAAAGCGAAAGTAGTCCACAATGGATGGAATGAATGAAAAGTGGGAGGAAATCGTTTCGAAAATTTCGAAGCAATTTGCCGAAGGAGAGGATGTAGACTTAGACGGAATCATCTTTTTGATTGGCGTTCAGGAACTCGGACAAGGGTTTAGAAAGTTCAAAAAAGACGAGAAGCTAAATGTAATGCACATCGCAATTTGTCGACTTCTTGAGCCATATGGCTATTACGAGTTTGAAGCGTATGATGAAGATGGATGGCCGCATTACCGCAAAATAGAAGACCTCCCACACCTAAAACCTGGGCATCAAACCCGATTGATGAAGGAGGCCGTTATTCAATATTTTGAAGAAAGTGGCTTTTTAGCTTGATTGGCTATTCGCAACCAGGGTCAAGTGGATCGTAATCTTCAACTACAATCGTTTGCTGGACTAGCTGGTTTGGTTCTAGCTTGATATATCCACATCCTGCAGCGCTAATTGGATCTTCTCCTTTAGTCACCTGTACCTGTAAAACGACTTCTCCACCTTCGTGACGGAAATACTTGGTTCCGGCAACACTGGTGTATCCAGCGTAGCGAATATTGGTATTCGGTAATGGAACAAAGCAGTTAACAAAAGCATTTTGCACTCGGTTGCCGTTCGCACCCTCCACAATAATTTGGAATGGATATCCCGGCTCGTCAAGGCGACAAGAGCCTGTAGAGATGAACAAAGAAGCAAAAAGAGCTACTGTTAGAAGCTTGCGCATATCAATGTGGATTATGGACACCCGTTTCCTGGAGTGTTAAAGGGGAACAATATAAGGTCTTTTTCCGTGGTCTTGCCTGGGATTACTCTAACCGCATTACATCCACGATAACCGCCCTTTACAACAACAACATCTACGAACAAATCGTAATCCCAACGCACAAAGGCGCTTCCGTCAATTTCTGTGAACTTATACACTTCAAGTCCGTTCGGAATGTCTACTGGTGACTTAAACTGTACGAGAGCGTTTTGAATTGGCTCCCCCTCTTGGTTATAAACGTAGACTTTAGCCGTACCATTAGTAGGCCCTTCTTCGTCGCAACCGCCTGTGAACATAAACGTTCCAGCCAGCAAGAGTCCTGTAAGAAGCTTTCTCATGAGCGTGAAATTGAGTAATATTGCGCACTTCGACGCGAGACAAATATAACAAGCACGTCCTATACCGCCATCATGAATAAAGCTATCGATGAACATTTGAGAGCCGTCGCTGAGTTTCAGCCCTCTAACGCTGAGGAACTAGAAGCTTTCCGCCTGCGCTATTTGGGCCAAAAAGGCATTCTCAAAGACCTTTTTGCTGATTTCAAGTCTGTTCCAAACGAGGAAAAGAAGGAGTACGGTCGTGTTGTTAACCAATTGAAGAACGCAGTTGAGCAAGCGGTATTGCGTTTCAAAAGCGAGCTCGAAGAGAGCAAACCGCTTCACAACGAGAACGATCTTACGCGTACCGGTGAGCCACTGCACCAAGGGTCAGAACATCCCGTAACCACCGTGCGCAATGAAATCGTTGACATCTTTAAGCGCATTGGCTTTTCCGTCAGTGAAGGGCCAGAAATTGAAGATGATTGGCACAACTTCACCGCGTTGAACTTCCCTGAGGAACACCCGGCAAGAGATATGCAGGATACGTTCTTTGTTCATACCGATCCAGATTGGGCGCTACGCACACACACGTCATCCGTACAGGTTAGATCGATGGAGTCTATGCAACCTCCAATCCGCATCATCGCTCCAGGTCGAGTATTTAGAAATGAAGCTATTTCATCGAGATCACACTGTATCTTCCATCAAATCGAAGGCTTGTATATCGATGAGAACGTTTCATTTGCAGATATGAAGCAAACGCTGCTCTACTTTGCGCGTGAGTTCTTCGGTGCAGAGACTAAGATTAGACTTCGTCCGAGTTATTTCCCATTTACCGAACCAAGCGCCGAAATGGATATTTGGTGGGGACTTGAAAATGAAACGGACTACCGAATGACCAAAGGAACGGGTTGGCTCGAAGTAATGGGCTGTGGAATGGTTGATCCTGAAGTTCTCAAAGCTTCCAACATCGACCCAGAGAAATATTCGGGCTACGCTTTCGGATTGGGTATCGAAAGAATCACTCTCCAGCGATTCCAAATTCCAGATATCCGAATGCTGTTTGAGAACGATATGCGTTTCTTGAACCAGTTCAAAGGAGTGATCTAAACGACCAACTTCAAGACACAAAAAGGGCCTCATTTGAGGCCCTTTTTTATTTCGTGAAATCAATGCTCAGCAGAATTTCTGTATTTCAAGCATGAAATCAATTTTCTGATAATCAGAGAACAAAGGTTATGTGAAATCCGCGCTTAGCAGAAATTCATCAAATCGGTTTTCAATTTTTTCAGCGAGCGAATAGTCTTTTTCGGTGACGATATTTCCACGATCGTGAGTGGATAAAATGACGCCAACTTTCGTGTATCGAATGTCAATATCTGGATGATGATTTTCATCTTCGGCGAGTTCGCCCACAAGCACTACAAAGTTCAAGGATTGCTTGAACGACTTGAATGAAAATTCAGCACGAAGACTATCGTTATGTACTTTGAAGTACTTCACCCCTTAGTCCATCTCTGCGATCTTCATCATATTGGTGGTTCCGCGCTCCTGAATTGGCATCGACGCGATTTTCACCATCAATTCACCCTTCTTCATCAGTTTTTTCCGGCGAATCATCTCCTTAATTTCATGGAATGTGTTGTCCGTACTCTCCATTTTGTCATAAAAGAATCCAGAGACTCCCCAAATCAAGCTTAACGTGTTCAAAATTGAGCGGTTAGCTGTGAATACGTAGATGTTTGCTTTAGGGCGGTGTGAGCTGATTTTGAAGCCGGTATAACCGCTAAACGTCATAGTCATGATAGACGTGGCGCTCACTTGATCAGCCACTTTAGCGGCTTGATAACAGATGCTGTCTGTGATGTAGCGTTCGTTTCTCTCAATAGGAGGGTGCTCAGGTGCTTCGATTTTCGCAGTTTCCTCCACGTGGGAGATAATGCGGCTCATGGCTTCTACAACGGCTACAGGATGCTTACCAACAGAAGTTTCACCACTGAGCATTACTGCGTCAGCTCCATCAAGTACAGAGTTTGCAACATCGTTAACCTCTGCACGAGTAGGAGACATGTTCTCAATCATGCTCTCCATCATCTGAGTTGCGATGATTACGGGTTTGCTAGCAATTAATGCCTTTTCGACAATCATCTTCTGGATGAGCGGCACGGATTGCATAGGCACTTCTACACCGAGATCACCTCTAGCTACCATAACGCCATCTGTTTCTTCCATGATGCGCTCGATGTCCATCACGGCTTCAGGCTTCTCAATTTTTGAGATGATGAATGCCGTTTTCTTCGATTTCTTGATTAGACCACGCAGTTCAATTACGTCTTCTGCATTACGCACGAAGCTCAGCCCAATCCACTCAACATTCTCGTCAAGTGCAACTTCCAAGTCGGCCAGGTCTTTTTCAGTAAGGCAAGGCAGAGAAATCTTAGTATTCGGAAGGTTCACGCCCTTTTTACTCTTGAGCGGACCTCCTTGAACAACCTCTGCTTGAACTTCGTCTTTTCCGTTCGTGCTCGTAACGGTCATTAGGAGTTTTCCGTCATCCAATAGGATACGTTCCCCCACTTGAACGTCCTGTGGGAATTGTTCATAGGTCATGTAAACCCGCTTAGCCGTCCCTTTAGTTGGGGTAGTGGTGAACGTTACTTTGTCGCCAACATTTACCACGGCACCTTCTTCAACTTCTCCAATTCGAAGCTTTGGACCTTGTAAATCTGCAAGGGTTGCTACGTTGAGATCGTGCTCTTCGTTGATCTCGCGAATTAGTTGAATGGTAGCTCGGTGTGTAGCGTGGTCGCCATGTGAAAAGTTGATTCTAAACACATTAACGCCAGCCTTGATCATTTCCAACATCGTTTCCTTGTTGGCAGAGGCTGGGCCTAGGGTTGCTACAATTTTAGCTTTATTCATAAGAGTATGTTTTCTAGTTCAATGTTCAGTTCGGCGCGTTGCGATACGCTGGGCTCGAGAGCTGTCGCATAGGTAACGCCTTGCGTTTTTCTTATTGCGGTGAGCATGTTGTTTGCTTGCTCAGAGTCTATTTCGTCCATGGCAACCACTATGTAATCCACAGGTGGCTTTGACGCCAAGATATTTCGATGAAGAACTTCGCCATGGTTTTCTTCGGAACGCGTTCTTCCACGGTTCATCAAGATACACCATTGAATGTCTTCAAATGAGTCGTACCAAGTATAAGTTACATGTTCGAAATGATGCCCTTTTAAGTGAGAAACATGATCGCTTTTGGACCTTTTGAAGTTCGAACCGAGAACTTGATTGAGTCGATACACAAGCTTGTGATCCGAGAGCGAAGAAGAAATAGTCCAGTGCGAAAAAGAAGATTCATTTTCGTAGTCCTCGTCATCCAGCGTGAAGACCTTTCCTGGTGCTTTCATTTCTTCAATAGTTCGAAGTGCTTGCAAGCCTCTTCAGCTGCGCTTTCTTCTGCTCTTTTCTTACTTGTTCCTGTTCCCTGTGTGATGCGATCACCATTGAGATAAAGTCCGACTCTAAAGTTAAGGCTATGGTTTTTACCCCAACGTTCTTCTAACTTAAACTCATGGTGAAGTCTTTCGGCCTGAGCGTACTCAATAAGGGTACTCTTGTAACTCACCACTTGCGTTTCAAGTTCGGCGAATGCTTTGTTGCCCTCCATTACTTTCGACTCAATGAAGCGCTCTGCAGCTTCCATGCCTAGGTCGAGGTACACAGCACCGATTAAAGCTTCTAGCACATCTCCTAAGAGTGATCTAGCAGGCTTCTTGGCGTCGAGCCTACTCACCACTAATGGTGCGAGATTGAACTTCTCAGCGAGCTTGTTGAGGTTCTTTCGGCTTACCATCTTAGCACGCATGCTCGTCAGGAAGCCTTCATTTTCCTCTGGGTAAAGATCGTAGAGACGTTTGGCTACAACGGCGCCGAGAATGGCATCACCGAGAAACTCCAGACGTTCATTATTAGACCAGGCTGCACTTTCCGACTTTTTAGAAGCGGAACTGTGGCGCATAGCCAATTGATAGAACGACAAGTTCACAGGTTCTAAGCCCGTAATTTGTGCAATGCGATGGTAAAATTCGTCGTGAGTTCGACGAGAGCCTTTAATGCGAGATGTCAGGCGATTCCAAAAACCGCTCATGAACAGTTATTGCGCTTTCTTAAAGATCACAGAGGCGTTGTGCCCGCCGAATCCAAAGGTATTGCTCAAAGCAGCGCGAACTTCGCGTTTTTGTGCTTCACCGAAAGTGAAGTTCAACTTACTGTCTAACTCCGGATCATCCGTAAAGTGGTTGATGGTAGGAGGAACAATTCCATCGCGAACGGCCAAGATGGAAGCAATTGCCTCAACGGCGCCTGCAGCACCGAGAAGGTGTCCAGTCATGGATTTGGTCGAACTGATGTTCAAGTTGTACGCGTGATCTCCGAATACTTCTTTGATAGCCTTGGTTTCAGCAATATCCCCAAGTGGGGTAGAGGTACCGTGAACGTTTACGTAATCCAGCTCGTCTGGGCTCATACCCGCATCGTCGAGTGCATAACGCATAACGTTTTTGGCGCCCAAGCCTTCCGGATGAGGAGCAGTCAAGTGGTGCGCATCTGCCGAAAGTCCGCCACCGGCAAACTCTGCGTAGATCGTTGCGCCGCGCTTCACAGCGTGCTCGTACTCTTCTAATACAATGGCTGCTCCACCTTCACCCATCACGAAACCGTCGCGATCTTTATCGAACGGACGAGAAGCCGTTGCCGGATCATCGTTTCGGGTAGAAAGTGCGTGCATGGCATTGAAACCTCCGATACCAGCTTCGGTAACGGCTGCTTCAGAACCTCCAGCTACAATCACATCAGCCTTGCCCAGGCGGATGTACGTGTAGGCATCTATCAATGCGTTGGTGGCAGATGCACAGGCAGATACAGTTGTAAAGTTGGGTCCGCGGAAGTTGTACTTCATCGAAATATGACCACCAGTGATATCGGCAATCATCTTTGGAATGAAGAACGGATTAAAGCGTGGAGTTCCATCACCAGCGGCGTAGTTCTTTGACTCTTGGAGGAAGGTGTCTAAACCACCGATTCCTGAGCCCCAAATCACACCCGCTCGATCCGGATCAACGTTGCCCTCAAGCTGGGCGTCGGCGATCGCTTCATCAGCGACCACCAGCCCAAAATGAGAAAAACGGTCCATTTTCCGCGCTTCTTTGCGGTCAATGAAATCCGTTGCTACGAAGTTCTTCACCTCACAAGCGAAACGAGTCTTGAATTTTTCGGTATCAAATAGTGTAATCGGCGCAGCACCAGGTGTGCCCGCTACAAGATTCTTCCAAAATTCTCCTGCGGTGTTACCGATAGGTGTCAACGCACCTATCCCCGTAACGACTACTCGTTTCAGCTCCATTTGAGGGGAAGTTTAAGATTTTGCTTCTTCGATGTAAGCAACAGCTTGACCTACAGTTGCGATGTTCTCAGCTTGATCGTCTGGAATTTGAATATCGAATTCTTTTTCGAATTCCATAATCAATTCTACGGTGTCAAGTGAGTCTGCACCTAGATCGTTGGTGAATGACGCTTCAGTTGTTACTTCGTTCTCGTCGACGCCCAACTTGTCTACGATGATTGCTTTCACTCTTGCTGCAATGTCTGACATGGTTGTGAGAGTTTAGGATTTATTCAGCCTGCAAAGAAAGGATAAAATACCT
>JABXHW010000040.1 GCA_013373425.1 Flavobacteriia bacterium
CATTCTGACCAAGAAGAGTAATCTCTTTGTACCCTCTATCTCTTAGATCGATTGCCTCTTCCACGATGGTTTGAGGATCTCTACTTCTCTCACGTCCACGGGTAAATGGAACCACGCAGAAGGTGCACATGTTATCGCATCCTCTCATGATGGAGATGAACGCAGTAATGCCGTTTCCGCCGAGGCGAACAGGCTCAATGTTATCGTAGGTTTCTTCTTTTGAAAGAATCACATTCACGGCCTTGCGTCCCTCGTCGAGTTCATCGAGCAAGTTTGGCAAATCGCGGTAGGCATCTGGCCCAACTACAAGGTCAACCAACTTCTCTTCCTCGAGCAATTTGCTCTTCACGCGTTCAGCCATACATCCCAATACACCAATGTGCATGTTGGGATTTCCTTCTTTCACTTTATTGAGGTGGGTCAGACGATTGCGAACAGTCTGTTCCGCTTTATCGCGAATCGAGCAGGTATTCAGCAAAACTAAATCCGCTTCGTCCGCATTCTTCGTCGTCTCATATCCTTTCTTCTCCAAAATAGAGGCTACGATTTCTGAATCAGAGAAATTCATCTGACAACCGTAGCTCTCGATATAGAGCTTTTTCTTTCCGTGCGTTTGCCCCTCGATCACCAAAGCTTCTCCTTGGCGAGCTTCATCCATCACCTTATCTCCGAGGTCGTTGTTCTGCATCTTGAACTTTCGTTTTCGTTGAAGGGGCAAAGTTAGAAAATATGCGTGGGTATCTGTCAATTTGACAGCAAATCCCGTGTGAACGGAAACGACATTGTTGATGTATATATATGGTATATAACACAAGACTAACGCGTGAGTAAGGCACTCTCAAAAAAATTGTGCTTTACTTTGTACGCGAGTTGAAGGAAAGAACGCTCACCAAATCACAGCATTCATGTCAAAGAACTTGGTAATTGTCGAGTCCCCTGCTAAGGCGAAGACCATTGAGAAAATATTGGGCTCAGATTTCAAAGTAGAGTCGAGTTTTGGTCATATCAGAGACTTGGTATCCAAAGGAATGGGAGTAGAAATCGACAACGGATTCAAACCCATATATGAAGTACCGAAAGAGAAGAAGGACGTAGTTAACAAGCTCAAAAAACTAGTTAAGGATGCTGAAACGGTATGGTTGGCTTCGGATGAAGACCGTGAAGGGGAAGCCATTGCTTGGCACCTAGCGGAAGCCCTCAACCTGAATCCTGCAACTACCAATCGAATTGTTTTTCACGAAATCACGAAAACCGCTATCCAGAAAGCGGTAGATACCCCTCGCAGAATTGATAGCAACCTGGTCAATGCCCAACAAGCACGTCGTGTACTCGACCGACTTGTAGGTTTCGAGCTTTCTCCTGTATTGTGGAAGAAAGTACGCCGAGGTTTGAGCGCGGGTCGTGTACAAAGTGTTAGTGTACGTTTGATTGTTGAGCGAGAGCGAGAGATTCGCGGCTTCGAGTCAACGAGCAGCTTCCGTGTGATAGCTCAGCTTACCAATAGCAATGGTGATCAACTTCAAGCGGAACTCAATCATCGTTTTGAGACAGAAGAAGAAGCAAACGCCTTCTTGAATGCGTGTAATGGTGCCGGAATGAAAATCACTGAGCTTGAAACCAAGCCAGCTAAGAGAACACCAGCAGCACCGTTTACTACTTCTACTCTTCAACAGGAAGCTTCGAGAAAATTGAGCTTCTCCGTTTCTCAAACGATGAGTGTAGCGCAGAAGCTTTATGAAAGTGGATTGATTACCTATATGCGTACCGACAGTGTGAACTTGTCGAACGACGCCATCGAAGCGGCAAAGCAAGAGATTAGCTCTTACTACGGAGAAAATTACAGCAAGTCACGCCGCTACTCGACCAAGAATAAAGGTGCGCAAGAGGCTCACGAAGCCATTCGTCCGACAAGCATGGCCAATCATGCCGCCGGTGCAGACCGTCAGCAAAAGAGATTGTACGATTTGATTTGGAAGCGCACGATTGCTTCCCAAATGGCCGATGCACAATTAGAAAGAACAACAGCTCACATCGAAGTAGCTGGCAGCAAATACGAATTCATCGCTAAAGGCGAGGTTATTCAATTCGACGGTTTCCTCCGTGCGTACTTAGAAGGTACAGACGACGAGGAAGTGGAAGAAAAGAACATGCTTCCAAAACTTCACAAAGGTGAGGAACTGAACTACAGCGAAGTAACCGCTACTCAGAGATTCACCAAACACCCAGCGCGCTACACCGAAGCCAGCTTGGTGAAGAAATTGGAAGAATTGGGAATTGGTCGTCCTTCTACTTACGCACCGACCATCTCAACCATCCAAAAAAGAGGGTACGTAGAAAAGTCTGATTTGGAAGGAGAGATTCGCAACTACCAACAGCTCAAGCTATCGGGGTCCGACATTGAAGTGGCAACGCTTCAAGAGAGAACTGGAGCAGATAAGGGCAAGTTGATGCCAACCGATATCGGGATGGTCGTGAATGACTTCTTGGTAGAGCATTTCGAAGAAATTATGGATTTCAACTTCACCGCAAGCGTGGAATCTGAGTTCGATAGAATTGCATCTGGAAACGAGGGATGGGTAGAGATGATTGAAGAGTTTTACTCTCAGTTCCACCCAAAGATCGAAGATGCCGAAGATGCCGAAAGAGCAAGCGGAGAACGTTTGTTAGGTGAGCATCCCGATTCAGGAAAACCGATTTATGCCAAAGTGGGTCGCTATGGACCAATGGTACAAATGGGAAGCACCGAAGACGAGGAGAAACCTCAGTTCGGATCCATTCCAAAGGACATGAGTGTAGACACCATCACTTTGGAAGATGCACTTGAACTCTTCAAGCTCCCAAGAACTTTGGGAACCTATCAAGATAAACCTGTGAAAGCCGCCATCGGTCGATTCGGTCCGTATGTGCAGCACGAGAAAACCTATGCCTCACTAAAAGGCGAATTGAGTCCGCTCACCGTTGATCTTGAAACGGCGATTCGCTTGATTGAGGAGAAAAAGGAGCAGGTAGCCAATCGCAATATCAAGGTATTCGAAGATGCCGACCCGAAGATTGAAGTATTGAATGGCCCTTATGGTCCATACCTCAAGCAAGGCCGACGCAATTTCCGCATCCCGAAAGGAACAGAAGCAGCTGAGCTCTCATTGGAGGAAGCGCTGAAAATTATTGCTGAAGCCGGAGAAAAGAAGCCGAGAAAGAAGACCGCCCGCAAAAAGAAATAAGCAAAGGCAATGCTGAACGACATCCTATCGCCTATTCCAGCGCACATCGTTGCCGCGTTGGAAGACCTTCACCCAGGAACGTTAGGCCGTAGAATCAAACTCCACCAAGAAGTAGATGGTATTCCGGAATTAGCCGATGTGCAAATTGGCATCGTTGGCGTGATGGAAGACCGCGGAAGTCGATTTAATCGAGGCTCAGCAGAAGCACCCGACGCCATTCGCCCTTACCTGTATCAATTGATGTTTGGGCATTGGAATTTGGATATTGTCGACCTCGGAAATATCTATCGCGGAGAAACATTGGAAGATTCTGTGGCTGCCGTTCGTATCGTGGTGGAAGAATTGCGGAAAGCCGACATACTCCCTGTAATCATCGGCGGCTCCCAAGATATGACCTATGCGGCGTATCGCGGATACGACAACCTGGAACAAACCGTCAATTTAGTTTCGGTCGATCAACGTTTCGACTTAGGCCAGCACACCGATACATTTGGTGCGCACAACTACCTTTCTCATATCGTTTTAAACAAGCCGTACAACTTGTTCAACTTTGCCAACTTGGGCTATCAATCGTATTTCATTCCGCCGGAGGAAATCGATTTGATGGAGAGAATGCACTTTGAGACGCACCGCATTGGCAAATTGAGAAATGAAATCAGCGAAGTAGAATCTATTGTTCGCGATGCCGATATGTTGTCGTTTGATATGAATGCCATTCGACAAGGCGATTCGCCAGCCCACGGACAACCTTCGCCAAACGGATTTTCTGGTGAACAAGCCTGTGCAATAACACGGTATGCTGGTTTGAGCGATAAGCTATCTTGCTTTGGTCTCTATGAGCTAAATCCGAGTTTTGATTTCCAAGGCATGAGTGCGCATCTCGCTGCTCAAATGATTTGGTACTTTATTGAAGGGGTTCAACAGCGCAAAGGCGATTATCCATTCACGAGTAAAAAAGATTACACCAAGTTTACGGTGCTCATTGATGAAGGCGATTTAGAATTGATATTCTACAAAAGCCCGTTGAGTGAACGCTGGTGGATCGAGGTTCCTATTCATCAATCTCAACACCAAAGACACACCTTAATCCCTTGCAGCGCCAGTGATTATCAAGCTGCGATGGAGGGACACATTCCCGATAGATGGTGGAAAGCGCAGCAGCGCGGACTATAAATGCGTCGATATTTTCATGGCTAAACCACTGTGCAGATCGCACTGAGTGTGAGAATGAACGGACAATTTGTTAAGATTCTTACGCTTAAATTGCCCTCGTGAAACTTCCTGAGACAAATAATATTAATATCTTAGGCGGCTACAAGGCTGAACAAAGCTCAGAGCACGCTCATATGAAGAAATTACTAACCCTACTTTTAATGGGGACTGGATTCGCTGTTTTCGCACAACAGGATCTCCAGTTTACTCAGTTTACAAACAACCGTTTATACTACAACCCTGGTGTTGCAGGTAGCAAGGGTAGCATTTGTGTTACTGGTGTGCACCGCTCACAATGGGTAGGTTTTGAGAACGCTCCTGTTACGCAAAACCTCAACGTAGAAGTGCCAATCGCGGCTATCCGTGGTGGTGTTTACTTGAATGTAGTGAATGATGCCATCGGCTTTTTCCAAAACACCAGCCTAGGTTTGGGATATGCTTACCAGATGGATTTCATGAATGGTAAGTTGGGTATTGGTGCAGCAGCAGACCTCTACACCAATCAGATTCAATCAGGAACGAACTACATTCTTCCGGAGCCGAACAGCGGTCCGGACCCAAGTGTAATTCAACAAGGCACCTCTGGCGTTGCTATCGACGGAACGTTTGGTGTTTATTACTCTGACCCGAACTTGTGGGTAGGTGTAAGTACGCGTCGCTTGATTGGAGCGAAGACCGACTTCACTTCACAAACGGGCAATGTAACACAACTATCACACGAGCGTCACTACTTTATCATGGGTGGTTACAACTATCCACTAGAAGGTACTGATATCGTGTTGACACCTGCAGCTATTGTAAAGTTTGATGAGAGTGCTTTGAACCCTCAAGCCGATATCAATATAACAGGTACATACAATAACCAAATTTGGGGTGGCGTTACTTATCGTGTGCAGGATGCTGTCGCGCTTATGGCCGGCTATCGCATTTTGCCCGAATTGCAACTTGCCTACTCCTACGACTTGACTACAAGTGATCTGAATGCTTCGAGCAGCGGTAGTCATGAGATAACAGTTAATTATTGTTTCAAAATTGAGCTTCCTAAGCCAGTTCCTTCAAGAGAAGGTAATTCGGTTTGGTTGTAAATCTCAAAATTGTAGTAATATAGCAGGCTGTACTCGAAGTAAAAAAGTGACAAAGACAAAGGAAACACCGTTCCGCTATGAATAAATTAGGATTATCGATCATCTCCATTGCCTTGTTGGCGTCGTGCTCTAGCTCGGACCAAGGCGAACTCGTGGGTGTTCAAAACCGACCAGAGTGGTTCCCGACGGAGCCTTATGGTATGGTGTTCGTTCCATCTGGCTCCTACAACATGGGGCATCAAGACCCAGATGTGACCAACGCATGGACTGCTCCTACTAAGACGGTTTCTATTACCGCCTTTTATATGGACGAGACCGAAATTACGAATAACGAGTACCGTCAGTTTGTGCACTGGGTTCGCGACTCAATTGCTAGATACCGTCTAGCAGCGAAGTGGGACGAAATGGAGTTTGCCAGTGTTGACGAGAGAAACGAGCACCCATTTGGGGAGTACGCGTTTAATGACCCTCGTTACGAAGACGGACAACAGTTGACGGCTTACCAGGAGTACCTTCAGAACATTGAGGGAGACAACATCGGTGAGCGCGACTTCCAGGATTCTGTTCTTCAATCCCTAAACTGGGAACCAAGATTGTATTGGGATCCTAGCAACTATCCAGAAGAAGCTGATGCTGAAGGATACGTTTATGTGATGGAGTCTATGTACCTCCCTCACCACGAGCGCTTCCTCGGTCGTAATATGATTGACGCACGTCAATTGAACTACGTTTACTTCTGGTTGGATCGCGCGAAAGCGGCTCAAAAAGCACACGATCCATTCTTGTCTAACCGCTCTACTTGGGACTATCAAAATGAACCAGAAGAGTTGGAATACAACGAGTACTACGAAAAGAGCTGGTCTTACGAGAGCTTCGGTGTTGAGGATCGTTCTAGCTTCTTCGTGAAAGAGACCATCAACATCTACCCTGACACATTGGTATGGGTAGCTGACTTCTCTTACTCATTCAATGATCCAATGCACGATATGTACTTCTGGCACCCAGCCTACGACGACTACCCAGTAGTTGGCGTGAACTGGAAGCAAGCAAGCGCATTCTGTAACTGGAGATCTAAGTATCGTCGTTCTTGGTTGAATTCTCAGGAGATGATGCTCGAGCACGAATTCCGCCTTCCTACTGAAGGTGAGTGGGAATATGCTTCGCGCGGTGGATACGAAGGAACCATGTACCCTTGGGGTGGTCCTTACGCTACTACTCGCTTGGGATGTTACACAGCGAACTTTAAGCCGATGCGTGGTAATCTAACTGCTGATGGTGGTTTCTACCCTATCAAAGTGGCTACTTACGATCCAAACGGATACGGTTTGTTCGACATGGGTGGTAACGTTTCAGAATGGACAAGCTCAGCATATGCTGAAGAGTCTATGTACTTCTTGAACAACTTCAACCCTGATTACCGCTACCGCGCTGACGACAGCGAGTCTGAGACTCAAAAGCGTAAAGTAATTCGCGGTGGATCATGGAAAGACATTGCGTTCTACATGCAGAACGGAACAAGAGATTATGAATATCAGGATACGGCGAAAAGCTTCATCGGCTTCCGTACGGTCCAAAACTTCCTAGGAAGAGATCCGAGAGACTTTTAATCTTTAACTAGGAACCCCTTTTTGCTAACCCTTAAATATCTGTTGGAAAATGGCATTAATTGATGTAAATGGTAAG
>JABXHW010000044.1 GCA_013373425.1 Flavobacteriia bacterium
GGTCCGAATGACAAAGGACGCATGGAGAGCTTCCAAGTGAAGGAAGTGTCGGAAGACATGTCTTTCCTCGAGATGATGGACGTGCTCAATGAGCAAATCATCAACGAAGGAGGTGATCCAATCGCATTTGATCACGACTGTAGAGAAGGTATCTGCGGTATGTGCTCTATGTACATCAATGGCGAAGCTCACGGCCCTGGTCGCGGTGTGACGACCTGCCAGTTGCACATGCGCGAATTCAAAGACGGCGACACAATCTTTATCGAGCCTTGGAGAGCAAAAGCTTTCCCTGTAATCAAGGACTTGATGGTGGATCGTTCATCATTCGACCGTGTGATTCAAGCAGGTGGTTACGTATCTGTGAACACATCGGGTAACACACAAGATGCCAATGCAATTCCTATCGAGAAGGAGAATGCAGATGCTGCTTTTGATGCCGCGACATGTATCGGATGTGGAGCATGTGTAGCGACATGTAAGAACTCCTCAGCCATGCTCTTCGTATCGGCAAAAGTTTCTCAGTTCTCACTCCTTCCACAAGGTGAGCCAGAAGCTGCAGATCGTGTACTTAAGATGGTTAACCAAATGGACCTCGAAGGATTTGGCAACTGTACGAACACAGGCGCATGTGAAGTTGAATGTCCTAAGGGGATTTCTCTAGAGAACATTGCGCGCATGAATCGCGAATACTTGAAAGCGAGCTTGACAAAGTAAGCCGCTTTTTCAATCTATACTAAAGCCGTTCCAAGTTTTTGGAGCGGCTTTTTTTATTTGCATAAGTCCTAAATGAGTTAAATCTTAAGTATTTAATCGATCTAACTAAGTTTGATTTCAAATCACCACTCTTATCAAGCTGTTGATTGCTAACGCTTTATATTCAATTCTGCAATAAGTAGGTCGATGTGAGATGAGATAACACTCGATTTTCAATAATTTAATCGAGTTAGTTTCCTGCGAGATGTTGCATGTAACTAACTTGAATTTATATTTGCCGGCCATTTTTTGAGATATGAAAAACAAGTATAGCGACCTAATCGAGCAGACCTTCTACTGGCCACAAGAGGAATTCTATGTGGAAGAAGACCAGCTGTTCTGGCATGAAATCAATTTGATGGATGTGATCAAGCAATACGGCACACCATTGAAGATTACTTATTTGCCAAAGATTTCGGAAAACATCCAGAGAGCAAAGCGCATGTTTAATGTGGCTATGGCCAAGGTGGATTACAAAGCCGATTACAATTATTGCTATTGTACGAAGAGCTCTCACTTCAGCTTCATTTTAGATGAGGCATTGAAGAATGATATCCATATTGAAACATCAAGTGCCTTCGATATCAATATCATTGAAGAGCTCGCTGATCAAGGTAAGTTGACCAAGAAGAATTATGTGGTTTGCAACGGCTACAAACGCGGTCAGTATTTGGATAACATTGCTCGCTTGATTAACAACGGCTGGACGAACGTGATTCCTGTTATGGATAACAAGCAGGAAGTATCAGACTTGTCGAGCCGACTCAAGGAGAAGACCAGCATTGGTGTGCGCATTGCATCGGAAGAGGAGCCGAAGTTTGAGTTTTACACTTCTCGACTCGGAATAGGGTATAAGGACATTGTTCCTTTTTACGAGAACCACATTGCGAATAATGATAAGGTAGAGTTGAAGATGCTTCACTTCTTCATCAATACCGGAATTAACGACACCGCATATTACTGGAACGAACTCCTCAAATGTGTGAACGTCTACATCGCTTTGAAGAAGATTTGTCCGACACTTGATTCGTTGAACATCGGAGGTGGTTTCCCAATTAAGAATAATCTCAATTTTGATTACGACTATGCCTACATGGCAGAGGAAATCATTGCCCAAGTTAAGCGCACATGCGAGCAAGCGGGAATTAAGGAGCCACATATTTTCACTGAGTTTGGTTCATACACCGTGGGCGAAAGTGGCGCTGCACTCTATAGCGTACTTGGTTCGAAGCAGCAAAATGATAGAGAGAAGTGGTACATGATCGATTCGTCTTTCATGACTACCCTTCCAGACTCTTGGTCGATTAATAAGAAGTTCGTGATGCTATCCATCAACAAATGGAGTGAGCCTTACGAGCGAGTTTTGCTAGGAGGTCTTACTTGCGATAGCGACGACTATTACAACAGCGAGCAACACAGCAACGCCATCTTCCTTCCTAAACACACCAAAGAAGAGCCATCGTATATCGGTTTCTTCAACACTGGTGCGTATCAGGAATCGGTTGGTGGGTTTGGCGGAATTCAGCACTGCTTGTTACCTGCACCTAAGCACGTGGTTATTGATCGCGACGAAGAAGGAGAGGTGCGAACCAAACTCTTCGCAAAAGAACAGAGCTATAAATCCATGATGAAAATCTTGGGCTACTGATTTATTATCTACTTTGAAACAACCTTACACACTATAGATATGGCTAATCGCGGACCTATTTCTCAGTTCATCGACCATCATTACAAGCACTTCAATGCTGCAGCATTGATGGATGCCGCCAAGGGCTATGAAAAGCATTTGGAAGAAGGTGGGAAAATGATGGTAACCCTTGCAGGGGCTATGAGTACCGCTGAACTAGGGCGTTCACTTGCTGAGATGATTCGTCAGGATAAAATTGCGATTATCTCTTGTACAGGCGCCAACTTGGAAGAGGATCTGATGAACCTAGTTGCTCATACCCATTACGAGCGTGTTCCTAACTACCGCGACTTGACACCGGAGCAAGAGCGCGATTTACTCGATAGAGGTTTGAATCGTGTGACCGACACTTGTATTCCTGAAGAAGAGGCTTTCCGTCGTCTTCAGCAGCACATCGAAAAGCGTTGGAAAGATGCAGAAGCTGCAGGTGAGCGATACTTCCCGCATGAATACATGTACCAAATGTTGTTGGGAGGAGACCTTGAGCAGTACTACGAAATCGATCCAAAGAACTCTTGGATGTTGGCAGCAGCGGAGAAGAATCTTCCGATTGTTGTTCCGGGCTGGGAAGATTCTACCATGGGTAACATTTTCGCAAGCTACTGCATGAAGAAGGAGCTTCAACCTTCCACAGTGAAAAGCGGAATTGAGTACATGACCTATCTAGCCGATTGGTATGTGAAAAACTCAGATGGAAAAGGAGTGGGCTTCTTTCAAATTGGTGGAGGTATCGCTGGCGACTTCCCGATCTGCGTGGTTCCTATGCTATATCAAGATCTTGAAATGGAAGACATTCCATTCTGGAGTTACTTCTGCCAAATCAGTGATTCTACGACTAGCTATGGCTCTTATTCCGGAGCTGTACCAAACGAGAAAATTACGTGGGGAAAACTGGATATCGACACCCCTAAATTCATCGTTGAATCGGATGCTACCATCGTAGCTCCGTTGATTTTTGCTTGGTTATTAGAGTGGTAAACCTGTCTTTATTAAAAATGGACAAGAAGAGAATTATTGTTGACTACAAGAACATCAACCCAATGTTGATGGAAGTTCTGACGGATGTTTATCCAAACGGATATGAGGATTACGAGGATGATATCATCACCTACCAGAACGCCAAAGGAGAAACGGTAAAGGCCATTCCTTTAGAGACGGAGGATACAAAGTACCTCTTTAAGATTTCAAGTGAACTTAAAATGAAAGTGGAGGCTTTTATCGACGACAATGATGAAGAAGAATCATCATCTGGCGATGAAACAGAGGTTCCAGAAAGCACCGAAGATGATTAAAACAAAACTCATTGCCTTAACCGCATTCATGAGCTGCAGTGCTCTGCTAGTGGCTCAGTCTGAAGAAACCGAAGGAGCTGACTTTATTTACGACGCTTCTTTTTCCTACCTGCTCGGAGATGTGCCAACCTTGGAGAACAAATGGTACAGCAACGGACATGCTTTTTCATTCATGGGAGAAGCCAGAATGGGCAGTCATGCGGCATTTGGGTATGGATTGGGCTTGAGCGTTTATGTTCTTCACAACAACTTGAATTACACTAAGCCAGAAAGAGATGGGACCCCAGGCTTCAGCACATTTACCATTTCACCAGATAGCGCGGTGAATGTGAATGAGCAGATGCTAAATTACATTGATGTGCCGCTGGAATTTAGATTTCGGACTCGTCCAAATGAAAGAGGTAACGACTTCAATGTAACGATTGGTGCTCGAATCGGTTATCGCTACATGGGGAATGCATATCACCGTTCGGGCGATTATGCCATTCGTCAGTACCGTATTCTTGGAGAAAGCCGTTGGAGGCTCCAACCTTATGCAAGAATTGGCTGGGGTGAGTTTGCCTTGTTCGCGGGCCTTGATCTTCTATATAATCTGGAGCAATGGACGAGTACAGCGGGGGTCGGTAATTATAATATGGTGTCTGCTGGCCTTTCCATTCAACTTTAGGATAGTTCGTATTTCTTTCCTGGCCGGCTTCTAATTATTCCTCTCAGCTCTAGTCCAGTGAGGAGGACAAATAATTGTGAAATTGGGAATCCAGTCTTGGCGCTTAGAACGTCCACAGGTAGCCCGCCTTCCGACAGTTGGGTTATTATCTGTGCCTCTTCAGTTGAGAGGTCGATTGGAATCTCAATTTGTCGATTCACTTCTTCACCAGAGCTCGTCCAACCTAGTAAATCTGGGACGTCTTGAGGCTGTGTGAGTACATGCGCTTCATTATTCTTGATGAGAGCCAAACAGCCCGCGCTCTTTGCATCGCTTATTCGTCCCGGCAGGGCAAATACGTCTCTTTGGTAACTCGCTGCAATCTGACCTGTAATCAAGGCTCCTCCTTTAGCAGCAGCTTCAATGACCACGGTGGCGTCCGACATACCAGCCACGATTCTGTTTCTCCTTGGGAAATTGACCGCATCAGGATTGGTTCCTGACGGAAACTCGGTGATTAAGATTCCTGCTTCTGAAATCGATTTAGCCAAGCTCGCATTCTTTCGCGGGTAGATTCGGTCCAAGCCGTGTCCCAATACTGCAGCAGTAGGAAGGTTATTTTCAAGAGCTTGTTGATGCGCAGTTGTATCTACACCCAAAGCCAAACCCGAGATGATTAGTGGCTGAAATAGCGCCCAGTCTTTAATGAGTTTTTGAGTGGCTGAACGTCCATAAGAGGTTTCCGATCGAGTGCCGACAACAGCCACAGTATAGGGCGGATTCAAATCACAAAGTCCTTTGCAATAGAGGAGTGTGGGAGAATCCGGACATCTTCTCAGTCTTCTAGGAAACCCTTCTTGATTGAAGAATAGAATTTCGATGTTGTTCTCCAGGCAGTAGCGAAGCTCCTTTTCGGCGCGATGCCAAACCTGGCTTGATCGGAGTGCATTAACACGTTCGCGACCCATGCCTGGCACTTTGGCGATAAGGTGAGACTTTTCCTTGAAAACTGCACGCGCTGAACCGCAGTATTCCACAAGAGCCCGACCTATTACCGGCCCAATGAGGTCAACAAACGACAGGGCAATTTGAAATTGCTTTTCGTCTTCATCCATGATTTTCGGTTTGGTGGAATGAAGTTACGAGAGCACTTTCAGAAGTGGCCGAATCTCAGAGAGTCAATTTTATTTTTTAGAAACAACAGTGGCTGAAGCCTGCGCCGTTGGGAGGATTAATATGTCTGCGATATTCACATGTGGGGGACGAGTAACCTGATAGGCGACAGCGTCCGCAATGTCTTCTGCCAATAGAGGTTCAAATCCTTGATACACCTCGTCGGCTTTGGCTTGATCACCATCAAAGCGAACAACAGAGAATTCAGTTTCAACCATCCCAGGAGCGATTTGAGATACTCGGATGTTGTGTTCAATCAAATCGATTCTCATACCACGCGTGAGCGCATCTACTCCGTGCTTAGAGGCGTTGTAGACATTGCCGCCTGGATAAACTTCTTTTCCAGCAATAGATCCAATGTTGATGATATGGCCACTTTTTCTCGCTATCATTCCAGGAATCACGGCCTTTGAAACATAGAGCAGCCCTTTCAAATTGGTGTCTATCATGCGTTCCCAATGATCGAGGCTTCCCTCTTGAACGGGACCTTTACCAGCTGCGAGGCCAGCGTTATTGACCAATACGTCGATGGCGCTCCACTCTGAAGGCAATTCTTCCACAAAAGCTTGAACGTCTTTTTGAACGCGAACATCGAGTGATTTGAAGTAGCACTTGGCCCCTGTCTTTTCAATTTCGGAAGCTACATCTCGGAGCCGCTCTTCCCGACGTCCATTGATGATGAGGTCGTACCCTTCATTTGCCAATCGAATTGCTGATGCCCTGCCTATGCCGGAAGTGGCTCCGGTTACCATCGCGATGCGTGCCATGTTTCTTCGTACTTTAGAGTGAATTCAAAGCTATGAGAAAACTACTAGTTCTGCTTCTATTCTTATCGATGAATGCCTTTGCTCAAATTGAACAGTGGACCATTCAACTGATTGATGACAGCACCGAGGAAGAGATTCCCATGGCTGAAGTTCATATCAATGATCAGTTAGACTATCTCTCTAATTTGGATGGAAGTGTTGTTGTAGACAACATTCCTGTGGAGAATGTGCAGCACATCCGAATAGAGGCTTTCGGATACGAAGTTATGGATGTACAGGAACTTCCCAAGGTGAGAGATTGGAGAGGTAACGGAAGGATGATATATGTTTTCAGATTGGTTACCCATTCTTATCCTGAGCCACAACCCGTTGTGATTGATCTAGTGGATATCAGTGTATTGCGTTCCCGTGGTAGACCGGAAGAATCTTCCGTTAGCTTGGATGTTCTTCAACCTTACCTAATCACGGAACGGGCGCAATCAGAAATCTCCAAAACCTTCCAACAAGCCCCAGGGGTTCATGTGGCCGATGGCTCCGTGAATATCAGAAGTGGAAGTGGATGGAGCTACGGCGCCGGGTCTCGCGTATTGGTGATGCTGGATGGTATGCCACTCATAAGTCCAGATGCGGGCCAAGCTCAATGGAACCTAATTCCGATTGAAGCCGTTGCGAGTATTGAAGTGCTCAAGGGAGCAGGATCTGCGCTATATGGAACGAGCGCTATGAATGGTATCGTGAATGTGAACACTCTTGAGCCTACTGTCATACCACATACGGATGTGAGGATGTATCAAGGGATCTATGATGCGCCCGCTCGCGAGGAATTGAAATGGTGGGATGGCGTTCGCGGATGGACAGGCGTGCAATTTAATCACACTCAGTATTCGGGAAGTCGCAATCAATTGGGCTGGGTTCTGGCAGGTCAAGCTGAATACGATGCGGGCTATCAGTACGATGTCCCCGATCACCGAGGTAGACTCTTTGGCAAGCTGACCTATCAAACACCATCTCGAGATTGGAAATACGAAGTGGGCATGAGCGGACTTTGGTCGCAAAACGGGGACGCACTCCTCTGGAATGGAATCGATGAAGCTTACGTCCCACTGGATAGTCAAGCTACCCAGACCACGGGGTTTGATTTCATCCTAGACCCAAAAGTGCGATACACTGGCGGCATGGGAGTGCATACGCTTAAAGGCCGAATGATGGTCATTAACAACAACGCAAAGTCTGAGTCTACCGACTATTATAACGCGAGTCAGCTGGGCTTCCTGGAGTACAACTGGCAAGAGTATTTTGGAAATTTCATCGTTGTTGCCGGACTGAGTGGACAAGTGGGAGTGAGCAATTCTGAAGTGTTTGAAGGACGTCACGACATCAACAGTCAGGCTGCATTTGTGCAAACTGAATATCGATTACCGCTGATCAAGTTTTTAGCGGGTATTCGGTATGAATCGCTTCAAATGGACAATACACGATGGAGCCGACCCGTACTGAGATTTGGAGTAAATGGGGGCACAGAATCCACTAAGTTCAGATTAAATTACGGAGAGGGGTTTCGATTCCCAACTATGGCCGAATCGTTCACGCGAACGAATGTCGGAGCTCTTCAAGTGTATCCGAATCAAGACTTACGTCCAGAGAGCGGATGGAGTTCTGAAATTGGTGTGAGACAGCTTTTCAGAATGGGAAGCGTAAAGGGATACTTGGATCTGGCTGGCTTCTGGATGCACTACGACAATATGATGGAATTCTCATTTGGACAGTGGGGTACATCGGGAACCGGCCTGGAGAATTTCGGATTCAGGAGCATTAACATCGGTAGTAC
Source organism: Flavobacteriia bacterium (assembly GCA_013373425.1). Lineage (GTDB taxonomy): Bacteria > Bacteroidota > Bacteroidia > Flavobacteriales > Schleiferiaceae > Phaeocystidibacter. The sequence goes on from JABXHW010000044.1 coordinate 8,147, forward strand.
AGAGATTCCTGGAATTGAGAGTTCGCTTGCACTGGATATTCAACTCACTCCAAAGGCAAGCATTAAATGGATGGGCGGCGTGACCTGGATGCAACCCAGACCGGTGGATTCGAATTATGTGTACGCCACTTATCCGGGAGTATTCCCATGGAGCCCAGATGAGGAACTCAGCTATTCATCTACTTCGTCGAATCCAGAGTCGGGCATATTGAAGTACCGTTACCAGTGGTTATTCAAGTCGGATATTCAATTTGATTACGGTCAATTCTCTGTGGGAACGAGCTTACGATACAACGACTTTATGCAGAATGTGGATGGGATATTCCTCGATCCATTGTTTAGTCAGTTTATTCCAGGAGTCGTTGAATCACGTGAGCGAAATACAGGGGGCGACTTCCTAGTAGATGTGCGTCTTAAGTACAGCGTGAATGAAGCGGTAAGCGTTTCCTTCATCGTCAATAACCTCACGAACTTGGAGTACTACGTGCGTCCAGCGCTTGCAGGACAGATGCGTTCATTCGTTCTTCAATTGAGGTATTCCATTCAGCCGACTGAGAATTAACAGAGACTCAAAGGTTTCTAAACGCCTAGCATAGAAAGGCGCCTGTAATTTGTAAGCGTATTCTGATTCAGCGGAATAGGTTTGCAGGAATTGTTCTACAAATTGTGTTTTTTTCAACAGTTTTTGTTGAAAACACTTGCATAGGACAAGGCCGTTTGCTTAACTTGTTGACGCAGAATGAGATTCACATTTTGCGAGAGAGACCTACTTACTACGAATTACTGAACATCCACTATGAACCTAATACTGTTCGACGTATCGGGGACGCTCGTGCATTCGACGGACTTTGAGCACAAAGTACTGTTGCGCACGGTTGGCAAAGTGCTCGATGTGCCTGTTGATAAGCTTCGTGAGTTTCGGAAAGCGGAGACGGAAACAGCGTTCGTAGAGAAAGTGTGGAAGCTCGTTCGCAATGATGCAATTACCTCTGAGGATTGGGCAGAGATTTACAGCATCTACCACAAAACCTTACTAGAAGAGTACATTGCCTCCAAGAGCAGATTCACTTCTTTGGAAGGGGCTCCAGAGTTGTTGAGTAACCTTCAAGATTCAAAATCATGGGCCTTTGCTATCGCTACAACGGCCTGGCATGACATGGCGCATTTGAGTTTGCGATCCGCAGGTTTTTACACGCGTCGATTCCATGTGGTTACTGGAGAAGGCGTCACTAAGAAGTCGCAGCTCCTAGAAAAGGCCATTCAATCATCCAAGCGCTGGTACGGTGTGAACGAATTCAGCAAAATCACCTACGTGGGTGATGAGGCTTTGGACAATGCGGTTTGTCGAGAAATGAAGATTCCATTTATTGAAGTTTCAGAGCTTCAAGAAGGAGAGGAATCTCAAAAGCGTAAGGTGCGATACCCAGAGAAAGGACAATTCATTCGTCTGGCTAGAAGAGCCGCCGTTCCAACCCGATTGCGATCACAAGGATTGGTAAGTTTAATCGGTATCCGCGGCTAGAAACTTCAATCTTTCATACCTTCCCCGCACATGAAAACAATGGTTGCGAATAGCTGGAAGGAGCTCCAAGAGTTACTGTTTCAAGATACATTTGACCCTCGCATTGGTCGATATAGATCTCCCTATATCTACCGGGGAATGAATGATTCTGCACATACGCTCAAAACTTCCTTAGCTCGTTTAGGTGGACCATATGATAGGCTGGAACGCCATCTACTTCGCAATTTTAAGAAGTATGCACTTCCGGGTGCTTTGAACGAGTCATCCATCTGGAATATGCTCGCCATTGCTCAGCATCATGGATTGCCGACGCGCTTGTTGGACTGGACGTATTCTCCTTTTGTGGCATTGCATTTTGCTACAAATGACATACAGAAATACGATAGAGATGGAATCATTTGGGCTACGAATTATGTGGCACTGAATCAACATCTACCCAATCGATTAAAGGAGGTAATTAACCGAGAACAATCGAATACGTTTACGGCTGAAATGCTCGACTCGGTGTGTAATGATCTCGACGGGCTCAAGCGCTTGGAGGAAGAAGAGTTTCTTCTCTTTTTGGAGCCGCCTTCGTTGGACGAACGCATCGTGAACCAGTTCGCCCTCTTCTCATTATTGAGCTCGAATACCGCCTCGATGGACGAGTGGTTGGAAGATCACGATTCATCGGTGTTCAGAATAGTTATTCCGAAAGAGCTCAAATGGGAACTTCGCGACAAACTGGACCAGGCCAATATCACGGAACGTGTATTATTCCCCGGACTCGACGGCTTATCTATGTGGCTCAAGAGACATTACAGTTCTAAAAATCCCGATCCCGATGACGACGAGATGGCGCATCACGATATACGGTAAGGTACAAGGTGTTTATTATCGCAAAAGCACTCGGGAAAAAGCGCTAGAACTTGGTGTCGATGGATGGGTTCGCAATCTCGATAACGGATGTGTGGAAGCTGAAGTCCAAGGTGATTCGGAGATGTTGAATACCTTGTTCGATTGGTGCAAAATTGGTCCTCAAGCCGCAGAAGTCTCTCACTTGGAAAAGGAAGAAATATCGGTAATTGAAGAGTCGGGCTTTTACATCCGATACTGACTATTCCGTTGTTGCAGAAGTGCTCTTTTTCTCCTTCTTGGATTCCCCTTTCGGTTCATAAGCAATCAACGACCAAGTCATCACAATACTGGTCGCAATGATGATGTAAAGCAAAATTCCGTTTTCAAAATTCGAAATGGCATGACTCTCTGGTATGTTGAAGAACAAGAGAATGGTAATTAATCCTCTCGGTGCGATGTACAACTCTGGCTTGTTGTCTCTACCGACGAATACATTCATCCACAAATCTCTCAAAACATACATTCCCAGTAATGCCACTGTGGAGAAGATGAACACGAAAGGTGACATCAATGAAGGCAGGTGGATAGTGATGCCGAAGACCACAAAGAAAAAGGTTCGTATCACGAAAGACGATTCTAGAGTAATCAATCTAAAATCTTTCAAAAGTGTTTTCATGATTGAGAACTTCAACCACTTGGCCAGTCTACCTTGGAAGAAAAGTTTTGAGTTGTTCAGAATCAATCCGAAAATCAGGATGATGAGAAGTGGTGATAAATGAAGACGCTTACCAACGGCGTAGAGCAGGATGAGCACCGCAATCAACAAGAAGAGCTTTACTTGCGACTTGATATTTTGAAGGATGAAGACGAGAAGGTAGCTAAGGATTACCGAAATCACCATAGAGAAAAGGAAGCTCCATGAGAAGGTCTTTGCAACATCCCAAGCCGTTTCAGCTTCCACCGCTTCAATGGTGAAGTAGAAGATCATAATGCCGAGGATGTCGGAGAAGGTAGACTGATAAATCATGAACTCCTTCTTGTGGTGACCCAATCCGCCTACACTCGGAATTACAATCGCAGAACTCAGGATGGATAGGGGAATCGCATAAATCAGCGAAGACGACCATGGAGCGTCCATGCTGTAGTGAATCAATGCGGATATGAGTGCGGTGACAGTGACGAGCTCTGCTACGGACAGTGCCAAACTCGACCAGATCAAATGCCGTTTATCACGGGTTAACTCCAGATCCAATGCGGCTTCAAGCACAATCATAATGATACCAACGGTACCGAGGATTTCAAGAATGGGTCGCAGACTAGCTTCTTCTACAGCGGGACCACCAAATGACTTCAGAGCGTAAGTGATACCAACGCCAGTGGAGATGAGCATCAATACTGATGGAATTCTCGTCAACTTCGACAAAATGTTGAAGAAGTAGGAGACAATAACAATCAGAGCGAGTGCAATCAGGTAGTCTTGGGGTCCGTGAAAATCCATTACGGGAAAATAGGAAGAAATGCGGGAACGACGGAACTTAATTCTGCAATACAGTTGGAGTGATTGTAGATTGAATCAACCTTCAAAAACTCGCCAATCAAAGTTGTAACATTGATGATAATTATTTGTCTAACTTGCCAAGGTTATGATGAATCGGCGGAACTTTACTAAAATTGCTGGAATAGGCGCACTAGGTATGGGCATTTCTACACTATTGGAATTAGAGAATTTAGCGGGAGTACTTCAGAACTCTGAGCGTATGCCTGCTATGTTTGTTGGACATGGTAGTCCGATGAACGCGATTGAGCAGAACGAGTTCACACGTGGATTCCGCGCAGTAGCAAATGCTCTTCCACAACAGCCCCAGGCTATTCTATGTGTTTCGGCGCATTGGTTTACCGAGGGAACCAAGGTGCTTACCGTTGCGCAGCCCGAAACTATCCACGATTTTGGAGGATTTCCAAGAGCACTGTACGATGTGGAATACCCCGCACCTGGCCACCCCGAATTGGCTCGAGAAACCATTTCGCTATTAGGCGATGTTGCCCAACCGGATAGTGAGTGGGGACTCGATCATGGCACTTGGTCGGTGATTAAGCACATGTACCCCAACGCCAATGTGCCGGTTTATCAGTTGAGTATTGACTACACCAAAGACGCAGCGTATCACTTCGAGTTGGCTGGCCGACTAAAGAAGTTGAGAGAAAAAGGAGTGCTCATCGTTGGAAGTGGAAATATCGTTCACAATTTGCGTGAAATCGATTGGAGCCAAGGGACTATCCGCGAGAACGGATACGATTGGGCCATGGAAACACGTAGCGCTATCAATAATCTCCTTCTCGAAGGAAATTACCAACCTCTCCTTGATTATAGAAATCAGGGTGCGGCATGGAGAAACTCTATACCCACCCCAGATCATTTCCTCCCGCTCATCTACACGCTTGGCGTAAAGGCATCTTCGGAAGACGTCGAGCTTTTCAACGATAAGGTACTGATGGGGAGTATTTCGATGACGTCGGTGATAACGAGGTAGGACGTAGGGACGTGGCGACGTGCAGTCGTGCGGACGCGCGGACGTGGGTGTGTGTTTGTGCAACTTTGCTTGAACCTACCCTGAGCCCTTTAAATCCCTAAACCCCTTAAAAAAACAAGCCGCCCCAATTGCTCGGAGCGGCTTCTGCATTCAATATTGCAAGACGATTTACGCGCGCTTGCGATCGCTTTCTTTCAAAAGAATCTTTCTCAAGCGAATGTTGTTTGGAGTTACCTCTACATATTCATCGCCTTGGATGTATTCTAGAGCCTCTTCCAAGCTGAACTTAATCGCCGGAGCAATTCTCATTTTATCATCAGCGCCTGCTGAACGGATGTTCGTGAGATGCTTTGTCTTTGTAATGTTTACTACCATATCACCGGCGCGACTGTTCTCGCCCACAACCTGACCTTCGTAAATCTCTACACCTGGATCGATGAAGAACTTACCGCGATCTTGTAGACGGTTGATAGAGTAAGGAATCGCAGTTCCTTTGTCCATGCTGATCAATGAACCATTCTGGCGACCAGGAATCTCACCTTTGTAAGGTTGGAACTCGATGAATCTATGGTTCATAATCGCCTCACCAGCGGTTGCAGTAAGGAGTGCATTTCTCAACCCAATCAAACCTCTTGATGGAATGTTGAAGGTAACCACCATACGGTCGCCTTTTGGCTCCATATTGAGCATCTCGCCTTTGCGGAGAGTTACCATTTCAACGGCTGTACCCGACTTATCTTCTGGAAGGTCAACAACCAATTCTTCTACAGGCTCACACTTCACACCGTCGATTTCCTTCAAGATAACTTGAGGCTGACCGATTTGAAGTTCGTAGCCTTCACGACGCATGGTTTCGATAAGAACAGAGAGGTGAAGTACACCACGTCCGAACACACGGAATGCATCTGCTTTCTCGGTAGACTCAACCTTGAGTGCGAGGTTCTTTTCCATCTCCTTCTCCAAGCGCTCGATAAGGTGGCGAGAAGTCACAAACTTCCCTTCTTTACCGAAGAACGGTGAATCGTTGATGGTAAAGAGCATACTCATAGTAGGCTCGTCGATGCGAATAGTTGGAAGCGCCTCTGGGTTCTCGAAATCGGCGATAGTGTCACCAATTTCAAATCCTTCAACGCCTGTAACTGCACAGATATCTCCAGCGTTCACTTCTGACACCTTGGCCTTGCCCATTCCGTCGAAGATGAAGAGCTCTTTAATCTTCGATTTCACTTGTGTGCCATCGCGCTTGATGAGCATCACTTGCATGCCTTCGAAAAGCTTTCCACGCTTCAAGCGACCAATCGCGATACGACCTGTGTATTTGCTATAGTCGAGGGAAGTAATCAAAAGCTGAGGAGTTCCCTCTTCAATTTTTGGTGAAGGAACGTGCTCAAGAACCATATCGAGCAACGGCGCTATGTTCTCAGTTTGCTTGTTCCAATCGTCGCTCATCCAATTGTGTTTCGCAGAACCGTACACCGTTGGGAAGTCGAGCTGCTCCTCTGTTGCATCGAGGTTAAACATCAAGTCGAATACCGCTTCGTGAGCCGCTTCAGGATCACAGTTTGGTTTATCCACTTTGTTTACAACTACAATAGGCTTGAGGCCTAGTTCGATTGCCTTACCCAATACGAAACGGGTTTGTGGCATCGGACCTTCAAATGCGTCCACCAAGAGGAGAACGCCATCCGCCATATTCAATACTCGCTCTACCTCACCACCAAAGTCGGCGTGGCCTGGAGTATCGATAATGTTGATTTTAGTGTCTTTGTAAGTAACCGACACGTTCTTGGAAAGGATGGTAATCCCACGCTCACGCTCGAGATCGTTGTTGTCCAAGATGAGTTCTCCAGTCTGCTGATTCTCACGGAAGAGCTCGCAGAAGTGAAGGATTTTGTCTACCAAGGTGGTCTTACCGTGGTCGACGTGTGCGATAATCGCAATGTTCTTGATATTCGTCATGCCGATGTATTGAGCCGGCAAAAGTAGTGGTTCTCAACGAGGTAGAACTATGTGAGGTATTAAATTTTGTCGAGGTGTTAATCGCTGATTTTCAATAGGAAGAGAAAGTCGTTATTATCAAGGGTTGCAGCCCAGCTTTTTGTTTCAAGTTGAGAAGTGATCGCATAAAAAAAGCCGCCCCGATTTCTCGAGGCGGCTCTATATCTAAAGTCTGTAAGTCTTAGTGACGAACTACGAACTTACCGTTCAAAGTTTGAGCACCGCTTTGCACAGAGTAGAAGTAAGTACCTGCGCTGAGGTCGCTCACGTTCAATTCTACAAACTGGCTACCTGCAGACTGAGCTTCGTTCATGCTCTTAACCATACGACCTTGAATGTCCATTACATTGATAGTTACATCAGCGTTGTCGTTCAAGAGGTAAGTCAAGTTAACGATGTCGTTAGCTGGGTTAGGGAAAGCACGTACAGTTGAAGCGTTCAAAAGACCGTTCTCTTCGATGCTTACGTTGTCGTCAACGCGAGCAAGGATGTAGAACTGTACATCAAGACCCCATCCGTTTGGATCTGCCATAGCTACCCATGAACCGTCAGACCACTTCTCGAATGCAGTGTTACCACCACAGTTGTCAACCGTGTGAACAATACCCACAGTGTCACCACCATTGTCTACTTCAACAGACAACATAACTGGACCGTTGATGTAAGCTGGAGTGCTGAAGCTGAACTCAGTGAACTGAAGAGTAGTGTCGATGTTAGCGATAGAAACTGGGTCAGATGTTGCCATAGCTGCACCAATAGTTCCTGCTGCTGTATCTACTGGGTAGATGTAAGCAACGAAGCTTCCGTTAGAAACGGCTTCCTTAGCTCCGAAAAGAACCAACATGTCAGTTACGTTGTAAGCCTGAGCTGGGAAGATGAGTGTGCCTTTCTCGAGGTCACCGTAAGCGTTAGTACCTGCTACGTAACCACCACCTTGTGAACCAGTCAATGCTAGACCAGGTTGTGCACAAATTACAGTAGGTGCGAGTGTGTCGATTGCGGCCTCAGCTTGTGCAGAAGGCATTGCGATAGAAGCGTTCTCGAATGTGCGAACAGTAGTAGTCTGACGCTGAGCGAAAACAGAACCTGCAACCAACATAGCAGCTGCGAAAGTGTAGATTTTCTTCATTTCAAGTGTTTTTTAATAATCTGCCCGAAGATACAAAACTTGTGATACCGTGGTTGTAAGTGATTACTGAACGTCAATGTGCTTCCAACCAATCTTCTCCGGTTCCTGTTTCAACAATAAGAGGCACGTCTAGTTCAACAGCGGACTGCATTTCTTCAACTACAAGCTTCTCTAACCTCTCAAGTTCATCTCTCCTCGCGTCAAACACGAGTTCATCATGCACCTGCAAGAGCATTTTGCTTTTCAGCCCTTCCTCAATCATTCTGTGATGAATCTTAATCATGGCCAACTTGATTACATCGGCCGCTGAACCTTGAATTGGGGCGTTTACCGCATTCCGCTCGGCATGTCCGCGTACAACCGCATTTCTGGAGTTGATGTCCTTTAAATATCTGCGTCGACCGAGCATGGTCTCTACAAATCCTTGGTTTTTCGCAAGCTCCACCTGATTGTCGATGTAATCACGAATTCCAGGATATGTGCGGAAATATGCGTCAATCACTTCTTTAGCTTCTGTTCTGCTCAGGTTGGTCTGTTGACTTAAACCGAAAGCTGAGACGCCGTAAATGATACCGAAGTTTACAGTCTTGGCATGGCTTCGTTGCTCTCTTGTCACTTCATCCAAAGCAACATCAAACACTTTTGCCGCCGTTGCCGCGTGAATATCTTCTCCTTTTTGAAAAGCCGAAATCATGGATTCGTCATTGCTCAATGCAGCAATAATCCGAAGTTCAATCTGACTGTAATCCGCAGCTAGGAGGATGTGGTCAGAATCTCTGGGAATAAACATTCCTCTCACCTTTCGACCGCGCTCTGTGCGAATCGGAATATTTTGAAGATTCGGATTGGTACTACTCAATCGGCCTGTGGCCGCTACAGTTTGATTAAACGTGGTGTGAATTCTCCCTGTCTTTTTACTCACCAATGCGGGCAAGGCATCCACATAGGTGCTCTTCAATTTACCCACTTGTCGCCAATCTAAAATCTTCTGAACGATAGGGTGCTTGTCGACCAAGCCTGCAAGAATATCTTCTGAAGTAGAGTATTGTCCGCTCTTCGTCTTCTTAGGTTTCTCCATCAGCTCCATCTTGCCGAATAGAATCTCTCCAAGCTGACGTGGAGATCCAATATTGAATGGCTCTCCGGCTTCTTCAATGATGGACTTCTCAAGCTCCTCGAGTTCTTTTTCCAACTCTTTGCTGTATGAATTCAGCGCATCGACATCGATGTTGATTCCTTCGTATTCCATTGCGGCCAACACAGGCACTAACGGAGTCTCAACTTCTGAGAATATCTTTTGAACCCCACCTTGGTCGAGGCCCGGCTTGAATTTATTGTAGAGCTGGAAAGTGATATCCGCATCTTCTCCGGCATATTCCACCACTTTATCTACTTCAACGTCCCGCATACTGCCTTGCGACTTACCCTTCTTACCAATTAGAGCTTCAATGGAAACAGGACGGTAGCTCAAGTAGGTTTCAGCGAGGAGGTCCATATTGTGACGCATATCTGGTTGAAGCAGGTAGTGCGCCAACATGGTGTCGAATATTTGTCCTTTGATTTGAACGCCGTAGTTCTGCAAAACGGTCATGTCGTACTTCAAGTTCTGACCAATCTTTTCAACTTCGACATTATCAAAGAAGGGCTTGAATTGATCGACACGTTTCTGTGCTTCTTCGCGGTTTTCAGAAACGGGTACATAGTATGCCTTCCCAGAATCATAGCTAAATGCAATACCCACTAGCTCTGCCTCGAGTGCATTCAGAGAGGTGGTCTCAGTATCAAAACAAACGGCCTTCTGCTTGTTGAGTTTGTCCACTAATAGCTGAATGCCCATATCATCATCTACCTTTTGATAGTGATGCTCTGTGTTTTCGATGGTCTTGATTCCGGTGTCTTCAGCACTCGATTCATCATCAGCACCTCCACCGAAGAGGTCCATTTGATCCCCAGTTTGCTTCACCACCTGAGCGCCAGAATTCTTTTGAATTTCAACATCGAGTACTCGTTTGGCCAAGGTTCGGAACTCGAGTTCTTCGAAGACGTCTTTGAGCTTGTCTTCGTCGATTGGATCGCGCTTTACATCGGTCTCGCTCAATTTAATTGGAGCGTCGATAAAAATGGTGGCGAGCTTTTTACTCAAGACTCCCAATTCGGCGTTATCGCGAATTTTCTCACCGAGCTTACCCTTGATTTCATCGGCATGCTCAAGTGTGCCTTCTAGAGAACCATATTGCTTGATGAGCTTCACGGCAGTCTTTTCGCCAACACCTGGAAGTCCGGGAATGTTATCTGCTGAATCCCCCATCATACCGAGAATGTCAATCACTTGATCCACATTTTCGATATCCCATTTCTCACAAATCTCCTTCGGCCCCATGATCTCTACTTGGCCTCCGCCACGAGGTGGTTTGTACATATAGATATGATCACTAACGAGCTGTCCAAAGTCTTTATCGGGAGTCATCATATAGGTGGTAAACCCTTCTTTCTCCGCTTGTTTAGCTAAAGTTCCAATGACGTCATCTGCTTCGTAGCCTTCTACACCCACATACGGGATTTGAAGCGCGTCGAGTATCTTGTGGATGTAGGGAACAGCAATCTTGATGGCCTCAGGTGTTTCATCGCGATTGGCCTTGTACTCTTCGTACATCTCATGGCGAATGGTGGGCCCCTTAATATCGAACACCACGGCTATATCCGATGGGTTCTCTTTCTTTAAAACATCTAGAAGGGTAGTTGTGAAACCATAAATCGCTGAAGTGTCCATCCCCTTACTCGTTACCCTCGGGTTTCGTGCAAAGGCAAAATACGACCTGAAGATGAGGGCGTAGGCATCAACTAAAAACAGCTTTTTATCGTTCTCGCTCATGATTTTTCACTTTGTGGGCAAGATACCAAAAAGCCTAGGCAAGCCTTCACATTAGTTTAGCTTTGTAGGTGCTGTCGAAATGCTATTTTTGTCGCTTATCCATAAAAAACGAGTAGGTGTCTGACTCTCTAGTAATTATACCCACGTACAACGAGCGCGAGAATATCGAGAGTATCATCCGTGCCGTTATGCGTCAGCCGTATGGGTTTGAAATCCTCATCGTTGACGATGCTTCTCCAGATGGTACAGGGGATATAGTTCGTTCCTTACAAGAAGAGTTCGAAGGCCGTGTTCACTTAGAAGTTCGTTCGGGCAAACAAGGTCTAGGTACAGCATACATCTACGGTTTCCGCTGGGCATTGAAGCGCGATTACGAATTCATCTTTGAGATGGATGCCGATTTCTCACACAATCCAGACGACCTTATTCGACTGAAAGAAGCCTGTGATTTGGGAGCCGATTTGTCGATTGGTTCTCGTTACGTGAGAGGAGTGAACGTTGTAAACTGGCCGATGAGTCGAGTTCTGCTATCGTTCTTTGCGTCTAAGTATGTTCGCTTTGTTACGGGTATTCACGTGCATGATACCACTGCAGGATTTAAATGCTACAGACGTCGAGTGCTAGAGAAAATCAATCTCAACCAAATCCGATTCGTCGGTTACGCATTCCAGATTGAAATGAAATTCAAAGCCTGGAAGCACGGTTTCAAGATTAGCGAAGTTCCCGTGATTTTCACGGACCGTACCGCTGGTCAATCTAAAATGACCCGTGGAATCGTGAAAGAAGCAGTTTTTGGCGTAATTCGTCTCAAGTTGGACAGCATCTTCGGACGAGATTACTAGAGAATTCGAAGCTTTTTCGGAAATTTGCGCACCCCCTATAAATGGACCTTGCAATGAGCCGAAGTACCCTTATCAAGAACGCCAAGATTGTCAATGAAGGCGAAGTAAGAGAAGGTGATGTATTGATTGAGAGCGGAAGAATCGCGCATGTCGACCGCCATATTTCCCCGAAGAATGGAGATGTAAGAATCATCGATGCCCACGGAATGTACCTCATTCCTGGATTGATCGATGACCAGGTTCACTTCAGAGAGCCTGGCCTCACACACAAGGCAGAGATTCAGACTGAAACACGTGCTGCAGTGGCTGGAGGTATCACATCATATATTGAGCAACCCAACACAGTTCCTCAAGCAACGACTGTTGCGCTAGTCGAGAAGAAGTACGACAGAGCGGCTCAGGTTTCATTGGCCAATTACGGTTTCAATATCGGCGCAACGAACAACAACGTTGAAGACCTACTTCGAGTGGATAAAACTCGAATTCCAGGGGTAAAAATCTTTATGGGTTCTAGCACCGGCAATATGTTGGTGGACGATTTGAAAGCTTTGGAGAGAATCTTCTCTGAGGTTGATAATCAACTCATCACCCATTGTGAGGATGAAGAGACGATTCGAAAGAATCTTGCAAAATATAAGGAGGAGTACGGTGATGATATTCCAATGAAGTATCACCCAATCATCCGAAGCGCTGAAGCTTGTCATTTGAGCAGTTCTACTGCCGTGGAATTGGCGAAGAAACACAACTCGCGACTTCACGTTTACCACATTTCTACTGGGATTGAAACTGAATTATTTGACAATTCGGTACCATTAGCGGAGAAGCGAATCACATCTGAAGCTTGTATCCACCACCTTTGGTTCAACGATTCTCAATACGATGAGAAAGGTTCATTGATCAAATGGAACCCAGCAGTGAAAACAGAAGCCGATCGACTCAAGATTTGGGAAGCGCTTCTCAATGATAAAATCGACGTAATTGCAACTGATCACGCTCCTCACACACGTGAAGAGAAGAACAATCCATATACCTCAGCTCCGAGTGGAGGTCCATTGGTTCAACATGCATTGGTGGCTTTGATGGAGTTCGTTAACGACGGAACGATGACCATCGAAAAGATGGTAGAGAAAGCGTGTCACAACCCTGCTATCCTGTTCAAGATTAAAGAGAGAGGTTATATCCGAGAAGGATATCATGCCGATTTAGTCTTGGTAGATCCTGCACGTCCATGGACAGTAACCGATGAGAATGTTCTTTCGAAGTGTGGCTGGTCACCTTTTGAAGGCACCACGTTCAAAGCGCGCGTATCCCATACTTTTGTGAACGGTCACCTCGTTTACAGAAACGGACAGATTGATGACTCCGTGATGGGCGAACGCCTTACTTATGATCGCGATTAATGATTAAAATGCTCGGTAAATACACTTTTGTACTTCTTGGTCTCGCTTGGATCCTTACATCCTGTGAGCCAGTAGAAGGACAAAGAGTGAAACCGGCGCCTGAAGATCTCATTCCACAAGAAACCATGACTCAGATGCTTATTGATATGCATCTGATTGAAGGTGCTCGGTCGGGTACGCGCGTGCTCGGTGATAGCGCTTCAGTGGATGCGTATTACGACGGACTTTGGAGGAAGTACGACGTTACCCAAGAGCAATACGATAGCAGTTTCCGTTATTACACGCAACATCCTGTTGAAATGATGGAGATGTACGACATCGTTATCGATAGCCTACGTCTCAGAGAAATAAAAATCACGGAGCAGGCACGCAACTTCCGATCGACCAGGAATGTCAATCGAGAAGAGGAAGAGACTTCTCAAGAAGAAGTGGAGTAAATCTACTCGGCAATAACGAGGAAGTAGTTCTTCTTGCCTCGCTGAACCAAAATGTACTTATCGTTTAAAAGGTCGCTAGCAGTGATTTCACGCTCTACGTTGACCTTCGTTTTATTGATAGCAATACCGTTACTCTGGGTCAATTTGCGCGCTTCCCCTTTAGAGGATTGAATAGATGTCGTTACTGCCAAGAAATCGACGATTCCAATTCCAGCTTCAATCTCGCTCTTCGAGACAGTGAATTGCGGGACTCCGTCTAGAACAGAAAGAAGAAGCTTACTGTCGAGCGTTCTCAACTCTTCTTCAGGTGCTTTTCCAAACAGAATCTCACTTGCGCGAATTGCGTTTTCCAATTCCGACTTGCTGTGAACGCGCTCTGTGATTTCTTCTGCGAGTGCGCGTTGAAGAATTCGCATGTGTGGCGCTTTAGCATGTTCAGCTTCTAGGGCTTCAATCTCTTCTCGACCTTTCACACTAAAGATTCGAATGTAATTGCTCACATCTTCATCAGCCGCATTGAACCAGAATTGGTAGAACTGGTAAGGAGAAGTCTTCTCAGGATCGAGCCACACGTTCCCACTTTCAGATTTGCCAAACTTGGTGCCATCCGCTTTTTTGATGAGCGGGGTGGTAAGTGCAAAAGCCTCACCGCCTCCCATTCGGCGAATAAGCTCGGTTCCAGTGGTGATGTTCCCCCATTGATCCGATCCACCCATCTGCAGCTTGAGTCCTTCATTCTTCCAAAGGTGGAAAAAGTCGTATCCCTGAATGAGCTGATAGCTGAATTCGGTGAATGAAATACCTGTATCCATTCTCGATTTCACGCTGTCTTTCGCCAACATGTAGTTCACGGTAATGTGTTTACCTACATCGCGAATGAAATCGAGAAAGTTCCAATCTTTAAACCAGTCGTAGTTATTGACCATCACAGCTGGGTTCTCCGATTTGTCGAAATCGAGGAATTTCTCGAGTTGCTTTTTCTGCGACTCCAAGTTGTGCTGGAGCTGGTCGCGATCGAGTAGATTTCGCTCGTCCGACTTGAAGCTCGGATCGCCCACAAGGCCAGTTGCACCACCGATGAGTGCTACAGGTTGATGTCCGCATCGCTGGAAGTGGGTGAGTGTCATCACTTGAACTAGGTTGCCCACGCCTAACGAATCGGCAGTTGGATCGAAGCCAATATACCCACGAACCATTTCAGAATTGAGCAATTCTTCCGTTCCTGGCATTACGTCGTGAAGCATTCTTCTCCAGCGTAATTCTTCGATGAAATTCTTTGGCATGACTGTGACTTCGAGTTACTAGTGGCGCAAAAATAATGTACTTCGTGGAGAACGGAGGAAGGAAATTCAGAATAGGTAAAATTGCCTTCTACATTGCTTACTTTCGCTTTATGATTCTCGTAACAGGAGGCACTGGATTGGTAGGTTCGCATTTGTTGCGTCGCTTGGTTGAGCGTGGGGAGCAAGTCCGTGCTACCTATCGATCTGAAAGCTCCAAGAAGAACACGTTGAAGGTCTTCGGCTACGTCCATGACGAGCCAGAAGATTGGATGAACCGAATTGAGTGGGTTCAGACCGATCTATTTGACACCGTTGATCTCGACGAGGTCATGGATGGCGTAAAGGTTGTTTTCCACTGTGCAGCCGTAGTCAGTTTTCAGCCATCGGACAAAGATTTGATGCTTCAGGGAAATCCAAAGATGACTCGCTTGCTAGTGAACGCGGCAATTGCTGCCGGTGTGAAGGACTTCATACACGTGAGTTCAGTAGCTGCAATCGGTCGAGCCAAAGAAGGCGAACTTACCAATGAAAATACAGAGTGGAAGGATTCACCCTTGATTTCGGTTTATTCAAAAAGCAAGTTTGCCGCCGAAACTGAGGTGTGGCGAGGAGCTGAAGAAGGATTAAATGTTGGGTTCGTAAACCCTTCTATCATTCTCGGACCAGGGAATTGGGATAGCGGATCGAGTAAACTGTTCCACACATTCTACAAAGGATTCCGTTTTTACACGGCTGGTAGAACGGGCTTTGTGGATGTTGAAGATGTTGTAGAATCGATGCTTCGTGTGTGGGAACGCAAGGCCTTCTCCAAGCGATTTATCCTCTCGTCTGAGAATATCAAATACAAACAGCTCTTCGATTGGATTACTGAGGCATATGGAACAAAAGCTCCGGATATTTTAC
Source organism: Flavobacteriia bacterium (assembly GCA_013373425.1). Lineage (GTDB taxonomy): Bacteria > Bacteroidota > Bacteroidia > Flavobacteriales > Schleiferiaceae > Phaeocystidibacter. Next base: position 23,901 of record JABXHW010000044.1, read on the forward strand.
CTCCTCGTTGGGTGATGGAAGTACTTTGGAGGGTGGAATGGCTTAGATCGAAATTGACAGGCTCTGCACCGTTAGTGACCAAGGAGACTGCACGGACAGCTCGGAGTGAAACTCGATTTGACAACTCCCGAGCAAAGGACGAGTTAGGAATGGAGTTCATGCCGGTCAAGGAATCGGTTCAAAAGAACTGCAAGCTTTATCTCCGCGATTTAGAAGGGTAGAATTATCAGCATAAAAAAGCTCCCAAGACATTTGCCTCGGGAGCTTTTTATAGAGTGTAATCCAGATTATTCTGGAACGATGATTTCGAGATCATAAGCGCCTACTTCCTCAATATCGAGAGTAGTACAGTGGATAGTCCACTCACCTGATTCTGGGCTAAGACCAGTCAACATTGAAATGCTGATGTCACCATCATAATCGTCATTTCTGAAAGTTTCACCACTTGGAGAAACTACTACCAAGAATCCATCGAATCCGTAAGACTTCATACGAACTGAGAATGGAGATCCTGCCTCGATAGTTCTTTTGTAAGTATCAACATACTCTCCTTTTGGAAGTTGCTCATCGCGAGGAACTAGACGTCCTTCAATTCTTTCTACAGACACTTCTTGATCCATATCGATAGAAAGCGTGTATGCTCCTTCCGATTCAGCGTCGTATGAAGAGGCCCAGATAATGTAGGTGCCTTCTTCTTCAGCAAGGAATTCGATATAGCTATCAGAACCCTCCCAGTCGTCATTGTATTCTTCAGTACCGTAAGGAGTTTTGATGATGAGGTAGGTGTCGATTTCGTCAGATGAGAGAGTTACTTTCATCATACGCGCTCCGTCGAGCTCTACAGTGTGGACGTCGTAATATTCTTGTCCTTCTCGGCTAAGATCTCCGGCTGAAAGTGTGCCTTCGATTTCTTCGGTTTGTGCTGTGAGTAACGCCGGTGCTGTAGCCAAAACAGCGCTTGCTAGCAGGTGTGAAAACTTCATACTTGAGTAATTTAGGGTTAGACGAATCTGAGTTTTACAAGAGCTATGCCAAAATAGGCATTAAAGGGGAAGGTATTCATAAACGATGTCTGAAATCGTCTCCCTATTTCTATTGTTAGCCTGACCTAGCCACGTGTAGTGTCGTCCTCGTTCTTCGTAATATTCTCTTTCCATGTTGGAGCTGATTCGCTCCGTTGTAGTTACCACACATTGGATATTGGTGCCTCGCATAATGACCAATACGCGGAATGGGAATTCATTGTATTCTGAATTTTCCTCATCGGTATTTCGAAGCACCCAAACATTCATTCCATTCGAGAGCTCTTCCTTAAACCCGAGCTCTTTCAACTTCGACTGCAAGTCGCGTCCATTCACTCTTCGAGTTCCGTTAAATGCACTTTGTAAGGCATCTTCAGCTCTCGTTCCGGTGTAGGTATCAAACTTTGAAACAAAACCTTTTACAATACCTGTGCGGTAATCAGACATTCTGAAACCTTCGTGCTGGAAGATTTCTTCTACTTGAATGGTTGCTTTGACTTCGCCGATTGGATTGCCATCATAATCGAAGATTTGAGCACCTTCACTAAGCGTGCTATCGGCATTCAAATCATCTTCATCAAAGATGATTCTCTTGGACACAGAATACCAAAGTGGATTCTCTACTTCGCTGAATAATGATGCGCTGTCGCTAAAGGCGATGAGTGTATTGCCATCTACGGCATCAACGAGTTCGCCTCCCACTTTCATGATTTGTGCTGAAAGCGAGCCCGAGAGAATGAGTCCTAGAATTGGAAGGAGTAATTTTCCTTTCATGTACAGTAGGTGATTTGTATGAAGGTATTCAATTCGGCTTAAACCACCATGAGGTTGCAGCCGCGTATATCACTGTTGTCGAAACGGCCTAGTACTTCAAATGTTGTTTCAGAATGAAGTCGACCTAAATCTTGAGTAGCGAGAAAGGCACAAGAATCCACATTCGCCAAGTCGATGATATTAATCCCACCCGTTTTGCCCAAACGCACCGTTGACAGCGGGTCTGCCGGGTCTCGAAGACTCACTCTCATCCAAGATGGAGAAGTGTAAATACCTCCACCTTTGCTATAGGCCTGGCTCATCAATTCTGTCATCCCGTATTCGCTGTGAATTCCCGGCAAGTGAAACGAGGTAGTTAAGACTTCATGGAGCTCGGCGCGAATCATTTCTTTGCGACGACCTTTCATCCCACCTGTTTCCATCATGATGACATTCGGTCCTAAAGCCTGGGAATGCGATTCGGCCAAATCAAGAAGCGCAAAGCTGACTCCAAGAATGACCGTGGGAAGGTCTGCTGTCTTTTGAACTTGATCCATCAGCGCGTTCATATTATCCAAATAAAAACCGCTCGACCCCACCTTCGATTGCTCAATGAACTGAGCGGCCATGTCGATAAGCGAAGAACCTTTTCGTTCTAGATAGGATGGGAGTAAACAAAGCCATTGATAGTTGTCTGGAGACCCATAGCTCTCCTTGAACGCCTCGGTGAAAACTCGTTCATACCACGATTTGTGCGCTACGAAATGCTTGCTTGTGTTGGACCCCGTTGTTCCACTGCTCGTGTAAACTACTTCAGCTTCGAAGTTACCAGTCTTCACCTCGTGGTTCTTAAACGCTTCAATAGGGAGATGTGGAATGTCTGTCCAATGTTGAATCTCGGCCGGATTAATTTTCAATCCTTCCACAAAACGTCGATACGGCTCGCAATGGACAACTTGATACCGAAATAGCTCAAGCGCCACCTCATTGAACTGACCTTTTGACCTTTCGAAAAGCGTATCTTTGAATGTAGTGTAATAAATCACAAACGATTAGGTGCACTTTGGCGTTAATGACACAGATGAGAGCAAAGATAATTGGAATATGTGCCATCCTTCTAGGATTGACCTTCACTTCCTGTGAAAGGGGTTCGAATTTCCCAGATAAACCCTTTTTGGAGTATCGATCATACCGATTGGTCGACGCGAACGTGGACGATTCATTGCCCATCCAACACGCTGTGGTTACTCTATACTTTACGGATGGAGATGGTGATATCGGATTAGATCCTAATTCACAACAGTTCAACTTTTTCGCACAAGTTTTTGAGAAGGCAGACACGGGAGGGTATGTCTATGCCTACGACTGGCCTGGGAGGCTCACTGATTTAAGTGATCCTGGTCAACAGAATAAAGCACTTGAAGGCCTCATCTACTATAAGGTGGGAGTGTCGGAGGTTGTCGGAGATTCCACTTATTTCGAATTCGAACTGGTGGATGATGCAGGCAATAGTTCAGGAATAATAGATAGCGAAGTCATTTACCTCGACTTCTAGAAATAGAAAAGCCGCCTCATTCTTTGGGGCGGCTTTTTTTATCTGTGAACTTGGATTAGAGTGTGCCTCTGTTTCCTTGTTCTCTTTCAATAGCTTCAAACAAAGCCTTGAAGTTTCCTTTACCGAAGCTCTGAGCTCCTTTTCTCTGGATGATTTCGAAGAACAATGTTGGACGGTCAGCTACCGGCTTTGTGAAAAGCTGCAATAGATAGCCTTCATCGTCGCGGTCTACCAAGATGCCGTGCTCACGGAGAACGGCAACATCTTCATCGATATCGCCTACGCGCTCGAGCAAATCATCGTAATAGCTATCAGGAACATAGAGGAATTCTACACCTCTATCCTTCATTGCTGAAACCGTTTCAACGATATTATCTGTAGCTACTGCGATGTGCTGAACACCGGCTCCATTGTAGAAGTCGATGTACTCCTCAATTTGAGATTTCTTCTTGCCTTCGGCAGGTTCGTTGATTGGGAACTTGATACGTCCGTTTCCGTTGGTCATTACCTTCGACATCAAAGCCGTGTACTCTGTTGAGATGTCTTTATCATCGAAAGAAATCAACTGAGCAAACCCCATCACTTTCGCGTAGAATTCAACCCACTTATTCATTTCGCCCCAACCTACATTACCCACCATGTGGTCGATATACTTCAAGCCAACCTCTGATGGCTGGTAGTGAGAGTCCCATTCTTTGTAGCCTGGGAGGAACGGTCCGTCGTATTCAGAACGATCTACAAAAACGTGAACAGTTTCACCGTAGGTTTTGATGCCCGAGAGTGTCACCTTTCCATTTTCATCTTCACGTACATATGGTTCGAAGGCTACTTCAGCACCACGCTCTGTGGTTGTTTCGAAGCTTTTCACAGCATCGTCAACCCAAAGAGCAACATTTTTCACGCCGTCGCCATGTTGGTTTACGTGTTCGTTGATTTCGCCACCTGCCCCGAGCGGAGTGGTGAGAACCAAGCGAATTTTACCTTGTTGGAGCACATAGCTCACACGATCTTTTACTCCAGTTTCGAGTCCAGCGTACGCAACACCTTGGAATCCGAATGCGGTTTTATAGAAATGGGCCGCCTGCTTGGCGTTTCCCACGAAGAGTTCTACGTGGTCCGTTCCGTTAATCGGAAGGAAGTCTTCTGCTTCTGGAAATACTTTTTCCAATTTCAAGCTAGTTGTATCCGTAGCCATAATCTCTTTTTTTGAGCCTTAATTCAATTCTTGCAAAGGTATGAAGTACAGATGGCTATTCCATCCAAGACTTCCAATAGTCGTTATCACCGAGGTCAAGTGCCTCCTGTGTTAAACGAAGCGGCTTGAAAGTGTCGATCATAACAGCGAGTTCACCCGTCTCTTTCTGACCAATACTTCTCTCGTAAGCCCCAGGATGTGGTCCATGAGGTATTCCTGCAGGGTGAAGGGAGATATATCCTTTCTCTACGTGGTTTCTAGACATGAAGTCGCCGTCTACATAATACAGCACTTCATCGCTATCGATATTGCTGTGGTTGTACGGAGCTGGAATCGCCTGTGGATGGTAATCGTACAAGCGCGGTGCGAATGTGCAGATAACAAAATTCCATCCTTCAAATGTTTGGTGTACTGGTGGCGGTTGGTGAACTCGACCGGTAATAGGTTCGAAGTCGAGTGCTGAGAAAATGTACGGGAAGTTGTATCCGTCCCATCCTACTACATCGAATGGATGAGATCCGTACACTACTTGATGCATGGTATTTTCCTTGCGGATATACATCGTAAATTCTCCAATCTCATCGTGCGTTTCTAGCTCATCCGGTAAGCGGAAGTCACGCTCACAGAAAGGACTGTGCTCGAGGAGCTGTCCGAAGTTATTTCTATATCGCTTTGGAGTGACGATGGGAGAGAAGCTCTCGGTAATTAGTAGTCGGTTGTCCTCTGTCTCAAATTCAATTTGATAAATCATTCCTCGAGGAACCACGATGTAATCTGCATAGCCAAACTCAAGATTGCCGAGCATGGTTCTGATCTTGCCTTTTCCTTTGTGAACGAAAATCACTTCATCCGCATCGGCGTTTTTGTAGAAGTAATCACCTGTTCCTTTTCTCGGCGCAGCGAGCGTAATGTTCAAATCGTTATTGAACAATACCACTTTTCTACTCTCAAGGTAATCGTCTGCCGGCGGAACATCCCAGCCTTTCAACATTCGAGAAGTGATGTTCTTGTCCACGGCAGCCTTTGGAGAAACGTCTTTCGACTCGCCGATTTGGGCGATCATCGTTGGGCGGTGAACGTGGTAAAGAAGGGAGGACACTCCGCTAAAGCCTTCTGTCCCGAACAGTTGTTCGTAGTAGAGACCTCCATCCGGCTTTTCGAAGACCGTATGGCGCTTATGTGGAATCTTGCCTAATTTATGGTAAAGCATAGAGTTTGTTTTTCTTGAGCCACAAAGTTAGACAATTGAAAATGTGGATATATGATGAATGTCATGGTTGTGAAGTGGGGACGTGGGGATGTGTGGACGGTTGGACGTGGATGCAGACGGACTAGGGCACGTGAGTTTGTGGATTCGACTGCCCGGGGCCAGCTCCCGCTGCCCCAGTTTCAAGATACGCACTATATCGCGTCTAGTCGTAGAGTAAACGTTTACTTACGCGTCAAGAAAAAGAAATGTGTGATTCACGCAGTTGCCATCTGAGATTTAGATTTTTGGATTAAGATTGCCGAACTTAATCTCGGGGCAGCGGGAGCTGGCCCCGGGCATTATCTCCGACTCCATCATCTCCCTTTGTTACCACAATGGTTGGCTTCATGGCTCTTTCAATCACTTGTGATTGACCTATAAAGGTCCATAAAAAGAAAAGACCCCCACATTGTGGAGGTCTTATCAGCAGGCGCGGATGCTTTACGGCTGTTTAATCCACTTCGTGGCAAACAATGCATCCGTTGTGCGCAAAATGTAGACACCAGGTGCGAGTGCCGTAGTGCGTATTTGTGTTTTAGTTGATGCGCCAATGCGGCCTGTTAGTAATGCTCGACCGTTGATGTCGAGTATTTCAAAGTCAAATGAATCACCATGCGGATTCTCTACATAGAGGTGCTCATCATCTTGACCAACGATGAGATCTAGTAAAGGGATTTCTACTTCTTCAACTCCAATGGTTTGATGAACAATCTGCAATTGGTCGATTTCGGCACCAATGCTGTCGATGATGTTCATGAAGTTGGATGTATCTACCGTGCCCCATAGAGTGGCATATGCAAAAGTGATTTTCTCATTTGGGTCCCAAGTGAATGGTCCAGCCGAGCCAATCACGCGCTTGTCGTACGATTCGGCAGGCGACTCAAAGAAGTTGATATCTGCATTTGGAACTGCAGCCACCAATGGATCGGGAGCGTAGGAATTGCCCGGGAAGATGAAGCTGGAAATGCCTGTAGCCACTGAAGGATTATGGCCATCACCGTTGTTCAAGCTGTTGAAGCCAGATGGATTTTCAACCTTAATGAATGAGCCGTCTACCCATCTTCCCAGCATGTACATTCTGTAATGCGCATCCATCTGAGGTATGCGGTTGTGACCCACAAAAGTGTTGTTGTATCCCATGGAGGTTTGAAGGGTCGTAGGCTCTTCAATTCCGGCACTCGGATTTTCACTAATACAGTTGCCCTGGGCGTCAACAACACCATCAACACATCCGTCCCAGTTATTATCTACGCCATCACCTACATCTGCGATTGGACCTTCAAGAATGGTCACTGCGCCCCAAGGTGATTTAGTGGGATAGGCAGGTCCTCCAGCATAAAGCGGGCTGTAAGGGTATGCGTAAACGGAGTGACGTTGGGCGTCGGTTCCGATGTTGTTTGCAAAGGCATCGCCTACATCCAAATCGGAGAACACACTTACCCAAGCCTCTTCATACGAGTTGGAAGAGGTATTCCACATTTCGTATTCGGTGAAAACTGCACGTTGCTCAACGCCCGTACCTTCTACCATATAGTACCATGCGATTCCTTCCATCTGGAACGCCCAGTATTGATAAAATCCACGGTCGTTCCAATCATTGAATATGGCAATCGTGCTGATGTCGCCTTTAATTACCGGATAGTCTCCCATTGCTGGATCATAGCTGCCATCATTATCGACGTCAACATAAGGAGCTAATGATTGACGTTCTCCAAATTGGCTTCGGCCTTGTGTTGGCCAAGATTGAATAGGCTCGGGAATCGTGGTATAGAGTCCGTTTTTCAGACTGTCGACCATCCCTTTTGTGACCGTCCAAGTGCGATCCCAATGTTGAGTTGCTGATGGGTCTGTGGAGATCGGACCTGGATAAAAGTCGATTCTGGAGGCGCGGTATTCTTGAGCAGAAAGGTGGGCTATGGTGTCTGAACCGTAGCTCGTTCCACTCATCCAAATGGTTTGTCTATAGGCGAATAAATTTCCATCGCCTTTGAGCTGATTCAGGTTCCCATCAGCCTGTACTTGATACTTTGTTCTTTGAAAATGGACGGAATCGCCATTAGGATCAACCTGTGCAAGGCTAATCATGGGGACCATCCAAGCGAGGATAGCGAGTTTCTTCATTGTGTTAGTTCGTGTTGGCGTCGGCCAAGTAGCTACAATGAATACGGGCTAATGCCACACAAGGGTTGGTTCAAGTTAACAAATTGTATAGAATGAATTTGATTTTCTATACAGATAATTAGCTTTTCGATTCTAGAAGCGTACCCACTTGCGCACCCAATCACCAGAAATATCTTGAAGGATGTAGACTCCAGTTGGAAGATGAGTTACATCATAAGTCTTCTCTCCATTTCCAGCGACTGAGATTTGTCCCAACTCTCTTCCTGACAAATCCTTCAAGTAAAGTGTCGTAGGGGAGGACATATCGTTGTGGATATGAAGCTGATTTTCGCTTTGCCCCAACCTAATTCGAAGTTTAGGTTGATTGATTTCTGTGCTTGAAAGGGATCCAGACGTTACAATGCCACGAATTCCATCAATGTGAGCGTTAATGCTATCGAGAATGTTTCCATGAAACTGATGATCGATTCTGCCCGCGTATGTTGCTGAGATAAATGAAATCGCTTCGCCGTCTTCCCAAGTGAAAGGACCCATGCTGATGAATCCTTTGACGTCTTCTAATCCCCCGGGAGATTGAAACCAGTTGGTTGGGGATTGAGGCTCTAGGTGGCTTACAGGAGAAACGGTGTTTCCCGGATATATAAAGTTTGAAATGGGTCCAGATCCTCCAGGAACATGACCATCACCGTTAGCTGGATTTAAGAATCCGCTCGGGTTTTCAATAATGATTGGAGTCCCATCCATAAATCGACCGGTGAGATAGTAATACACTTCTAAATCTGTTTGAGGAACTCCCGAAATTGGGCTGAATGAATTTATATAAGACATGGTGGAAGACAAGGCGATTCGTTCACGGATGTTATTTGTTGAGTCTTCCTGAATACATATGCCATTCGAATCGAGAACGCCATCAATGCACCCGTCCCAATCATTGTCCAAGCCATCAAAGTAGTCGGCTTCAGGGCCTTGAATTAAAACTGTTCCAGAATACGGAGTCTTTGGGTAGAGTCCATTCTGAGTGCTGTCTACCGGGTAAGCATCATATGCGAAAAGAGCCTGTCTTCCAACATCGGTCATGATGAGGTCATTTGGAGACCAGCCACAATCCATATCTGCAAAGTTGGATAGGTAAGTATCTGAATAATCTTGCCCCGACCTATTAAACAGAACGACCTCTTTGAAAAGTGTATTCTTCAAGTTCGAGGTTGGATTGAAAGCAAAGAACATGGCATAGCCTTCAATGTGCATTCTTCGACCTGAGGTGTCGATTGACCCAGCTGTGCTGTCGTTAAAAAGGGCGATGGTTGAGATGTCTCCTTTTATCAAAGGATAGTCTCCTCCCATTGGATCATAATATCCGTTGTTATTCGCATCCACAAAAGGGGCAAGGTTATAGGATTCGCCGAATTGCGAACGCCCGTGAGCGGGCCATGAACGAATTTCAATTGGAGGTATGAAGTAATATCCCTGAAGGAAACTGTCGACCATGGTTTTTCTTACCGTCCAAGTTCTAGCATAGAACGAAGTAGAGTTTGGATCTGACGAAATGGGACCAGGAAAAAAGTTCTCTCTGAAGCTGTACATCTGTCCAGAAATCCTCAATTCTCCAGTAGAGGCAAACCCGCCGACTAGGCTAGTTTCAGTGTAAGTGTAAATCGTGTCATTGATGCTAACAAAGTCATTCCTGCCTGTGGGCTTGACTGTATAGCTGAGTTCACCTATGCGAATGGTATCGCCTGGAAATTGGAACTGAGCTTGACTAGAGTAAAATGCACAAAGCAGTGCAAAGAGTGCGAACGTCCGTAGCATAAGAGAGAGATTAGAGTGTTACATCTAAGTAACGAAAATCTCCCGTGCTGAGGTTGGGCTATGCCTTGTTGAACCGTTTAGTTCGGCCCTCAGCGGCCCACTGCTTTCGAATTTCCTCTTGATCTTCTTCAGGTAAATGGATGATTTCCTGACATTCATCTGAACATGTGCCCTCGTACTTTTCAGCACATTCGTCACACTGAATAAGTAGCAAGTTACACGCAACATTCGCACAGTTCGTATGCGTGTCGCACGGTTTGCCACATTGGTGACATCTAGAAATCACATCTTCAGAAATGTGTTCACCAAGTCGATCGTCGAATACAAAGTTCTTCCCTTTGAACTTGTTGGGTAGTTCTTCCTCCTTAATCTGACGGGCATAGTCTATGATTCCGCCGTGAAGTTGGTTGACGTTTTCGAAGCCGTGGTGTTTCAGATAAGCACTGGTTTTCTCACAGCGAATTCCACCTGTACAATAAAGAAGAATAGGCTTGTCTTTTTGGTCTTTGAGCTTGTCGAGCACCTCTGGTAGCTCTTCACGGAAGGTTTCCGCATCAGGAAGAACTGCGCCATCAAAGTGACCAATTTCGCTCTCGTAGTGATTTCGCATATCCACCACGATTGCATCACCGGCCTCCATGAGTTCATTCCACTCCTTCGCAGTGAGATGTCGGCCTACGTTTGTAACGTCATATTCGGTATCTGGAAGTCCGTCCGCTACAATTTGCTTTCGAACTTTCACCATCAGTTTTAAGAACGACTTGCCATCGTCCTCTACTGCGATCTTAAAAGGAACATCTTTGAACTCTTCGAAGGCGTATAGCTCCTTTACGAACTGATCCCAATTGTGCTCTGGAACATTCATTTGAGCATTAATTCCTTCGCGTGCGATGTAGATTCGACCCAAGCAATTTAAGTCGTCCCACATGGCATAAAGTCGGTCGCGCATCCCTTCAACATCTTCAATAATCACATATCGGTAGAAGGAAACAGTGCGACGTGTAAAGTCTTCAGCATCAAGACGCTGTTGAAGCTCTTCTCTGCTGTAGCGATTGTACAAGAAACGTTTTTTCTTCTTTGGTGATTCTTCCATGACCGTCTCAATTTGAGAGTGCAAAGGTACTGCTATTCTTTAGGAAAACACTGATGAAAGTCATGTGAGGAAGGTGGACTAGTGGAGAACTGGATGGCTGGACAACTGGACAACTGGACAACTGGATGCCTGGAATGCTGGAGGACTAGATAACTGGAGGATTGGAGTGTTGGGCAGAGAGCGGATGGAGGGCTGGGTTGCTAGAGTACAAGACGAATAAACAGATGTAAAGACAATACGGAGGGAGGGTGGAGGTTACATAGGGAAGTAGACGATCTACCTACGTGTTCACCTGCTCACGTGCAAGCTTGCCCATGTGAATGCTTGCCCGGGGCGCGTACCCGCGACCCCGCTATCAAGTTATTAAGAGAGATTCCAGTAGCCGGAGGATAAACGTTTACTTTCGGCTTCAAATAAATTTTTGCGTGATTCACGCAATTGCCTGATGAGATTCGGACTTTCGGAATTAGAATGCCGAACTTAATCTCGGGGCAGCGGGAGCTGGCCCCGGGCATTACGCACCCCAGGTCCATGCCCCCACGAACCAACACTTGCACGCTCGAACCAACGTTCCTGCGCATGCTCGACTGCACGCCTTCACTTACAGACTACCTCAAGCCCACACCCCCTTCCGCCCTTCCCTCGTTGCAACATCACTCAAGTTGAATATCTTTGCCGCGCTTAACCCACGCAACTATGAAGGATGTAATTCTTGTACTTGGAGCTTCTGGCCAAATTGGGACAGAACTCGTGTTGAATCTTCGTCAGACTTACGGTGATTCCAATGTGATTGCTTCAGACATTAAAGATGCACATCCCGATGTGATGGCTTCGGGTCCGTTTGAGTCCATCAATGTGATGGACGGTAACCGAATTGCCGAAGTAGTAGATAAGTACAAGGTCACTCAGGTATATCACTTGGTGGCTATGTTGTCTGCAACAGCTGAGCGAATGCCTGAGAAGGGTTGGGCACTTAACATGGAAAGCCTTTTCCATGTCCTCAACTTGGCTAAAGACGGCAAAATTCAGAAGGTGTACTGGCCAAGTTCAATTGCGTGCTTCGGACCAAACACCCCTAAACAGAATACTCCACAACACACGATTATGGAGCCTTCTACGGTGTATGGAATTTCGAAGCAAGCCGGAGAGCAATGGTGCAATTACTACCATCACAAGTATGGTGTTGATGTTCGCTCCATCCGCTACCCTGGAATTATTTCATGGAAGAGCGAACCCGGTGGAGGAACAACAGATTATGCAGTGGAGATTTACTACGAAGCCTTGAGAAAAGGTGAGTATACCAGCTTCCTCGATAAAGGGACAATGCTTCCTATGATGTACATGCCTGACGCGATTCGGGCGACTATCGGCCTTATGGATGCAGAAGCGGAGAAAGTGAAGGTTCGGACGAGCTACAATTTGGCAGGAATCTCATTTGCCCCAGAGCATGTAGCTGAGTCTATCCAGAAGTTCATCCCAGATTTTAAATTGGATTTTGAGCCCGATTTCCGTCAGCAAATTGCCAACTCTTGGCCACAAATCATCGACGATACTGCTGCACGCACAGATTGGGGATGGGCACATGAATACGACCTCGATAAAATGACCGAGGACATGCTGAAAAATCTGAAAGTAAAGTTGGGGCTATAATCTAGCGCTCAATTACAGCTTCTACTTGCGCATTGATTTGCTGACCGCCGAAGTTGATGCTTTGATTCGATCTCAAAATCATCCGCGTATCCGTCCAACCAAGAATGCCATATCGCGTGGTTTCCCCTTGCTCGGTCACAATGATGGAATCGCGTCCTTTAAGAACCCAAGTGCCTTGACCTGATTGAGAGTATGGGATTTCGAAATCCTGACCTGCACTAACTTCAACGGTTGCTGAAGCATTGTAATCTACCTCCTGTGGTTCAAGGGTGAAGTCGAAGTATGAGCCCGGATCAATCGTTGCACCTGTGGTGACGAAAGGAACAGTTTGACCGAACACGGAAATGGTCCCAGAAGCGTCAATGTCGGTCAGGTTCCAACGACCTGACATTTGTTCTTCATTCGTTGGTTCGTCTTCTTCCCTAGAACACGATGCCAAAATGGCCACTGAGAGAAGGGCTGCACTGATCTGGATAAAGCGACGCGTCATAGCTCAAAGGTTTTCTCAAAGGTAACTGTTTCAGGTATTTGATTTACGTCTCAACTCAAAGACCGTAATCTCAGGCCAAATGCCTACTCTTCCTGGGAAAGCTAGGTAACCAAACCCTCGATTCACGTAGAGGAATCGGTCGTTCTCTTGGTACAGGCCAGCCCATTTCGGATAACGGAGTCTAATCGGACTAAATTTTATCACCCCAGGGATTTCGATACCGAATTGCATACCGTGTGTATGTCCAGATAGAGTGAGATGAACCTTCTTTGGGTGTACCTTCACCTTCTTGTCGAAGTGAGTTGGATCGTGACTCATCAATATCTTGAAATCATCTTCATCCACATCTTTGATAGCATCTTCAAGCTTACCTTCCGTATGAAAACCTTCACCCCAGTTCTCTACGCCCATCAAGGTAATATGCTGTCCGTCTTTTTCAAGTCTAACAGCCTCATTCCGCAAGTTGCGATAGCCCATTTCATCTTCTTGGATTCGCACTAGTTTCTCTACATCCGCCTGAGCGAGTCGTTCGTTTTCATCTTCGTCCTCCGACCAAGTTCTGTACGTCGCATAGTCATGATTGCCCAAGACACAATATTGTCCATAAGGCGCTTTGATCGAGCCAAAAAGGTCTTTCCAATCGTGAATCTCCTTGGATTCAATATTTACCATGTCCCCCGTGAAGAGAAAGAGGTCGGTTTCCTGTGCCTTGATGAGGTCGACACCGTACTTTATCTTCTCGTAATTGTCGAAAGACCCACAATGGATGTCACTCACTTGGGTAATGGTGAATCCGTCGAAAGCTTCTGGTAAATCGTCAAACTCAATGGTCTTTTTTATGACCCTAAAATTGTACTTCCCCTTCCAAATTCCATGTACGACTCCCACCATTGGTATAGCGGCAAGTCCGATGGCGATATTGTGAATGAATCGTCTTCTCCCAGGTAAGATGGGTTCGCCAAGTGCGCGTCTCTCAGGCGCAGTTTTATAGCGGAGTAAGGCCACGATTCCACGCCAAATATCCTCACCAATAAGAAAAGCCAGGACGATGAACTTCGGAACATACCATATCATCAAGATGGTCACGAAGCCATTCACCACCTTTCGAGGTTGATTGGCGCGATCAAATTGAGTTAGGGTGTAAATCATATAGATATACCCCGAGATGCTGATCGCCCAATACAGGATTCGGATCCAGCGATTGCTGAACACCTTCTTGAAGCTCTGATACGCATAGAGGTCCATCCCGAATAGGACGAGTAAGGTGATGGTAAAGACTAAATAGGGACCCATTGGTTGTGATTTGCGATAGATGAACGCGAAGTTAGCGCAATTGTTTCCGCTTGCCGCCGTTGCTAAGCTGAACTCAATATTATCACGTACTTTTCGGACATGAGTAAAGTGGATTTTTACCGGAACAAGAACACCTGGAAGCTCGTCCTCTTTGTGTTTGCACTTCTAATCGGTGCCGGTACACTTTGGTACACAGAGTCTTTTCTTCAAGAACTTCGTGAAGAAGAGGAAGACTCGGTTGAAATATGGGCTCAAGCGTTTCGACTCATCGCGGCGGATGCTGCTACGGGCGACTTGAGTTTGTACGCAAAGATCCTCGAAGGGAATAATACCATCCCGATTATCATCACTGATGGCGACGGCAATGTAATCACCTATAATAACCTCGATTCAGCGAAAGCCCTTCGTCCGGGTTATGTGAAGTCGTTGATTCCGAGAATGGCAGAGGAAAACGAACCCATTGTCATAGAGTTCGGATCCGGACAAAAGAATATCGCTTACTATCAAGAATCCATTTTGCTTACCCAATTGAGAATCTATCCGTGGGTGCTACTCGGTGTAATCGGACTATTTGTTGGCATCGCATATCTAGCATTTAGTTCGGCAAGAAGAACGGAGCAAGAGCGCGTTTGGAGTGGAATGGCAAAAGAAACTGCCCATCAAATCGGAACTCCATTGAGTTCGATGTTGGGATGGATAGAATTACTTCGCGCGCAAGGTGCAGATGAAACAGCCTTGACAGAAATGGGGAAGGATGTCAACCGACTCGAGACAATCACAGCGCGCTTCTCTAAAATTGGATCTATCCCAGAATTGAAGAATGAAGACATTAGCGATGTACTCACTGAATCGACAGATTATCTGAGAGCGCGAACAAGTAATAAAATTGATATCGACCTTCAGATTCCGGAGGACGAGTTCATCGTTCCTATCAATCGCCAATTGTTTAGTTGGGTGATTGAAAACCTAATAAGAAACGCTATTGACGCGATTGATGGTCAGGGTTCAATCAAGCTAGAATTAACAGAAGCGGGCAAGTATGTCAGAATCGATGTAACCGATACCGGTAAAGGACTTACTCGAAATCAATATAGAGCCATTTTCCGTCCGGGCTACACCACGAAACAGCGTGGATGGGGACTCGGACTCAGTCTTGCGCGTCGCATAGTAGAGGACTATCACAGTGGTAGGATTTATGTGGTTCGATCGGAGCTCGGACAAGGAACTACCTTTAGAATTCTGATTCCAACGGTGTAGACATGAGTGGCATTTACCTTCACATTCCCTTTTGTCGGAGAGCATGTCACTATTGCGATTTCCACTTTTCAACTTCGTTCAAAACCTATGATGGTGTTGTAGAATCCATCCTGAAGGAGCTCGAGCATTGGTCGGCCGCATGGCATGCGCCTATTCAAACCATCTACTTCGGTGGAGGCACGCCGAGTACTTTGACGAAAGAAGATCTAGGCAAGATTCTGTCGGTGATACGTGAGAAATTCGAGGTAGAGCCCGCGGCTGAAATAACCCTAGAAGCAAATCCAGAAGATATCCATCCAAGTCTGCTTCAGGCCTGGAAAGAGTTGGGGGTGAATCGACTCAGTATGGGGGTTCAATCCTTCTTCGAAGACGAGTTGCTTTGGATGAATCGGAATCATTCTGCTGAGAAATCGAAAACTTCGGTGAAGCAGGCACAAGATGCCGGATTTGAGAATATCACTATTGATTTGATGTACGGTCTGCCTGTCTCAAGCTCAACAAGGTGGCAAGAGAATGTGGAATCGGCCATAGCGCTGAACGTCCCTCATTTGTCGGCTTACGCCCTGACTGTAGAGGAGCGCACAGCCCTTTATCATCAAATTAAAAAGGGTGAGTTGAGAGAACCGAGCGAAGAGGAGGCCCATGATCAATTCATCTTCCTTCGCCGTGCTCTGCTAAATGCGGGATTTGAACATTATGAAATCTCTAACTTCGCTAAGCCCGGCTGGCGCAGTGTGCACAATGGCAACTATTGGAACGGGGTACCTTACTTGGGTATTGGTCCTGGAGCGCATGGCTACGACGGGGATGTGAGAAGGATGAACATTGCCAACAACGCACAATATGTGAACTTGATAAAGCGGGAAGAATCTTGGTTCGAAACAGAGCTGCTTTCAGTTCAAGATCGCTTTAACGAATTGACCATGACACACCTTCGAAAAGCAGAAGGAATCTCTTTGGAAGAAGTTCAGGTCCGATTTGGTGACGACTATAAAAAGCACTTGATGGAGTCAGCTCAATCTGCAATTGACAAGGGCTGGTTAGAGTGGAAGGGAGATCGACTAACGCTCACAGAAGACGGAATTTTCTTCGCAGACGGAATCACAGTTGACCTGATGGAGGCATGAAAAAACTAACTTGGATACTATTAACGCTAACAGCTTGTAATCAGGCGGTAGACACAAAAGACGAAATGCAATTCGAATTCACTAGAAACGGAAATACATATACAGCAGCGTTTGACAATTTTCACGACTTAAGCATTCCTATTGATACCAACGGTCCTTTGGCTTGGTACCTTGATCAACCCGAAATTGAAGCGGTTCGAGATGAGAACTGGGTAGGGGTTGTGGCTGAAGGTGGTTCTGTGAATTTTCGAAATATTCACTTCAATCCCCACGGACACGGAACGCATACGGAAGGGCCAGGTCACGTAGAACCCACAGTGCACTCTATTGATAGAGCCGTAAAGAGCTACCATGCATTCGCAACTGTGATTACAGTTCAGCCAGAAGTCCTAGAGAATGGCGATCAGGTTATAACTTGGGATATGCTCAAAGCGGTGGTTGAATCCCACAAACCAGAAGCGGTTATTATTCGATCCAGCGATGAAGATCGCAGACACAAGAATTGGTCGAATACAAATCCTACGTATCTTCAAGCCGCTGCTGCTAAAGAACTGGCGAATCACAATGTCCTTCACATATTGATTGACCTTCCTTCGGTGGATCGTGAACAAGATGAAGGTAGACTCGAAGCGCATAAAGCGTTTTGGAATATCCCTGCGGATATTCGAATGGAAGCAACAATTACAGAGCTCATTCATGTACCTTCAGAAGTGAAAGACGGATTGTACTTATTGAATTTGCAAATCGGGCCGTTCGTTAATGACGCAGCTCCAAGCCGGCCTATTATTTTCCCAATTGAATGAAAAACCTATCCAAACTAGCCCTCCTCACAACGCTACTTATTGGTTCATTTCAGATGGCTGCCCAATCCATCACAGGCTCGGTAATCGATGCCGAAACAGGTGATGCCATTCCCTACGCTGGGATTGTCATTAACGATGAACATAGAGGGGCAACTGCAGATAGCGAGGGCCTGTTTAGGATTGAGAATGCCGAGAATATCCGTTACTTCCGAGTGAGGGGTTTTGGGTATGAAAGCAAAAGATTCACTTACGACGGTCAGTCTACTGAGCTAGAATTCCAGCTTGAACCGGCCAAGAATAACATCGAAGAAGTTGAGGTTTTCGCTGGAGAAAACCCACTTCACCGCATCATTCGGAATGTGATTGCCAACCGCGATAATAATCGTCCCGAAGGCCTTCGAGCATTCAGCTATGAAACGTATTCAAAGTTTGTCATTACAATGGTGGCTGATTCGTTGGGTCCGGATTTCGACACCATTTATGCACCTCTTGATACCGCCAATCCGGATCTAGGAGTGAATAAAGACAGCATCATTGAAATTGATTCATCCACATATTGGAATCGAATCATGATGGAAACGCAGCATTTCTTCTTGATGGAATCAGTGACGGAGCGCAAATACCGCAATCCTCGCGATCACGAAGAAGTATTGGCTACTCGGATTTCAGGTCTGCAAACACCATTGTTTGTATTGCTCTCCAATGAGATGCAGTCCTTTAGTTTCTACGACAATTACATAGAGATCATGGGGTCGCCACGCGTGAATCCTGTAGCTCCCGGGGCGATTGGTCGGTATATTTATATCCCCTTGGATACCATTGTCGATGGCACGGATTCCGTCTTTGTCATTCAATATTTCCCAAAGCCCAACTCCCAATTTCAAGGAATGGACGGGGAGTTATACATCACAACGGATGGCTGGGCGGTGAAGCGCGTAATCGCACGGCCGACAAATCAAGATGTTCTCGGTGTACGCTTAGATGAGAATGATGTTCTAGGTGTTGAAATCCAACAGTTCTATGAGAAGATATCAGACCATTGGTTTCCTGTTGAACTAACCATGGATTTCAAGAGATTCTCAACGAATGAGTTTGGCGTTTCCATGGTGAGTGTTCAATCAGGACCAGGAACGGAAGTCGTGGGATTGGGTCGAACGAACTTGAGAAACATCCAGATAAATCCACCCATTGAACGGACAGAAGTTCCGAGGATAGCGGTGAACATTAATCCAATGGCCCATGAGCGCTCGGAAGAGTATTGGGATCGATATCGAACAGATACACTTACTGCTAAGGATCGAAGAACTTATCAGCAACTCGATTCGATTGGTGAGATGTTGGATATCGACCGTCGATTAACTGCTTTGTTGGCATTGCAGACTGGAAAATTGCGCTTCGGATATGTCGATTACAACATAGATGAAATTCTTAGATACAACGTCTACGAAGGACTGAGGTTAGGGTTTGGAGCACAGTCGAGTCCGAAACTCTCTCCTTACTTCTCAGTGGGAGGTAAAGTGGCATATGGCTTCGGAGATAAAGTCTGGAAGTATGGCTATTTCGGAGAAATTTATCTCAACAAGATAACCGAGACCACTCTCTTTGGAGGCTACGAATTTGACATTTATGAAACGGGAGGAACGAGGTATGAGCTCGAACGAAGAACTATCTTCTCTTCTCAAGATTACCGTGCTCTACTCGTGCCTACCTTCGACGAAGTTAGCGATGCCTATGCCGGGATCAGTCATAGGATTTGGCCAAACTTGAGGGCGAGATTAAGCGTTCATCGTCAGAATCGTTACACCGCGGCCGACTATGCCTATCGCTACACCACCAACGAAGAGGATATTCTATTGAACGGGTTCAACGTTGGTATTGCCCGATTGGAATTGGAGTATGCGCCAAACGACCGTTACATGTCGGGGCAGTTTGGTCTGAGAGCATTGGAAACCACATATCCGAGATTTAGAGCCAGCTATGAGGAAAGCGTGGATGGAATGTTCGAACGAAACTTCCCTTACCGCAAGTTCAACGCAATGGCTCAGCATCAGATTCGCAGGGTGTATACAGGTTCTACCACCTTCAGCTTGTATGGTTCATACATCGATGGGAATGTTCCTTATTCCATGTTGACAGGTCCATTTGCCAATAGTTCCGGGAATCTCGACAATTACAGTTTCTCTGGGTCAATTGCTAGCTTGATGGCATTCGAAACCATGCCGTATAATCGATATGCGGCGAATCAGTTTGTGGCTTGGGATATCCGCCACAGTTTCGAAGACCGCCTGCTGCCGCTTGGCGACTGGTCACCGAACATAGTAATACTTTATCGTGGAGCTTGGGGCCAGTTGGATAATCCCGAGTCGCATTTTGGATTTAATCTCGAAGGATTTGAAGCAGTTTATCACGAAGCCGGTTTGGAAATCAATTCAATCTTCTCTGGATTGGGTATTGGGTTCTATCAGCGTTTCGGGGCGTATTACACGGGAGAGTACAAGGAGAATGCTGCAATCAAACTGACCTTTCGAACAAACCTATTCTAAGCTGCAGCACCCTTCAACCCGAATTGCCTACATTTGCCTCTAGATTTCCGGGCAGCAATGTGGACATTCATAGCAAGGGTCATTTTACGTCAAAAAATCGCACTGCTAAGCGTGGTATTCCTTGCCACCGCTGTCATGGGATATCTGGCTACAGATGTCAAAATCTCCTATAAATTTTCTCGAATTCTTCCGGTAACCGATACGATAAGTATTGATTACGATGTATTCAAAAATGAGTTCGGCGAGACGGGGAATGCCGTAGTTCTCGGTGTTCAATCTGACGATTTTTGGACCCCCGATGGGTTACGCGATTGGAAGCACTTAGCAGATTCGCTTAACACAATTCAAGGAGTGGAGAACGTGCTGTGCATTTCCACGGCTTATAATCTTCAGGTGAATGAGGCTAAGGGAGAGTTTGAAACGAACAACTTCTTTACGGATTCACCTTCAACTCAAGAGGAAGTGGATGCCATTCGCGAGGAATACAGAGGCTTGCCATTCTACCGAGGACTCTTGTATAATGAAGCTGAAAACACCGAATTGATGGTAGCTCGCATTCGCGAGGATCAGTTGTACAACGCTAATATCATTCGGATTGTAAGCGATATCAAGGAGGTGCAGGAAGCCTACGAGTTGAGCACGGGCAACGAGGTTTATGTATCTGGACTTCCATACATCCGCATGGCCAATACGAAGAAAGTAGAGCGCGAAGTATGGCTCTTCATCTTCCTTACGATTGGCGTAACGACTATCATTTTGTTCTTCTTCTTGAAGAGCTTTAGAGCGACTATGATTTCCTTGATCGTGGTGGTCATGGGCGTAATCTGGTCGATTGGTTTGATATCGGCATTCGGTTTTGAAATTTCTTTGCTCAGCTCTCTGATACCACCATTGGTCATTGTAATCGGCGTACCTAATGCCATATTCCTAATCAACAAGTATCACGCGGAGTATCGCCTTCACAAGAATAAAATACTCGCACTTCAGCGAGTGATTCGAAAGATTGGAAACGTCACTTTATTGACGAATACCACCACTGCACTTGGTTTCGCAGCCTTTATTCTAACGGATAGTGTCACACTTGTACAGTTTGGTGTGGTTGCATCGATTAATATTCTAGTTGTATTCTTCCTCAGTCTCATCATCATTCCTATCGTTTACACCTTCTTGGAGCCGCCAAAAGAAAGGCACTACAAGCACCTTGATCAACGATGGGTAGTAGGTATGGTGAAGTTTCTGCAGAAATCGGTTACACATTATCGTTGGGCCATTTACGCCCTAACCATTGTGATTGTAGCGTCCGGTATTTATGGAATCACCAAGATTCACACTACAGGCAGCCTTACTGAAGATTTTGGCGAAGAAGATCCTCTCTTTTTAGATTTGAAGTTCTTAGAAGGCGAATTCCACGGCGTGGTTCCGATGGAGGTGGTAATCGATACGCGGGAAGATAATGGAGTTGAGAGCAGCTCATTCTTGCGCGATTTGAACGACCTACAACTGTCATTGGATAGCCTACCACAAACGTCCCGCTCCCTGAGTTTAGTAGACTTTACCAAGTTTAGTCGACAAGCCTTTATGGGAGGCATGGAGTCGATGTACGACTTGCCCACCAGCCAGGAACGCAACTGGATTCTACAATATCTACCGGATGACGAAGGTGATAATGAGCTTTTGAATAGTCTTGTGGATAGTACTCGCTCCAAGGCGAGAATCACTTTGCAAGTACCGGATTTGCCTACGCCGGAGATGGAATTACTTTACAATGAAGTGAAGAGTCGTGTGGAGTGGTATTTCCCAACGGAGTATTACGACACGACCGTTACTGGGGCGAGTGTTGTCTTCTTGAAAGGAACCGAGTATCTCATTCACAACTTGATTTTATCACTGATTTTGGCCATCGCGGTGATTTCTGTGATTATGGCCATTCTGTTCGGGTCTGCCAGAATGGTGATTATTTCCATTGTTCCGAATCTCATCCCATTAGTTATGACGGCAGCACTGATGGGCTTTTTGAATATTCCTCTCAAGCCAAGCACCATTTTGGTGTTCAGTATTGCCTTTGGTATTTCCGTCGATGATACCCTGCACTTTTTAGCAAAGTATAGACAAGAGCTCAAAACCAATGGCTGGAAGATTGGTGAAGCTGTGATGTCGGCCATTCATGAAACGGGGATTAGCATGTTCTACACCTCTATGGTGTTGTTCTTCGGATTCTCAATGTTTATCGCTTCAGATTTCGGTGGTACCGTTTCACTCGGTATCTTGGTATCGCTCACCTTATTTTTTGCAATGTTCGCCAACCTTCTGATCCTTCCGGCGTTCTTATTGAGTGTCGAAAAATGGGTAAGCGCAAGGTCGTTTAATGAGAACATCATTGAAGTTTACGAAGGCTTCGACGAAGAGAATGAAGAAAGCAAAGAAGAGAAGTAATGAAAGGAATCATCTTGGCCGGGGGATCTGGAACTCGACTCCACCCGCTCACCTTAGCTGTGAGTAAGCAGCTTATGCCCGTTTACGATAAGCCTATGATTTACTATCCGCTCAGCACATTAATGCAAGCGGGTATTAAAGATATTCTCATCATTACTACTCCACATGATGCCCCACTATTCCAAAAATTGTTGGGCGACGGAAGTAGAATTGGGTGCAATTTCCAGTACACCATTCAAGAAGAGCCGAACGGATTGGCGCAGGCGTTTGTCCTAGGTGAAGAATTCATAGGTGACGATGACGTGGCGCTCATCTTGGGCGACAATATTTTCTACGGAACTCAGATGGGAAGCCTGCTTCAGAGCAGTGCAAATCCAGATGGCGGAGTTGTTTTTGCCTATCGAGTGAGCGATCCAGAGCGTTATGGTGTAGTGGAGTTTGATGATGACTTCAATGCGCTTTCCATCGAGGAGAAACCGACGAATCCAAAGTCTGATTTTGCTGTTCCCGGTCTTTACTTTTACAATAGAGATGTAGTCGATATAGCTAAGAATTTGAAGCCTTCAGCACGTGGAGAATACGAAATCACAGATGTGAACAAGGAGTATCTAAAGCGAGGCAATCTGAAAGTCGGCATCTTGGATAGAGGAACGGCATGGCTCGACACGGGTACTTTCCATTCTCTAAATCAAGCCGCTCAATTCGTACAAGTTATCGAACATCGACAAGGGCTCAAGATTGGATGCATCGAAGAAGTTGCACACCGAATGGGCTTTATCGACGATCAACAACTAGAAAAAATTGCTCAGCCGCTGCTTAAAAGCGGATATGGCGAGTACCTACTAAAACTTCTCCGATAGATGCGAAATCTACAGGAACTTCAAGCACTGTTCATCGGTGAATTGGAGAAACGTAACTTCGGTGAGAACCCTAAGAACCTCTACGAGCCCTTCCATTACATTCTCGCCTTAGGCGGAAAACGGCTGCGTCCTGTACTGACCCTATTGTCGTGTGAGGCATTTGGGAAGCCTGCTGAACAGGCGATGGAAGCGGCGCTCGGAATTGAATTGCTTCACAACTTTTCGCTCATTCACGATGACATCATGGATGAGGCCCCGTTGCGCAGAGGAAAGGAAACGGTCCATCAAAAATGGAATCTCAGCATTGGTATTCTCTCAGGAGATGCTATGGTGGTTGAAGCATTTAGACAAATCTCTAAAGTGGATGACTCCATTCTTAGAGAGGTGAACGAAGTATTTGCGAAAGCGGCCACCGAGATCTGTGAAGGCCAACAATGGGATATGGACTTTGAATCGAGAGACGATGTAACCGAAGAGGAATACATCAAGATGATTCAATTTAAGACCTCTGTATTACTTGGAGCCGCGCTCCAGATTGGTGCCCGAATTGGAGGTGCAGATGATGTGGGTGCAGCTCAGGCGTATAACTTCGGACTCAATCTCGGAACGGCTTTCCAGATAAAAGATGATATTCTAGATGCATTTGGTGATCCTGAGAAATTCGGGAAACAAGTAGGTGGAGATATCTTGTCGAATAAGAAGACAATCTTATTGCTTCACGCCTTGAATTCATCAGATGATTCGACACAATCAGAATTAGAGAATTGGCTCAAGACCACAGATCAACCCGAAGCTAAAGTTGAGGCCGTGAAGGCCATTTTCGAGCGCTCGGGAACGGTTCGATATGCGGAGCAGCGCATGGAAGCCTACTACAGAATGGCTTTGAATAATCTCGATGAATGTGAAGTGCATGGCGCTGACGTTTCGGTTCTTCGGAGCTTCGCCGACTATCTCTACCACCGCGATCATTAATCGCCCTTTCAGTGTAAATGCTATCTTGTAAGAGGAATTGTTTTCCATGAGAAGAATTGTACTCATACTACTTTGCATTTGCTCGTCGATTGGAGTTTTTGCCCAATCTCAAGATTCTATTTCAGTCCCCGAGAAGGGCTGGGTTACCTTGAGAATTCATCCTGCTCGATTCCTTTACGGACTGAATGGAGGGATTGATTTTAGAGTAGGTCGGAACACGATTATTGGAGGAACATACCAGAATCACAACCGCGATTTTATCACCCCTATTCGGACCTTAGAACTCGACCTTCGTGAAGCGGATGGACACTTTGCCGAAGTGCACATGTACTTCGAAACCAACAATGTTGTTTTTCATGGCCCTCGTCTTGGCGCGAAGCTAATTTCCTTTCCACGAAGCACCTATGGAGATGCAGACGATGTAGAAGGAGTCTATGAGCTGGCCCGCGATCAGCAGAATTTGTACGCCACTTATTCGCTAGGGTACCGCCGAGTAGATCGAGGTTTTTTTGTTTCGGCAAATGTCACGGCAGGCTTCGTTTGGTTCCAGGCAAAAGACTTTTATCAGTTGGGCGGGTCCGATAATATTGAAGTGGTTTCTGCGAATCAAGTGTATCCACACGTTCTACTTGAGCTCGGTGTGGGATGGACGATATGAAATCATTGGCCAAATCCGATAGAGAGCTCCTTTTCGCTAGGATGAATGCCTACCGATTGTGGTTATTGCAGATGGAGAAGGATCTTCATTTTGAATTCAATCAACCCGCTTCAGGAGTGATACCGTGGCTGGAGATCATTCAACAATTAGCGCATCGTCTTATTGAGCTTGATGAGGAGGGTCGTCTTTCAGAAACGCTGTATCAAGTGGATGTACATGAAGGCCAGCTCAGATCAGAAATGAACTCGGGGAATTGGAATTCATGGACGGACTTACTCGCTCACAAAGTGGCAGAACGAGAAGCTGTAAAGGTCATTTTCAGACTGCAGTATGCAGGTGAATGGTGATTAGAAGAAGAAACTTGCTCGGAGTGTCCATGGCGAACGACGATTGAAGCTCACATCTTGGTCCCAAAGAAAGTCGTACAGAGCCACGAAGTAAACTCCTCCTCCTCGATTGTTTATAGGTTGGAAGTAGCCTCCTCCAAAGCGCAATGCTGGAACCCATTGGCGCTCCTCTTCAAAAGTTGTGGGGTTGAAGACCTCAAAATTCAGCAATTCATATTCGCCCTGAACAGCAAGCGGAAGGCCGAATGGTAAGCTGTATGATGCGAAGGTGTTTCCACCCCAAATGGTGTAATCGAGTGAAGGAGATCCGTTGTAGAAAAAGTTCTCACCATAGCGGATGTACATGAAGTTCGCACCCAAACCTCCAATCAAATCTTCCGTAATTCTGTAACCCACTCTAGGTGAAACTTCAATCACGGTAAATGAGCCGAAACTCAATTGTAGGTTGCCTCCGTATACGAGACGTTGGGCAAATGATCGGTCTTCAAATGACGCTGGAGCTGAACTTGTGCGAGTAGAATTGGTTGTGGTAGAAGACGAATCTACACGGCCTGAGCTAGGTCGACTCATCGGTTCATAAACATCGGGCAATTGAGCCCATGTAAACGCCGATAGAGAAGTCAAAATCAGAATGGAAACAATCTTCTTCATACTCAGTGAATATCAACGAAATTAAGCCTTTAAATATGGAAACGTGGAACTGTCGTGCAAATTATTTGTTGTAATTTTGGCGGAAATTTTTTGCAAAGAAACCCATGGACAGATTCTCCTTCTTAGGTAGTGCACACATTGGATTTATCGATGAGTTGTACGATAAGTACCTGAAGGATCCGGATTCGGTTGAACCGAGTTGGCGTGCCTTTTTTCAAGGCTACGACTTTTCAAAAGAGATGTATGGCGACAATCCTGTTGGCACTGTTGATCAACAAGCTCTTGAGGATGTTCGTCGCGAGTTTCTAGTGCTGGATCTAATCAACGGTTACCGAACCAGAGGTCACCTCTTCACCGAAACCAACCCAGTACGCACTCGAAGAAAATATTCACCAACCCTCGATATCGAGAACTTCGGCTTGTCGAAAGACGATCTCGATAAAGAGTTCATGGCTGGAACGGAAGTCGGACTCGACGGTCCAGCCACATTGAAGACCATCGTCGAACACCTTCAGAACATGTACTGTCGCTCTATCGGAGTGGAGTTCATGTACATCCGTAATCCAGAAGTTACGGACTGGGTGAAGAAGTGGCTTCATCAAAATGAAAATTCAACGAACTTCTCGAAAAAAGAGAAGCTCCGTATCCTTCACCGCTTGAATGAAGCTGTTTCATTCGAGTCGTTTCTAAACACCAAATTCGTCGGACAAAAGCGCTTCTCCATCGAAGGTGCCGAATCACTTATTCCAGCTTTGGACTTTGCGGTTGAGTACGCAATGAACGAAGGTGTAGAAGAATTCGTGATGGGTATGGCTCACCGCGGACGACTTAACGTCCTCTCCAACATCTTTGGAAAGCCGAGAAAAGAAATTTTCTCCGAGTTCGAAGGAAAGGCATTCGTGGATGATGAGTTTGATGGCGACGTGAAATATCACCTCGGATATTCCACTGAAGCGAACGTCGACGGCAAGAAGGTGAAGTTGAACCTTTCGCCTAACCCGTCTCACCTCGAAGCGGTAGACCCAGTGGTTGAAGGTATTGCTCGCGCTAAGATCAATAATGATTACGACGGCGACCGCTCGAAGGTTATGCCGATTTTAATCCACGGTGATGCGGCTGTTGCTGCTCAAGGCGTGGTATATGAAGTGCTCCAGATGGAATCGCTCAACGGCTACGGCACGGGGGGTACACTTCACATTGTCATTAACAACCAAGTAGGCTTTACTACGAACTATCTCGATGCGAGAAGTAGTACCTACTGTACGGATATCGCCAAAGTTATTCTTGCTCCAGTTCTACACGTGAACGGAGATGATCCCGAAGCTTTGGTTCACGCGATTCGCTTCGCAACGGCATATCGCCAGAAGTTCAACAAGGATGTTTTCATCGATCTTCTATGTTACCGTAAGTACGGACACAATGAAGGTGATGAGCCGAGATTTACCCAGCCTTTGTTGTACAAAGAGATTGCGAAACACCCGAACCCTCGTCAGATTTACAGCGAAAAACTCGAGAAGTCGAACGACCTTGAGCAAAGTGAACTAGAGGCGATGGAAAAGGAATTCCGCGCGATGTTGGAAGAGGACTTTGATGAGTCGAAGAAAATTGAGCGCAACTACATCACTCCTTTCATGGAAGATGAGTGGAAGGAATTCCGTCAATCAACGCCAGCTGATTTCGATCTTTCTCCAGAAACTGGGATGAAGGTTAATGAGCTTAAAACGATTGCGGAAACCATCACGACGCTTCCGGAAGACCTCAAGTTCATCAATAAGATTAAGCGACTCTTCAAGGATCGCAATGCCCAAGTTTTTGATCGCAATGCACTCGATTGGGGCATGGGTGAACTGATGGCATATGGTAGCTTGATTCTTGAAGGCTACAATGTTCGAATCTCCGGTGAGGATGTGGAACGTGGTACGTTCTCTCACCGTCACGCCATTGTGAAGGTGGAGGATAGCGAACAGGAAGTTTGCCGATTGAATGAAATCCCAGGGCGTGAAGGTCGCTTTGCGATTTATAATTCACTCCTTTCAGAATACGGTGTGCTTGGTTTCGATTATGGCTATGCCATGGCGTCTCCGAAAACACTCACCATCTGGGAAGCTCAGTTTGGTGACTTTGCCAACGGAGCGCAGATTATTATCGACCAGTTTATTTCTGCTGCGGAAGATAAGTGGAAAGTTCAGAATGGTTTGGTGATGCTCTTGCCACACGGCTATGAAGGTCAGGGTGCAGAACACTCCAGCGCTCGCCTCGAACGCTTCCTTCAGCTTTGTGCGCAGTACAACATGCAGGTAGTGAACGTCACTACTCCTGCGAACTTCTTCCATGTTCTTCGTCGTCAGATGCACCGTCCGTTCCGCAAGCCATTGGTTGTGATGAGTCCGAAGAGTCTTCTTCGTCATCCAAAGGTGGTTTCGTCGCTCCAGGATTTTGAATCTGGTCGCTTCAATGAGGTGATTGTTGATGCCAAGACTGAGGATAAGAAAGTGGAGAAGATTGTGTTCTGTTCAGGTAAGCTGTATTACGACTTGCTGAGCGAGCGCGAAGATCGAAACGACAATACCACTGCCTTGGTTCGCCTCGAGCAGCTATACCCTCTACCGCAAAAGCAAATCGATGAAGTGCTAGGTAGATTTACGAATGCCAAGAAGAAAATCTGGGCGCAAGAAGAACCGGCAAATATGGGGGCATGGACCTTCATTCTTTGGAAGTTCCCAGAGCGTTTGGAGCTAATCTCACCTGCAGCGAGTGCTTCGCCTGCGGCTGGTTCTAGCAAGACGGCTTTGGCACGACACAGAGAAATTGTAGAATCCGTTTTCAACGCATAATAGACGAAAAGTCAAGAAAAGATGATCGTAGAACTAAAAGTTCCATCTCCAGGAGAATCGATTACAGAAGTTGAGATTGCACAGTGGCTTGTAAGCTCTGGCGACTACGTGGAGAAAGACCAAGAAATTGCCGAAATCGACTCCGATAAGGCGACACTCGCACTTCCATCTGAAGAGAGTGGAACCATTGAGATTTTGGTTGAAGACGGAGAAGTCGTTCAAGTAGGACAGGTAATCGCTAAAATCGATACCGATGCCAAGGCTCCAGAAGGAGGCGCTTCAAAGAAAGAAGAAAAGAAGGAAGAAAAGAAAGAGTCTGCTCCAGATCCAGGCCCAGTTTCATCTTCCGACGATTCTAACAAAACGTATGCTACAGGCACTCCATCGCCAGCGGCTAAGAAGATCCTCGACGAAAAGGGAATCGACGCTAGTCAAGTGAAGGGTACCGGAAAAGACGGACGCATCACCAAGGAAGACGCAGTGAAGGCTGAAGTTTCTATGGGTAGCCCAGGAAACGGTAACCGTGGCTCTGAGCGTAAGCGCATGAGTGCACTTCGTCGCAAACTCGCACAGCGTCTCGTAAGCGTGAAGAACGAAACGGCCATGTTGACCACCTTCAATGAAGTGGACATGAAGCCAATCTTCGATCTTCGCAACGAGTACAAAGAGGCATTTAAAGAGAAGTACGGTGTAGGTCTTGGATTCATGAGCTTCTTTACACTTGCAGTTGTAAAGGCACTTCAAGAGTTCCCGCAAGTGAATAGCATGATTGACGGTGACGAGCTAGTTACTTTCGATTACCAAGATATTTCTATCGCTGTTTCAGGTCCTAGAGGTTTGATGGTTCCAGTCATTCGCAATGCGGAGAACTTGAGCTTTGCAGGAGTAGAGAAAGAAGTGAAGCGTTTGGCTATTCGCGTTCGCGATGGTGAAATCACAGTCGACGAAATGACAGGTGGAACATTCACGATCACAAACGGTGGTGTATTCGGCTCTATGCTTTCAACTCCTATCATCAACCCACCACAAAGCGCGATTTTGGGAATGCACAATATCGTTGAGCGTCCTGTGGCTATCGATGGCAAGGTTGAGATTCGTCCAATCATGTACGTGGCGTTGAGCTACGATCACCGCGTAATCGATGGACGCGAATCTGTTGGTACATTGGTGAAAATCAAGGAAGCCCTTGAGAACCCAGTTGAAATCTTGATGGATGGCAACCCGAAGAAAGCTCTCGGATTGTAAGACAGACATCAACTAGATATTAGGAGCCCCCTTCGAGAAATCGGAGGGGGTTTTTTACGTGGGTGGGTAAGGGGCTCAGGGTTTTAAAGGGCTCAGGAAGAAGGTGCTAAGGTTTAAAAGGGGCTCAGGTTGGGGAGGAACGCAGGAGTGCAGGAACTCAGGAGCGCACGTGAGCAGGGATGCACGCCGAGTCAGTATTGAGTATCCAGTATCCAGTATTTCTCGACCTAGATCACCCCAAAAAAATCAACTTACCCCTACAAGTGATATTTTCGTACCCAGTACCCAGTACCCA
>JABXHW010000052.1 GCA_013373425.1 Flavobacteriia bacterium
CCCCCCCCCCCCCCCCCGTACGGAAAGCTCTTCTGGTGGGGTATTGGGCTGTTCTGACGTGCTTACTTGCCTACCTGCGTTCCTGCGCTCCATCTTGATACTGAAAAGACGCCCTCACGTCGGCACGTCCCTACGTCTGTACCTAATACTGGAGCCGAGTGGGCAGAGTTCTTTCGGTAGAATATTGGGCAGTTCTGACCTGGCTACGCGCTCACGTGCATCCGTGAGTTCGTTTAGTATTCAGTATCCAGTATCCCTGCTGAACTTCCCCACCCCTAAAGAGGAGCTCACCCATAAGTATGCTAGATTATACCTAGTTCAATGACGCTGCATCAAACCACGCCTCCTGATACGTCTCGCGGTCGCGGGCATTCATGTGCATAGCACGTGTGGATTCGTAGTAATTCATCCCTGCTTCCTTGCAGTAACGGAGCATTCGACGCGTGATGAATTGATCAAGTTGATTTTCTTCTCTGGTGGCCATATGCGTTTTTGTTTAGTGCAATACTAGAGAGTTAACGTAAACCATTGTGTTAGGTTCTGTTAACTGCCTGTAAAACAGTGATTTTAGCCCAAAAAGTTATCAACAGGTGTTAATAACTTTGATGTTGATTTGGCTGTGATTCGGTGCTATGGCAGAGCATCACTGGGGTTCAAGACGACGACTGGAATCTAAGTCGAAGAAAGTATTAGAGAGGTTCGATTACCCAATTGATTTTGAGAGCTTTGAAAAAAGAGAATCTGAGGTTCCAGAGCACTTGGAGACCTCAGATTCGGGTGAGAGATAGTTGTAAGACTTTTATTCGGGAAACACGAAATTCTTCGACTCGGCCTGCTCCTGAATTGCTTGGAGCATTACTGCACCCAATTGCGATTCTCCCGACTGGTTCGCCTGCTCTTGTGCGACGAAGTCTTCGCGCATCTGATTCAATTCGAGGATCTGAGCTTGGATCTGCTGGCGCTCTTCCATCTTTGCTTCGATGGCTTCTTCGAGCTCTTCTGTGCTCATCCCACGGAATTCTTCAGGTAGTGTTTCCTGATCAATTCCATCGAGATCCACGGTTTCGTCTCGGTAGGCATCCACCAAGTCCCAGTGGGAGTTCGAGTAGTTAAATGTGCTTTTTGATGCTGCGCGTTGAACAAGGTTTTCAGTAGCTATGCTTTCGGCTGCTTCATCCTGTGCCACTTGCATTTGCATTCGTGCATTTCCTTGTACACCATATCCGATGTATGTGGTGTTCAATTGCGAGTTGAGCTGTGTGATCTGATCGTCATAAGGAGATGGAATAAAAACCGTCTGGCTATTCTGATTGATGCTCATATAACTTCCACTGGTGATGTCTGAGCCGTGTTTCCACATTTGGTTGATTCCCTGGTTGAAATCACCGCAGAAAATGGTGTTCACCACAACGCCACTTTGAAGAGCGCGCGTACAAGCTTCAACATAAGACACGGAGCCTTGGGAGAACGGTTCGTTGCCGGCAATGAAAATCATTTGAAGATCATCCGCATCATCCCATTCCAATTGATTTAATGAAGTCTGGATAACATGACCACAGTACTCACTTCCTCCGTTGGTCGTCAGGCGGAAGAGCTCAGATGAGATAAGGTCGAGGTCGTTTGTGAGACCAACTACTTGACGGATGTAACCTTCTGAACTCACCAGGCGATCGTTTCCATATTCGTACAATGCTATTTGAAGTGTGGGTACTTCACCTTCGCATTCTGCTTCTGAAAGGCGGTTTACAATTCGCCAAAGCTGAGCCTTAGCTTGATTGATCAAACCGTCCATACTGTTACTCGTGTCGAGCAATAGGGCGATTTTAATTGACTTCTCACTCGGTGGAGTTGGAGCTGTCGGAGCATTGGCTTGGGCATTGGTGCACGAGATGATCATCACTATCGAGGTGCAAATCGCGGCTCCATTCGCAAGCCATGACTTTCTGATTTTTTGAAAAACTTTCATGGCAATACTTTTTTGATTCACAGCCAAAGTAGGTGGATGACTCGCGCGAAAACAGCACCACTTGGTGAACAGGACGGTTGACTTGGTGAAGTGGAACGTTTGGCTGGGGACGTGTTCAAAAGGCATCTTCACACGCTATTTTCCCAGTATTCATGCCATTTAAAACACTTACATTGCGTTTGTGAAAAAGCTCACAGTCATATCGTTTTTGCTCTTTTTCCTGCCGTTCTCTTCAGTGAATGGTCAGAGTGCTCGATCGCAAATGAATCGGGCCGACAGCCTATTTGTATACAACCCTGGGCAGGCGCTTCAGCTGTTGGAATCGGCCTTAAGCACAGCCATTCAGAATGAGAATGTCTACCTCGAATCGGATTGCTACGTAGTGATTGCCAAGGTGAACAACCATTTAGGTCAGCACGATATTGCGGTGAGGAATCTCAGAAGAGCGCAGTCCGTACGCATCCGTCCCGTTCAAGTTTCAAGAAGCAACTCAGTGGAAACCGAGAGCACAGTTTCTATGGATGAGGACGCCGAAGGTGTGTCCTACGACTATACCATATCAGGGAATACAACCTCCTCTGCCAAGTACAGCTCTTATCGCATTCAGAAGATGCTGGGTACATCTTTAAGACGTCAAGGGCTGCTTGCCGAAGCGATCACAGAATTGGAGCTTTACTCCCAATTGGCTTCGGCCCGGAGTGATACGTTAGAACTGATATCAACCTGGAACCTCATTGGTGATATTTATCTCAATCTGAATCAACCCAATCAAGCACAGACGTATTACGAAAGGGGCGCCTCTTATACCGGTACAGAGCTGATGAGCGAAGTGGTGAAGTCTAACGTGGGGATTGGCAATGCTGAAGTGCGAAGAGGTAACTACGATCGCGCTGTATCTCAATATGTGATTGCCGAAGAAAGTCTAAATCAGATTGAGACTCGAACAGATACACTACCCACACAACTCAGCACTCGTATCGCAGAGGGGTATAGTCAGGTAGGCCGAACCGACCGTGAGATTGCATTGCGGAGCCGTAACGTAGCGGACCTTGCTGAACGCGCCGAAAGTCCAAGTCGATTGATCGATGAGGAAGTGTCGCTGGCCAATTCCTACCTGAGCGAAGGCAATACAACTTCCGCTTTTTCATTGCTCAACCAAGCAAAAAACAGGGCAGAAGCTTCCGGTGATTTAGCTCGATTGGCCAGCGCTTGGAAGGGGTTATCCAAGTACTTTGAAGCGGAAGGGGATGTGTCCAATGCGCTCAATGCCTACAGGAACTTTGTGGAGATCACCGATAGTGTTGAAGCGGCCGAAAGAGAGCGTTTGTCTGCGCAATTAGCCGGCGCAAATACGGTAAATCAGCAGTTGCTGAGATTGGAATCGTTAGAGTCAGAAATGCGTGTATCTGAGCAACGCATGCTTCTCCTTCAACAAGACAAAGAACTACAGTCGAGCGCCCTCCGTCAAAGGAACTCCATCATCATTTTCCTCTCGGCCGGACTACTGCTAGTTCTCGTCGCTATCACTTGGATCATAGTGGTTTCTAGGAAGCGGAATCGCGCCAATCAGATGTTGGCCTTGAAGTCATTAAGAGCGCAGATGAACCCCCATTTCATCTTCAATGCATTGAATTCAATCAATGGATTTATCTCCAGAAAGCAGGAGAAGGAGGCGAACAAATACCTAGCTGAATTCTCAAAATTGATGCGAAGCGTGCTCGAGGATTCTCAGGAAGAATTCCTGAGTTTGAGAGATGAGTTGGAGAACTTGGAACGATACACAAAGCTGGAGCATTCACGTTTTGACGACAAGTTCAGCTATGAAATTGACGTTGACGACTCCATCGACAAAGACCAATGGAGTATCCCGCCAATGTTACTGCAACCTTACGTTGAAAACGCGGTGTGGCACGGACTGCGCTATCTTGAGAGCCCAGGGCTATTGTCAATTCGCGTCGCTGAAGAAGGGTCGATTTTGACGGTCACCATTGAAGATAATGGAGTAGGACGCACAAAGTCTCAGACCCTGAAAACAAAGAACCAGAAGAAGAACAAATCGACTGGGATAAAGAACACAGCTGAGCGGTTAATACTCTTGAACGAATTGTATAAAACTCAGTATCACATTGAAGTGAGTGACCTTCATCCTGATAAAGAGAATACGGGAACACGAGTAGTGGTGCGAATTCCAAATCAACCCAATCATGAGTAGCGAGCTGAAAGCCATATTGGTGGACGATGAGAAGGACAGTCGGGATTCACTGCGCCATTACATCACCGAGTACTGTCAGGATGTTCGAATCCTCGGAGAAGCGGAGAACATCAAGATTGCGCTAGAGCAAATTGCCAGGCATCAGCCTGACGTTGTCTTTCTGGATGTGGAGATGCCTTTCGGAAATGCTTTCGACTTATTGGATCAGATTGATGACATCCAGTTTGAGGTGATCTTCGTGACGGCCTTCAGTGATTATGCGGTTCAAGCACTTAATATGAGTGCGAGTTACTACATCATGAAGCCAGTGGATATTGATGAGTTGGTTGCTGCCGTTGAGAAGGTACGGGTGAATAGAGATCAGCAGACAGAATTGAAGCATGCCCGCATCCTGGCTGATAATGTTAAGACCGAGAACAAACAAATGGAGAAGGTGGTTTTACCACTCATCGATGGCTTTGAGGTGATTCGTGTCAATGAAATTGCCTACTGCAAAGCTGAAGACAACTTTACGGAGTTCCATTTAAAGTCGGGAGGAACCAAGATGATTTGCCGACCACTCAAGTTTTATGAGGAGCTCTTATCAAGCCACGATATCTTCAGAATCCACAAGTCGTATTTGGTCAACCTTCAATTCGTTGCCCGCTATAGAAAGGGCAAAGGCGGCTCGGTAGTACTCGAGAACGGAGTAGAACTCGACGTGGCCGCTTCTCGGAAGAAAGACCTCTTGGACCGTTTCTGAGAAAAACTTCTATATCACATTTATAGGGGTTTTCTCATCGCACACTCATTACCCCCTAGAAAGGTGAGAGGCTAGCCGTAGTTTAGACCTTCTAAATCTCTACACTATGAAACGACTGCTCCTCTCTTTAGCGCTAATCGGCTTTTCGATCACCTCATTTGCATCGCATGTATTCGGTGGTCAGGTGTATTGGGAGGCCTTGGGCAACAACCAATATATTCTGCACCTGGAATTGGTGGGCGATATGCTTGCAGCGGGTATGCCTAGTACTAATTCAATCATTGTGAACGGCGGTGGCATTAACAATATGAGTGTTGTTGTGCCTTATGCTTCTCACGACGTTCTGCTCTGTTCGGGGTCGACGAATAACTGGACACTGCATAGGTACGCGTCGCAGCCTGTTACACTCCAGAATCTAACTGGCCCCGTCACTTTTACCTGGACATCGTGTTGTTTGCCGTCGTCCGTTAATGTTAGCGGTGCGCCTGCGCTGTACTTGACCTCAACGATGTACCCGTCAGGCATCAACCAAAGTTCATCTTGGTTCGACTTAGAGAGTTTCTTCATAGCCGATTACTTGCTTCCTGTATTTTCAACGAATTACAGCGTAGATAGCACATTCGTAGAGATGATGACTGCTCAGACTTCCAGCACGGCAAATGTTACTTACAATACAGGCTATACGTATGACAAGCCGTATTCTTCAACGGATAACTTTGATGGAAGCT
Source organism: Flavobacteriia bacterium (assembly GCA_013373425.1). Taxonomy (GTDB): domain Bacteria; phylum Bacteroidota; class Bacteroidia; order Flavobacteriales; family Schleiferiaceae; genus Phaeocystidibacter. Next base: position 5,649 of record JABXHW010000052.1, read on the forward strand.
TCTTTCAAATGGGCTCTTCCACGACGCAGGGGAATTACTTATTCGCTTTCAAACAACAGAATTTTGGTCTGGGTGGAACGATGAACTCTGATGTTCGTTTTACCATGGCTAGACCGTTACCTCACAGTCAATCTGGGACGACTAACAGTAGGCCAGCTATGGGCGTCACTAACAGCGCGTCATGGTCAACCGTTGACTCTTCGCGCTACACTATTACTGCGTCTCCAGGAGACACGGTGTCACTTCGCGTACTGGCTTATGACAACGACTTCCTGCCGAATTTTACTCCTCAGTCAATTACCGCGAGCCTAGCTCAGTCGACGGGCGTGAGTGCAACCATCACACCGGTAAGCCCTCAGGCTTCACTCGTTACTACGCTGAGCAATACTGTGGATTTTGAGTGGATAGTTCCTAGTACCGCATCTGGACAGAACACTTTTTACGTGAAGATGCGAGACAACAGCTGTCCTGTAAACGGACTTTCAGCTTTGCGCTTTGACGTCAACGTGAATAACCCGAACGTCCCAGTGAGCAACTATGTGATTTGTCAAGGTGCATCGGCACTACTTGTGGCTCCGATCTCTGGAACTACTTATGAATGGAGTCCAGCGATTGGCTTGAGTGCTACAAATACTGCAGCAGTGACTGCCACACCTTCATCAACTACAACCTATACCGTAAAGGTGGACGGTGCAGTTGCAGGAGTGTTTACCGTGAGTCCTACTCAGCAGATTACACCCATTGCTTCACAACCGCAGACGAATCAAATTGAATTGGATAACCCCGGCGACTTTACACAGCATGCCTTCTTGTACTACTTCGTTCCATTCGCAATTGACGATACCATCGTTACCGTGAATCAGTCGGGTATCTACCACATCGCTGGCAGAAATGGATTCTGCTACGGCTTGTCGGCAGGTGTGAGCGTTTTACCAGATACTGCCAATGGTGTTTACCTCATTTCAAGCCCATTGAATGATCCGAACAACACGATCTTCGACAACCAAAGCACTTACGCTATGGATATCACGGTAGGAGCAGCGGATGCTGGTTTGAAAGTGTATGAAATCCTCATTCCAGGTGCGGAGCTTTCTCAGAAAATGGGAAGCCTTAGCTTGAAGACTACAGACATGTACGGCAACGTATCCACAGTAGTTGGACAAGACGTTGGTGTAGGTATCAAATTCGCGTATCCTGTAGGGTTGTTCTTGGGGCCAAACCAAAGCAAGCTTGAATTGGTGGTAGACAGTGGGTCTGTAGAAATACCTATGGTTGAAGATGTGAGTCTACCGTACTATCCTTCAAACAGTATTACCTACGTTGAGGTATCTGGAATTTCTGGATCTTCAAATGGTCAAGCCATCACAGACGACATGATTCCATTCGTATTTAGAGGATCGTTGAAAGTAGGTGTTGAAGAGTATCATCAAAACGCGCTTACCATCTATCCGCAGCCTGCTGATGACTTCATCACGGTGGAAGGTGAGATGGAAGCGGATTTCACCATTGTCGACTTGAACGGTCGCGTTCTTTCCCAAGGTCATATGACAGAAGGTAGAATCGACGTTAGTGAATTGAATACCGGTGTATACGTTCTACAAATCCAAAAAGATTCTAGCGTGTACACTTCAAGAATAGCGGTTCGATAGAGTACACACACTCTGCGAAACACCCTGTCCCGCCCAACCACCTAGGGCGGGATTTTTTTTGCTATGAGGGTGCGCAGGTAGGCAGGAACGCAGGTAGGCAGGAGCGCAAGAGCGCAGGTTGATACGGGTGCTCATCATGCTAGTATTGAGTATCTCTCATCACGAACGCAGGAGTGCAGGAGTGCAGGAACGCAAGAGAGCAGGAGCGCAGGTTGACCCAGATGCACGTAAGCGCGTCCAGCTAGTATTGGGTATCCAGTATTAAGTATTACCTCAGAACTTCCCCACCTCTGCAGAACAACCTACCCCTAAGTACGCTAGTTTGTACCCAGTACCCACCATCTAGTCCTTATCTTTACCTCATGCGCCCTTACCTCACCTTTCTCTGCCTACTTTCCGTGCTGTCTACTTGGGTGACATACCAGTGGGGAGATTTCTACTTGGTTGATAGTCATGAGTATTGGGAATCGTCAGATTTATGGATGGGCTCCGGAGTCGCAGAAGACCCGTCGGAGTGGACGAAACGTCCTCCTATTTATCCTGTACTGCTTGGCATTTTCGGTGTGGTGGGCACGCTCATTCTTCAGAACGTTCTATTGATCTTCACCTTTTACCGAGTGGTGAGGTTTTTGGGGATCCATCGTCTTTCGAAATGGCAACTGAGATGGGTGTATGTGGCGACAGCCTTAAGCTTGAATGCATTCCTGTACGCGGATAAGTTCATGGCCGAAACTGTATCCATGTTTCTCCTTTGGATGGCTTTTGAATCCTATGCGAGAAAGAAGTGGTTGTGGTTGATGATTATCGTTGGAACATTGCCCTTTGTGAAGCCAGTCTTTCTCTTTCTTCCTTTGGCATTGTTACCGCTGATATTGTGGAAGCGTGAGACTAGAGCATGGAGCTTGGGGTTGCTCGCTTGTGCGGGGGTAAGCATGGGTTACATCAAGCTCAATGAGACACGTACAGGTACGGCAGAGTTCTCGAGCATACAACACATCAATGCACTGCATTACAACAAGTATCAATTTGATGTACACCGCTTCGGCGTAGATTATGCAGCTGAGGTGAATGATTCAATCAAGAAAAAGGGTGCTGACCTCACATATCCAGAGCGAGTCGATTTATACAATAGCACGTTCATAGCGGATGTGAAATCGGCACCATTTGAATATGTATGGTTTCATCTGCTTGGCGCGGTTCGCGGAACAATAGACCCTGGTCGATTCGATCTTCAGTTCCTTCTTCCTACCACTATTGAGGAAGGTTTTGCCCATCGAGAAGACGGAAACCTCTGGAATTACTTGAGGTCACTTCATCCAGCAATCTGGCTGGTGCTTTTGCCTTTGGCGCTGTTCAACGGAGTTCGGATCTTATTGGGTATTCTTGGTCTATGGATGAATCGAGCGAATCTGAATGCTTGGTTTGCAGCGCTAATCATCGCCTATGTTGTGGCGGTAACCGGCCCCATCAACGCATCTCGATTTATGGTTCCTCTCGTTCCTCTCCTATTGTGGTTATCGACCACAGGATTGAACCTTAGAAAGAATAGCCAATCGTAGCGGCAGGAACGAAACCAAGGCCATCGAATCCGAAGGTGGCTTCACTCAGGAAGAACAGTCCCGCTCCGACGCCTCCAGTGAACCCAGAAGGACCTTTGTATCGATAGCCCAAAAGCACGTGTTGTCCTGCGGTCTTGTAATCTGCTAATCGGACCCAGTATTTCCCGGTAAGTTCAATTTGATTATGATTGCCGTAATACAAGCTCACTCCAGGTGACGCAACTGCCGTAGTGTTTTCTCGGAAACTCCCGGTTACACCAAGATTGATAGAAAGGAATAGCCGCTCATAGATATGTGAGGTCTTTCGGTATTCAAACTCGAACAACGGAAAAGGAACTTCTCCCCCGGCAAATTCAATGGGCACGTTCAATGCAAATGTATTGCTTCGAAAATCTGGCGTGTCGTCTTGTGCGTTGGCGATTATGGCAACCAGTAAAAGGGCAAAGGACAAAGTGGTCTTCAACATGAGAGAGAAAATGGGTTCAATCAAATCTATAAAAAGCACCGAACATAAAACCACTGCGGTAGCCGTAGTTGTATTCGATGAAACCTCCAATACGCGTTCCTACACTCAGGCCCAACGTGAAGTTGGATTCAAATACATCCCTCTTTTCTTCCAATTCAATCCAGGTACTGCTTCCAACTTCTCTCCTTCTTCCATCCTGGGTCATTTTACCTAGTGCAAACCCAGCTCCGCCGTATATAGTAGCGCTTAGATCTTTAACATCTGGATTTGTGAAAGTTTTGCGTAACCCCACGGTGACGGCTCCAGCTCTGTAGAGATTGCTACTTTCCAACTCATAGACCTTGGTGCCATCGCATCCAGGGCCACCAATACAGAGGAAACACCCGCTTCCCTGACCTGGAGGTGTGGGTTCTTGAATGAAATCTTCCGTCCATCGCTCGTACAAAAACTCCAATTCGAAGTAGAAATACTTGGCGGATTTAATCCTTAGACGCGGGTTGATGACTCCCGACCCTGAATAATCGAATTCGTAGTCGAGCGCACAATCGTTGTAATACTCGTTAGAAGGCGACCTAGATTTACCAGTGAATGTGTTGCCAAAGTTGTAGGCCAGAAAAACCTCTGTAACGATTTCATCTTCGCCAGAATCTTGGGCATGAGTAAGCGTGGAAATGCAAATCAAGCTTACTAGAGCAGCTAGTCTTTTCATTTCAAATTGGATTTGGTGTGCTCGAAAGATAATCAAGTCACGTTGGTATCCAAAATCAGTGCTGAATAACCACCTTCTGATGAGATTGACGACGACCTCTCGATACCTGCAGCACGTACATCCCCGGGCTTATTGAAGCTGTACTCACGCGCCCACTTTCGTCTACACTCCCTTCGGCAATCAATCTGCCATTCATGTCAACAATGCGGTAACTAGGGGTGCCGTTCAACCCTTCAACAATGAAGTAATCATCTGCAGGTTGAGGATAGAGAGATAAGCCGTTCAGCGCTTGCTCTTCTTGGCTCAGTGGGTCGCCTCCTCTGAAGACAACTTGCACCAATTCATTCGTGATACTGTAGTTCACAAAGGTTCCAGATACCTGCGAAACACTTCCGCCAATGAAGTTGTGAGGATAGCTTGCATTTACTTTAACAGGCAGCGTTGCAAATCCATTGAGTAAGGCAAACTCAACCATTCCTGAAGTCAGTACAATAGAAGAATCCAGGTTGAATACAAGGGAGTGTCCATCCGGACTTTGAGCTGCTGCTGTATAAAGGGTTCCATTTTGATCCGTGAGGCGCATTTCCATTTGTCCTATTGCTGAGGTCACTTTTGCGCCTGGAAGTACGATTTGATCAACCTCGAAATTGGGTCCCGTCTGGTTTAGGGTGAAATTCATGGTGTAGTCACCAGGCCCGTCTACGGTGAGTCGGTTGTTCCGCTGTATGTGATTCTCTACTGGGAAGTAGGAGGTTCGGCTATCGTTTGCAACAGTATATCGACTGGAAATAGTGTCACAGTTTCCGTTATCGACTTTTACATGATAGAATCCAGAACCCGTGGAACGAATGATTGTGTCCTGCCAATTGATGGGCACGTAGAAGTAGTTGAACTGATGCGTGTGATAAGCTTCATTATTGACCAATTCAAGCCTTGAGCTATTGGGCTGATTAAGGATAGGAGTTGGAAGAGGGTTAATCTTCACAGTGTATTCGAGCTCAACATCTCCGTCCACTGTAAGCGTATATTTAGTGGTTTGATTCGGAAATGCAATAGGGTTCGCGATGTTGGGGTTCGAAAGGTTTGTGGCAGGCGACCAAGAATAGGTGGTTCCCGAAACCGGTGAGCTCAATTGAATCGAATCGCCCACGCAAATCTTACCCGAACCAACGGCATAAGCATTCACTTTGATTACAATGACAGCAAAGTGATGACCCGGCGCGTGACAATCGCCATCCTCGAATCGAATAGCGAACCTATGTGTTCCATGAGGAACGGTTTGATCAATATTCCAGGTCCATTCTACTCTAGACCTAGGTGCTCCTGATAGGCCAGTTTGCGGCATCGTTCCCGTGAGCGTAGGCATAGTGAAACTCGTCGAATAGTTGAGGTGATTGAGGCTCGCAGTTGTCATCTGATAACCGCCTCCTGTAGCCCAATCAAAATCTGAGGCCACAAATTGCAGTTTGAGTTGATCGCCATCCGTGGCGTTGGTGTAATAGTAGATGGAATCCTGACCCGAGTAGCTTCCTTGAGAAACAATTCCATAGACGTTTGGAGCATTATTGAAAGTGGCAGTATTGTTCGCCATCGTTGTTTCAAGTCCAACTCTGCTACAGAGGTCACCAATTTGGTTGTACGATTTGGCTTTGAAATTCAGCACCCATAATCCGGTATCGACCACTCCTGAAATAAAGAGTCCGTAAGGGGTGAGGCGGTCGGTTCCACTCATTGGGAAATCCTTGGAAAAGCCTAGTTTGAAATCGACATTGGCGAGGCCGTTCGACCCTTCGGTTTGAGGGTGATCAAACTCAATAGAGATGCTGTCTAGTTCTGGAGAGTATGCTTCTAGATGGGCTTCTTCTTCAGCTTGTGCATAATACTGATTGATAAAATCAAAATAAGCGCTACTCCGATTGGCTCCAGGCGCAAACATCACACTCTTGATGGCCATGCTTACAGAGCTGCTCAGGTTTTTGGAAGGTGCACGACAACAATCAACGGAGTAGAACGTGTGCGTTCCACCGCCTGATGGTGGCATTAAAGTAATTGGTGAACTCTCGTACTCCAGAAGCACCATGTCATCGTCCGTACACGATAAACAGCTGGGAGCCATGCGAGTTTGACCCACATAATTTACAGTAATGATTCCCGGCGAAGCTGAGGCATGGATCGTATCTGTCAGTTGAGGAGTGTAGGTGCACTCTGCAATCTTTTCAAGGTGAAATACGTATTGGTTATTGCCCAACGCCTCCCAATAAATCTGCCCGCCCTTGATAGGTCCAGCAGCGGCAATAAGGGTCGTAAACAAAAGGAGTAATAGGGTAGTGCGTGTTTTCATACGGAGAGGAACGAGTGTGGTAGATGTACGGTAGGTAAAGCCGAAAGGGGACTAGAAGGTATAAAATGACCACCGATTCGGGTGGATGAGGGCAAGGTCAACTTTTAAGAGCTGAACTTCATTGAGGGAACGCGTTATTCAACGGATGTTAATGCCAACGCGCATCCTTACTTTTCTCGATTAGCTTCTTCAGTACATCTAGATTGATATCGTCCAATTTATTGATGTACAAGCACCCTTTACCCCATTTTGCCTTGCCAAGCTGGTCGAGTAGATCTTGATACTTGGTCATGTCGAATGTGAGGTAAACGGTGAGCTTCGTTTTCCTTGGGGCAAAGCCTACATGAAACCACTCCAAGTCTTCTTTTCCGCCTTTTCTTCGGTAGGTATACTTCCCAAAGCCAATGATGAAATTATCACCCCACACTTTGGGCTCAAAGCCTGTCGCTTTGCGCATGATTTCCAACAGCTTCTTACTGTCAGCTTGTTTAGAATCACTGTCGACGCTTGCGATAAACGCATCTACACTCTTGTCGGTTTCGCGGGTGGCTAGGGGCATTTTGAGCAAGTGTTTAGAATCTGAAAGTTAATCAATGAAAGAGACAATGTTGAATTCTAACAACTCCTTAACTGAGAGGCAAGAGCTGTAAGTCTATCTTGCTGAAAAACAATAACCATGACTCGCAAGCTCCTCCTCCTACCCCTACTATTAACCATGGCGTGCACGTCGACTGAAAAGACCGAACCCCTAGGGGAAGAGTGGGAACCCTACAATCTCGTAGTAAGACATCAAGACCATATTCGATTTTCATTTCCTGCTTCTGGTTTCGCTTTTGAGCAAAAGGACCAATTCGTTCAAGACGTTTACGCGGCACTTGAGTCGAATGCCAAAATTTTAGGGATTCCCGAATACAACGAGTACTTCAAGGTCTTTTTTCATTCCTCTCGATCTGAAGTGGAGAAATTCACAGGAATGGCTGCTGCCGGGATTGCCAATGTTTGGACGCGCGAGCTTCACATGGCCGCTTATACAGATGAAGAGTCGGACTCCACAGATTTTGTATTAAATCCACCGATTATTCACGAGATGATGCACCTGATGTCGTGCACCACTTGGGGATATCCGCATCAGAATTTGCAATGGTTGAACGAGGGCTTAGCCACCTATGCTGCTGATAATTGCAATGGTTATACGATTGCGGAAATCTACAGGTACATGTTGGATGAAGGCCATGCGTACTCAGCTGCCGATTTTGATCGTCATTTTTATGAGTTGGAGGAGATGATTGGGTATCATCAAAGTGCTTACTACGTAGAGTGTTTGATTGAAATTCACGGAATGGAGAAGTTCCAAGAGTTTTGGCAGTCCAACCATGCAAACTTCGAAGAGGTGTATGGGATGAGTTTCGAGGCTTTCATAGAAGCCGCGAATGAGCGGGTAATGCGCATAGTTCCAGAGAAGCCAAATATTGATTGGAACGAGTTTATAAAAGGATGCTTTTAATGAAAATGAAAAAGCCCGCTGGATGAGTTCAGCGGGCTTTTTTGATTTGGTGTGCTATTGTCGGATGAATCGTGTAACTGCGATAGGCTCCGTTCCGTTGACCTTCTGAATGGCCACTACGTAAAGTCCGGATGGATACTGACTTACATCTATTTCCACGGTTGACTTTGTCATGTATTCTCTGGCTAAGGTTCTTCCAAATTGATCATAGATGATCACTTCAGCGTCTTGATAGCTCTCGTATTCAACGTTCACCCATTGGCTAGCAGGATTTGGATAAACGGTCACGTTAGGATCCAGCGACCAGCCTTCGGTAAGTGAAACTTGACCCACGATGGTGAGGTTCCCTTGTGCGTCGAATGGGTTCGACCAGATTTCGTTTTTATACACATCCGTGCCTGTAAGCGTGTGTAGGAAGGCGATAACATCAGCTCTTTCTTGCGCTGTCAAATTCAGACGTTGTGGGTTTCCACCTGGGACTAATCTTGGGTCGATAGTATTATTTCCAGGAGCGATTACGATGGAGTCGTAATGTGACAACACGGTTTGGATGTTGGTTGAACCTCCGTGGTGCATGAACGGACCATTTGCCACGCCGTTTGTGTCGAAGAGATCTCGAAGTGTTGGCGAGCGAGTGATGGTGAAGTCAAGTCCAGTATTGTTGATAGTAGTGACGAATCCGTTATTTCCAGAGTTAGGCGCTATATCGAATTCTGGAGCACGGTGGCACCCCTGACATCCAAGGCCTCCTCCGGTTCTGCTGCCGTTGGCGTCGAATTGTGGTGGAGCTAAGAACAGTTGCTTTCCGCTGTTTTCGCTTGCTGTGAAATTCGGGAATGGAGCGCCGTCTCCGTTCACTTGTGCTCTTCCTATATCAAACTTAGAATCGAAGGATTGAATGCTTCGCACGAATTGCGCGATGGCATTCTGGATGCGAGTTTCAGTGACGATTGTATCACCATAAACCAAGGTGAAAAGCTGTTTGTAGTAATCGATTCCCGCCATCTTCCGCATGAGAGAATCTAGATCGGGATCACCATTCATTCCACTCCAGCCCATTTCAATATGATCTTGAATAGGCATTGTAGTCTGAGCTTCCAACGTGGCAGCACGTTCGTCCCAGAAGAAATTATCTTCATCCGCAAAGCGCGAATTGATAAGTCGCATAGAGTGGCGAGGCGTTGTTCCATCCACACCTACACTTGCTCGTGCGGTATCACTAAAAGCGAATTCTTGGTGGTGACAACTGGCACAAGCAATGGTGTTGTCTACTGATAATTTCTTGTCGTAGAAGAGCACGCGACCAAGTGTTGCACCTTCATCGGTAATGACGTTGGCGGCGGTGTTGTCTTTGTTGATGTAATTGGGAACCGACTGATTCGCGTAGTTATACAGATTGTTCAAGTCGATGGTGCCCGCAATACAGATCGCTCCAAAGGCGGCTAGTATTCCCGCTTTTAGGAGAGATGATTTGATTCCGCTCATATCGTTAGGTGTTGGGTTAATAGGACATTTGAGAGTACACAAATCTCCAAGCTGATATGAGGTAAGATGCAGTGGCCCTGGAAGGGTTTAAATCGAAGATGGATTTTTTTTTGAATTAGCTCTTTGTGAGAACTGCCATCTTGTATCTCCAGAGCCCTCTTTTCCTTGCTTTGTATTGATAGATTCCACTTTTGTAGTGTCCTTTAGCGAAGCGGGATACATTGGGGTGTGTGAGATTATACAACTCGAAGTTGATTGCAAAAGCCATCGAACCGTAGTACATGCGATTTGAAGATTTTCTCACCTCATCACCGAAGTCGTGGAAGGTCACTGAAGAGAATCCCTGGTTTTTGCCGTATTGCTCAAAGTTGGAGTCTGTGTCAATCGACATCATCGCCCAAGAATCCATCCATTTACGGATAACAGGATGATCCTTTTCGCCTCCTTTTGGAGTGAGGAAGTAATCGGATACGACTAATCGTCCGCCGGGCTTCAGAATTCGGTAACATTCCTTCAGGAAGTCCTCTAAGTTTGGAGCGTGACACATACTCTCAATGGCATAAATCACATCGAAGGTGTTATCGGCAAAAGTGGTCTTACAGAAGTCTTGAACTTGCAAGTCGATTCCTTCTGAGATACCGCGACTTTCAATCGCTTTGGTTCCAAAGTCTACTTGTTTCTGGCTAAGGGTGATGCCGGTAACGTTAGCTCCTGAATTCTGATGTACGAAGATGGATGTGCCCCCTACACCACATCCAGCGTCTAAGACTCGGTCGCTGCTTTTAATTCCGCCCAGCTCCATCACCTTTCGATTGGTGTTCATCAGGGCTTCATCTAGGTTCTTGGTCGAGTCGTACCAAATGCCATAGTGCATCGCCAAGTTGGTCTTCAATCTCCAACCTGCTTCGTAGTGGTTTTGAGTCGTATTGTAATACTCAACAATCTCTTCGTTCGTAAAGCTCATACCCGTTTATGGATTTCGCCGTGAAGGTAGAGAAAGGAAATGGTTTTTTTTGGGGGCGGATGAGCGGAAAGGTGTGTGGGCGTTGGAGGATGAAGGACCGAGGACTGAAGTGCTGGTGGGTAGAAAGTCACTAGCTCACAAGGTCACCAGCTCACCCGTTTACCTGACTACCACCCTCTGTGTGTTCTCCACTCCAGAATCAAACTCCACTCGTAAGAGATATACTCCTGGCGTGATAGCGTCCACGGCAATTCGCTGATCTTGACCGTGTAGTTCTTCTTTTAGAACGGTTCTGCCGGTGAGGTCGAGAAGGGTAAGACCGACTGGTACTTGTTCAGAAGAAATGTGGATGAAGTCAGAAGCTGGATTTGGGCTTGTCCGGAATGTTGGTGGAGCAAACTGCTCTACTTTTAATGGATTAATTGTTTGTGAGATGTCGGTACTTCCGGAATCGCTATACGTTGAATCTTGAGCAATAAAAGTTGATCCATTGAACTGGATAAAATCAACAACCTCGAGTGTGGTATCGGGAACATTGAACACCATTTGGTTCCATTGATTGGTTCCACCATCAAACTCAAACAAGATATTTCCTTGGCTTTTGGGGACATAATAAGACTGAACACTCACGTACACCGCCCCAAATTGATTCTCATAGATTGCCGTGAGGTAATTGGAAGGAAGTCCGGTTGTCGGTTCATTCCATGTCTGACCTGCGTCCGTTGAACGATACACTTTGAACGTGATTCCATTTTGGGAAGTACACGAAATGAAGATCCCTTTGGAATTAACATCGAAAGCTTTCGCTAAATGGATGTCGTCGAGAATGCCACCGGAAGAAATGACATTCCATTGATTGGAAGCGTTGAGTTTATACACTCGATACTCATAATCCGACTCTGATCGTGCGAGGCAGAATAGGTCACCGCTCACAGGATCTACAGATAGCATTGCTCTTCGGATGTTGTTTCCAAATCCGTTCATAACGGATGCCCAAGTAGCGCCATTATCCGAAGATTCAAAAATCATTGAAGGAAATAGATATGAAACCACATACAGTTTCGAATGGCTAGAAACTATGTCCGAAATGGGAAAATCTGTGGGCAGCCCAGAAGTTTGAACAACGCTCCAGCTCTGCTGAGAGGCATTGAATCGAGCTATAAGTGGAGTCCTAGGATTGTTGCCATCTGTTGCGCCGGCCGAGAATAAATCCCCGCCAGAGCTCTCAGCAAAGCTTGAGATATAGTGCTGTGCGGGTAATCCGTTTTCTGTAATAGTCCAAGTGTTCTGGGCAATGCCAATGAAAGAAAAGGCAAAAGCTGCAATGAGGGTAAGAGAGCGATTCATGATAAAGAGAATTAGCGTGTATTAAGTACTACGGAGATTAAATCCGGAGGGTGACAGCACTCAAAGTGGGCCTACTCTTTCGATAAGATGACCTGTTCCCGCAACAAGGAGCCATCTCTTGCTTTCATTTGTACGACATACACGCCGTCTGGCAAATGCCCAATACCTACTGTTGCCCCTTCGAAGGAAGGTAAATCGACAACAGCCTTTCCAGAAAGGTCAAAGATTCTTATCGCCTGAATGCCTATATGTTCGGGAATTCTGAGGATGCCAGATGAAGGGTTTGGATATAGAAATGATTCTGGATTTTCTTCTAAGAGAGATACTGAGTGAATATCAAAGCATGCCGAGGTATCAGTACACCCATTTTTGGTAATGGCGAGCGCGTAGGAGCCATTTTTTGCAGGTATGAAGCTGATTTGGTTTGCTCCTGGAATGACCGCCCAACCGTCACATTCTAGCCATTGGTATGAAGTTGCACTGGAATCAATTGCGGTTAACATGGGGTTACTGACTACGACTCCAGTATCTGATATTTGGTGAAACACGAGCCTTACAACAGAATCGCAGCCCGTTGAAGATTGAAGAATAACTGTTGCCTGGGGGTTGTCTTCAAAGTAGGTGTTCCCATCAATCCAGGTGAATCCTTGGCAGGCCACAACCGTGTCGAATGAAAGGCTAGAGCATTTAGAGAAGGCGTAAACAGCCCCAGCGCTAGGCTCACCATTGATGTCTTCATTCGCGGCGCCTACGACGGCTGTTGAGTCATATAGCCCAACGGCGGTGCTAAAAAGCGCTGAAGTTTGTCGGTTGTTTTCAGCATCGAACTTTTGAATCAAGCTCCATCTTCCCCCATTATTACGCCTGTAGAGATAGGCCGATCCCGAATTGGTGATTGGGTTGTTTCCCGAAGCGTCATGATCTTCGTACACGGCACCAACCAGAATGAAGTTATCGGAAATGGCCACAGAAGACCCATACGTGTCACCGTTTTGTCTATCGGCCGGTGTGAGTTTCTGGACTTTCGCCCAGGTTCCATCTGGGTTCCTTTCAAATACGTGAGCCGCCCCAGCGCCAGTTAGCGGGTTCTGACCTAAAGAATCGTGCGCTTCTCTAGAATGACCAATGACCATGAACTTTCCAAAAAGGTCTACTGATTCTCCGAGAAACTCACCGTTATTTGGGTTGGTGTCAAAAACACGTTGAACCTCCACGTATTGCCCTAACCGATTTTCTGAAAAGATGTAAGCCGCCCCTGCATACTGCAAATTGACAGAGGGAATAGATTCGGAAGGCGCACCCACTACAATGTGACCTCTTTCTATGGCTACACTTGAACCAAAATGGGCATATTCTCTGCGAATGGAAGGATTCAAAACTTGCTTTTGAACAAAAGTGTTGGATGCTGAATCCAATTCAAAAAGATAGGCCGCCCCTGCATTGATTACTGTGTCTTGACCATCTGGGCTGATGTCTGTTCCAATTGCACCAACAATTAACTGTCCATTGCTGAGGTCAACAGATCTGCCAAACTCTTCGTTGACGTATCGAGTTGAGGGTTGTACAATTTGAGCTTCAAACCAGTTATCGGCGCTATCTTTTCTAAAGATGTGAACCGAACCTGATCCTATGATACGGACTCCTCCTGTTGCATTTTCAGCTTGCCAATAAGCGCCGACGGCAATGATGTCTTTATCGATGGCCACTGAATAACCAAATCGATCATTCACCCCTTTTGAAGTAGCGAATAGTTCAATGTGATTGATCCAATTCTGCCCAGAACGCTCGTAAACATTGATAGAACCCGTTGCCTGAATGGAATTGGCTAATCCCAGGTTGTATGTAGTGAGTGGTGAGCCGACAACCAGGTATTTCCCATCTGTATCGATGGATCTTCCAAAATCTCTCGCTGCAGCTGGAGTGGGTGGCAAGATTCGTTGAGTACGGGAGAGGGTGGGTTGTTGAGCTAGGGTATGTAGCGAGCACCCGAGAAGAAGGATTAGGAGAGAGAATAGCCGCATATGAAGGTCACATTTTGGGGAGTGAAGATAAGAACAAACCGACAATGTCATGCTAATCAATCTGTGGCTTGAATGTGTATTCTGATATTAAAACACCCTCGATGTTCTAGCCATTGAATCCATGATTTACGGGTTCACCAGCTTCAATAGATCTTCTTTTCTCTCTTTCGTTATGCCGTAATTTGGTGGAGGCCATTCATTTTCCTCATAATAGGATATGGTCTCCTGAATAGACTCGGAAAAGGCGGTAGGCGAAAAGCCTAAGTGGCTTTTAACTTTAGAGTTATCGTAAGTAAAGAAGTCGGAGTTCAGCCAAAGAGGAATGTCTTTCCATTCAGCTATTCCTTCGCTTTTCAAAAGCGTGGAACTTATGTTCAGAGATTTAGTGCTCTTCCTCAGAATTTTTGCCGCCGTTGTGACCAGTTGTGATATTGATAGGGTAGGGACTGTGGTAACATTGAAAACCTGTGATTCAGTTTCTTGCTTAAGGGACAGGAGTATGACGTTTACCAAGTCGCCTACATAAGTTGCGGAGAACACTTTCTCACCATGGTCTGGTAGGAGCAGAGCCTCTTCGTTTTGAACCTGATGAAGCCAGTAATAGAGCCGATCGGTTGGATCGTATCGACCATAAACTAACGCAGGTCGAAGAATGCAGAAGGGGATTCCACTGTTCTTTAATATTCGCTCACACTCTGCCTTTCTTTGACCGTAGCTGGAAGGAGATTGATCGCCCGCTTGACTTTCTGTACAATCTAATATAGGTGCATCTTCGGAGCGCAGAGTACATTGAAGCTGGTCGTTGTCGTAAACGGAACACGTGGAAATGAAAATGTAGCGTGAAGGGAGGAGTTGAATTTGCGACAAGATATTCGAGAGGGATTGCGGGAAGTAACAGGAGAGATCAATGATAAAATCCCAGTGCTGATCAGCGATTCCATCAGGAACTGCTTTATCTCGATCGCCATAAATCTTTCTTACTCCTGGGAATAGATGAGGGTTAGTTTTACCTCTGTTGAATAGAGTTACTTCAATGTCTTGCTCTTGAAGAAGTCGCTCCACCAGAACTCTACCAATGAAATTGGTGCCACCAAAAACTAGAACTGCTTTCATGGACAGAAGGTAGTAAATGGAAGGAAGACGTAGGACCGAGGTTCTTGCGAACTGAAATCACTAGCTCACAAGGTCACTAGCTCACCAAGTCATTAGATTGCTTTCATTCTAAACTAAAAAACCCGAGCGACTGCCCGGGCTTCTATTCCTTAATTGTGACTCACCTTATTGTGGCTTGATCACAAACTGAGCAGTCTCACCGTCTTTGTCAACTGTTCCAGAGATGCGGTTGAAGTTTGATTTTTCAATCGTAAACACGACATCTTCCAAATCATCAACCCAACCACCAACATGTACGGTGAGGGTTATTTCACCAGGATTGTCGTGGTCGTCTGGGTTCTCTGCGGCCACCGTGTAGGCAAAATAATATGGCTTGCCTTCATTGTCTGGTTCGTCAGTACACAGAATATCATTCTGATAATACTCCACTTCGCCAGTATTTAAGAAAGTGTAAATATTGTCTGCGAAGCACGCCCAGTTTGAAGACGCACGCAAATCCTGCCCTTGGCTGTCGTATAAACTGTCAATCGACCAAGTTTTAGCCTTTACTGCATCGTATTGTCTGGTTGCTCCGTATCGGAGGTAGGCACCAGGAGAGAAATCTGCTATGCTTGACATCACAAGATGTAGGCGCGTTGGTGGAGTGGTACAGTTCTTATAGGCTATGGAGTCGATTGTATACGAGTCGAAATAGGGTCCTACCCCAGGGGACTTAGGACATTCAATGTATTCTGAAAGGTGATATGTCTGCGTTATCGCACTGGCTTTACCGATGTCTGACCAACCATTTTTAAGGCGGACTTGTTTGTGAACCGCTGTAATTCTCCTGCCGGCAACTGTAACCAGTGTATCCGGAGTAGTATTAAAGTCATAGATGTCTGAAGCGTCATTTACACCGAGATGATCGGCATAATCTTGTGTGGACCCTGCAATGTAAATAGCAATATAGGCCGGCTGTGTAGATTGATAATCTAGACTAATACTTCCCATGCAGCGTTCGTCTTGACATTTACATTCTGTAACCAACATAATTAGGATGGTCACAATTCCTAGCATGCGTATGTGTGAGTACCACATAATATCGTGTTTTAGCTTGATTAGAAGTAGAAGTTGAAACCGGTGGACACAAATTGTCCGCCTGTAGAAGTATAAGTGTAGGCTGCATTCAATCTAAACCAGCCTTTTCCGAGAACGAACGAAGCGCCGTAGAATGAGTTCGAGTTGGAGCCATTGAAGTTTGCAAAATCCTCGAGAACGAGTTCGGTGTCTGGATTGTTCCCACTCTTATCGATGAGCGTTGCATTAACCGAGCCGATTGAGGCCATACTATAGGTATTGTTCATCCAACCTGCGAAGGCTGAAAGCTCAATCCATGAAAAGGTTTTTCCAACGAATAAACGTGTGCCGTATGTGCTCAAATCGTAATCTACACCTTCCAAGGCGCTGGCCACTTCAACGATGTAATTGTCGTTGAACTCAGCGCTGAGATCGCTTTCAAGATCTTGCAAGAATGCACCTTCCACACTCGCACTCATAGCTGAATAAGCCACATCAGCCGAGATGTGCCAACCTCTGTTCAGAAGTTTTGGAATCCAAGTAGTGATTTCATGTTTCACCGATGCGCCATAGGCGAAGTCCCGTGAAATCGCGAAATCGGTTCCAGCAGCACCAGCAGCCAGACCAAACTTCGGTAATACGTAAGCTCTGACTTCAGTGCCATGACCCACACCATATCCAAGGGAAATAGAGGCACTAGGAACGTAAATGTAGCCAAGTCCTAATCCTCCGGGAACCGCCAATTCAAATGCAACTCGAGAGCCGTCATTTGGATTAACAACCTCTTGTCCAGAAGAAGGATCGATAAAAGCAAAACGGATAGCGGTTTCATCTTGATAGTTGAACAGCGTTGGAACCTCACCATTCACGAGCGATAGGTTTTCATTCGTGAAAAGAGGTGAAGTCTGATTGTCTACATCGTGAGGAGGGAATGCCATACCACCACCCATCAATAAGCCGATGGTGAATTCACCTGTGTCCATTACCTCTGCAGAAGTCTGTAAGTTGTAGAAAAACGACTGGTTCAAGTTCTGATTCACGTCGTAGGTGTACTCCTTCAGGAACTCGCTGTAGTAAGAAGGTAGATTCTCAAGTTGCGTAAAAATCGACTGAACGTTCGAGTGCTGAGCGCTCATAGAAATCCCCCCGAATAAGGAGACTAGGAGAAAGAAACGTTTCATAGGTAGAAGACTAGGTTTCGGTAGACGAAGAAACGATAAGTTGGTGGCATTCGGAAAGTTCTTACAGGGCAAACCGGTCGAAATGTTGTGAACGGTTAAGAAAATGTTGTGAGTGGGAGTTTGGGAGTGTGCGGACGTAGGTGCCAATTATCGGTTTTTACTTCCGCTCTCACGCCCACACGTCCTTCCGTCCTCTAATGTCCTTTCTTTTCCCTATCTTTGCAGCTCATTTCCTTAGCAGGATTACTGTTACGCATCATTCCTTTCTGACCGATTAAGCTAAGTATTGAACGAACTAGCTGGAATTTTGCAAACAACCATCACGTATTTGTTTCTATCGCATCACATCAAAAACAGTTCACGGTATTTCTGAGCTGTTAACTACCATACAACTACGTTTCAACACTCTGAAAATCAAATCAATTAGATTCTCAGAGGCTTGCGGAAAGCTCATTTTCGCGGAAACACAGGCGCCTGTTTCTATTTCGTGCGGCGCTCACATGTCCAATTATTTATGACAACTAGATCAAGAAGACCTGCCGGAAATGGCGGTCCTCGAAATAAAAGACCACAAGGCCCTGCAAAGGGTAAAAAGAAGAGCTCGATTAATGTAAATCAGCTCACGCAAAAGGCCACCGAGAAGCCAGAACCAACGGTGTATAAGGCCGAGCGAACTTTCAATGATATGCCACTCGATGGAAGATTGTTGAAGTCAATTGCCAAGAAGGGCTTTAGCGAACCGACAGAGATTCAGGATAAAACGTTGGAATACCTGCTCAAGGGTAGAGACCTCATGGGTGTTGCCCAGACGGGAACAGGTAAAACGGGAGCGTTTCTAATTCCACTAATCAATAGAATGCTCTCTGGGAGAGAGAAGTTCAGAGTGCTCGTTCTAGCCCCAACGCGGGAGTTAGCGGTGCAAATTGATGAAGAATTTAAGAGTTTAACCTCGGGACTTAAGCTGTATAGCGACTGTTTCATTGGCGGGACAAGCATCAATCGCGATTTGAAAAAGCTAGGGAGAAAGAGTCACGTTGTGATTGGCACTCCAGGAAGATTGTTGGACTTATTTCAGCGTAAGGCCATAAAGTTCAGCGAATTTGATATCTTGATATTGGATGAGTTCGACCGCATGCTCGACATGGGTTTCAACAGGGATGTTCACCGCATTACAGACGCAATGCAAAGACGTAAACAAACCTTATTGTTCTCAGCCACAGTGGATCGCAAGCAGCAAGGGTTTATCGATAAATTATTGACCAACCCTGTAGAAGTGAAGGTCAGTAATGGCGAAGCCACTGGAAAACACATCGACCAAGAAATTATCAAGGTCGCAGAAGGACAAGATAAGTTTAGAATGCTCACCGATTTGTTAGAGCAACCAGAATTCAGCAAGGTTCTGGTATTTGCAGAGACGAAGAGATGGGTAAGTAAGGTGCATAAGAAGCTCGCTAAATCGGGCTTCTCATCCGACGAAATACACGGTAATAAGTCACAGAATTATCGTCAAAATGCGCTGAAGAAATTCAGCAGTGGAAAGATTCAAATTTTGGTAGCCACAGATGTCGCCGCCAGAGGATTGGATGTTTCGGACGTGACACATGTGATTAATTATCAATTGCCCGCGAGTATCGACAGTTACATTCACCGCATTGGCCGAACAGGTAGGGCAGGCAAGAACGGTAAAGCGTTCACTTTCATTAATTAGGAACTAAAAATTAGATAGCTTTTTTATGGGGAGATCACAAGAAACCTATAGCAAGAAGGAAAGAGAGAAGAAGAAGCAGCAGAAGAAGGACGCCAAAGCGAAACGCAAGGAAGAGAGAAAGCAGAACAGCGATGGTTCTGGAGACAACTTCATGTACGTAGACAAATTTGGCAACTTCTCTGAAACGCCACCGCCACCGGCAGAGAAGATGAAAGCCGAGGATATCAATGTGAGTACTCCTAAGAAGGAGGATCGCATGGATCCAGAAGAGATTGCTACAGAGCGTTCAGGCGTTGTTACTTTCTTCAATGATGGAAAGGGATACGGTTTCATCAAAGACAAAGTGAGCCAGGAGAGCATTTTTGTCCATGTCAATAACACGACGGAAGATATCGTTGAGGGAAACTTGGTGACTTTCGAAATCGAGAAAGGACCTAAAGGCCCAACCGCTGTAAAAGTGACCGTAAAGCGATAATAGTCGCTGAACCAATGCGGTATTGAAATAGAGAGCCCCGCCGAAAGGTGGGGTTTTTTGTTTTTAAAATTCCACACAAGGGTCGGTGAGAATGACTTCTTCAAAGGGGTCCCAAGCTTCGTGATTGTCGAAACTTTTAGAGGCAATATCAAACCGAATCATTTGTTGGTTGAGCTCTTCGCAATGTTCGACGGAGACTCGAATGTGTAGCGTGATTTCGGACTGGGTAAAGAACCGGTCGAACACCTCTACTTGTCCCTCAAAGTTTCCATCTACTTCGCTAAAAGTAGAGGTAGTTCCCGAGGGCAAACTGCTTCGATTCTCTCCATCGACGCTCGTTCCCATTAGACCATCATAATAAAGATTCAAGGATTGCTCGATGAGTTCACTAGTGAGCTCACCCCTGTATTCTACATTCCAGACAAAGACATACGCCCAGAATTGATCACTGGATAAGTCATTCCAACCCGGCGAAAACCGGATATCTTCCTCTCCCTGAAATTCTATGTCCTGAGCAAATCCCGGAGGCACTGGAAACTGCTCTTCCATCCAGCCTTCTGGGGCTTCTAGCACTTTGGTGTATTCTTGTCCGTGGAGAGTTGTGGACAACATCAGGCTGGTAAGAAGTACGCTTAGTCTAATCATAATGCTCAAGGTATCACCTTTCGACTCATCATTGAACTGGGTGGGTGCTGTTAACAAATCGTTGGGATGTGCAGCTGCGTATCCAGAGGCTCGGCCTAACACAAACGTGTTCAATTAAAGAACTGGAAGGGGGATCGGTTGATTTGCCCTTTGACCCACTCAAGAGAGTTATTCATGTTTTCGACTTCGGGATAGTATTGAAACTTAAGGGTAGTATTCAATTCCCTCATGCTTTGATAGGTTTTCTCGTTGAATTTCATGCTGGATGGCCTACCGTAAGGCTCGGTCATTCTCCATCCTGTAATTGTAACGCTATCACGCATGTATCCCTCAAACTGGCACATTACGGTTTCCTTCAAATTAATTCTGCTCCCGAAGTAAGTTATGGGCAGCCATGCCTTAAGCGTGTCTTCCTCAATAAAGTAAAACCCATTCCAATTCGAATATTGGCTTATTGTTGCTTCATCCTGATAGGCTTCAACAGCTCTAGTTATAGATTCTTCTACCGTATTCGGGCGCCAATAATTTCTTTTACAAGCTCCATTTGAATGGAACATGTAAATGCCAACCGAGCTCCGCTCGCTCAGTGCATCTGCCACTTCGGTAGAGTCTATGAAATATCCTTCTAAGCCCTTCCAATCCATGTTGGTAGAGGCTGTAGCTCGAGCATACTCCGCTTGCATCTGTTGCCGCTTAGAGCCGGTGATGCGCTGGACGTTATCACAGCTAGATAGAAGGATGAGTATCCCTATGAAGAGAGAGGATTTGTGGAGCATAGATCTCTACAAGGTACTATCATTTGAGGAAAGTGGTTGCAGAGTTAGGTCCTCCTTTTGGATTTACGACAACCGCCATCGCGGTACTCTAACCAACGGAGCTACGTTTTAAACGAAAAAAGCCCAGTCGTGATGACCAGGCTTTTGTTGCTCCCCCTTTTAATACGTTATCGAACCCAATATACCTTAACTCACTGATATTCAGCATCAGTTTTTTCACACCCCTTTTGGGCTACTTCGAAATTTGGAAGCCTGCAATCATAACCCAAGATCGAATGGAGTTGTATAGAAAGCCCAATGGGTTTGTTGGCTTGCCGCTAATTTGATGGTGCCTTACGCACTCTCAAAAACCAAGTGTACATGATTGGTCATGGTGCACCCCATTTGTTTCTATAATTGGCAAAAACGAAGGCAATCAACCATAGTTGCCATGCAAATTCTTACTGTCCTAATAATCTGTAAATTAGCTTGTGAATAGCTGATTATCCTCTAGGATAGGATTCTTTCACTCTACTATATTTAGAAACTGTCTACTTGACGTAATTCTGTATCTGGTATAAGAATGAAAACCCAGTCGATTTTCTTGTTTCACTGTTTTCTATTGTTTTCCATTTCATGCAAAACTGTAACTCCAGAAGTGGCTGATGAATCAAGCCTCGAGCTGTCCGCCATGGTTTACGGTAATGTGGTGAAAGAAGTTTGGATTGATAAATCACTAGTGGTTGGGATAGTTGGGCCTAATATGGACAGCCTTCCGGAGCTATTAAATGACAACAACTTAGAGCCTCATGTGGATCGAGTAATTCGAATCCAACTTGGTTCATATCCCACGTCATCAATTAACTACTCGTTTTATAGTAGGACAGATGGTGAATCTATAAATACTCAATACAGTCAGGAGCTCCAAGAATTAAGGTCGGCTTATGGCGATCATTTTGGTGTGGGCATTTACAA
>JABXHW010000026.1 GCA_013373425.1 Flavobacteriia bacterium
GTTAGCTGGTTAGCTGGTTAGCTGGTTAGCTGGTTAAAGAAACAACTCTCTTACCATTTGCAGTTCGACTTCAGTTCAACTTATTAAGAAATTTATACACGAAATCTGAAAGACACAATGGCACGATCTCCATGTGCCACTTCTCTAACAACTTCACTTCGTCACCTCGTCACTTCGTCACCATGCCACTAGGTCACTAGGTCACCAGGTCACTAGGTCACCAGGTCACCAGGTCACCAATATACACACTCCCCCACATCCTTCCTTCCGCCCCACCTTAAGATTCCATTACCCTAAAGCAAAGCTGTTGGCTTTCTTCTTAGATTTGGCAGATGAAGTCGCTCATACCTCACTTTTTCACCTTGGGCAACATGCTCTTGGGGATTCTGGCCATTCTGGCATTTGTAGGATACGAATATGAAATTGGTATCGTGTATCTAGCTGGCGCCATGCTTTTAGACTTTTTCGACGGATTCGTTGCTCGGGCTTTAGGTGTGAGCGGTGAACTTGGAAAACAGCTCGATTCACTCGCCGACGCAGTGAGCTTCGGAGTAGCACCGTCCATTGCCCTGTTCAGCCTCATGAACTTTGCTTCCACAGACTTGCGCTATGACGAAGCCTTTGATCACGGATTGATTTGTGTTGCCACTCCTTGGTGGATGTACGCTCCTCTTCTCATTGCCTTGTTTTCTGCCTTCCGCCTAGCGAAGTTCAACATAGATACTCGACAATCAGACAGCTTTATTGGCTTACCTACACCGGCCAATGCCATGCTAATCTTGGGACTGGTTTACGGTATTGCCACCGAAAAATTGCAGGTCCCATACACATCCCTAAAGTGGGGAATGTTCGTACTTGTTGCCTTGTCTTGTTATCTGCTTGTGGCTGAACTTCCGCTTCTCGCGCTCAAGTTCAAACACTTCAAATGGAAGGGAAATGAGCCCCGTTTCATTCTAATTATTAGCTCGATTGGAATAATCGCTGGGTTCGGTATTCTAGGTCTCTCAATAGTTGTACTTTTGTACCTGTTTATTTCGATTATTGATAACCGAATTCACCGCCATGAAGTTTCGCGCTGAAATTGATGTAATGCCTCACAAGGCTTTGTTGGATCCACAAGGGAAAACCGTAACTCACAGTTTGAAGAATATCGACCTTTCGGCGATTGACAATGTGCGTATCGGTAAGCACATCACCCTTGAAGTAGACGCAGATTCGAAAGATGCTGCCAATGAAATGGTAGATACCGCTTGCAAGAAGCTTCTCGCTAACCCCATTATGGAAGGATACGAGTTCGAACTTTTCGAAGCATAAGAAGCGAACCTCGTTCAAAATATAAAATGCCTCTTCGAGTTTCGGAGGGGCATTTTTTGTACCTCAGAACTTTTTCGTTGGCATCAGGTTCTCCTTTCGTATCTTCTCGCTGATGAATTTCCTCGCTCACATTTATCTTTCCTTCGAAGACCCCGAAATTACCATCGGGAACTTTGTGGCCGATTCCGTTAAAGGCGACGGACTACCTCATCATTCATCCAGAATAAAAACGGGGATTGCACTCCATAGAGCGATTGATGATTTCACTGATCATCATCCTGTAACATCGCGAAGTAAAGCCAGACTTTTTGGTAAATACCGACATTATAGTTCGGTACTTATCGACATCTTCTACGATCACTTCCTCGCTAGAAGCTGGTCGGATTGGCACGACGAACCTCTAGCCGATTACGCGCAACGTCATTATGATTTCTTCGCGGACCGCAAAGCGGATTTACCCAGGCAAGTACAGCACATGTTGCCCTATATGGTGCAATACGATTGGCTGACTAACTATCAATATTTTGAAGGAATGCAGCGCGTATTGAACGGCATGAGCCGGCGGGCATCCTTTAAATCGAAAATGGAACAAGCAGTGGCTGAATTGAAAGAACACCACGCTGCTTTTGAAGCCGATTTTCAAGAATTCTTCCCAGAATTAATCACCTTTAGCAAAGAGAAAACACAAGCGCTAATCGACCTAGAACAATGAGTTCAGAACGCCAAGAAATGCACGTTGAGGTTCACCATCTCGAGCCTGCCGACTATTCGGATTTGAAAGATGCCATGGTGGCGGCTTATCCCAATATGGATGATGCCTATTGGACCAGGAAGCACATCAAAGACCTACTGGCCACTTTCCCAGAAGGGCAGATTGGCGTTTATGTGAACAATCAATTGGTGGGCGCAGCATTGTCGCTAATAGTGGATTACCGAAAGTTCGGCGACAATCATACGTATGAGCAAATCACCGGCGGCGAAACATTTGAAACACACACTGAAGACGGAGATACACTATATGGGATCGATATTTTCGTCCATCCCGACTTTCGTGGACTTCGATTAGCACGTCGACTTTACGACGCTCGAAAGGAGATCTGTGAGAACTTGAACCTCCGTGCGATTATGGCTGGTGGTCGAATTCCGAACTATGCACAATTCGCCGATGAGCTGTCGCCTAAAGAATACATCGACAAGGTAAAACACCAGGAGATTCACGATCCGACTTTGAGCTTTCAGTTGAGCAATGACTTCCACGTTCGAAAAATCCTCACCGACTACCTTCCTGGAGATTCTGAATCGAAAGAGTACGCCACCCTTCTCGAGTGGCTCAACATCTATTACCAGCCCAAAGAGCAGTTGATCAATGCGCCCAAGCAAACCGTTAGGATGGGCTTAGTTCAATGGCAAATGCGCCTCTTCCCAACCTTCGAATCGCTCATCGAGCAAATAGAGTTCTTCGTGGATTCAATCAGCGGGTACGGCGCAGACTTTGCCCTTTTCCCAGAGTTGTTCAATGCGCCACTCATGGAGAAGTTCAATCACTTGGGTGAACATGAAGCGATTCGAGAAATGGCTCAATACACCGATCAGCTCGTAGAGGTATTTCGCGACTTTGCGGTGAGTTATAACGTCAATATCATTAGCGGTTCCATGCCGAAGATTGACGCGGATGGTCATTTGAAGAACATCTCCTATCTCTGTCATAGAAATGGCAACCTCGATCAATATGAGAAACTGCACATCACCCCTGCTGAAGTCAGCGCATGGGGGATGAAAGGCGGAAACTCACTCAAGGTGTTTGACACCGATGCAGGAAAAGTGGGTATTCTGATTTGCTACGATGTGGAATTCCCGGAGCTACCTCGATTGTTGAGAGAGCAGGGCATGCAGATCTTGTTCGTTCCCTTCCTCACTGACACGCAGAACGGATATATGCGCGTTCGTTCATGTGCCATGGCGAGGGCTGTTGAAAACGAATGCTACGTTGCCATTGCAGGCTCTGTTGGCAACCTTCCTCGGGTGAACAACATGGACATTCAATACGCCCAATCGGCCGTGTTTACACCCTCTGATTTCGCATTCCCAAATAATCAAATCAAGTCGGAAGCTACGCCTAATACAGAGATGACTCTTATTGCAGACCTGGATTTGGATCTACTGAAAGAGCTACACAATCACGGAAGCGTTCGAACCATCTCGGATCGAAGACTCGATTTGTACGATTTGAAGTGGAAGGGTTAGAATCGATGGAAAAAGCCTCCGCGAATATACCCAAGTGCGCCATAGCCAGCATTGAGTTCGAAACCCACTTTTTCGCCATAGCTTAGGCTCAATGCGTCGATTTGATAATGGTAATCGACCTGTGTATAGTTGAAGCGCTCAACACCTTCGCTGAAGTTGCCGGAATCCCAGCCGCCACCTAGAAAGAAGTTGGCTCCTAGTCGCCATTTATCGCTGGTCCAATAATCAAAGTGCATTTGCCCTAGGATGAGGTAATGGTCGACGTTGTATGACCCAACCTGACTTTGATCCCGGAACAATGGAGCAGATGAACGCTCATATCCTACCGATAGACCAAACTCGTAGTTTGAATAGGGCTGTTTTACAGTCCATGATAAGGCGTACACACCGGTGACCGAAATCTCACCTGCATAAAAAAGCGTCTCATCCTGATCTCTAAAACCGGTCGGAATCTCTTGGTAGGTATTCCAACCGTAGGTTGCCTTCACTGTGTGAATACTCGATTCTCCCTCATCCTGAGCAGATGCAGATAGGCAAAGAAACATCGAAGCAAGGAAGTAGATGGCCTTATTCATGTTACGAATTACGGAAAGATTCAAGAAATATTGCACTGCCAAAACTTCCTCAATAATAAGATTCTGCGCTAGGCTCAGGGCCGAGGATATCTCTCTTTTGTAGTTTCTCTATGAATTGTGTCATAGCAATCTTGTAGTATTTCGCAATCAACTCATCTGAGGCATACTCATTTGAATGACCAAAAGCCACGGTCATTTCATAGAATTTCTGCTTGTCCTTAGCCTCTGCATCTGTGTACCAATACATTCTATAAGTCGCAAGATCGGGCGCCCAATACTTGAGGCTCATCATGACATAAACGTCATAATCGCGATCATTTAGATTCTCGGAGCGCTGAACCGGGGATTCTAACGCAAGACGATTATAAATTTCAACATCGGCTCTCAATCCATAGGCTCGCATGGTATCTTGAAGAACCGATACGACATCATCTAGCACATGCTCGTTGATAAGTCCTGGCAAGAGCGTGACATGAACGCTTTCAATGTAAGATTGTCCATTATCATTCCATGCCGAAGGAGATCCCATGTCTCTCACTAAGGTTGGGGTGCAGGCTCCTGCCATGAGAAATACGATGAAAAGTAGAATTTGATTTTTCATTCGGCAGAGTTTAATATTCCGTCTTGATTGAGCATATCGACTATTCTTGAAGCCAATAGATTTGGAGCATTCGTAGGAACTTTAGAGCCACCTATTTCAATATCAATATAGGATCTCCAGAGTACGTCGCGTGAGGGTGCATAATAGAGTTTGACATCCGTAGTGTAGATCGTCGAAGTAGGACTGCTAAACCGCAAGTAAGGAGTGAGTTCCAAAACATACATCGGTTTCAATTCATTGAATTTTGTATTCAGCTCCTCGAATTGATCAGGGTTGCCAGATGCTGCAAAAAGAGCTGTACTCACGTTTAGGCCGAGACCGGGCAGAGTATCATTCAATATTCCCAAAGTAGACTCATAAAAGTCATATACCATAACCTCATCACCAATGGCGACGATCGCAATCTCTTCGATATTGTCTTCAAGATCATCTGCCACATTCGAAGCAGACGCGTGATTGAGCACCCCCTTTTTACCCCCGCAAGATGCGAGCATGATACTCATGGCGAGTATTGCGCATAGATTCTTCATATTCAGCAATGATTGGCCAAAACTTCCTCCCTTCCAATCGCAATAGAGGAACCGAAAATTCAATTGCTTGAGTAGAGCGAGGAGTAATTGTTCTTGCTCTCAAAGCTCGTCTACAGAGCTAAATATTCCAAGGAAATGCGAATCAACTAAAAAACCTCACCGAAAATGAACATCGGCGAGGTTTTGTGATGTGCCCCAGGCGGGACTCGAACCCGCACGAACATTACTGCTCAAGGGATTTTAAGTCCCTCGTGTCTACCAATTCCACCACCAGGGCGTTTGTCCAA
>JABXHW010000023.1 GCA_013373425.1 Flavobacteriia bacterium
AATTAGTCCCGGCCCAATTGGGCCGGGACATTGAAGTTACTGAATAATTAAGGTTTCAGATTGACTAAAACCGCTTTCAGTCGAGAGTTGAAGGATGTAGGTTCCTGGGATGAACTCAGAAATATCCAGTACCTCAATTCCTGCATCCGGGTCACCTATCCTTTTGGAGAACAACATGCGTCCTACCATGTCAAAAACAAACACTTTACCCTCCGTCATAGACAATTCTTGGGGATTCCATTCTATGATAAGCCGATGATCCGCCGGGTTTGGATAGAAGGTGAAAGCAACGGGTTGTGGATGTTCCGGTACGCCAATTCCGCAATTGGAGGTATCGCGGCCCTGGGGATCAATACGGATAAGCCATGAGTTCACCCCCGGAGCTGACGAACCGATGTACATCCCTCCGTGAACGATGAACCCATCGGATTCCTCCTGAAAATTAAACACCTCGCTGCGATTGCCGATTTGATCGTGGTATAAGTCAATGGCAAACAAGCTGTCTAACGTAGGGGTGAATTTGAAGCCGAAGGAATACGTTTCACCGTAATATGTGGTTCCGGCAGTATAGTAGTTTCCATCCGAGGTTCGGATCAAATCAACAGGTGCATGTTCTCTTGATGGACTAAGAAAACGTTTTTCCTGTATAATAATTCCCAGGGTGTCCATAACCCCTGCATTGATATAGTTGTTTCCGCCAGTAGGCGTTGTACTCCAATTTTGCACAAACTGATAGGTCCCGTCGCCATTGTCCACACAGTACATTCCCCAGAGGCCATGCTGCCCACCGGGGTATTCCTTGTACCAGATCAGTTGGCCGTCAGTACGGCGTAAACGGGCGGCAAATCCAAGACGAGCAGGAGAATAACGATAGGGGTTCCCGGTAATTAAGACCGATCCATAAGTATCAATTTCAATATCTCCGCCGATCGGACCTTCCGGTCTGGTTTGATCTACCTCTGGAACTGTAGTTGACCAAAGTAAATTAAACGCGGTGTCGAAGCGAGCAACATGTAAATCATATTTGGAAACGGAATCCGGAGCTATGAAGGTCTTTCTGAATGAGTATCCGGTTAAGATAAAAGTACTATCAGTATCAAATTTTGTTGCCCATGCGTTGCCACTTGTGCGTAGCCAGGTATATTGTCCAATGAGGTTTGTATCGAGGATTCTGACGGTTTTTTTAATAATGGTATCGCCTAAATCCGGACGAACTTTAAGGAAGAGCAATTCGGAGGATCGTAGTCCCGTGAAATTGGTTGCCGCGTAATAGAGTTTTCCCCGATTGAAATGCAGGCACTTGGAGCATCCACCCAATTGCCAAGACGAGTCACGAAGAGTTAAAGTATCCAATACCTGTCCATTCGTATCAAAATTTACGAATCGAATGTGAGGAGTTGAGGGAGTGATATTCTTCACTTCTACGAGTGCTATCGAAGAGTCGGTAACGGCCATAGAAGTATGCCAATTTCCTACAACCTGATGTATTGAATTCAAGTAAGGCATCTGTCCCATTAACGAACCCCCCGCAATACAGAAAATAAGAACAAGTATGTAATGTCGTTTTCTCATAAGAAGATAGTCCCGGTCCAACCGGACCGGGACGTTAAAGTTACTGAACAATCAGCGTTTCGGATTGACTAAAACCACTCTCCGTAGAGAGTTGAAGAATATAAGTTCCGGGTAAAAGCCCGGATACATCCAAAACTTCCATTCTGTTGTCTATGTTATCTACCTCTTGGGTCAAAATCACTCTGCCTACAATATCATTTACGCTAATCGTGAATCCTTCGGCATGCGTAAACTCTACAGGATCCCAGGTAAACGTAACATGGTCCTCCGTAGCCGGATTCGGATAAATACTAACGCCATAGCTAAACGAGGTCGGACGGTCGGTTCGTACAGTGACGGCTTCCGTTTTCGCTGAGGATTGCTCCTCCCCGGAAAGCAGAGGTTCAACATATCCCGTTTCTACTCCATTTAGCGTAAGGAGATTGTTGGCCTTCTGAGAAGCCATTCCGTCCCCGTGGAGATAGTCGGTCTTGAACTATCTCTTGTATCATTCTGAAAGTCAATTGAACAGACTTGGCGCTTCTCAGAAGGGCTATCCCGCGGTGGCGGGACAGGCTGAATTGTCAACTGGAGAAACAGAGGACTTGGCTTCTCAAGTTTGCTCATTTCATAACAGCATGACTAAGGCAGTCTTCTGATTTGCTTTTCCGAAGAAAGGGGCAATTCTACTTCGGTGAGAGGGGGAAATGAACTTCTCTCTCCGTACTTGCAATTTTCTAAGTTGTTTCCGAATTGTGCTGACCAGTTACAAGATTTGTCAGTGATTGATTTTACCTTTAATCCTATCAATCATGCTTACCGAATGAACAACATCGTTGAATTTTGCCCTGCCAACCGACAAGAATGGCGCGACTGGTTACTGGCCAATCATGAAGATGAGCAGGCCCTCTGGCTTATTTTCTACAAGAAGAAGTCACCGAACTACAATCTGAGCTGGAGCGATGCGGTAGATGAAGCGCTTTGCTTTGGTTGGATTGATAGTGTGAAATATCCTGTCGATGACATGCGCTTCAAGCAATACTTTTCGAAGCGCAAACCAAAAAGTATCTGGTCTAAGATCAACAAGGACAAGGTGGAGCAATTGATGAAGGATGATCTCATGACTGAGGCCGGACTGAAGTGCATTGAAATCGCAAAAGAAAACGGTCAGTGGACAGCACTCGACGCTGTCGAGAACTTAGAAGTACCAGCTGACCTACAATCAGCGCTCAATGGACACGAAGTCGCCAAGGCATTCTTCGAAAGGCTCAACAAATCCACCACCAAGCATATGTTGTACTGGATTCATTCTGCGAAACGTCCTGAAACACGAGCAAAACGAGTGAAGCAAATCGTTGATTGTGCAAAGGTGGAAGAGAAGCCAAAGATGTTTAGGTGAGAGGAGCGCAGGTAGGGACCTATGCACGCCCGTTCCTGTATCCAGTATTCAGTATCCAGTATCAACCAAAGAACGCAGGTACGCAGGAGCGCGAGAGCGCAGGTAGGCGTCGATGCACGTCCGTTCCAGTATCCAGTATTCAGTATCCAGTATTCTTCCGTACCTAGTACCTAATTAAATCCATCCCCCCTTCTCCCTCGTATCTAAATAAAAAGATATGCGAAGAGCTTGGGGAGTTGTTGTAGGATGTTTGGCGCTGAGTTTCTCAGGTTCTTCGCAAACTATTGATTGGCGGCATTGGGATGAAAGCGTGCTTGAGGAAGCCGCTCAAACAGATAAGCTCATCTTCATTCACGTCGGTGCGAATTGGTGCCATTGGTGTCATGTTATGGAACAGGAGACCTACACCGATGGTGATGTCATTGCCTACCTGAACGAGAATTTCCTCTCCGTAGATGCAGATCAAGATCAGAATGCCGATCTAGGTATGCGCTTCCGAGCTTATGGTTGGCCGGCACTCATTGTGATGAACTCAGAGGGCGAGGCGATCCGGAAAGTGGCCGGTTACAGGAATGCTGAACGATTCTTGGAAATTATCAGCGATGCGATTTCCAACCCTGTACCCGAAGAGAGTTTTAGACGAGCACAA
This sequence comes from Flavobacteriia bacterium, assembly GCA_013373425.1. Lineage (GTDB taxonomy): Bacteria > Bacteroidota > Bacteroidia > Flavobacteriales > Schleiferiaceae > Phaeocystidibacter. The sequence goes on from JABXHW010000023.1 coordinate 3,600, forward strand.
GTGCGCGATGGAGACGTCATCGAGCAATGGACGGATAGATTCTATGGAATTCTCGATACGACTTTAGGTGGCTATGATGGCGCAAAGAAGTTCGTGGATGAATCGACTTTCAATTTGGCCATGTTGAGCCGAGAAGATGAGCGAAGCGCAGCCTGGATTGATCATTCCATGCGCAATGCGGCCTTGCTCATCGATACAGTCTGGGGTGGTATCTATCAATATTCTACCCACTACAACTGGAATTCGCCGCACTATGAGAAGCTGTTGCATAAGCAAGCGCGATACATCGAAATGTATGCACGCTGGGGAGCTATGGCAACGGATCCATCTGACAAGATCTTAGCTGAGAATGCCATTCAAGATATCCTGAGGTACGTGAATCACTTTCTCACGAACGAAGACGGTAGATACTACACCGCTCAAGACGCCGACATCGTTCAAGGCGAGAAGGCGCACGACTACTTTCAACTCGATAATGCTGGCCGACTTTACCGAGGTATTCCACGAATCGACTCCAATATCTATCCAGATGAAAATGGACACATGATTTCGTCCTTGGTCTATGCTTGGGCCTTCACAGGAAATGAAGCACTTCTCAGTCAGGCGAAGTCCACATTCCACAAATGGCTGATGATGCGAGATTCCGATGGATTATTTCCGCATTCACCCGACAATGAGCAGCTATTTCTCAACGATCAATGGTCGATGTTGCATGCGGCAAAACTGCTCTATGATGCTACAGGCAATCCGGTATACTCAGATTTCATCACTGAGCAATTCGAAGTAGTGAAGTCCACTTTTTACGTCGATGGACAGTGGCGCCGTTGGACAGGTTCGTGGTTGGGCAATGATGAACTTGACCTCGAGTGGCAGTCTCAGCTCTTGCTAGAACTTCAAACTTTCTCCCCGTACATTGAGGCTGCCGATCTCGAGGATATGAAGAGCGAAGTGTGGAACTCTATTTATCGCGCCGAAAATCTGAGCATACCTTTCTCCATGCCAGAGTTAGTAACGGCATCGATGTTTCGGGAAAAATCAGCAGGGAAAGCAGTGATAACTGGGAGTGCAGAAGAACGCTGGGAACTCAGAAGATGGGCGATTCTGAATGTTCAATATCCGTATGAAATCATCCCTGCAGAAGAGTCAGAGATTGAATTGGCTGCATCTGCAAGTGCCCTTTACTACTGTACAGATGGACGATGTGAGTTCCCGGTGTTTGTGGAGGATATCGAACTCAGAACTGGAAATAGATAAACTGTTCCCCGGTCGATTGAACCGTCATCAGTCCAAATAACATGATGCCCCATAGCCCAACGAGCAGCCATCTCGGAGTTCGATCAATAACTTGAACCAAAGAATGCTTGCGCATGGCAAAATGAAGAAGGAATACCATGGTCATTAAGCCCAATGTGAGCACCATGAAGTTGGAAGTGAGAATGGCTTCCTCTCCGTGCACATAGAACAGCGAAAGCAGAATGCGCCAAGCCGAGGTGAAGTCCTCCGCTCGGAAGAAAACCCAAGTAATGTTGACCGCTGAGAAGGTCAGGAAGGCCAAAATAATCTGGACAACTCCTTTCGAAGGTTTAACGGGAAAGCGAACTCTGACTAACCGCTCGATAATGAGGTACAATCCGTGAAGAAATCCCCACACCACAAATGCCCATGAGGCACCGTGCCAGAGTCCACCAATTAGCATCGTCAACATTAAGTTCACGTATGTACGACTAACGCCTTTTCGATTTCCTCCCAAGGGGATGTACAAATAATCGCGAAGCCATGTTGACAAAGAGATATGCCAACGTCCCCAGAACTCGGAGAAGCCAATCGCTCCGTAGGGATATCTGAAATTGTCTGGCAACGTAAAGCCCAACATCATGGCAATGCCTATGGCACACAAGGAATATCCGGCAAAGTCAAAGAATATCTGCCCAGAAAACGCCAATACGCCGGTCCAGGCATCGAGTGGCAGGAGTTCAGCGGATGAACTAAATACCTCATCGGCTACAGGGCTCAGAAGGGAATCCGCAAAAACCGTTTTCTCAAAAAGACCAATAGTCAATAGTAAGAAACCCATGAAAAAGCCGCGCTCTGTCGCTCTTTTTGGTTCGTAAAACTGAGGAATCAATGCATCTGATCGGACAATCGGACCTGCAACGAGCTGCGGAAAGAAAGTAACGTAGAGGGAAAAGTCGAGAAAGGTCTTGGCAGGTTCAATCTTACGCTTGTACAAGTCGATGGTGTACGACATCGTTTGAAACGTGTAAAATGAAATTCCCATTGGTAAAAGGATATCCCATTTCGGCGGTTGATATTCCTGTCCAAACAGTTCGAGTAAATACTGGAAGTTTTCGAGCAGAAAGTTTCCGTACTTGAAGAAAGCAAGGAAACCTAAATTGACGAAAATGCTCAGCATTAACCAGAATCGGCGACGTGCTTTACCTTCTGTAGTAGCCAGTTTTCTCCCAGCTGTCCAGTCTACGATTGTAGATATCCAGAGCAATAAGATCAATGGCGGATTCCACAGGCCGTAGAAAATGTAGCTCGCCAGCAAAAGCATAATTTTCCTCTGCTTCCACGAAATAGGAACGATGTAGTAAAACAGCAGTACTACCGCGAAAAAGACGAAAAAACCAAGGGAGTTAAAGAGCATCCTCAATCCATTTATCTCGGCGTAGACGCTCAATTAATAACTCGGTAAATCTATCTGCATCGCTGCGCTTGAGATGTGACCATTCTGGAGGCTGCATGGCTTGGGTCTCTTGGTGATCGGCATAGTGATACCCCGGACAATCGCATTCACGCAGCAATCTGTCCCAGTATTCTTCACGAGGCCAAAGCACAGGTTCATTTTTCAAGTAATATCCAGTAACCGGTCCATTGATAAAGACGACACGTCCTCCCCTTTCTTTGAACTTATCGAATAGTTCCACGTAATGATCAATGATGTAATCGATAGTATCCGCAGCACGATTCATTGGATTCGGATTGAACCAAATCCGCTTTTGACGCCTTTGATGAGCCGTGTCGGTTTCCATTATGGGAAGCATGCGAATGTTTCGGTACTTGTCCATCGCCACCATGGGAGGCCAGATTTCTACATCTGAAACTGAATCCCGATTGGGAAACGGCAATCGGTCGATGAGCGACTTGTACGATAAGTCCGGATTCAAATAGTTAAAGTGGGGATCGATGTAATCGTAAACCCGTTGATTGAAGATTTGAGCGTACGTCCGGTGATAGAATCGATCAACGAAAGCTTTTCCCCGATTGGCTGGCCATGTTCCAGAAACGGTATAAAACAGCCCGGGAGCGACACCAATGACCAATAATCCATTAAAATCGGACTCATTTATAATATCCTCAATGGGATGTAATGGTGAACTTCCTGGATAGGCCAATTGCAACGGTCTCCTTCCGGTTATCGAATCCCAATGATGAATATTGATGTTGAAATGCGCACGCGAAGATCCGAGAATAATCACATCCTTTTCTGAGAGTTCACTGACCTCTGCGCGGTTATCAGCCCAAACATCCAGGCTTTCTAAGTCGTGACCCTTTGGCCAATGCTTTACCTCTCCCCAATACCATTCATGTACGGACAGAAGAATGACTGCCAAGAGAGCGGCATATAAAAACAAGTAGCGGTTGACCAACTTGCAGTAGGTTAGTTGTCAGACATCTAAAACTACGACAATAAAATTTAGAGACTGACGACTACCAATGAATGGGCGCACTCACAGTCATTACTGTGTTGGAGATTGGATGGTGAAAAGTAATCTCTGCAGCATGAAGATGCAGACGGTCGGCCGGCGTGCCGTACAGATCATCACCCTTAATCGCTGTGCCTAAGCCATCCACATGTGCGGCATGAACACGAAGTTGATGTGTGCGTCCGGTGATAGGATGAAACTGAATAAGCGTTTCATCATCACGTCGCTCAAGTACCTTCCATTTAGTCACAGCCGGCTTTCCGTGCTCGTGACAAACGAGTTGACGAGGTCGATCATTCAAGTCGACACGAAGGGGCAGATTAATAATTCCTTCTTCACCTTCCACAGCTCCTTCAAGCAAGGCGATGTAAGTCTTTTGAACCACTCGTTTTCTAAACTGAGTTTGGAGATGTTTGTGCGCCTTTCGTGTTTTGGGAATGAGTAGAATCCCTGAAGTGGACATATCCAGACGGTGGACGATCAATGGACCGGTAGCGTCCGGATACCGTTCTTTCATTCGCGTAAGCACCGAATCATGAATGGTTTTCCCTGGAACCGAAAGGAACTCGTGCGGCTTGTTGATGGCAAGCATGGCCTCATCTTCGTAGATAATCTCAATTTCTTTGGGCGAGTGAGATTGCTTGAGCATCGGATTCTCCTCCACTTCGAGGCCTTGAAGCATGTGACCCAAGATAGGTTCGCATTTACCTCGACAAGAGGTGTAAAACTGGAGGTGTTTTCTGACCTCATTTTTAGGTGGTCTACCCCACCAGAACTCGGCCATGCACACGGGTTCAAGCTCGTGAACATAAGCATAGTGCAACAGTTTTGGTGCAGCGCACTCGCCTGCCCCGGCCGGAGGGTTTTCATTCAGAGCGTATTGGAAGATATCGTAGAGTGAGCGGTACTCCGCGTTGGCATTTAGAAATTGAAATTGCTCAAAAATGCGACGTTGCAAAGCAGCTGATTTCGCTTTGCGCTCTTCCTTGAGTGCATCGACTTCATTTCTGAGGGCAGAATACTTATCTCGGCTTGTTTGAAGCTCTTCCACCAGTGAAGCTTTCATTCGCTTTAACTGAATACTAAGCAGTTTACTTTCGTTGCGGAGATCCTCTTCGAGTGCTTCAAAAGCTTCGGGCGATAGGGCAGTCTTCGCTTCTTTTCGCCTTTCATCTCTCGCCTTTTTAGCCTCGCGAATTTGAGCCTTCTTCTGAGCTAACAGCTCCTCCACTTTCGCCTCTTCCTCTTCAATTCTAGCATCCATCTGATCCAAGAGGGGATTCTTCTCGAGTTCATCAATACGAGCATTGATGGCATTCAGCTCGTTCTCACCCACCTTGTAAAACTCCCCTTCAACGAGGATATCGAACACAGGGGGTACAAATGGCTCCAGGAGGTTGGTATTGACCATCTTCCCTGAGAAAGCCTTGAGATAGCCCAGTTCGCCTTCTTTATTTTTCACCACAAGCACACCGAACATCTTCCCACAGGCCTTTGGAGAACTGTCCGGTTTCATCCCAAAATCGTGATGCCAGTCCCGCTGAGTGCTCAAGTACTCTTGGAGCTCGGATGCCGCCATTTCAGCCAACCTGTGTGGCGTGTAATAGAACGGGAAATCAAACTTCGAGGGAAGTTCGATGTTGGAGATGTCGGATTGGAAATATGTGAAATGGCGTTTCAAGGGGGCAAAAGTAGGGAAAGTAGTGGGCGGATGGCATACAGCACTTGGCACTTAGCTTCAAAGTGGAAAAAGCACAAGCAGTCTTCATGTTGTTCGGGTAACAAGTAACCAAACTACAAGGTCACAAGAATACCAGCTCACTTTACACCTCTTCCAGGGTTTCCACTCCATGCTACGAAGAATGAATGCAACAATTCCTGTGACGGTTTTACGTATCGCCCTACTCGTAACCCGTCACCCGCTACTCGCCACTACACCCCAACCGTGCGTTTTCCCCAGACAGGCAAGGTATTAGTCGCAAGATACCAAGTGCCGCCGGTAGGCCTACCCTCAACCAACAAATAACGTATGAATCCAGCCGTTCATAGTAGCAATCTTACGGATGGTCGAATAATTCTGCCTGGCTCTTGAGCTGTTAATATTTTAGTCCAGAATAGATGAACCTATTGACTATGAAGAAGCTTTACACCTTACTACTTCTTTGCCTATTCTCATTTGCGCGTGGCCAAGAACCTGGAGATTTAGCAGTTGTTGGAATCTCAACTTCTGAGATGATGTACATCTCATTAGCTTTTATTCCTGAGGGAACTGTTCTTCACATCACGGATCGACAATGGAACGGTACGGCATGGGTTGCAGGTGCTGACGGAGGCACTGGTAATATCACCATTACTGTCGGAACCGGGGGGATGCCAGCCAACAGTTATCTCCTTATTCAAAACTTAGCTACGTTACCAACTGTAGCCTCGGGAGGCGCCTATTTCTCCAATGTCACCACCTCGAACGAAAGTGCATACACATTTGATTTTCAAGGAAATAACCTAGGAACTTGCACCATTCTTACCGTTCATGCCGCTACCACCTTTGATAGCGACCCCACTGGAGCCTACATTTGGGTGATTGCACTCGGAAACTACTCCGTCCTCGGCTCTACCTATGGAATACCAGAGAACTGTGCAGTAAACCGCTCAAACAACGCCAACGTGACGGCTACAAGTCTTGATGCGAATACTACGACAGGGTCGAAAGAAGAAGCACTGAATTACTTGGACAACGGAGCCAACTGGAGCAACGGAACAACGGCGAGTGCATTGACTGTTCCACTCATTTTGGGAATTGATTTCGTGAATACCACCTGGGATGGAGCTTCATGGGATTCAGGCGTTCCAACTACTGCGAGTGATGCGATTATTGCGGGCGACTACAATACGGCTACAAATGGAGCTATCACTGTAGGAGATTCGCTCGTTATTCAAGATGGCGTGACGTTGACAATTGATGACGACACGAATTCAGTCATAAACGCTTATGGCACCATCGAGACCAATTCAACGGGTACCGTGGTTCTTAAAGGGAGTTCCCTTGGATTTGCCACGCTTCCGAGTTCTGCAACATTCTCCGGAACGGGTACCATCCGATATGAGATTGACGTCAACCAAGTAGGATGGCATCATTTTTCAGCACCGGCCACTGTTACCCTAGGAGATCTTACATTCGATAACGGAATGACGTTGTCGTATTCTGGTGCCTCTGCCAACGTTTACACTTGGGATGCGAGCACCAGTGGATGGGTTACTACCAGCTCCGGTGCCAACTTTGGTGCTGCGGGCTACACCATGTACTTTAGTTCGGCGCAGATCATGTCGGTTCCAATCACGCCGAGCAACATGAACAATGAGCCTGAAACGGATGCACTCAGTTATCACAATCCCGGCGGGAGCCCTCCTGGTAACTCTGCAATCGGATGGACTACAGCAGTAGAAGATGGTTGGAACTTGGTACGCAACCCATATCCTGAATATCTAGATTGGGATGTTTTGGACAATGATGGGGCGAACTTGACAGACATGGACGCTTCTGTTTACATCTGGAATCCAACTTCAGGAGGAGGAACAGGAGCCTATGAGTCGTATTCTTCTGCAGTTGGTGGAATGTTTGGTATCCATCCATTTCAAGCCTTCTTCGTGCGCGCCACTACAGGAACAGGGGCTCTGGTTAAACCTATTGATGTCCGCACTGAAAGTGGCGTTGAGTTCCTTGGAAAGCAGCAAGGAGATGGCGTTTCACGTTTCAGGTTGACCGCAACTGTAGGTAATTACTCGCGAACACAAGCCTTCGCATTCTTGGAAGAAGGTCGATTGGAAAAAGATGCTTATGATACCTATGCTTTTCAGGGAGGGTCTGGGGTTCCATACTTCTACTCTACAACTTCAGACAGCGTAAGAGTAGACAACCAAGCTCTGCCAAAGTATTTCTCATCTATTGAAACCTACTTGACATGCTACAGCACTAATGAAGGGGCTTCGTCACAAATTTCACTCGATGATCAGGAACTGGCTCAATTCCCATTGAACGTTTATTTGATCGACTTGCACACCCTGCAGGCCATTGACATGAGAGCGCAGTTAACGCATAGTTTCTTCATCGACTCCCTTGCTCCTGCTCAACGATTCCGCTTGATCCTATCCCAGCATAAAGTGGATTTAGATGAGTTCGATTCTGAAGAGCTAATTGCATACTCAAGCAGTGATAATCTCATTGTAGAACTCCCATCCTCGGACTCGTACACTTATCAATTAATCGATTGGAATGGCAGAACGATTGAAGAAGGTGTTCTTGAAGTAGAAGCTAACCGTGCTCAAATCACAGGACGAGGCGGGTTCCAAGGGATTGTCGTGTTGAGAAGTGAGAGTGAGATTTATGCAGTGAAGGTGTTGTAGTAGGGAGTGGCGGGTGACGAGATTTGCACATGGCATCTAGCACTTAGCCTGGTGATAGAAAGAGCACGAACGGTTTTTATGTTGCTCGGGTACCGAGTAACCAAACTACAAGGTCACAAGAATACCAGCTCACTTTACACCTCTTCCAGGGTTTCCACTCCATGCTACGAAGAATGAATGCAACAATTCCTGTGACGGTTTTACGTATCGACCCACTCGCAACCCGTCACCCGCTACTCGCTACCCGCCACTGATAAACCCAATTGTCTGTTTTCACCAAAATGGCCAGGTGCCACGTGCTATATGCTCGTTGCCTGATCACTTGACACCTCTTCCATGG
>JABXHW010000027.1 GCA_013373425.1 Flavobacteriia bacterium
AGTGCTTTGCCCAAGGTTCCTGTGATGATATCCACGCGGCCCATCACGTTGTTGAGTTCGTGGGTGCCTCTGCCTGTTTTGCCAATAAAGCCGGTAGCATGACATTCGTCGACCATCACGAGAGCATCGTATTTGTCGGCCAAGTCACAGATCTTATCGAGTTGTGCAACGTATCCGTCCATAGAGAATACCCCGTCGGTTACGATGATCTTGAATCGAGCATTCTTTTCATTGGCTTCGATCAACTTAGCCTCAAGCTCTTCCATATTGTTATTCGCATAACGGAAGCGCATGGCTTTGCACAGGCGCACGCCATCGATTATCGACGCGTGGTTCAGACTGTCGGAGATGATGGCATCTTCCGGTCCGAGTAAAGGTTCGAACACACCGCCGTTTGCGTCGAACGCAGCAGCATAAAGGATGGTGTCTTCCGTGCCGAGGAAGTCGGCAATCTTCTTCTCAAGGGTTTTGTGAATGTCTTGAGTGCCGCAAATGAAGCGAACTGAAGACATGCCAAAGCCATGAGACTCTAGCGTGTCATGTGCAGCTTGAATCACTTTTTGATGAGAAGAAAGACCGAGGTAGTTGTTAGAACAGAAGTTCAACACTTCCTTGCCTTCAGAGGTTTTAATTACCGCATCCTGAGGTGTTGTAATAATTCTTTCGCGCTTGTATAGGCCATCCGCTTCAATCTGTTGAAGCTCTGCCTGTAGGTGTTGTTGAAGTTTTCCGTACATGGAGGCGAAGATAGCAAAAGGGGCAGAGAGTTCGATGACGCGGTTGGGGAGATCGGAGGGGTGGAGGTGGTGGAGATTGAGGAAATGAAGTACAGTATATCGGGGGTAATGGGAGCTGATGGAAAGTAATTCGAAGAAGTGTGAAAGTGGGGTTGGGAGAGGGGCGTGCCCGGGGCGAGCTCCCGCTGCCCCACCATCAATTTACGCAAAGTGCGCCGCTGAAGCCGGAGGGTAAACGTTTACTTACGCCTCTGAAAAAACAATTGTGTGATTCACACGAATGGTGCTTGAGAATCGAGAATTTGAGAGTAGAATTCCGAACTTAATTGCGGGGACAGGGGTGGTGCCCCTGGGAGCGAACTCCCAGACATCTCCCACACATCCTCCCATGAGACAAGCATTCCGTCTGATTTCGCGCTCATTCGTCCAGACATCTTCTTATCTGAACTCTAACGCTCATCTTTGATGCTCTCTATTCGGCGCATTTTATTCGATTAAGGTCAATTCCAAATTCAAGTTCTCCGGTATCCCGTTTCAACCACACTCCGATTTTCCACCTGAGTCCAACGAATCCACCAAGAATCGTAGCTGTGGTTGTTTAGCATCAATTCAACGCCGTTTTCAATCTCAATAACTTCATAGGAATGGCCGGCAATATTTTCTCGGAAGATAGCTTGATCGGCATCATCCATGAAAGTCTCCACGAGCCATTGTGCTTCAGAAATCCAGTGCGCTGTATCACTCGCCGGTCTTGTTCTTCGTTTCGTCACCTTTTGAAGCCAAAATGAAAAATGGTTGCAACCTCCACGATGAAGATAAAGTGAATCGCCACCGCGGATACGGAGGCTTACGAGCTTCGTTCTATCGTGCCATGTGAATGTGTGATATTGAGGCACCCGATCCATGAACTCTGCCGTCTGTGTTTCAAGATCGAAGACGCACGTGTCATTTTGAGCCATGGAGGAGATGAACGAGGTCATTGCCAAAACTAGTAGAGAGAGCTTCATTAGAGAAAGGAATTAAGGACTAAAGTGCTTCGCGTCAATCGAATGTTTTTGAAGATACCACAAACAAAAAACCCCGACACACGCTCATGTATCGGGGCCATACTTCAGAGGCTCATTAGGTGGATTGTCCGATGTCGCGGCTCAGAGCAGATCGGACATCTGTCGCACTTACGTCTAGGGCAGGCGGCTCTGAAGAGATTCAATTTACGGACATTCTTCCAAATCTACCTCCAAAACTTGGTCGTTTCTGCCCGCAACTGTATTAATATCACCACGTTTCACAATGGCTTTGATGAATACAATCTCGTCAGTAGTTCCTCCTGCGTTTAGGAATTCGCCCGGAACAAAGGAGAAATGAAACACGCCTGGCTCAACCTCCCAAAGACCTAACTCCGGGGTGTTGTCCACCTGAGTCCACAATGCATATTGCTGACCAGGCAAGCTCAAATCGTCACCGTCTCTCCAGTACTCCAAGTGCACAAACACATTTCCTTCAGGAAGGTCTTGCATTGTGGTTTTTGGCTCGCGATTGTTGTCGTAAACAATGGTTACCAAGGTACTGTCAGAAACGAATTCTGGGAATTGGTAAACAGGGTCTTTTGTAGTAGTTGGTGGATCAACAGCGACGAGAAGGTCATTCGACTTGATGTCTGGATCTCCATAGCCACCTCCATCTTTAGGCTTTACTAAGAACTCGATGTCCTTTGCGTAAACCTCTGCGGCGGATGTCTCATAGAAATCAACTGGAATCATCGAGAAGCTGAACACGTATCCTCCTTCGTGGGTCATAATCAGCGTATCGTTGGAGTTTTTCCACTCCTGAGAACCGAGGCCGTTTCGCAATGGGTGGCCCACTGGGTGTTCAACCGGACTCCACGTCCAGATGTACATATCCTCACCTGCATCAACAGCATCCATTAGAAGCTGATTGTGGTCAAGACCCATATCGAGGGCACTGATGTCCACATAAATTGTGAGTGAGTCCTCCGGATTGATATTTTCTGGTGGGTCAGTGGTTACCTGAGCGTTGAGGCTAAGTCCGCCGACCGTCAATGCTGAAAGTGCTATAATCTTCTTCATGAGTATCAATTTTGGCGGGTGAAGATGAATTCATACTTCGAAACAGGCACGTCACATTTCTCTACCTCGAAACTCAAACCGAAATTAACGTCGGTAGCGCGCGGTGCATTGAGCATTTCCATGGTAGTCCCCGTTCCTCCATCAGGAAGAATGGAAATTGAAGTAGGGTAATACACGGTGTCGAACGCGAAGGTTCCGTTTGCTCCGAATGGGTTCGGACCTTTTCCTTTTTGATCAACCATGTAGGTTCCATCTTCGTTGAACGTGATGATCCATCCATTCGTTGGACGCGAGTAATAGGCACTCACATCTTGCGCTTCAGGCACGGGCAATGTGATGTCGTAAATGGTTGCGCCAGACTGACGCCATGTTCCAACAATACCGTCTCCAGCTCCATAAGCAGGTCCTGGATCAGTAGGCTGATCAGGGCGGCACGAAATCGCAAGTGCGATAGGGAGTGCCAGTAGAAATATTTTAGATAATGCTTTCATAATGATCTTATTGACATCCACCTTCTTGGTTTAATACAAATACGGACGAACGCTCGACAGCGGGAAACTGAAGAACTTGTCCTGGGCAATCCCAGTCGGCTCCGCGAATGGTGTTTATCTCGCCGAGAACACCCAATCTCTTGAGCTCATGTCCACGGTCGCCTTCACACATCAATTCAACTCTGCGCTCATATCGAGCTGCCTCGAGCACCTCAGTAGCAGCTGCAGCCGCATCTAGGTTTTGCGTTGAACCTCCGTAGGCACGCTCGCGAATATCATTGATATCCTGAATTGCAGTAGAAAGGTTATTCCCAGTCATAGCCAGTGCCTCTGCACGAATCAACTTCAGCTTTGTAAGATGTACGATTGGCACGTCGATAAAGTCATAGTTGAACTTACTTTGAACGATGAGTTCATTTGGGCTTCCTTCATTTACAACAGCCATCCAAAGGCTATCGCGAAGGTCATCCGGATTAGATGCTACGAGGTTGTAGAAATTGCGATCCATGGTGAACTCAGGGTTTGGATTAGGCTGATTATCCCAACGGTAGAAACCGTTGAATGAGCCTCCTCGATTGTCGTTGATGGAAGCAAAACTGAATCCTCCAAAGACAATCTCAGTGTTCATTTCGGCCTCATAGCGATTGAAGTCCGTCATCATCGTGTATGATCCGCTTTCAATTACGCTATCGGCATAAGCTGCCGCTGATGTGAAACTGTTCATCTGCATGTGAACGTCAGCCAAAACTCCATAAGCCGCGTACTTCGTAGCGAAGATGCCGTTGGTTTCTGGAAGTCGTTGGGCAACTGTTGTCAGTTCATCAATCACAAAGTCATATACCTGAGCAACGGTGTTGCGCGGAACAAGTTCACGTACTGTGCTGGTTTTGATAACAATTCCTAAATGACTGTTGTCTGAAGTCTGACCGTAAGGCTGACCAAAGTAGCGTACGAGTTCGAAGTGCATCAAGGCGCGAAGGAAGCGAGCTTCATCAAGAATTTCCTGACGACGGTTCGCTGGAATGTCGATGAGGTCGATGTTCTCAATCAACCAGTTTGCGCGATACACCGCACGATATGCATCGAGATATACTGCACTTACGTCGGAGTTGAAGATGTTGGTCTGACGGCCATAAATCTCCTGCATAAATGTAGAAGAGCGTGGACGGTTCAGATTGTCGCCCAACAAGCTGCCAAAAGCCTGAATACGGCCATTGTAAACGTTGGCTACAACATCGTAAACAGAATTGAGAACGTTCTCAATATCTTGTTGTGTTTGAATGGCTTCTCCTTCGAGCAGAACCCCTTCAGGCTTCACATCGAGGAAGTCGCTACAACCAGTGCCTCCTAAAAGCAAGGCACCGATCACGGTCAATTTTGCAATCTGCTTTTTCATGCTTTCTGAGGATTAGAAGTTAACGTTTAGTGCCAAACTGAACGTACGCTCTTGTGGAGGCGTGAGGTAAGTGATGTTCACACTCATGTTACGGTCAGTTGCGTTCTCGAAATCACGAGCAATCTCCGGGTCGAGACCAGGATAGTTGGTGATAACGAAAAGGTTAGTAGCAATGAAGCTCACACGCATGCGGTCGATTCCAATTCCTTCAAGAGAGCTCTTCGGAAGGTTGTAGCCTACGGTGAAGTTTCTCAAACGAAGGTAGTCAGCATCGTGCAACCACATGTCGGTGTTGATCCATGGTGTGTTTGAACCATATACTCCTGGGTCACGAGTCAATCTTGGGAATGTGGCCTCATCTCCTGGCTCTCTCCATCTGTCGAATAACTCAGTGCGCATGTTCCAATCTGAAACTACGCCCAACTGGCGCTTTGAAGATGAATCGTAAACCTGACCTCCAATGCTGTACACGAAGAGGAAACTCAAGTCCCAGTTCTTGTAGTTGAAGGTGTTGGTGATACCGCCGATTGCATCAGGCAATACTTTGCCCACAGCCTGACGGTTATCTGGAGTCCATGTGTAAGTTTCTTCTCCATTCAAGTCGAGATAAACCGGGCGACCCGTTGCTGGGTCAACGTGGCTGAACTTAACGAGGAAGTTTGTTCCAACAGGCTGACCCACTACTACACGTGTATCGTTGGTGCCTCCAGAAACTGCATCTTCACTGTAACCGCCAATGCTTGCAATCTCGTTGTAGTTGTAAGCTGCATTGAAATCAACCTTCCAAGTGAAGTTGTTTGTCACGATTGGTCGAGCTGTGATGCTGAATTCAACCCCGGTATTCAGGATTTCACCTAGGTTGTCCCAGAAGTTGTCGAATCCTTGATAGCGAGGTAGAGATACGCTCAATAGAGCATCGCGAGTGTACTTGTAGTAATATGCGATTTCACCTGTGATACGATCGTCAAGGAAGCCGTATTCAAGTGCGGCGTCGAAGATGGTAGATTCTTCCCACTTAAGCGTTGGGTTTTCACGGATGAGCTGGTAGGTAATAGGCTGACCGTAGTAGCTGCCGTTTTGGCCGTAAGTAGCGCGCCATTGGTTATCTGGAATAGCTGCGTTACCACTCACACCGATGCTCGCCTTCAATTTCAAGAAGCTCACAACATCATTGTCGTACAAGAATGGTTCTTTCGACATGATCCAACCGGTACCCAATGATGGGAATACACCCCAACGATTCTCAGGACCGAAGTTCGAAGAAGCATCGGTGCGGACAACCGCTTGGAAGAGGTATTTATCATGAATGCTATAGTTCACACGACCGAAGAAGCTGGCGAAAGTGTTTCCGCTTCCAGGTTGGTTCGTGTAATCCAATTCGAGTTGATTGAGTAACTCAGGGTTGTTGAAGAAGGGACCTTGAGCGTCGATAACCTCGTTGGTGTAAGAGCTGTCAACCGGGTTGAAATAGTTACCATTCACCTGACGTCTCTCTTGGAATTCTGTACCCACAAGAACAGTGAAGTCATGGCCTTCAGCAGCTTCGAAAAGATACGTTGCCGTCGCGTTGGCGTTCCAGTTTCTCACTTGAAGTGGGAATCGCTTAGCGACACCCGCATGCGTTGAACCGATGAGTTCTTGTGGCTCGTAAATGTCTTCAACCAATTGCATGAAATCGTATGAACCGGTCGCTCTAAAGATGAGGTTGTCAGTCGCATTGTAGGTCAACATTGCGCTGTTAATACTTCTCAACTCGCGTTGTTGCCAATCTTTCAATTCACGAAGGCGAATAGGGTTATTACCTCCGCTGAAGTATGTGCCGTCATCGTTGTAAATAGGATAGATTGGAAGGGCCGTTCCCATTGCAGCTCCAAGTCCGCCTGACCAACCTTCGTCTACTCGGTTGTTCAAACCTTGGAAAAGAGAAGTGGTGATGCCAAATACGAGATTCTCAGTAATGTTGATGTCGCCGTTGAACCTAACACCCAAACGTTGGTAGTTATTCTGCGTGAGGTAACTCTGCTGGTCATCATAGGTTAGCCCTACACGGTAGTTGTATCCCTGGCCATTCTGACCTAATGCGAAATCGTATTGTTGCTTTATACCGATACGAGTGAGTTCATCTGCCCAATTGGTGTTGTTCTGACGAGCTTCTTCCATTGAAAGTCCCCCTGGAAGGATAGGCTCTCCGGATGGAGGAGCAGCTGAAAACAATTCTGGATTGGTGAGATATAGCGCCTGATCATTGTACCAAGCTTCCTCATAAAGTTGTAGATACTGCTCTGTGTTGAGCATGTTCGGCATCGCAGTAGGTTCGCTGATGCCCACGCGAGTAGAGAATTCAAATTTCATCTCACCGGCACGTCCAGTATTTCCTCGCTTCGTTGTAATCAAGATCACACCGTTTGAACCTCTTGAACCATAAATGGCTGTAGCGGATGCGTCTTTGAGGATTTCAACACTCTCAATGTCTTCCGGATTGAGGGAAGCCAAAGGGTTGTTGTTCATCGCGCCGCTGTTTCCGCGTAAGAAGTAATCTTGAGTGATTGGAATTCCGTCTACCACGTAAAGCGGGTCACCACCCGCTGAAATAGAAGCAATTCCCCGAACGCGCACTACAGAACCCGATCCAGCAATGCCCGAACCAGTTACAACTTGAACCCCTGGAGCCTTACCTTGAATGGCCGTCTCGAAACTTGGAGTTGGCATGTCGGTCAAATCTCTCGAGTCCAAGCTCACAATAGAGCCCGTTACGTCCTCACGGCGCTGAACACCGTAACCTACAATCACAATCTCATCGAGCTGATTGAGGGAAGGATTGAGTTGAACGTTTAGCGTAGCGGTGTTTCCTGCGGTTACGTCAACCGCAACTACTTTCTCCTCATAACCCAACATCTCGAACGAAATCGAATAGGTTCCCGCTGAGAGGTTTGAGAAGGTGTAGACACCATCAAAATTTGTCGTGGTGGCATTGTTGCCCCCTTGGATAATAACGCCCACACCCGGGATGGGTTCGTTGTATTCATCGGTAACAACCCCCATAATGCTTTGTGCGGAAAGCTGGGTGGTTAAAACGCTGAACAACAGAGCAGTTAAAGCCGTGTATAGTTTCTTCATACAGCTGCAGTTGAGGTTTCAAGTAGTTTCAAAAGTAGAAAAATAAACGTTAAGTGTACTTTTTACACTTATTAATTTTAAAACGACAATCCCTGTTCTCATTTAGAACAATGAGATTGTAGAAGTGGGAGAGCCTGCGCTAGCGTCGCAAGATGAGCTTTCCTTCTTCGGTGTATCTAAATCGATTAATTCTGTAGATGTACATGCCATTGGCTACAGGTCGACCAGAATTGGTTTGCCCGTTCCAAATGACATCGCGAATACCTTCTCTTAGACCGTATGCGGAATACTCCCAGATGATATTTCCTGATAAATCATAAACGTAGATTTCCACAAAATCGGGATCCACTGTTTCTACCTCAAAGTGAATTCCGTCTGCACCTCCAATGGTGGGATAAACGAGTACTTGATTTGACGTTGGGACGACAGGCGTTGATGTGTCACCATCTTCAGACGGTACATCCAGTCGAACATCACTGTACATCCTGTATTCGCCAGGTTTTAAAGTGATGAGGGAATCCGTATTCACCACCTCAATACTATCTCCTGAGAAGTACTCATACCATTTCCCTGCATGATCGAATGCTGGATTGATATCATTGTTGATAATGTTGAAGTTTCCGAGAACAATGACATTCATGGTGTCATTCGACAATCCCAAGCGCTTTGCATATCCTCCTAAGTTCATCTCCCATGTGCCGTCATTTCTGAATATGTCATGACGTGTTCTCAACTGCCCTAGATCGACGAAATGATCGTATAAACTGCGTCGTCTTTCGTCGGCGTAGAAGTAATCCCAGCGAATCGGCTTGTTTCCAACACGTCCATTAAAATCGATGGAGTAATCGTATCCCAACTCGCCGAATTGCCAGATCATCTTCGGACCAGGAACTGTGAGGAAGAACGTGGCGGCTAGCTTTACCCTTTCTAAAGCAGTGTCTAGCACATCCGTGGTGTAGTTGGAGTTTCCGTTACCGAACTCAATGTTTCTAAAAATCAGACGCTCTTCATCGTGCGACTCCATATACCCAATGGCGTGCATGTCGCTCCAGCCTCGGCTCTTGTGGGTAACCCCATAGAAGTTGGAGTTGTATCCCATGGTGCCCTCGTTGTACTGGTGGTTCATGTTTCCCCAAAGCATCATTCCCAAGTCAGACAGGGCTGTTTCCTCAGAATTGTCTGCAAAGTGCTCGCAGATGAAGTAGTTATCAGGGTCAACTGACCAAACTATATTAGCATAGTCGGTGAGAATGTCAACCCGGCTTTGATCATACTGTCCCCATAAACCGACATTCCCCAGGGTGTTTCGTTGTGTGAGTCCTTTGGAGAGGTCCATTCGGTAACCATCCACATTGAACTCCTCTAGCCAGTAGCGGAGCAATCGACGTGTAAAGTACTTTGTATCCTCACTTTCATGGTTAAAGTCGTAGCCCACGTTGAAGTCGTGCTTGGCAACCGGGTTGAACCACGGACTGTTCGTTGCAGGGCGGTTATTGACCCCGTCCCAGTACAAACGTACCATTGGGTTTTGCCCGAATGCGTGATTGACCACGATATCTAGTATTACAGCAATTCCTCTACGGTGACAGCTGTCTACGAGACGTTTTAGCTCGTTCTGTGGACCATAGTATTTATCAGGTGCAAAGAAGAAACTCGGATTGTATCCCCAGCTTTCGTTGCCTTCGAATTCCATCACCGGCATGAGCTCGATGGCATTGATGCCCATATCCTGAAGGTAGTCTAGTCTTTCAATTACGGCATTGTAGTCGTGCGCCGCTCTGAAATCTCGTACCAACAACTCATACACCACCAACTCTTCCTGGTTGGGCTTTTCATAGGTGTAGCTATTATCCCATTGGTATTCGTTGGGGTTGGGATGGGTGTAAGTGACAGGTTCTGATGTGAGGCCAAAAGGATAAGTAGGAATATTGGCGAAAGTGGAATCGTCAATCCATTGATCGTTCCAAGGGTCGAGCACCATTGTACTGTATGGATCTGCAATTCGGATGGCTTCATCTCCTACGTAATATTGAAAACTGACACCTTGGTTTGTGGGGAGATTATCAATCACAATCCAAAAGATGGAATCATTCGGTGTTTTGTTCATTTGATATGCCGAACTGATTTCCCAGTTATTGAAGGAGCCAATCACATAGGCGTAAGGTTTGCCTGGCGCTCTTAATTCAAGATAAAGTGAGTCGTTTCTCCAAGTAATTCCAGGCGTTCCCCAGCTTGGTTTAGCTTGAACAGGCGTTGGGGTTTGAGTGAAGATTTCCAGCGTATCGCCAATTGCGGTTCCGCCTGTATCTGCAGTGAGCACAATGGTATGTGTTCCCGCAGGGAGAGTGTTCAATTGAAGTTTGAAGCGAAGAAGTGTGGTATCGATATCTGAAGCTACGGCATTGCCATTCACATAAAAGGTAAGGGTAGAGTTGATGGACGATTGACCTTCTAAGTTGATGCTATCTGTAGTAGAGAGAATTTGATTCCCTGATGTGGGCTGAGTTATAGCTGTGGCAAAAGAAGAGCTGTAAATCGGAACGAAAATGTCGGACCCATCAGCGGCCCGTCCTACTGTATTTCCCGATTGATCTCTAAAAACAAAGGCCAGAGCTTGAACGGTTTCATTCCCGGGCACATTGTAGAAGGTGTTAATATGATATTTGATTTCGTGGCGGTTATTCCCGATGCTAGTCATTCGAACCTTTGCATCGTTGGTACCCCACGTTCCCTGAACATGACGCCAATCGGTTGAGGAGCTGCTCAGGTTGGTAATCACTCCGGTGTGAGCAAACACTTGGGTCGCGCCTACGAGCGCAGCATTTCCAGCAGTCGCGTCAAAAGTGACAGTGACGGTGTCGTTCTGGGTAACAAAAGTAGGGGCAAGGGTTACCTGACTCGAGGCGGATAGTCCTCCGAGTATAGCGCATACAAGAACAAAGCGTTTCAACATTTTCCTAAGCGGATATCGCCTAGATTTTCGTGGTCACAAACGAGCCATGCACGGGTTGTTCGTTTCGAATATCCAGGTTCAGTTCATACAATCGCGCTGGCTTATGAACTACCCCTGTCTGTTTTTCGTCGAGGGGAAGAACCAGCTTTTCCTTCAATACTTTCTTGCGGAAATTACGTTTGTCGAGCTCTCGGTCTTCAATAGCCTCGTAAAGGCTTTGGAGCTGACTCAACGTGAATTTTTCCGGCAACAACTCAAATCCGACTTTTCGATTTTCAAACTCTTCTCGAAGTCGAATTAGTGCTGCATCTAGGATACTGTTGTGGTCGAAGGCTAGCGATGGTATTTCGTGGATATCCTGCCAGAATACGCTTTCGGCAAAGCTGGAAGCTTCAGGGGCAAACTCGTCCATCTTCACCAAGGCGTAATATCCCACGGTGATTACACGAGCGTCTGGATTGTCTCGATAACTTTTAAGCCAATCCAAATCCTGTACTTGCTTTACACGGTTGGGGTCGCCAAAGGTGTGAAATTGGCGGAGGAAGATTCCTTCAATACCCGTAAGCTCACGAAGTACGCGCGACGCCGCATCGTCAAGGCTCTCATCATTGAGAACCAAGTCGCCTGGCAATGCCTTGTGCCCCGGATTTCCATCTACAGGCTTCTGCTCGATCAGCAAAGCCTTCAAAGATTGATTGTCGAAACCAAATACGGCACAGTCAACTGAAACGTTCGGATTTATCACGCGCTCCTTCATTAATTCTGGACTTTCGGCAAAGATACACCATTCGGTGAGCCGCTAATCGACAGAACAGATATCATCAATTTTTGACCAAGTTACACAATAAGTGTCAATTTTACACTAAGTTTGTCTTTCATCGACTAAAACCAACCGATGGCTAAGGCAATTAAATCTATAGCAGTACTTACTTCCGGTGGCGATTCACCGGGCATGAATGCAGCAATTCGCGCGGTAGTGCGTACCGCTGTATTCTATGAGAAAACAGTTTACGGCGTTCGTCGTGGCTATGATGGTTTGATTGAAGGCGACCTTGAAGAGCTCAATGCTAAATCGGTAAAAAACATCTTGAACTTGGGCGGGACTTTATTAAAGTCGGCTCGAAGTGAAGAGTTCAGAACAGAGGAAGGTCAACAGAAGGCATACGACCAACTGCAGAAGCATGGAATTGATGCTTTAGTGGTGATTGGCGGTAACGGTACCTTCACAGGTGCGCATCGTTTCTATGAGCGATTTGATGTTCCAGTAATCGGAATTCCAGGCACAATTGACAACGATTTGTTCGGAACGGATTACACGATTGGTTTCGATACGGCTACAAATACCGTAGTGGATTGTATTGATAAGATTCGAGATACAGCCTCTTCACACAACCGACTTTTCTTTGTTGAAGTGATGGGTAGAGATGCGGGGTTCATCGCCATGAGTACGGCAGTAGCAACAGGGGCACTAGACGTGATTCTTCCTGAAGAGAACAAGTCGTATGAAGACCTCTTTGCAGAAATTGAAAGAGGCGCAAGTAGAAGAAAGACTTCCAACATTGTAGTGGTGGCGGAAGGAAATAAATTGGGGGATAGTTTCGAAATCGCACAAACGGTACGCGAGCGATTCCCTGAAATAGATACTAAAGTGACGATACTCGGACACTTACAACGCGGCGGGGCGCCTTCGTGCTTCGATCGTGTAATGGCTAGCAAACTTGGAGTCGCAGCAGTGGAAGGCCTGCTCAACGGCAAGGAGGATGTGATGGCTGGTATTGTGGACGATGAACTCACTTACACCTTCCTGCAGCAGGCAGTGAAGAACAAGGCTCAGCTCGATCCTGAACTGTTACGAATCTCTAAAATCTTAGCTATCTAATGAAAAAGATTGCCATCAATGGATTCGGTCGAATTGGACGACTGACTTTCAGAAATCTACTCGAGAAAAATAACCTCGAAGTAGTAGCTATTAACGACCTCACCGACCCGTCGGTACTGGCTCACCTTCTCAAGTACGATACCGCCCATGGCAAGTTTCCTGGGACTATCGAAGTGGGAAGTGACGGTTTGATCGTAAATGGCAAAAGCATCAAAGTATTCGCAGAGCGCGATCCAGAAGCACTTCCATGGGGAGAGCTCGGAGTGGACGTTGTTCTCGAATCTACGGGCATTTTCCGCGATGCGGAGAAGATGTCTAAGCACATTAAAGCGGGAGCAAAACGCGTAGCGCTATCGGCTCCAGCAAGCGGACCGCTAAAAACGGTGGTTCTCGGCGTAAACGATGGTGAGCTAACTGCAGAGGATACTATGTTCTCAAATGCGAGTTGTACTACCAATTGCTTGGCGCCAATGGCAAAGGTGTTGAACGACACTTTTGGAATCGAGAAAGGGTTTATGACCACGATTCACGCCTACACAGCCGACCAGAATTTGCAGGATGGTCCGCACAAAGACCTTCGTCGCGCACGCGCAGCTGCTATGAGCATGATCCCAACATCAACAGGAGCGGCCAAAGCAGTTGGATTGGTGTTGCCTGAGTTAAAAGGAAAACTCGATGGATATGCAATGAGAGTTCCAACGCTTACAGGTAGTGCGACCGACTTAACCGTTGAACTCAGCAAAGAAGTATCTGCTGAGGAAATCAATGCAGCCCTCAAGGAAGCCGCATACGGAGCCTTGAAAGGGATTTTGGAATATACTGATGAGCCTATCGTATCTTCGGATATCGTGGGCAACAAACACTCATGCATCTTCGATAGCCAAATGACTTCTGTCCAAGGCAACATGGTGAAGGTGTTGGGATGGTATGATAATGAAGCGGGTTATTCTGCACGCATGGCCGATATGGTAGAGCGCGCGGCAAACCTGTAGCCTACGAACTTAACTGCTACCGCATGATTTTTATCGCTGAAAGCGGATCAACAAAATGCGATTGGGTCCTTATCAATCGCGATGGAGAAGAAGTGGGGCGTTGGAACACAATGGGTTTCAACCCTTACTTTCACTCTTCAGATTTGATTCGTCATAAACTATCGCAGGAGAGGGGCATGCGCCCTTATCTCGATCAAGTATTAAAGGTTTGGTTTTACGGAGCTGGATGCTCAACTCCAGAACTTCAATCTATCGTTGTGGATGGCCTCCAACAGGTATTCACTAATGCAGACATCAATGTTGATCACGACTTGAATGCAGCGGCCTATGCACTGTACGACGGTCGTCCAGAAATCGCATGTATTCTCGGTACGGGAAGCAATAGCTGCTATTTCGATGGGTACAATGTCCGCGAAGAAGTTCCTGCCTTAGCATATGTATTAGGCGATGAAGGATCTGCCAGCTGGATCGGAAAGCGCTTGGTTGCTGATTATCTCTACAAGCGGTTGCCGTCCGACCTTGCCTGTGCTTTTGAGGATACGTATCGCACGAGCAAGGATGAGGTGATTCAACGTGTTTACAACGAGCCTCACGCCAACGTTTACTTGGCGAGCTTTTCAAGATTTGCTGGAGATCATGCGGGCCATAGCTGGATTCGCGCAATGGTGGCTAATGGATTCGCCAAGTTCATCGATATCCATGTTCGCTGCTTTGAGGAAGCACACGATGCTGAGGTGAATTTTGTCGGTTCTGTAGCAAAGCAGTTTGAAGACATCCTCAAAACAGAGGTGAAAAAAGCTGGGTTCACCTACGGCAGAACTCAAGCCAAGCCGGTTAACCTCCTGGTGAAATACCACATAGAGCGCCTTCGTGTACTTGAAGACTTGAAGAAGGTATGATCCGAGGAATCATTTTCGATCTCGACGGAGTAATCGTCGACACTGCTAAGTATCACTATTTGGCTTGGCAGCGAATGGCTCAAAAGCTCGGTGTAAAATTTACTGAAGAGGAAAATGAGCAACTCAAAGGTGTAAGTCGAAGAGGGTCCATTGAAAAGATCATGAACTGGGGCGGTATTACACTGCCCGAGCATGAAATTGAACATTGGATGAAGGTAAAAAACGAATGGTACCTCGAGTATGTCGAGGCTATGAGTCCTTCTGAAATTCTCCCAGGAGCTGCAGAAATTATAGCAGAGGCGAAATCGCTTGGACTGAAAATCAGTCTCGGTTCAGCCAGTAAGAATTCACAGTTCATCCTCGAACGCGTCGGTCTGATTCAAGAGTTCGACGCATTGGTGGATGGCAATGTGGTTTCCGCTTCTAAACCAGACCCCGAAGTGTTTCTAACAGGAGCAAAGTTGCTCCAATTAGACCCCGAAGAGTGCATCGTATTTGAAGATGCAGTGGCAGGAGTACAAGCAGCTAAGAATGGAAATATGACAGTGGTGGGCATCGGTGATGAAACCGTGCTCCAAGAAGCTGACTTCAATTTCCAAAGTATGGCTGACTTCAGCCTGAAATCAGATATCATCGAAAAAATATAGAATCGATTCATGGAACAACGCTACCTCGAAATCGACGAGTGGAAAATTATCGAAGAAGGTTGGGACTCTAATAACCACATGAAGAGCGAGAGCATCTTCAGCATTGGTAATGGTAGAATGGGACAACGCGCCAACTTCGAAGAAGCGTACTCCGGCGACACCCTTCAGGGGAGCTATATCGCCGGCGTTTACTATCCAGACAAAACCAAAGTGGGTTGGTGGAAAAACG
Organism: Flavobacteriia bacterium; assembly: GCA_013373425.1. Classification (GTDB taxonomy): domain Bacteria; phylum Bacteroidota; class Bacteroidia; order Flavobacteriales; family Schleiferiaceae; genus Phaeocystidibacter. The sequence goes on from JABXHW010000027.1 coordinate 15,428, forward strand.
GATACCCTGAGTATTTCGCCAAAGTGCTCAACTCTGTAAACTGGATTGGAATCGATATTGAAATTGCCGAACAGTCGCTCGACCTGGCGCAAGTGAAAGTGTCCAACTTCCGCCGTGAGCTCGACATGCAGCACGGCCTGCTTTCTCGTTCCTTCAGCGCTGAATTTGCCGATGGAAAGAAGGTAAAAGTGGAGACTCAACGCTTCCTGAGTTTGGTGAAAGATGAAGTAGGGGCTATCTCCTATTCCATTACTCCATTGAATTTCGATGGGAAGGTCATAATCAAGCCGTATCTCGATTTTGATGTTGAGAACCACGATGCCAACTGGGAAGAGAAGTTCTGGGCTCCGGTAGACGAAAAGGTTGCTGCGCAGAAAGGAACAGTAACGGCAAAGACGAAGAAACTCGACTTTCATGTCAGCGCTGCAATGCGATTTGAAGTGTTTGCCCAAGGAGAACACGTCACGTTGTATCCGGAAACAGAGCAACGCGAGAAATACGTAGCCAACTCCGTAGAACTTCAGATGGAGCAAGGCAAAACCTACACCATCTGCAAGTACGCCGGAATCACTTCCAGCATGAACTATGCAGTAGAAAAGTTGAGCACCACAGCCGACGAGCGCGCTAGTCAAGCTATGCGCACCGGCTACGACAAGCTCCTCGAAGAACACAAAGCAGCTTGGCTTGAGAAATGGTCGACCTCCGACATCGTAATTGAAGGCGATGCGGCTGCACAACAGGCCATTCGATTCAACATCTTCCATCTCTTCCAAACCTTTACAGGTGTAGATCCACGACTCAATATCGGTCCGAAAGGATTCACTGGGGAGAAATATGGAGGTTCGACTTACTGGGATACAGAGGCCTATTGCTTGCCTTTCTATCTCTCTACCACACAGCAAGAAGTATCGAGAAACCTCCTCATCTACCGATATAAACATCTGGGCAAGGCGATTGAAAACGCCCAAAAACTCGGCTTCAAGAATGGAGCGGCGCTTTATCCGATGGTGACGATGAATGGTGAAGAATGCCACAACGAGTGGGAAATCACCTTTGAGGAAATCCACCGAAATGGCGCGATTGCCTACGCTATCTTCAATTATGTTCGCCATACCCTCGACAGAGATTACTTGGCCGATTATGGCTTCGAAGTTCTCTTGGGAATTAGTCGCTTCTGGGCGCAACGCGTGAATTGGAGTGAAGCCAAAGGCAAGTACGTCATGCTCGGTGTAACGGGCCCGAACGAGTACGAGAATAACGTCAACAATAACTACTACACCAACAAGATGGCATCATGGACGATGTCGTACACCTTGACGGTAGTAGATTATTTGAAGGAGAACCACGCGGATCGATATGCGGAGTTGGTGAAGAAAACCAACTTCGACGAGAAAGCTGAGATGGAAGAGTGGGCGGACATCATTTCCAACCTCCACATTCCAATCGACGAAGAACGTCAGGTGCTACTTCAGCAAGACGGTTTCTTGGATAAAGACCTTCGTTCAGCCGATAGCCTTGACGCAAGTGAACGTCCAATTAACCAGCATTGGAGCTGGGATAGAATCCTTCGTTCATGCTTTATTAAGCAGGCCGATGTACTCCAAGGATTGTACTTCTTCGAGCATCAGTACGACAAGGCTACTATCCGCAGAAACTTCGATTTCTACGAGCCGATGACCGTCCATGAGAGCTCCCTTTCTCCATGTGTTCACGTGATCTTGGCGTCGCGCATTGGGTATGGAGAGAAAGCCTACGAGCTCTATTTGAGAACGGCTCGTTTGGATCTCGATGATTACAACCGTGAGGTTCACGAAGGTCTTCACATTACCAGCATGGCCGGCACATGGATGTCTGTGGTACAAGGCTTTGGAGGCATGAAGATCATCAAGGAAAAATTGCACTTCGAACCTTTGCTACCTGAGAATTGGGACTCGCTCAACTTCACTCTTCGCTGGAGAGAGGCTGTACTCAATGTTAGTATTGACAAGAAGAATTTGACAGTAGAAAATACATCAGAATCCACCGCTGAGTTCGTGTTTGGTCCGCACACCAACCAACTCAAGGGCGGTAAAAAAATCGTACTTCCACTCGCCCCATAAAAAGACTGCAGATGAAGAACCTAGCTAGCCTCCTCGTGATTGGAGTTCTCTTTTCCTGTACTCAGGAGGAGAAGGTCTCCTTTGATTATCCAGATCATCCGGCTATTCAGGGGCTGGCGACGTCTATTCAAATGGATCCGGAAGGGCGAGCTGTCTTCAACGCACACGACTATTTTACAGAGGTCAACAGCATCGATAGTATTGTAGCTCCAAAGGCCACGGTATCGGTACTCGGCGATACGTTGGGGTATTACCTCATAGAAGCTACGGATGCTTTACCAATTCAGTCATTCCTGCGTGTGTACCATTCTGGTCAAGCGTATGATATTCCGCTCCAGCGATCCCGTAAAGTAACGATTGAGATTCGTGTGAAGCGCGGTTTGATGGAAGAGCCGGTGAACATTTTTGGCTCTTTCAATGCGTGGAATCGCGGAGCTGACGAGATGAAAATTGAGGGAGATGATTTGGTGTATACAGGTCATTTTCAACCAGGTAAAATCGAGTATAAGTTTTTCTCAAACGGACAAGAATTCACCGACCCAAATGCCCCACAACAAAGCAATGGCATAGGCGGATTCAATTCTGTTCTTGACGTTCAAGCACGTGGGGAAGAGCCTGCTCAACTTACTTCTTATGGTGCAGATGAATCAATGGTTTATCTGAAAACACCTCCTGCTTCTCAGTCATTAGAATTGCTTTGGGAGAACATCAAACTTCCATCAGATTACATCGAAAGGGGAGAGGACACAACGGCTATTCGCATCCCACGTACAGCACTTGATTTTGAAAGGTCTACCCTCCGCTTTTTCTCTTCGAATGAAGCGGGCTGGGCTCGAGAGCTGCGTGTTCCATTGGCCAACGGAAAGCCCATTCACGATGCTTCTTTAGTGAAGCGTGATGATTGGAATTCTGCCCGCATGTACTTCATGATGGTGGACCGATTCGCCAACGGTGATACCACAAATGATGCACCTCTCAATCAAGCTGATGTTCTGCCTCAAGCCGATTACATGGGAGGAGATATCGCTGGAATTCTAGAAAAGCTACGCTCTGGATACTTCGAAGAATTAGGAGTGAATACCATTTGGCTATCGCCGATTACAGCCAATCCAAGAGATGCTTGGGGATTGTGGGATAAGGGTGGAGTGAAGACGCGTTTCTCAGCTTATCACGGATATTGGCCGATTTCAAACATTCGAATAGATAACCGTTTTGGGGATTCCGCTGTGGTTCAAACCCTCCTCGATGAGGCGCATGCAAGAGGACTCAACGTCGTTCTTGATTACGTAGCGAATCACGTTCACCAAAACCACCCAGTATATCAGAATCATCCTGAATGGGCTACGAGCTTGTACCTCCCGGATGGCACGTTGAATACGGAGAAGTGGGACGAGCACCGACTTACTACTTGGTTCGACAACCACCTTCCTACGCTCGATTTGCGCAAGCGTGAGGTAGTGGAACCTATGACCGACTCTGCGTTGGTCTGGGTTACAAAATTCGACTTTGATGGCTTCCGTCACGATGCCACCAAGCACATCGACTTGCTCTACTGGAGAACGCTTACACGAAAGGTGAAAGAGAACGTCGACCGCCCTATCTATCAAATTGGAGAGACTTATGGTTCAGCGGAGTTGATTGCGAGTTATCTATCAACGGGCATGCTCAATGCGCAATTCGACTTTAATGCATACGATGCCATAGTAGCAGTCCTTGCTGATTCAACTCAACCCTTATCCAGAGTTGTGGATGTGATGAATGCCAGCTGGGATTGGTACGGTCAGCACAACACTATGGGCTACATTTCAGGCAATCAAGATCGATCTCGCTTTATCTCTTTGGCCTCTGGAGATGTGCAGTTTGATGAAGATCAGAAGCTCGCTGGATACACTCGTGATATTGGCAAGCCTAGCGAGGAGGCCTACCAGAAACTCATCTTGCTTCACTTCTTCAATCATTCCATTCCAGGAATTCCTGTGATCTATTATGGTGACGAAATTGGAATGCCTGGAGCCAATGACCCAGATAACCGCAGGATGATGCGATTTGTGAATGACCTCGATGTGGATGAGAACACAGTTAGAAATGCAGTCCGAGCAATTGAGCAGGTGCGTTCTTCGGAGATGGCCATGCTTTACGGCAGTGTTGATATTGAAGCTGTAAATGACAATTTACTCTTGATCCGCAGATCCTATCTCGGCACGACAATCACAACTTATTTGAATAGGTCTGGAGTCCCACAGCCTGTGAATGCTGAAGGAGAAATCCTCATTGGGGAGACACGCGATGGTATGCTCGGACCTTATGAACCTCTTGTTTTGAAATCGACCCTCTAATGAAAAATACACTACTCACTCTATTGAGCTCTGCTGTCCTTTTGACTAGCTGCTCGAATCAGAAAGAAGATGCCCCAGCAAGTGATAATATGGAACCAAAAGTGGTTTCTGTTGAACATCCTTCTTGGGCAAAATCAGCCTCCATTTACGAGGTAAACATTCGTCAGCACACCGCCGAAGGAACGATTGCAGAATTCACCAAAGACATCGACCGACTTGCCGATATGGGCATCACGATTTTGTGGATCATGCCAGTTCAGCCCATTGGTGTAGAGGGAAGGAAAGATCCAGATTCGACGGGAGCTGCAATGGGAAGCTATTACTCCATTTCAGACTACACAGCTATTGCTCCAGAATATGGAGATATGGATGATTTTAAAGCGATGGTGGATACCGCACACAGCCGCGGCATGAAAGTAATCCTCGATTGGGTAGCCAATCACACTGCATTTGATCATCATTGGGTGACAGAGCATTTGGACTACTACACGCTTACTGACGAAGGTGTTCCGAGTGTGGCTCAAAATCAAGATGGTTCACTGACCGACTGGACCGACGTGGCCGATTTGAACTACGATAATAAGGAATTGCACCAAGCAATGACCGATGAGATGTTATGGTGGATTGATCAGGCCGATATCGACGGATTCCGTTGCGATGTGGCGGGATATGTACCTATCGAGTTCTGGAGATTCTCAACGGCTCAGATTCGCGAGAAAAAATCAGATGCGTTCATGCTGGCAGAATGGGATGAGCCTTATCTACATGAAGTATTCGACATGACCTATGGATGGGATTTCCACCACCGTACGAATGAAGTCGCGAAAGGCGAGCAATCGGCTTTGAGCTTTGACGAGTACCGCGACAGTGTGCTTCTTCCCAAGTACCCTGAGGAAGCTATGAAGATGCTCTTCACTACCAACCACGATGAAAACTCATGGAACGGGACCGTGTACGAGCGCTACGGAGATGCGCATGAAGTGTTCTTTGTGCTGTGCGCAACCTACACCAACGGGATGCCACTGATTTACTCAGGTCAGGAAGCGGGATTGAACCATCGCCTGCGCTTCTTCTATAAGGACACGGTAGACTGGACCGTAAATCCATTGTTGCAGGACTTCTACGCAACTTCTATCCAGATGAAGCACGACAACCCAGCCCTTTGGAACGGACAATGGGGAGGAGAGCAAGTGAAGATTACCACCACAAGCGACAGTGCGGTTTATGCATTCTATCGTGAAGTTGATGGAAACACAGTAGCCGTATTCTTGAACCTCTCCGGAGAGCAAGTAGCTTTTGATTACTCCAATATGCCAGTAGGGATGTACGAAGAAGTATACTCTGGAAGCATGGTTGAAATGAAGTCTGAAGACAGCATGGAATTGACTCCTTGGGGGTATATGGTGTTTGTTAAGTAGTGAACTGGTAACCTGGTAACCTGGAGGTCTGGTGACCAGGTATGCTAGAAGGCAATTGCCCACATTTTGAAAAAATATCGACAGTTTGAAACCTAAGCACCTCAAAACCTAAGCACGTTTAACCTTATGAAACACATCGCCCTCATCGCACACGACGGAAAGAAAGCAGAGATGGTCACCTTCTTGAGGAACCATATTGAGCTCTTTCACCGAGATGATATCACCTTGGTTTCTACGGGGACAACAGGTGGACATGTTGAACAAGCCGGTTTGAAAGTAGAGCGCGTGCTGAGTGGTCCGCGCGGTGGAGATGCGCAGATTGCAGCGCGATTGGCCGTGGGGGAGATTGATGCGGTGTTCTTCTTTAGAGATCCATTGGACAAGCATCCACACGAGCCCGATATCGCTATGTTGATGCGCTTGTGCGATGTTCATAATGTGCCTTTAGCCACGAATCCAGCGACAGCTGAATTGGTGTTTTTACAGCTACTAGCTGACTAACTTAATTGTATTGTCATGGCAGGAAACCAACCTATGAATACAGATAACTCTCTCGTTCCAAAGCCTGCGTTATCACTTGGCTCAGTCGTGAACTTGAGTATGGGATTTTTAGGCATCCAAATGGGCTTTGCCTTGCAAAATGCCAATGCGAGTAGAATGCTTGCGAATTTTGGAGCCGATGTTCATCATCTCAGTTGGTTCTGGCTGGTGGCCCCGTTTACAGGTCTCATTATCCAGCCCATAATTGGTCATATGGGAGATAACACATGGACTCGTTTAGGAAGAAGAAAGCCTTATTTCTTAATCGGTGCCATCATGGCGGCTCTGGGATTGATTTTCCTTCCAAATTCAAATGTCCTTGCTGGCGAAGGACTACAGACGTCAGATTTTCTCGGTATTTCAGCTATCGTTTGGATAGGTGTTCTATTCCTCGCAATCATGGATGCGAGCTTCAACATTAGCATGGAGCCATTTAGGGCACTTGTTGGAGACATGCTTCCCAAGCGGCAAGGTGCCATCGGTTTTGGAGTTCAAACGATTTTGATCGCAATTGGTGCTGTGATTGGTTCATGGATGCCTTGGGTGCTGACAAATTGGTTCGGAATAAGTAACGTTTCTGCTGAAGGCACCATCGCTCCAAATGTAGTGTGGTCGTTCTACTTTGGCGCCGCCATCTTGATCATTACAATCTTGTACACCATTATAACAGTCAAGGAGTACACACCGGAGGAGTTCAAAGAATTTCAGGGAGATATAGAGCCAGAGCCGAGAACAAATATGTTTGCTTCTATTTGGCGAGATACCCTATCCATGCCAAGGAGAATGAAACGCCTTGCCATCGTTCAATTCTGTTCGTGGTTTGGTTTATTCACCATGTGGGTATACACAACTTCTGCGGTGGCTACTCATCACTATGGACTAACTCCAGATATCACGTCAGGTGAAGCATTCAACGATGCTGGCGACTATGTGGGCGTGCTCTTCGGATGGTACAATGCCTTTGCCCTTGGATTTGCTTTCTTACTGGCGCCTCTAGCTAAAGCAACAAGCCGAAAGTTCGTTCACTTCATAGCCTTGCTATCAGGCGGATTAGGATTGATGAGCATCTACTTCTTGCCTCAAGAATACCTCATCATTTCCATGCTGGGAATCGGTTTTGCTTGGGCGAGCATCTTGTCTATGCCTTACGCCTTGCTAATTGATTCACTTCCACGTCATAAGATGGGTGTATACATGGGAATCTTCAACTTCTTTATCGTTATTCCACAGATTGTAAATGGCTTCATCGGAGGGCCTATCGTTGGGACATTCTTCAACGACTATGCGATTTACTATGTAGTATTTGGAGGTGCACTGTTCCTATTAGCAGCCCTACTCACCTTGAGAATCAGAGAACCTCTGTTTCGATAGGAGCGCAGGTATGCAGGAGTTGAATGGTTCGCTATTTAACCCAGAGAAAGTAGTTGTCTATATACGAGCAAATCGTTGATCATTATTCCGTTCGTTCTTTCTCTAGCGTACTCTCCTGAACTACATAGAGAGGTCGGTTGCGAACATTGTGGTGGATTCGCCCGAGGTACTCTCCGATGATGCCTAGTGAAAGCAATTGAATTCCCCCGAAGAAGGAAATGGCTAGAATAAGAGAGGTCCAGCCAGTAATCGTTTCATGAGCTATGAAGTGAGCGTATAGGGCATATAAGATGAGCAGGAAGGAAAGCAGGCTAATCCACAAGCCCAAGCGAGTTACCAATCGCAACGGTGAATCTGAAAAACTGGTTATGCCCGTGATGGCCAGACTCAGCATCTTCTTAAAAGTATATCCCGTTGTGCCATGAGCTCGAGCTTCTCTATCGTACAACACCTCGGTTTGATTCATTCCTAACCAAGCAATTTGGCCTCGCAAAAACTTGTTGTGTTCCGGCATTTGCTTGAGGTAGGTAAGAACCTTTCGATCTATGAGCCTGAAATCTCCAGTATCGACGGGGATATCAACAGATGTGAGTTTGTTCAGTAAGCGATAGAACAGCTTAGCAGTTACTTTCTTAAAGACGTTTTCACCATTGCGTTTATTCCGCTTTGCGTATACCACATTGAATCCTTCTTTATACTTTGAATAGAGATCAAAGATTACTTCTGGAGGATCCTGCATGTCACCATCAATAATCACAATCGCCTCTCCTCTCGCATGATCTAACCCGGCCATTACCGCTAACTGATGTCCAAAGTTTCGACTCAGCTGTATGTAAAAGGCCCGCGGATCTTCTAACGCCTTAAGCCGAGAAAGGGTAGAGTCTGTACTTCCATCGTCCACATAAATGATTTCGTACTCATCTGTAATGCTCTTGGCAGTTGCAGAAAGGCGCTGATGTAGTTCTGCAATGTTTCCTTCTTCATTAAAGAGAGGAGTAACAATAGACAGTGTCGTAGAAGAATTAGTCTGCATGCTCGAGCAAGTTATAAATGTATGTGTATTCATCAACCTGCTCTATTTTACAAATGAAGTTTTTATCGAGAAACGCTCTCGTCATGGGTTGACTAACCAAGAGTTTTTGCCCTACGGTAACATCATCAACATTGTACATCCGAAGCTCATTCCCTTGATCCTGAAGCAGAACTACATAAATGCGAATGTGCGCATCATATCCATCCCAAAGTGTGGAAACAGAATGGAACTCCTTTCGGGCATGAAGACAGTCTTGCAAATAAGTACTTACCCCGTATCTGCCTGGAACTTTCATCTGCTCTGGAGGGTCTACATTCCTCGCAATAGTCTCCCCATAAGGGTAAGCAATGAAAAGAAATACGCAAACCTTCAAGGCAATGGCAAATGCCCTCTTCTGCATTTGCATAGGCTCGATTACTCGCTGCAAGAATTCAACAATTCCCATAGCAATCATGAGAGCTACGAAAGGATAAATCGGAACAAAGTACCAGTCTAGTTTCGTTGCAGCACTTCCCAATAGCAGGGCAAAATAGATGAACAGAGCAAAGCTGAACAGAAAGAATCTGCGGCGCTTAGGGTCCTTCTGTGTGAATCCAAAATACAGTGTTAGCGCAAAGATGAAGAGGTGAAGGATATGAATGTTGTTCTTGAGTGTGACAAAATAGAAACCCAAAGTTCCTTTGTGGTTCTCGACTGCCTCGCGGTACCTCCCGCCGAGCTCGTTCATATAAACGGCTTCCAAGTATCCAGGTTGCCCTAGTTCTCTACCGAAATAGTATCCACCAATGACTACGATGAAAATCCCGAAGCCAATGTAGAATTCGGTGCTCTTAAGGAATTTGAGGACCGACTTTTGCCAAAGTGCAAAAAGGCCAAGTAACGGCAAGAATAAAAGCGCTCCAACGCCTTTTGTCAATGCCGCTAAGGTGAGGAATGCCCAGAAATGGAGCAGGTATTTTGAGCTGCCTTCAATGCTTTTATAGAAGTATAATGTCGATAGCGTTGTGAAGAAGGCCAACAAGGCGTCATATTCGCCAGTTCTTCCAGAGTGGTGCCCAACGAAACCGCTGAAAGAGACCAGCAGAATGGCCGCGATAATCCCTAAGAGTGGAGAGTTGAACTTTTTATTTCCAACGTAAAAAACAATAAGGCACACCGCAAAAACGGCCATGGCCGAAGGCAGTCGAAATGAGAATTCATCAAAGCCAAAAAGCGTGATGCTAATACCTTGAATCCAGTGTAATAGTATGGGCTTGGAGTTCCAGAACTCAGGATAGCCTCCATAGGTGATATTGATGAAATCCCCACTTTCCAACATTTCGTAGGTGTTGAGAGCAATGCGGCCCTCATCCCAAATTCTAAAAGGCAGATCACCTAAACCAATGAAGATGGGAACGAAAAGTAGAGTTATTATGCCTAGGGAGAGAGAGTATGGCTTCTTGAGCATGCGAGAATCTTAATTGCTTCGGATGGAATACACATCTACAATCTTGAGCTTATCCGATAAGTTCTCCAACTTATCACCTTGAGTGAATCGCGCTCCCTTTGGTAAAATCGCGAATTCAGTTTCGGTGGGGTCGAGTCTGTCGTTCATAGCGATGCGAGCGTATCTTTCGAGATAGGACTTGAGTCTCCAGTTCTGGTTGAGGTCTCCAGTGGTATACATCACTGTACGCGGACCAAACTCGTCTTTGATAAGCTTTACATCAGAGATAATTTCTTCATCGCGATCCGGGAACTGACTCATGTAGGCAGTAAGTCCGAGCCCGATAACAATCAACACCCAACCTGATACTTGAAGAACAGGTCGACGGCGCCATTTGCTGGTGGTTTTCTCTATCACCGGGCGCAATATGCTCGCAAAGGCCAGGGCGAAGAACGGATAAACGGGCACGAGGTAAAACCCGCGTTGAACGAAGGTGGCTATGAAAGGTAAGCTGCCGGCAATTCCCATGATGGTGAGGAAGGTGATAAGCGGCTCCCACTGCATGCGTTCATTGTTCACGCGAGTGAAAATCAATCCCGCTATAAGCGTGAGAATTCCTGGGATAGCCAAGTTCTCAGCGAGAATGCGAAGGATGAAATATCGGCTCTCCGTCGTAGCTCCATCAGAAAGTCGGTTGGCCGTTCTTTCGAAGAGGTAGATGTCTAAACTCTCTCGAGCGGGTTCGTAGAGGTAGAGTGCAGTGCCTGCAACGGCTAAGACGGCCACTAAAGTTATCGACTGGATAATCGCTTTTTTATAACTGTGTCCTTCGGCAATCGCTAAGGCCATAGGTGCAGCCAATACAAACAAGCCCGGAAGGCCCTTGATGAGGAAGGCACAAACGATGAGGAACCCACCCCAAACGGCCCAATACAAATGGCGAACATCGGCTTTGAATGCTCGATAGAGTGCCATGGTGCTGCCTAAGACGAAGATACCCATGAGGTTCTCCATCATGTTGTTTTGAAACGACCATTGGACGCCGGTATTCACCACCCAAAGTAGAACAGGAAGCCAAGCCATCTTGTAGTTCGTCGGCCAAATCATGCGCCAAAACTTGACGATGAGCACAACGGTAATCAAGAAACTCGTTGCGGTGAAGATTACTTCAGTATGTGTGCCTGTACCAAAGATGGAATAGAACAAGGCCATAAAACCGTAACCCAAAGGTGGATTTTCATGGAAGCTCGGCGTTGCCATGTGGGCCTCGGTAAAGTAGGGGAACCAGAAAGAGCCAACGCCCTCAGACAGGTTTCGCCCGACCGATGAGTACATCACGGCATCCATGAACATGCCTTCTTGTACGAGTAGGGGGAGGATGAGAATTACGCAGATACCTGCAGTAATGAGAGCCGGTCCGTTCGTCAGTATTCGTTTCACGTTGCAAAGGTGAGGAAAATCCTCATTTGAAGGTTAGCTTATTGAACTGCTCTCAATATTGAAATCGAATTAGGCGCCAAGGCGGACTCTGCATCTGTAATATTAATTACGTCACCCGTCTCGTAATCAGTTGAACCCTCCACTTTAAAGCTTCTTCTTCGCTTCAATACTTCATCATACACACTCCATTCAATGCTGTTTTCGTCGTCGTTTCTATTGACAATCACCATGAGTACTTCATCATTCCATTCTCGCGTGTACACATACACTCCATCATGAACGGCCCATTGGGTGAGCTTACCCTGGGTGAGGAGGGGGTCTGAGGTTCTAAGTCGACCTAAATGGGCAATGAATTCAAAGGCTTCTTGCTCTTCTGCTGTTCTTCCATCTTCTTCAAACTTGTTGATGGTATCGGACGCCCAACCACCTGGAAAGTCTTGTCGCATCTTGCCATGGCCGTCGGTTTCTTTCATCAAGATTTCAGTTCCGTAGTAGAGGCATGGGATTCCCCGGGTGGTCATCATGATGCCCAAGCCGATTTTGTACTTCCGGAGATCTTCTCCAATCATCCCAAAGAAGCGTCCTTCATCGTGATTGTCGGCAAAAGTGACGAGCAGTTCAGGGTTATCGTACCAGTAATCGTGGGCAAGCACATAATACAACTTCGACATGCCGTTGCTCCATCCCGACTCTTGAGTCAGTGCTTCTTTCAATGCGAAGTAGAACTGGAAGTCGGTAACGCTTTGCAGATGGGAGTTGAACACTCGGTCTTGATTTTCTCTCATGAACCAGTATTGTGTCGGCTCGTGGTGTACCCACGTTTCTGCGAAGATGAAGAAGTCGGGATAACGATCGAGGAGAATCGAATCTAAGTCCGCCATGAACTGCTGGTCGGGATATGCATACGTATCAATTCTGAAAGCATCCACACCATACATATCGACCCACCAAATGCTGTTTTGGATGAGCCAATTGGCAACGTGTGGATTTCTTTGATTCACATCGGGCATGTGCTTGTCGAACCAGCCATTGGACATCAAATTCCGGTCGTGCTCACTGGCATAAGGGTCCATCAACGAAGTCGCCTTGTAGTTGGTTTGGGTGTATTCAGGCCATTGATTGAACCAATCGCGTGATGGTGGATTAGTAAACAGATAATGCTGATCACCAAAGTGATTGTAAACCACGTCCATCACCAATTTCATGTCGCGATCTTTCAGCTCATTGGACAATTCGAGATACTCTTCATTGGTGCCATTCCGTCTGTCGAGTTGATAATGGTCCGTGATGGCATATCCGTGATAGGACGCTTGGTGTTCGTTGTTTTCGAGAAGCGGACTAATCCATAACCCGGTTACGCCGAGACTCTCGATATATTCGAGATGATCAATGATGCCTTGAACATCCCCGCCGTGTCTAGCATAAGGCTCTTCTCGAGCGATGGAATCCTCATTCATATCGAGGAACACATCATTCATCTCATCTCCATTCGCAAATCGGTCGGCAGTGATGAGATAGAGATAGTCGGAAGCGGTTAGCCCATGGTTTCTTTCTACCCAAGGGTGAAGTGTGAAATTGGCTGCTGAAGATCGTCGTCCTCCATTCAGAGTTAAAATGATATTTGTCTCTGCTTCAACCGGTTGAAGATTCACCGTTACATATATGTATTCGTCACTCTCCGCATGTTCAATGGAGATGATTTGCAATGCACGATTGTCGGAAGTGACCTCTTGAACCTCGTTAAATTCACTGCCTTTGAGCAAAAGTTCCACCTGATCACCGCCATTTTTAGGCATCCAAGATGGGGGATCAATTCTATCCACAAAAAAATTCTGAGCCCATGAAAAAGTGGGGATTAGCGCGAAAAGTGTGATGAATATTAGGTTGCGTGCCATATTTGCTGGAAATAATAAGTGTACAAATTACACGAATTCTATTTTGGAGATGCAAGTTTCTGAACTACAAGTTATGTGGAAAGGGTTTTTATTATAAATTAGCACTAATTGTAAAAAGTACACTTACAACTCAATAGCCATGAAAAAACTTTACGCACTTGCATTGTTGATGGGCGGTTCCATGTGGGCGGGAGCTCAGACCTACGCCGTTGACTTTGCTGTTGACATTAAGGCAACAAACCCTAACCAGGACACGGTGATTATCGCAGGCGATTTCGCTGCGGCCGATGCTTCTGGTCTGTACACCAACTGGAACGATGGTGTTGGAAATCCTGATTCTGCGGTTTATGCAATGGACCCAGACATGGATGGTATTTGGACATTCACTGCTAACCTTCCAGACGGAAGCTACCAGTACAAGTTCTTGAACGGAGCTGGTGGATGGGAAGGTGTTGCTAACCGCACATTCACCGTAAGCGGTGGCGCGGTACAACTCGACACTTTCTGTTACAACGTTGTAACGCCAGGCATTTGTCCTACCACACGTGCAGACACGTTTGACGTAACGATTCAAATCGACATGTCGACTGTTTGTGGGTTCGATCCAGCAACGGACATCGTTGACTTCGCAGGTGAGCCAAACGCTTGGGCGGGAGACACCATGACGGATGCAAACAACGATTTGATTTATGAAATCTCTTATACAGATGTACCTGTGCAAGTTGACTTGACTACGGGGACTGCTACCTTCGAAGGTAAGTGCCGTATCAATTCTAACTGGGGAACATCAGAAGGTGGTGCAAACCGCATCTTCGAAATGGGATCAGACACTGTTCTTCCTGTTCGTTGCTACGGTGCATTCGCATACGGAGCATGTACTCCAATCCCAGCACCTGCAAACGTTACTTTCCAAGTAGATATGAACGCAGAAGTTCCTGCTGGTGACGGTAAAGTGTTCGTAATGGGCGACTTCACTAACTGGCAAGACAACGCACTTGAAATGACCGACCCAGACGGAGACGGCGTATACGAAGTTCAAGTAGCTAACTTCTGTCCACCAGAGCTTTACTTCAAGTTTATCAACGGTACTCCTGATCAACAAGGTGGTACTGGTGCAGTTGAAGAGTCTGCTGACTTCTCTGACATCGGAGGATGTGGTGTAGATAACGGATCATTCTCTGACAACCGTTACCTCATGCGTCCAACTGATGCTAACGATGTGATCATCACTTTTGCATTCAACACTTGTAATGGTATTCAGGGTGGTGTGAGCGTAGAAGAGTTCTCTAACGAGACTATCTTCCTCAACCCTAACCCAATGTCAGATCGTGCTACTGTTGCTCTTCCAGAAGGAGAGTTCAACGGTCAGATTGTAGACCTCACTGGTCGCGTTATTCGCACATTTAACAACGCTTCAACTGAGATTACTATCGAGCGCGAAGGAATGAACAGCGGTATCTATATGCTCGTTCTTACCAACGAAAACGGTGAAACAAACACAACGAAGTTCGTGGTTGAATAAGAATCACAACTGAGCAATAAGGGGAACCCCTCGTCGAAAGGCGGGGGGTTTTTTTGTGTGGGCGTAGGGACGTGCGGACGTGAGGAAAGAATGTAGGAACGCAGGAGCTCAGGTATGCAGGTAAGCACGCTGCGCAAGTATTGAGTATCCAGTATTTCTTCTCAATAACTTCACCTCAACAGTCGAGCCTACCACTAGCTGCGCTACTTTGTACCCAGTACCCAGTACCCAGTAC
>JABXHW010000017.1 GCA_013373425.1 Flavobacteriia bacterium
TTAGTCAATGTAGCACCACCAACTTTAGTCTCTTGCTTCACTTCTTCCATTCTTTCTTCGCTGATGAATTCAGAAACTGGTACTGAATTTCTTGTAGCCAAGCGAGTTAGAGGAATCATACCTGTATCGCTGTGACCACCAATTACCATTCCGTCAACATCAGAGATTGGTGCTTCAAGAGCCTCAGCCAATCTATATTTAAAACGAGCTGAATCCAATGCTCCACCCATTCCAATAATTCTATTTTTCGGTAGACCAGTTGCCTTGTGTGTCAAGTAAGTCATTGTATCCATTGGGTTAGAGATAACCACGAGGATAGTGTCTGGAGAATGCTTCAACACGTTCTCAGTAACCGACTTAACGATTCCTGCGTTAGTACCGATCAACTCTTCGCGAGTCATACCTGGCTTACGAGGGATACCGCTTGTGATTACTACTACAGATGAACCTGCAGTTTTTGAGTAGTCGTTGGTAGAGCCGATAACCTTAGCGTTGAAACCATTGAGGGTTGCACATTGGTTGAGGTCCATCGCCTTACCTTCTGCAAAGCCTTCTTTGATATCGAGCAATACGATTTCATCAGCCAACTCTTTCATGGCTGCGTATTCCGCAACACTTGCACCTACGTTACCGGCACCGATTACAGAAATCTTCATGGGTGTATGATATTAAATGAAAAACTGATTTTGGGGCCGTAAAGGTAAGGAGTAGAAAGGATTAAAGGGAGGAAAGGGGGAAGAGATTGTGGTGCGAGGAACATGGACCGAGGCTGGGGGGACCTGGGTGTGATCGACTCCTTGAAAAAACAAAGTCTAGAATATTTTTTACCTTAATGGAAATAAAACTCTCTCATGAAAAAGCTCTCTCTACTTGTAATCACCGCAACCCTGTTATCGTCTTGCAAACGTGACCCTATTGGTACCGACCCTGGCAACCCAAATTCCTACAGCGTAGAAACGCTTTATACTATCCCACTAGAAAACCAATTTGTTGATAATTGGTATCTGAAATTTGGGTACACCTCTGGAAAACTCGTCATCCCAACTAAGGATATTATTTTTGGAGAAGTAGGTCTGCTTGGCTTGTATGACATCGATAGCGATAGTGCAAGAACATTAGATTCCCAATTACGCTCTAGTACATCCAACATTCAACGAAATCAAAAGCCTCTTGTCTCAGGACCGTATGTAATTTTTGAATCTACAGAACGTTTTCAGTGTTTTAATGCTTCAACAGGCACGCACGTCTGGGCAAGCGATGTAGCCATACAATCATCCATCAATCACGGATATACTGGTGCACACTTCTATGAGGGAAACTTTGTGTATGTCGATGATTGGAATGAGCAAAACAGCACTCCCGAGTGGTCAATTATCTCTACACCCGTGAACTCCTATCAACCTGATACGGTTTTCACACAAGCAGAGTTCTCCATTGCTCCGTTAGATGCTCGACCGAACTTTCGATTGGCAAAGAATTCCAATGGAGATGAAATATTGACCATCACATGCGGATTGAGCAATTCACTCAACACTTTGGTAAAGTTGATAAACCTTTCAACGGATCAAGTGATGTATACGGACACAATTAATGAAGCACGCGTATGCTTTCAAGAACTCCTTATACAGGACGATAGAATTGTCATCCCTCTTGATAAGCGAATTTGCTCATACAATCTGAACTCCGGCAGTCGCACATGGTACACAACTCCATTGGGCAATTCAAGAATTGATTCGAAGTTCTTCATATATGAAGACGAGCTGTTCTATGCATCAACTTCAAATGACGCATGGGTATCGATAAATGTCAATACTGGAATGAGAACGAGTAGAGACATTCCAGAAATAGGTGAACTATCTCTGACCGAACGAGATTTCAAAGTAACAGACGGAACCCTCTATTATACAACAGCTTTAGAGTTAAGAGCAATTGACTTAGCAACTGGTGAACACTTAATATCTCCTGAAGATAGCCGAAGATTAGGGGAATTCACAGGCGGTCCTATTTACGTGCCCGAACTAGACATTCTTTTTGCTCATACGCAAGATGAGATTCTGGCCATTCGCTTGAAGAGATAGTATTGAAGGACAGAGGATTGAGGACCGGATAGCAACTTCTCACCTACCTGTGTACCTACATCTCTAGGCACCTGTGTACCTACAATCAAAAAACTCCCCCGATTTCTCGAGGGAGCTTCAAACTCAGTACCTATGTGATAGGTTATTAAACATCGATCTTCGCATACTTCGCGTTCTTCTCGATGAACTCACGACGTGGTGGCACGTCATCGCCCATCAACATGGAGAAGATACGATCCGCCTCAGTGGCGTTGTCGATAGTTACTTGTTTCAACGTTCTGTGCTCCGGGTTCATTGTCGTATCCCAAAGCTGTGTTGCGTTCATCTCACCAAGACCCTTGTAGCGTTGAACAGAAACACCCGTTTCTTTCTCTCCACCGAGCTTGGCTGCCAAGACATCGCGCTGTTCGTCGTTCCAGGCGTAATCTTGTTTCGCTCCTTTCTTCACTAAATACAGCGGTGGTGAGGCGATATAGATGTATCCACTCTCCACCAATTCGCGCATGTAGCGGAAGAAGAAAGTGAGAATCAATGTTGCAATGTGAGAACCATCAACGTCAGCATCACACATGATAACAATCTTGTGATAGCGCAACTTCTCGACATTCAATGCTTTCGCGTCATCCTCAGTGCCCACGCTTACACCTAAAGCCGTGAAGATGTTTCTGATCTCTTCGTTTTCAAAGATCTTGTGCGTCATGGCCTTCTCCACGTTCAAGATTTTACCTCGAAGAGGAAGAATCGCCTGGAACTTTCTATCTCGACCTTGTTTTGCTGTACCACCCGCAGAGTCACCCTCGACTAGGAAGATTTCACATGCCTGTGGGTCTGTCTCAGAACAATCGGATAGCTTACCTGGCAAACCAGTAGAAGACATCACTGTCTTTCTCTGAACCATTTCACGGGCCTTGCGGGCAGCTACACGAGCACGCGCTGCAAGAATTACCTTCTGAACGATCATCTTTGCCTCGTTCGGGTGCTCTTCCAAGAAGTTGGTAAGCATCTCCCCTACGAGTTGATCCACCGCACCAGAAACCTCACTGTTACCTAACTTAGTCTTCGTCTGACCTTCAAACTGTGGCTCCATTACTTTAACAGAAATCACAGCGGTAAGACCTTCACGGAAGTCATCTCCCGAAACTTCAACCTTTTCTTTGGTGAGCATACCGCTTTCATCGGCATACTTCTTCAAAGTACGAGTCAATGCACGGCGGAAGCCTGCTAGGTGAGTACCCCCTTCGTGGGTGTTGATGTTGTTGACGTAAGAATGAATATTCTCGGTGTAAGTGGTGTTGTAGTGCATTGCCACTTCCACAGGAATTTCGTTACGCTCACCTTCCATGAAAATCACGTTAGGCATGAGCGTCTCGCGAGTCGCATCGATGAACTGAACGAATTCAGCCAATCCACCCTCAGAGAAGAACTCTTCTGATTTAAACTTCCCATCCTCTTCCTTCTCGCGCTCATCCGTCAATGTGATGCGGATACCGCGATTCAAGAATGCGAGCTCACGCATACGAGCAGCAAGAATATCGTATTGGTAGGTAGTCTCGTAGAAAATTGATGCATCCGGCTGGAAAGTCACCAACGTTCCGCGATAATCGGTTTTACCCACCTCCTTCACAGGATATTGAGGAACACCAATAGAATACTCCTGAACGTACTGAACTCCATTTCTATGAACCTCAGCTTTCAAGTGTGTACTCAATGCGTTCACACAGGATACACCTACCCCGTGAAGACCACCTGATACTTTGTATGAATCTTTATCGAACTTACCCCCTGCGTGGAGAACGGTCATAACCACTTCCAACGCTGAGCGCCCTTCTTTTTCGTGCATATCCACAGGGATACCACGACCGTCGTCTTTTACAGTAATTGAATTGCCCTCGTGAATCGTAACGAAGATGTTCTTTGCATGACCTGCAAGAGCTTCGTCAATCGAGTTGTCAACCACCTCGTAAACCAAGTGGTGCAACCCCTTGACGCCAACGTCACCGATGTACATCGCCGGGCGCTTACGTACGGCCTCAAGACCTTCTAATACCTGGATACTCGAGGCGCCGTATTCTTTCTTTTCTTCCATCTCGTCTGTAGCGTTTTGCTTAAAGGCGTAAAACACAAAAATAACGATTAGAACGAAGAAGAGGGGTCGAACCCCTCTTCAAAAAGCGCGTTTTTCAACATTTTTATCAACATTAAGCCCTTAAAAGGCTTTTCGGTATGTCGGATACCCTTTTTACTAGAAACGGAACGCGAGACCTAAAATAACGCGTGTCCCTTGCGCTGGGTAACCGTACCACAAATCGTAGTCTTGGTTGAGTATGTTGTTGAGACTCAGGTAAGCACTGAGATAATCGTTGTATTTATACTCGGCATAGAACCTCCAATCGTAGAAGGTTGGCATATTCGCGTTGGCCGCATTTCCTTCTGGCTGGAAGCCTGAACGAGGACCAGTAACGATGAAGTTAGTCTTCAATGTAATCTTCTTCTTCCAGTTGTACGAGAAGTTCAAAGAACCTCTAAAGTCTGGTAAGTGGTAGGCCAACAAATCATCTGCGCGATTGTACATGAAGTAGGCCGCATTGGCTGAAACCTCAATACCCATAGGGTGGTGATAGGTAATCTCCGCGCGGGGGGAGAGTACACCCATATCCCCGTATTCCACATTCAAGTATGGATCAAAGCCTGTGCTCAATGCAAGCGAATCTCTAAAGAAGAAGGCTCGGTTGGAATACAAGAAGTAATCTGCTTGTAGGTTGTAGCCAAATCGACGAGATATTCTTCCGCTGAAGCCGGCATAAATCTTATTGACTCCTGTCTCACGAACATACACCCCCGGCTGCAGATAAGGGTTCATCTGACTCAGCCCGGACAGACCGTTCAAGTCAACATTACCGATCCACCCACCGAATATGTTGAGTACATCTCTGACCAATGGAAGTTCTGCTCTAATCTCTGGGAAGAAATACACACGAGTAAGTGAGGTATCCTGAAACTCTCCAGTCAAGTCTGTAGTATTCGTTCCAACCACATTCACATTCAAGCCCACAGTGAAGTGAATCCCGTTCACCTGATGCTTAACATGAGGAGTAAGTCGGATTGCATAGGTATTCGTGCCTGTACTATCCGCAGAATAGTCCAGATAGTCGAATCCTGTTCCGAGGTACAAGTCGAGATCACCCGCTGGAATCGTCCAATCTGCATTCGTCTTGATGAAGTGTTCTTGTGCCGAATAGCGGTCGTGCAAATACTGATAGCTAGCTTCTACCCCTCGAAAGACTTCACTTCCACCTGAACGTGAACGATCGAGCTTGGTGTTGATGCCATACGTGTAATACCGCTGGCGCATTGGGTCTGTATCAGCAAGCGACTCGTTCACCCCAGCAATTTGCGGTACGCCGTAATAGCTGACATCACGCAAATTCACATCTACGTCCGTCTTGAAGCGCCAATCCCGGCCAATGTAAGCAAGCCCGCCTCTCAACTGATTCCGCATGGTAAAGTTATCGTTGTACACCACTCGGTCTCTCAATGCGCCAGTTTGAGTAGAAAAGTGATCCAAAGCGAGTGACCAATTTAATGAGTTCGATCTTGAATTTGCCAATACTAAAGTGAATTCAGGTGTAGTGTAATTACCAATACCCAGTTTCACCATGTTCTCAGGAAACCGCTCCACTCGTTGTCGCGTAATCAAGGCTGCAGGAATCGGATCTAACTCCACATCGGATTCAACGATGCGCGGTGTGAAATTGTAGGTCACATTCAATTTCTGAGTGGTTGTGTCCTCAAAGTTTGGCTGCAAGCTAATCTTACGCGCTTCACGGACATTCGCCTCGTAGCGATCAAACACGTTCACATGGATATTGTCCACATCCGCGTCGCTATTCGTAGTATCGGTTTGAGCTGATAGATTCAACCCAAATAGAATTGCCAAGGTCGTCAGACAGTACTTCGTCGTTCTCATTCTTCGTTCATTTCAGGTTGATTGTCGTCTTCGTTGCCCCCATTCGACACATCCTCAATATTGATTTCCACCTGAGTGGTATCATTCTGCGCTTCCGCTGCAGCCTGAGCGATATTGATTCGCTCCTTTAAGTCGCGTGCGCGTTGGACAATCTCTTCGGAGAAGTTCTGTTCAACAATAAAATCGATGGTGTACTCGGCTTGGAAGATGTCTTCCAACTTCCAATAGTTCTCAGCCATGATCAGTAGACTCTCATAGCGCCATCTTGGATAAACTGGGAGATTCTCAATCATCCAATAAATCTCTTCGTTCGACGCTTCGTAGTTCTCCACTTCCGTGAGGAACTTTGCGATGTAGTGAGACGCCTCTCCTCTAGCAATCCCAGAAGCTGAATCGCGAATCACTTTGTACACTCTATGCGATGCTTCGTGGCGATTGGTCTTCCACAATCCACGTGCTTGTATCAACAATCCTGAATTTCTCTCCTGAACCGATAATCCCGGATCTTTCAATGCGATTTCAGCGAATGTCACAGACTGTTCCCAGTCTTCTAACTCAGATGCCGCTCTCATTCTACCTACCGATGCTGCTCTGTATCGCTCTGCACTTTGAGCCGATTGAACGACTTGGTTGTAAGCTTCTAGTGCTCTAGTATAATTCTCGTTCGCCATAGCGATATGACCGATTTGCAACCATGCTTTCTCGGTGTAGTCATTCACAGGTCCGTTGACCACGCGCTCATACGCGGATCTAGCGGTTTCCGTATCCCCTTCGCCGAGGCTACACTCCGCCAACAAGAAATTGGCCTTCACCATGTAAACTCCATCAGGGAATCTTTGCAGGTAAGTTTGGAAGGCAGGAATCGCCTCAACACAACTGCCCAATCCATATTTCTCATAGGCTGCGAGGTACACTGTGCTGTCAAGTGATGCACGCTGAATATCTGCAAAGTCGATGCTTTCCACCCAATCGACGTACTCATCTATTCGATTGGCTCTGCTGTAAGACATGCGCGCAATACTGATGGCCTCACGCGCTTCTTCAGTACTCGGATATTCCTCTACCAATTGCTTGAATGAATTGATAGCTGCATCATAATCTCCTAGGTTTCTATGGAGAATACCGATTTGATATAACGCTCTTCTCGATTGAACGCTATTTGGGAAATCTCTTCTGAATCGTTGGAAAACTTCAAGTGATTCTTGGAATCGCGTCTCGCGAAGTAGGGTCGCACCAAGCTCGTATCGTGCATCGGCCAACAAAGTAGACTGTGGATAGCGAGTAGGCATCGCTCTGAGCTCTGCAATCTTCAAATCCTCTTGATCGGTAAGTCCTAATGTGAGGGCCTTTTGAAATGAAGCATAATCGCTTTCTCTTCCTCTGCCCTCAATGTATCTCGAGTAATATGGAATCGCTTGATTGTATCTGCGCTCCATGAAGTAAGAGTCCGCTAAACGCAAAGTGGCATCGCTCTTTCGCTCAGCATCTCCTCGGCGACTATCCACAAAAAGTCGGAACGTAGTGGCTGCATCTCCATAATTCTCCATCATAAAGTGACAGTAGGCCACATTGTATTCAGAGATTGGGAATTCAGTCATTCCGTATGCACCCGACTGGTTCTGGAAGGCCTGATACTCACGAATAGCCGATGGGTAATCCTGACGGCGATAATGAATCTCGCCCAACCAAAAGTGCGACTGTGCTGCTACACTAGAATTGATTGGGTACTTCAAGCTATTTGTAAACGATTGTGCCGATGCTCCCCACTGAAGTCCGTTAAAAAGCTCAACCCCTCGGAAGTACGAAACCTTCTGATACGCCTCACGCATCACCACTGATCCCAAGCCCGCAGCTTCAATGGCTTGAAGTGCCTTGTCGTAATTCTTAGTGGTGATGTACAAATTGGCCAGCAGCTCATTTACTTGTGAGCGGTGAACCGAATTCGGATAAGTACTTTGGAAGTTTGAAAGCGCCTCGATCGCATCATCAAATGGGTTCGCCAATTCGTAAGACAACTTCGCGTAGTTGAAATGGGCCTCTTCTACGATACTTGCATCTCCCGGGGTTTCCATTGTCGCTTTGAATGCTGAAAGAGCCGCGTTTCTATCGCCAGTTTTCAAGTAACAATCTGCCAGAAGGTAGTACGCTGGTTGCGCCAATTGGCGGTTTCCAGGAGTGATTTTATTCAGGTGAATCAGTGCATTCGGATAATCTGATGCGGCATGGTAAGACACACCCAATTGATAGTGCTCCTTCTGCGTCATTCGCCCGCCTCGCTCTTGATACAACTGCAGGTAAGGCAATGCTTCAGCGTATCGCTTCTGACGGAAATAAGCTTGTCCAACGAGTTTCGCAATCTCTGCACTTCTCGACTCAACCGCGTTATCGATGAGACTTTCGGCTACTTCGAAGAGCTTGTTGTAATCTCCAGTTTGATAGTAAATCTGAGCTAGATAGTATGGAACGAACTGTCCATACGACGGGTTGTCGCGCAGTCCTTCAAATTCACGCAAAGCGGTTACGTAGTTGCTGTCCGCATAATTCAAGTGCGCGTAGTAATACTTTGCTGAAGGTGCCAGGGAAGATGGTCCGTCTTTAATTTCACGGAAAGCCGCCTTCGCTTCTGGCGCTTGCTCCTCCATAAAGTGACAGTATCCTTTCTTGAAATAGTATGTAGCCACATCATTCGGACGCATTTCGCGAACGTCCATCTCGTTCAACCACTCCAGGGCATTGTCGTAATTCCTGCGATTGAACAGGTAATCCGCCATTTCCCAAAGAACATCATATCGATAGCTGCTCGTTGGATGGTCGTTTAAAAAGGAACGAACACGATCTTCGGCATCTCTATTCATCAAACGAATAGCGCACATGGCGCGGTGGTAGGCTGACTTCTCAACCAAATCAATTTTGTCGTGTGGTGCTTGAGCGATAACCTCTTCGAATCGCTCTGTTGCTGCAGCATACATCTGCTGATCATACAACACCATTCCCTCTTCATAGGTATGGTTGAGCGACCTTTCCCATTCCGTTAACTGACCGAACATGGCGAACGGCATCACGAGGGCAAACATCCAGGTCCAAATTGCTTTTCTCATGGAGACGGATTTCTCTATTATACCTCAAAAATAGCGAGCTAAGACAGTCGATTAACCCTACCTTTCAGCAGTTATTCAACATCGATTGTTAGCAGCTTTACTCTCTGGCATTCCAAACGCAAAATGTTTGCTATATATTCCCGGTGCCAGTAAATTCGTTCCTTTATTCGCAACAAACTCTACGCATGAGCGATTCCTCTATCCTTTCCCTTAGCTCCGCACAAATTCACCAACGTGAGCACCTTGTGTTGAGCGATGTCAATATCAATATTGAAAAAGGGCAATTCGTTTACCTCATCGGGCAGACTGGCTCGGGGAAATCAAGCTTGCTTAAGACGCTGTACGGCGACTTGCCGTTGAAAACCGGCTCTGGGAAAATCGTTGGATACGACCTTCAGAAGCTCAAGGAAAAGGACATTCCTTACCTGCGCAGAAAGATTGGAATTGTATTTCAAGATTTCCAATTACTCACCGACCGTTCCGTTAAGGAGAACTTGATGTTTGTTTTGAAAGCCACCGGCTGGAAGGACAAGAAGAAAATGGACAAGCGAATAAACGAGGTATTGAGTAAGGTGGGCATGGCGACGAAGAGTCATAAGATGCCCCATCAAATTTCGGGGGGTGAGCAACAGCGCGTTGCGATAGCTCGAGCACTTTTAAACGACCCAGAATTGATTCTGGCCGATGAGCCAACTGGAAACCTCGACCCATACACTTCTGAGGAAATCATGATTCTTCTCAGTGAGATTTGTAAAAATGGAAGAGCCATTTTGATGGCCACTCACGACTACTCTCTCATCCTCAAGTTCCCATTCAACACATGGAAGTGTGAAGACGGTCGCGTTGTTGAAACCGTTCAAAACACGCTTTAATCATGCTATCCATTCTCATCCCCAACTACGATGAGAACGTGCAAAAACTCGTGCTCGATTTGCATGAGCAAGCTTCTGATCTGGATACCCCCTTTGAAATCCTAATCTGTGATCAAGCCGATTCAAGGATTCATTTTGAAGACAACGACAGTCTGAATAAAATGGCATTCGTGCGCTATTTCAAATGGAGCGAGCGCTTGGGTAGAGCGGCAAACAGGAATCATCTCGCCGATGAGGCTAAAGGAGATTGGCTCTTTTTTATTGATAGTGATGCTGAACTCATCGAGAAGGATTCGCTTCAGCGATTCTGGAACGCCAAACACTGGGAAGCGGCCTCTTGCGGCACCATGTATTATCACCAAACTCCACCTGCCGACAAAGAGCTAATGCTGCGCTGGCGCTTCGGTAGAGAACGCGAAATGAAATCGCCTATTGAGCGAAGTAGAAACCCGTATAACTCGTTTATCTCTTTTGCCTTCTTGATTGGGAAAGACAGTTTCAACAAGGTTCGCTTCAATGAAAAGGTAACAGAATACGGTCATGAGGACACGCTCTTCGGCAAACAACTGAAGTCCGCTTTCATTCGCCCCATGCACATCGATGTCAATATTCTTCACCAAGGTCTTATTCCAGCGGAAGCCTTTCTGGAAAAAGTGCGACAGTCGAATCGCAGCTTGAAGATATTAGCAGAGAACGGTCTAGCAGATGACACCTATGGCGTGTACAAATGGTACGTGCGATTGAAAAAACTCGGTGGCGTAAAAGCAATGAAGCTCTACTTCAAAAAGAACAAGGCCAAGTTGGAACAGCAGCTGACGAGCGCGGATCCATCTTTGAGAAAACTCGACGTCTACAAGCTCGGCTACTTTTGTGAATTGATGAGTTGATTGAGTACTTCTTTCAGAACTTCAGCTTCGCTTTCCCAAGTCAATTCACTCTTCGCTTTATCCAGTCCACCTTGATAAGGAGTTTTCCCTACCTGCATTATTTCCTCCATAGCGGATTGAATTTCAGAAACGCGAGAAGAGTCGACTACTTTACCTACTTGATACTCTTCTATAATGCGCTTGACTTCGACTACCTGCGAACCCAGCACAGGTAATCCAGAATGGATGTAGTCGAATAACTTATTGGGAAGTGAATACATATAGTTCAAGGAGGTCGGTTTATCGAGGCTCAGTCCAACGTCGGCAGCTTGGGTGTACGACAACAACTCGGCATAGGGCATCTTTGGAATGAAAATGACCTTCTCCTTCAAGTTATTCTTATCAACATATCTCTTCAAGCTTGGTACGGCATCACCGTTACCGACAATCAACAGCACTGCTCCATCGACACCCTGAATGGCCTCGACAGCCTCTTCCATGCCTCGCTCCACATTAATACCTGCGCCTTGGTTGATAAAAATGAATGCATTCTCAGGTAATCCCAGTTCTGCTCTGGAACGCAGACTCACACTTGCCGGACGCATTCCGATATTCCTAACGATATATGGAGTATTTCCACCGTAAGCCTCTTGGAGAAGTAGAGCAATCGATGCATTCACCGTAACTCGGGCTAGGGCTCTGTGATAGAATCGCTTTTCAATCCAACCCCAAACTCCTTTAATAAATGAGCTGTGCTGTATTTCTGGAACCCCTGTAAAGAATTCATGGCTATCGTAAATGAACGACTTGCCCTTGAGTCTGGATGCGAGTCCGACAGCAAGTAGCGTATCCAGATCATTGGCTATGTAACCGTCATACTTCGTGAAGAGCAAATGCCAGAAGAGTCGCAAGTTGTAGTTTGCATAGAACAGCGCACCCTTCTTAAACCACAGTCGAAACCTCAACGTGGAATACCCTGGATTGAAAGGAACTGAGTTGGGTAGATGTCTTCCGATGAAGGTTACTTCCATGCCTAAGCTTTGTGCGACCGCCACCGTGCGTTGAACACGTTGATCAGTGGATAGGTCGTTCGTAACAGCTATGGCAATCTTCATCGGCATTGCGCAAATAACGCAATTCTGAGTCTATCTGACATAGTGCGCAAATTCTTACAAGCTTATCTATCTGAATAACAGAAATTTGATAAGAGACCAAACCTCTAACCCATGTTTGTTACAAACGGCGACCCACTCATATTTGTCATTGGTGCTTTCATCGTATTCGCTTGCGCGGCTGTGGTGATGCTTCCATTGTCGAAAAGCAAGCAGAAAAGCCCCTGAGGAATGTATCTTTGCCGCCTATGAGCGCGCATCCAAAGGACATCAAGATTCAGGACTACACCTATGATCTTCCCGATCATCGCATCGCTCAGCATCCGCTGGCACAACGCGACGCGTCTAAACTCCTTGTTTCACATTCAGACGGTAGCATCACCGATGCGAACTTCAGAGAACTCCCCTCCTACTTTGAGCGTGGAGATTTGCTAGTTTTCAATGAAACCCGAGTAATTAGAGCCAGATTGATTTTCCCGCGAGGAGAAGGTCTTCGTCCGATAGAAATCTTCTGTTTGGAGCCTTTCGAAATAGACATCGAATCAGCTATGTCGGCTACCGGAAGCGTAGACTTCCAATGTATGGTAGGCAACGCGAAGAAATGGAAAGATCAGGTTTTAACGTGGAATGATGAATCAGGCGAGGTGATGCTTCACGCTGAGAAGGTCGAGCGACAAGGCGGCACATTCATCGTTCGCTTCACTTGGAATAGCGATTTACATTTCGCGGCTATCCTAGAAGAATTAGGCAAGATTCCGCTTCCTCCCTATATGCACAGAAACGCCGAGCCTGAAGATCTCGACCGTTATCAAACTGTATATGCCACTCGCGATGGATCAGTGGCTGCACCAACCGCAGGGTTGCATTTTACGGACGATGTGCTCAATGGGATTGAAAAGTCGGGCGGTACGCTAGGACGAGTAATTCTGCACGTCGGTGCCGGAACTTTCAAGCCCGTCAGTGCGGATACGATGGAAGGGCACGACATGCATTCGGAAGCCATCGAGGTGACTTCGGAACTACTTCAACAGCTCATTGAATCACCAAGAATTACTTCTGTCGGAACTACCTCATGCCGTACACTCGAGTCGCTTTATTGGCTTGGTCTGAAAGCGTACTACGGTGAGGATATCGATTTCAACAACGTGTATGTCGACCAATGGGAACCGTACCGCGAAGTGGAGATCATCGAACGAAAAGCCGCTCTTGAAGCGTTGTACCAAGCAATGTCAAAGTCAGGCGTAAAATTGCTTCGAGGCAAGACTCAGATTATCATTGCACCTGGGTACGAATTCAAAGTTGTAAATCGACTCATCACCAACTTCCACCAACCAGGAAGTACGCTCATCCTTTTGGTGGCAGCGGCAATTGGAAATGATTGGAAAGCGGTTTATGATCACGCCTTATCAAACGACTACAGGTTCTTAAGCTATGGCGACAGTTCGCTTCTTCATATTCATTAATCTGTTGCCTCTTCTTGCCTTCGGGCAGGTAGTGCAGCGCATTGAACTTCCCGATGAAGTGGAAGAAGCAAGCGGTGTCGTTTTTTCTTCCGAAGGGTTCGTTTACATCATCAATGATAGCGGGAATGCGCCTCGGCTCTTTGAGTTTTCCTACCCACAAATGGAACTTATGGGCAGCTATTTTATTGATGGAATGAATCGCGATTGGGAAGCCATCGCCATGGACCGAGTGGGCTACTTCTACATCTGCGACGTTGGCGATAATCAGAATCAGTACTATCGCAAGACCTACTACCGCTTTCACCGAAGAGACTTGAATCATCAATTCGACACCATCGTTCCGGAAGTATATCATCTGAACTTACCCGAGGAGAATAGAACGGATCAACATCAGGACTACGACTGGGAAAGCGCTGTGATTTACAGAGGCCAGATTCATCATTTTAGTAAGAACCGACGAGACCATTATGATGGAACGGTGTTGAGTTTCTCATTCGACCTATTTCAAGATTCGATTGAACGCATCGACAGCACCCGCATTGACGGTAGAACGAGGGAGCTGAATTGGATCACGGATGCGACGATTAGTCCTGACGGGAGACATCTATTTCTCTTGAGCTCAACTCGCATTTTTGCTTACCTCGATTTTCCACAAGACGACTTTTTCAAGGGGTATCCGATGGAGATACATCTACCCGATCTTCAACAGAGGGAGGGATTATGCTTTACTTCTGCCGAAGAAATTGCGATTGTCAGTGAAGACCACCGAATTCTTGGGGACGGAGTACTGGAGCGGGTTGATCTTTCTCCACTATTGCGAGAATATGCTTTGATGCGCAAGGGAGAAGTGAAACTGGACACCAATGTTTTCGACACTGTCATTCAGTTTCAAGTTGAATCCATCACCGATTCGGAAGTGTATTATGAACTTTACTCTGATGAAGGACGCGTAGTGAAACGAGGTGCACTGGGCAGCGTTTATGCTGAAATGCCCGTGAACCTAGAAATCGATACACAGGATTTCCCAGCTGGCTACTACATGCTGAATGTTCTCACCGGGAAAAATGCACATGGCTTCTTTCTGACGAAATACGGAACTTTCAATCCTAGTCCAGACGCCACTGGACCACAAGACCCGACCCAACCGGAAGAACGGTAAGTCGACTATCATTTTGAACGATAGCTCTACCTACGTACCAACCCAAGGCGGCACCAAAGAACACGTCTGAAGCCCAATGTCTGTCATCGTGAATCCGCGACAAGGCAGTCAAGCTCGCCAATGAATAAGCTGTAACCCCCACCCACGGACGATCGGAGTATGAATGCGCATATACGCTGGCCACTGCAAAAGCTGTGGATGTGTGTCCACTTGGAAATGCATCGTAATCCGGAGAAATACCTGTCGGACCATACCAGAGATCCGATCGAGGAATCTCATACGGTCGCACTCTATGGGTCATTTGCTTGAGCACCACCGTAGCGCCTCCTGTAAGCACAAAAGCTTTTACCGCCTGAGCAGAAGTACGCTGAAGTCTTTCATCATCGGTAAAATAGCCAACGCCATAGAGTACCGCGGAACCTCCAAGCGAGTACAGACCACTTCCAATAGGCTCAGCGATATTGGCCGAAAACCATTCGGTCTGCTCCGTCCGAACAGATTGAAATGCGTTTCGAATTTCCTCATCTTGGGCATAGAGAACGAGTCCTGTGGATACGATTGCGCCAGCCGTCCACCAGCCTTCTTCGGTCCAATCTCCAAGACTCACCACTTCCACTGGAGATTCATACCATCCTCTCCAATAGGTCGAATCGAATACCTGCCCCTCTACATTGAAAGAAAGCAAAGTGAAAAAGGGTACTCCTAAAATGAGTTTTGAGAACTTCATGAAATGCTAAAGTATATCATCCTCTTTTCACTTTTCAAGGTATCTGCCAATCTTCACGCTCAAGAGGCTTTGTCTGTAGTTTGGTACAATGTTGAAAATGCATTCGACACTATTGATGATCCAATCACCCATGATGAAGAATACTTACCTGACAGTGAAAAGGAATGGGTTTCATGGAAATACTGGACAAAGCTGAATCGCATATCCAAAGTACTGAGAAGCAGCTCGGGGATGCAACCTCCGGATGTTATTGCGGTTTGTGAGATTGAGAATGCAGACGTCTTGTATCAATTGGTTCATCGACCAGCTCTTCGCGCTGTCGACTATCGTGTGATACACTATGAAAGTCCAGATTTTAGAGGAATTGATGTAGGGCTTGCTTACAATCCTGCCACCATTCAATTCTTCGCTTCTCGGCAAATTCGAGTACCTATTGACACGATTGACGGCAGGACGACAAGAGATATCCTTCTCGCTTCAGCTACTTGGAACGGTGACACGCTTCATTTCTTCGTCAATCATTGGCCTTCGCGACGTGGTGGTCAGGCCGTGTCGAGTATTAAGCGAATTACTGCTGCAAGAACACTGATGAGTCAAATCGATTCTCTTGAAATGAAATACTCCTCTCCCAAAATCATTGTTGTGGGCGATTTTAACGACGGTCCAGCGGATGAGAGCATTGAGCTTTTAAGATCGAGTGGTTTGCACATTGAAATGACGGATTGGTCGCCAAACCAAGGAACCCACAGACATGCAGGTCGGTGGGAGTATTTGGATCAATGGATTTGGTCGCAGGCGTTAGACACTGGCACTACCCAGGTAGATACTTCGTACATCTATATGAACGGAGGAATGATTGAGGAATCTCCGCGCTATCCAGGTATTCAACCGAGGAGAAGTTGGCGAGGGAATCGGTTCACAGGTGGATACTCTGATCATCTTCCCATCGTTCTAAGAATAACTCAAGACGGCTCCTAACAAATTGAAAGGGCAAGGTTGTAAAAAGGAAGTATCTACTGGTACTAAAATTTCTATCTTGCAATGTTCAATGACAAACACAAATCGAATGAAACGATTTCAATGGAAGTGGGTTTTTGCGGCTCCAGCTATTGCACTAGCGGCAATTTCATGCGAAACTCCTGATCCGACTGACGATCCAAGCTCAAGCTACCCATCGGATGATTTGGTAGTAGACGGCACTCAAAACCTCGGTTTAACTGAGATTACAGCGGTTACTTGCCCAGATTGCCCAGTACGCCAAGAAGTAATGGAGATTCTTAAAGCTCGCTACCCGGGTCGAATCATTCCAATGTCACTTCACGCTGACACACTCTTTACTCAAACTGCGGCTGACATTTACCTCACCTTGGGTGATGATCAGTCTAACCCTTTCAAGCTTTTCATCAATGGCACTCAAGTAGCCAGTGATCCTTTTGAGCTTGTTGATGCGGTGATTCAAGCCGACGCTCCACCGGTTGTGGGTGTTGCACATGCTACTCGCGAAATTGACACTGCTTGGGTAATTTATCCGAAGGTGGAGATATATGCCGACAATCAGCGCGACTTGTTCATTCAGAGCTACATTTTGATGGACAATGTAGTGGCTAAACAATATGGCGATATCGACTTAACTCAGCTTTCAAACGACCCACGTCTACAGCAAGGCGGTGGCGGTGCCCCAACAACTTGGACTACTGCAGCAGGTGAAGTGGATTCAGTTACCAACTTATACGCTCAGGGTGATGCCTACATGCACCATGACGTGCTTCTTTACGGAGGTGTAAATGATACAACCGCTTACGGTATTCCTTTAAGTTTGGTAAACCCACTTGGACAAAACTACTTTGCGGGAGACATCTTCGGCAATCAGTACACGCCTATGGAAATTTACGTTCCGAAGCCTGACTTCAACATCATTGGTCACGTTAGTGGCGAAATCAAAGTAGTAACCATTGTTTGGGAACGCTTCGAAGCTACCCCACCAGTGTTTACTTACTTGAACGGATACTACTCCGAGTTCTAAGTAGAGAAAGAAATAGAAACATGAGAAACCCTGCCAGAGATGGTGGGGTTTTTTGGTATGTGGGGACGTGCAGACGTAGGGGCGTGTGTGGCCGGGAGGTACTGGACGTGACGCCGTGTCCTGTTTGTCGTACTAGGTTTGATTTGGAATCGTTTGCATTCTAAACAAGAAGCATGAAAAAACAGATTCTATCACTCACAATGGGTTTGTGCACATTGGTTGCCTTTGCCCAAGAACCTACCGGAGAGACCATTAAATACACTGCTGGAGATCAAATTGACGTGAGTTCTAATTCTGTCATTACACTAACTGGTGGAGTGACTATCTCCAATTTCCATAAGCTTGATAGCTTGGTTGCTGAAAGCGCCACCATCAACTTGGAAACTATGGAAGTACACGCAGATGGACTTGAATTTGTGAGATGGCGCTCCATTCCAGTGAATATCCATTCAGACCTCAACAACACACAGAAGAGCCCAAGTCTCGTCTATCTCGCCAAACAAGACGACGCCGAAGTAACCCTAGCCGAGTAACCCACTCACTTCCCCACCAGCCTACCAGCTCACCAGCTCACTAGGTTACCAGCCCACCAGCTTACCAGCTTACCAGCTCACCAGCCAAAAAAATAGCCCGGCATCACCGGGCTATTTTTTTACTTCATTCGACGCATACGTCGATTTCCGTCTTGATTCGCTTGCTGTTGTTGCTCCATGGCATCGCTTAAGCGCTTCTGGAACTTATTCTGCTTCTTCGGCTTCTTCTTGTTTTCTTGAAGTTTAGCATGCAAGGCATCTTCATTGATGAAGGCGCGGATGGCATACTGCTGACCGAAGGTGATCAAGTTTGAAATCATGTAGTAATAAGACAGTGCTGCTGCGTAACTGTTGAAGAAGAACAACAACATGAAAGGCATGAAGTAAATGATGTACTTCAATTGCGGCATCTGACTGTTTGATCCCGTCATCTGCTGGTTCATGTAAGAGTACATGAAGGTAGAAATGGCCATCAAGATTGTGAACAAACTCACGTGGTCACCATAGAAAGGAATCGTGAATGGTAACGTCGCAATGCTATCGTAAGAAGATAGGTCTGTCGCCCACCAGAAGCTTTCCTGACGCAATTCAATCGAAGCAGGGAAGAATCGGAACATAGCGAAGAGAATCGGCAACTGTACCAACTGAGGGATACAACCACCGAGCGGATTCACTCCCGCTTTGCGGTAGAGCTCCATCGTGGCTTGCTGCTTCTTCAGAGGATCATCGTCCTTGTGTTTTTCGTTGATCTCTTCAATCTCAGGACGAAGAACTCTCATTTTCGCCATCGACTTGTAACTCTGGAAGGTCAATGGTGAAAGCGTAAGCTTAATCATTAAGGCCATCAATAGAATGATGAGACCGTAGTTCAATCCATAGCCATCGAGCCAGTTGAAGATACGAACCACTACTCCGCGTGAAATCCATCCAAAGATTCCCCAACCGAAGTCGATGATCTTATCGTAGCCCATGTCGTACTCCTTGAGGATATCGTACTTATTAGGGCCGAAGTACATGTTCATATCAACGGCGTACGTGCCATTGACCTCTTGTACATTCACGCGACTTTCGAATGCCTTGATGTATGGCCCAGACTCGTAAGGAGCAGATTTCATGCTCGCACTATCAAATCTACCTTCAGCAGTAATAATCGTAGAGAAGAACTGATCTTGGTGTGCCAACCAGCGAATGTCCATCGCTTCTTCGCTATCCACGCCATTCTCGCTGAGTGATTCGCGCTCATTATCGTCGATCTCCCAATAAGAGATTTGAGTCTTTCGCCCTTCGAGGTCTCTCGATTTCTCTTGTTGAATAGAATTCTGAACCCAATTGAAGCTCAGTGGAAGTGATTCACTCGCCTGACCAGAAACCACAAAGTCGGTTTGATACTCACCTTCCTTCAACTCCCAGCGCAAAGAAAGCGGGCCATGAGGCGTAGATGTTGTGAGCTCTAAGCTGTAAGCTGTGCGCTCGGTAATGTCGAACCAAGCATCTTTAGAGTTCCAATTACCCAAACTAAAGTCGAGCGTCTGGCTGCTGTCTACAAGGCAGAGGTCGGTTGAATCCCAGCTCTTGTAATCCTTGAGTTGTGCTTTTACGATTTGAGCCCCTTTGTTGGTGAATTGAAGCTTGAGAACTTCATTTTCGATGGTGTAGAATTCTGCCTCGCGAACCATCGCTTGAGCTCCCGTATCTACACTGCTCGAATCAACAGCGGCTATTTCAGTAGGAGTGGTTGTTTCAGCTTCGGTAGCTTCATCAACAACTTGCTCCGTGTTTGTATTGGATGATTCAGTTGGCTCATCCTTGCTCATAAACATGAAATAGAACAGAACGGCGGTAATTAGTAAAAAACCGATGATCTGGTTTCTATCCAGTGAGCTTCTATTTTCCATTAGGTTTGGATTAATTATTCACAGCGTATTCCGCAGCGGCCTTAACAAAGCCAACGAAGAGCGGATGTGGGTTCGCAACGGTGCTCTTGTATTCCGGGTGGAACTGAACGCCCATGAACCACGGGTGTGAATCTATTTCTACGATTTCTACCAACCCAGTGTCTGGGTTAATACCACTTGGACGCAATCCCGCATTTTTGAGATCCTCCAAGTACAGGTTATTAAATTCAAAACGGTGACGGTGACGCTCAGAGATGTTCTTGCGCTTGTACACTTTGTAAGCCTTGCTCTCTTCATCGAGATCACAAGCTTGAGCGCCCAATCGCATAGTTCCCCCCATGTTGCTAATCTTCTTCTGCTCCTCCATCAGATCAATCACTGGATCAGGAGTATCCGCATTCACTTCTGTTGAGTTTGCCTCAGCCTTACCCAACACGTTGCGAGTGTATTCGATCACAGACGCTTGCATTCCGAAACAAATTCCAAAGAATGGAATCTCGTTTTCCCTTGCATAGCGTACAGCCTCAATCTTCCCTTCGAAACCTCTTTCTCCAAAACCTGGAGCCACTAAGATTCCATCGAGATCCTTCATGTAGCGCTCTACATTCTCAGGCTCGAGGTCTTCACTGTGAATCCAACGCACATTGACAGTTGCTTCATTATGTGCTCCAGCGTGAATAAGGGCTTCGTAAATCGACTTATATGAATCTTTCAGCTCAACGTATTTACCGATGAGTCCGATTTCAACTTCTTGTTTTGGATACTTGAGCTTGTAGAGGAAGTCTTTCCATCTCGACAAATCTGGTTCTCCGGTAGTAGGTAAATCAAGCTTGCGAAGCACAACATCGTCAAGCTTCTCTTTACGCATCAAGACTGGAACCTCATAAATAGTCTCCGCGTCGATGCTCTCGATTACAGAATCTTTCGTCACGTTGCAGAACAAGGCCAATTTTCTGCGGATATCGTCACCGAGGTGATGTTCAGTACGACAAACGAGAACGTCTGGCTGAACCCCACTCTCTTGCAACATCTTCACGGAGTGCTGAGTAGGCTTCGTCTTCAACTCACCTGTTGCTCCCAACATAGGAACAAGCGTAAGGTGAACCACCACACAGTCGTGCCCGAGCTCCCAACGAAGCTGACGAACGGTTTCGATGTACGGCAAGGCTTCAATATCACCTACTGTACCTCCGATTTCTGTGATGACGATTTCAAACTCGCCAGTATTTCCCAACATCTTGATGCGACTCTTGATCTCATCAGTGATATGTGGAATGACTTGTACTGTTTTTCCGAGATAGTCGCCTCTTCTCTCTTTGTCGATTACCGACTGGTAAATTCGACCCGTCGTAACGTTATTCGCTTGAGAAGTTGGGCGGTTCAAGAAACGCTCGTAGTGTCCGAGGTCGAGGTCGGTTTCCGCACCATCATCGGTAACAAAACATTCCCCATGCTCATATGGATTGAGCGTTCCTGGGTCGATATTGATGTAGGGATCCAACTTCTGAATCGTAACAGAATACCCTCGACTTTGGAGGAGCGTTGCGAGTGATGAAGAGATAATTCCCTTACCTAGTGAAGAGGTAACACCACCGGTTACGAAAATGTACTTAGTGTTGGACTTGCCCATATCTTGCTCGAATCAAAAAATCTCGGCAAAAATAGGGAAATGCAAGCGGACCCGAAACCGTTCGTGAGCTTTTAGTCACTAAAAGCTGTATGAAGCAATAACCGTTGGCATAATCGGCAGTTGGTCAACGCGTTTACGCTCTGCAGTATCGTAGTAGAAGATGTTGTTTCTGTTGTAGATGTTGGTAGCTGCGAACGACAATTCAAGTGTGCTATATCTGCCGAACATCCACGTCTTTTTCACTGTGATATCCATTCTGTGATAGGTAGGAAGGCGCTTGCTGTTGAGCTCTCCGAGCAAAGTGCCGATCTCGCCGTTCTCCGATTCGTACGGATAGTCGATTACGGGACGGTTATCTCCTCCTGTCCAAGGCAACTGCTGGTAGTATCCTGCGATAGGTGTGAATGGGAATCCCGTTCCCAAGTTCCATCGAAGATTCACTTCCCAAGTTCTCTCTTTGCCAAAGCGATAGGTACCCACCAAGTTGGTGTTGTGGCGACGATCAAAGTATGGGTTGTACACCTGTTGTCCGTCGTCGCGTGTCACGCGTGCCCAGCTATAGGTTCCCCAGAAGGTGAGATTATTCGTAGTGTACTTCACGAGGAAGTCAACTCCATAAGCGATACCTCTTTCGGCGATATACGATCTTCTCAAATACTCCGGACGATCGATGTACGAAGCATTGTCTGGGTAAATCTTGTTTCTATTTACTGTGGTGATGTTTCTGAAATCTTTGATGTATCCTTCAACATCCAATGTCCAGTTGTCATAGAAATCGATTTCTGTTCCGAACACAGCGTGATTCGCAGTTTGAAGGCGAGTATCCAAAGCTTCTCCTGTATAGGTAGCAGCTTGCTCGTTTGGAGTAGAAAGAATTCCATAGAAAAGGTTCACCACATCGCGGTCGCTTGTTGCGGCAAGCAAGTTCTGAGAATACATACCACCTGCGGCTTTGAAACGCAACCACTCAGTAGCGTTGTACTTCACGCCGAATCGTGGCTCAAACCTAAATTCAGCTAGCGCGCTGTAGTAATGAACGCGCACACCTGGCTCAATCAAGAATCGGTTCGCTTCAATCTTGTATTGCGCGTAGGCTCCGAGCTCAGAGGTACTTTGGTTCTGTTCTAAAACACGATTCGCTGAGTTCACATAGTTAAATGAAGTGCTGTAACCGATGGCCTCCAAACCGTACTTCAACTCGTCGTGATCCCTCATGAAATAAGTGAAATCTAACCCTCCATTAAAGCCAGAGATTCCACTTTGGCGAGGCTGACCTTCAATTTCATTTGAAGTGATATCGTAGTTGCTAAATGCAAAGTTTCCACTGAGAATTACTCGGCTGGATGACGGAATCGCGGTGAAGTCAGCACCATATCCATAGCTGTCCCATGCAATGCTTCTATTTCCTGCAAATCTCACCTGGTCTTGGAAGGAGAAACCGAATACATTGGCTTCAGAACCCGCTCCATTGGAGTACGAAAGCTTTGAATAGATATCCTGAAATTCAAATGGAAGTCCGTCGTATTCTGTTTCTACGTATGGGTAGAAAATCTGACTAGACTCCGACAGGAATGACTTCTTATATGACGTGAGCAAACTCACAGGAGCAAATCCTCTTTCATCCTTTGTGCCGATTGGAATCTCGAGCAAAGCCTTACCCGTGTACGTACTTGCACTTACCTTTCCCGAAACACGCTGACGATTACCCGCTCGTGTTCTAACGTCGAGTACAGAGCTGTTTCTACTTCCGTATTCAGCATTGAAGCCTGCGGAATATACCTCAGCTGATTTCAAAATGTCGGTATCGAAAACAGAGAAGAAACCAATGCTGTGGAAAGGATTGTAGATGATCATCCCATCCAACAAGGTGAGGTTTTGAATAGGCGCGCCTCCACGAATGTAAAGCTGTCCACCTTGATCACCAGTAGTTACCACACCTGGCAGCACCTGAAGTGCACGAACCAAATCTGGTTCACCACCAATGGAAAAGCGTTGGATATTTTTCATGGAAAGCGACGTAACTCCAGTAAGTACTTGAGTTTGTCGCACCTGACGTTCTGCGTTCACCACCACATCGCCAATCACAGTGGCTGTGGATTGCAAGTAGACTTGAACAAATTCGTTCTGACCACGAGCTACAGTAACCGAAACAGAATCGGTCTTGTACCCCATATAGCTAACAATCAAGAGATAGTCGCCAGCGGATAGGTCATTCAATTGGAAATAGCCGTCGATGTTTGCAATTCCGGAAGCTTTCGCCTCACCCGACTGAAGAAGTCGAACGCCTGCAAAAGGCACTGGAGTTTCAGAATCTCTCTCGTAAATATATCCTCGAACAACCGCTTGGGCCGATGATAACTGAGATACAATCATCAAAAGCGCAATGCCCAATAGTCTAGCGTACAGAATTTTCATTCATCAAGTGTCTTAGCAGAAGGCCCCAAAAATAGGAAACCATACGAGGCTAACGTCATATTAACCGCTCGGGTTTGCTAATGGAGTATTTTAAAGAGTAATTCTCGGAGGATATCCTCATGGGAAATATCGCCTCCGCCTAGGCCTTTACTGCGTCCGTCGGCTTCTCGGAGGTAGCCGATAATTCTCAAACATTTGTTCAGATTGTATCGACGACTAGCAGCTGTGTAGTCCTTCACGAAGTACGGATTCACTCGGAGCACACCCGCCAATTCATTGGGACTCATACCGGCATGTGTGTGCACTTGAATCACTTTTGTGAAGTAGGAAAAGACCAAACTGATGGTCACTACCAACGGGTTATCCTTTGGATTCTGAGCGAAGTAATGAGCGATCTTATTGGCCTTGACAACATCCCCTTCTGCTAATGCTTTCTGAAGCTCGAAGTTGTTGTAGTCTTTGCTGATTCCAATGTTTCGCTCGATAACATCCGCTGATATTTCCCCGCCTTTCTCGACAACCAACATGAGCTTATCAATCTCCTGCTGCATTCTGCCTAGGTCGCTACCCACAAATTCAAGTAGGAGAGCAACGGCCTTTGGCGATATCTTATATCCAGCATTTCGGATGATCTTCGAAACCCAATCCGCCACCTGATTATCGTACAACTTCTTGCTTTCGAATAGCACGTGATTCTTGGCAAGCGATTTAGAAAGGGCTTTTCGCTTATCGAGTTTCTTGTACTTGTAGGCAATGACGAGAACAGTGGAAGGCTGAGGTTGATCCGCGTAGCTTTTCAAATCTTCGATGTTCCGAATGTGCTGTGCTTCCTTAACAACAACCACTTGCTTTTCAGACATCATCGGAAAGCGTTTAGCCTCAGATATGACATCTTCTGCTTTCACATCCTTTCCGTAAAGTACACTTTGATTGAACCCTTTCTCAGCTTCGTCCAAGACTTCATTTTCAAGTCGGTGTACTAGCTGGTCGATGAAGTATGGCTCCTCTCCCATCAGGAAGTAAATTGGACTGTACTTCTTCTCATCGAGTTCTTTATTGATCGCCTCAAACGTCATGCGGTCAAAGATAATTGAAGGGATTGGTTCACCTCGAAGTTCATGTGAAAATCAATCGTGGTGATACGGTTCGTTTCTCAAGATGGTGTATGCGCGGTAGATCTGCTCAGTAAAAAAGAGTCGAATCATTTGATGACTGAAGGTCATATCGCTTAAACTCACTTGAGCTTGGGCGCGTTCGTACACTTCTGGTGAAAACCCGAAAGGTCCACCTACCAAAAACACAATCTTGCTCGGTCCAGCATTCATCCATTTCTGAAGTTGATTCGCGAATGCTCTGCTCTTGAAGCGTTTGCCATTCTCATCGAGGAGCACCACAAAATCTGAAGATTGAATGTTCTTCAACAGCGCCTCTCCTTCCATTTGATTCTGTGCTTGAGCATCGCGATTCTTCATTCCTTTTAAATCGGGAATTTCCTCCATGGAGAACTTTACATACCGCTTTAGACGTTTATGATACTCAGCAAGGCCTGTCTGAAGATATTTTTCAGAAGTTCGACCCATGACTCGCAATACTATCTCCATGAATTTGTCGCTTTGGCTGGAAAGTTCGGAACTTTGCAATGATAGCGAAAATCAACGCCGATAATGAATATCCAAGACATCCCCCACCTCCAACGTTCTATTCGTCAAGCACTCAATGAAGATGTTGGCAATGGCGATCACAGTGCACTCAGTTGCATCCCATCCACTCACGAAGGTGGAGCTAAGTTGTTGATCAAAGAACCAGGTGTACTTGCCGGCGTGGAGTTAGCCAAGATGGTGCTACACGAAGTCGACGAATCCATTGAAGTAGAAGTTCTGATTGAAGATGGAAGTCCGGTTAAACCAGGCGACATCGTCTTTATCGCGAAAGGGAAGACGATTGCCTTGCTTCAAGCAGAGCGACTTTTATTGAACTACATGCAACGCCTCAGCGGAGTGGCTACAAAGACGGCGCATTACATGAAGTTGGTAGAAGGGACAAAGGCAAAAGTTCTGGACACGCGTAAAACTACGCCTGGGTTGCGCTACCTCGAAAAATGGGCAGTTGCGCAGGGTGGCGGATACAATCACCGCATCGGCTTGTTCGATATGATCATGTTGAAAGACAATCATATTGATTTCGCTGGGGGTATACCTCAAGCAGTAGAAAGAGCAGTGA
Source organism: Flavobacteriia bacterium (assembly GCA_013373425.1). GTDB lineage: Bacteria > Bacteroidota > Bacteroidia > Flavobacteriales > Schleiferiaceae > Phaeocystidibacter. The sequence goes on from JABXHW010000017.1 coordinate 26,059, forward strand.
ACTACTTAAAAGAGACGGACATTCAAATCCCCATCGAGGTAGAAACTCGAAACATGGAAGAGGTGGAGCAAGCGTTGAACTCTCCTGGAGTAGATCGCATCATGTTGGACAATTTTACTCCAGCTCAAACCGTGGAAGCCGTTAAGTATATCAACGGACGTGTAGAAGTTGAAAGTTCTGGGGGAATTACCGAGGAAACGATTAGGGATTACGCTGAATGTGGTGTAGATTTCATTTCTGTTGGAGCACTGACGCACAGTGTATCCGGACTCGACATGAGTTTTAAGGCTCTATGAATCTCGTAAATCGTTTAAAAGAATCCATCACTCCTGCCGTTGAGCGGGTGGAACGCATTACTAGCAAAATCATCCTTCCAGGCTTTGATGGCCTGAGTTTGTTTGATGTTGCTTCATTCTTTTTCAAAGGATTATTCGAAGGAGCAATTACCACTAGAGCCGGATCGATTTCGTGGTCATTTTTTATTGCCATGTTCCCGGCCATTCTGTTTTTCTTCAGTTTGATTCCCTTTGTCCCAATTGAAGGATTTCAATCGGAGATTTTCCTCATTCTTGAGGACATTCTCCCTCCCAACACCTATGAGCTAGCGCGTACCACTATAGACGACATCTTAAACCACCGAAGGGGCGACCTCCTTTCTTTCACCTTCTTGGCAACGATATTCTTCGCAACCAACGGTACGATGTCCCTTATTTCAAATGTGAGCATCACTTTTCACGAGATTGATTCTCGCAGGTTTTGGCAGCAATACTTAGTAGCGCTCCTTCTCACAGTCGGACTAGGCATTCTCGTTCTCATTGCTGTCGCAGCCATTCTATTCGGCACCAACTTAACCGAATGGCTGATCACAGAAAATTACCTGCCAGAATCGAGTGGCGCTATTATTCAAATCGCACGTTATCTCATCCTATTATTGGCTGTTCTGGTAGGCATGTCGCTTGTGTTCTACTACGGACCAACACGTAAAAAAGCGTGGGGGTTCTTCTCACCGGGCGCGGTCTTAGCAACCTTCCTCATTGTTGTCACTTCCTTCGCCTTTGGGTTTTACGTGGATAACTTCAACAGCTACAACAAACTCTACGGCTCCATCGGCGGACTATTGGTCATTATGCTTTGGATCTACATCAACTCAATTAGTGTGGTGGTTGGATTTGAGCTGAATGCGAGTATTGCCGGGGCGAAGAAAAGGAGGAGTAGTAGGGGTACTTAGTACTGGGTACTGGGTACTGGGTACTGGGTACAACCTATCACAGCTAGAAGTGTGCTCTTCTAATGGGGAGAAATTGATCTGAACAAATACTGGATACTGGATACCCAATACTGGTAGCTGCGTACTTACGTGCATGTGCCCACATGCATACTTGCTCTCCTGCCCACCTGCGCTCCTGCGCTCCTCTATTACAACTCCGACGTACTCAACACATGCATAAACATCTTCATCGTCATCTCATCGGATTCCTTTGAAGACTCGTCTGATACTTCGCTGCTATAGCCTGAATCCATTTTGATTTCATTCTTGAGCACCCATCCTGTAGCTTGATCGATGATTACTTCACCTTCGAAGTCGTACTCACCAAACATTCCCGCCAGAGCGTTTGAGCCATCTTCTGAAAAGCCGCCGGTAACATCAATAAACACTTTACCGTTCTTGATTTCACTCACGGTGTAGTTGAGATCCATAGCGATTGGGATACCGCCTGAATTGGTGGTTTCGGTAGAAGACCAAGTGTCGCCAACAGAGATAGCATCTATTGGATAGGAAACTGCAGATAGACCAATTTGATCGTTCATTGAGCCGTTGAGGACTTCGTTGCGCATTTGTTCACGCATCATCTCCGAAGCTCCTTCACCCTCACCCATGGCTGCCATCATGTGGTCTACCACTTCATCAGGATTGAGCACTTTCACGAATTCTGCTTGAGGAGTGTACTCCATGTTCATCCGGATTCCGTTGAACATTCTGGCCACCATTGTGATCTCTTCCGATCCTGCAGGGAACGTATTTTCTCCAGTGCGAGAATTGTACCTACCTTCCATCCCGTCGGCTTTCAATTCGATTATAATATCTGTGAAGACATACGATAATGCAACGTTCCCTTCGGTTTCTGCATCAATAGCACTTGCAGTTCCTCCAAACTCCATGGAAATCTCCATTTCCTGCCCCATCATATTCATCTTCATGGTGAAGGCATTCTTTGTACCCACTTCAAAGTCATCGCCTACATCCATACGTAGAACAACCGATTCACTTTGAGCACCTGCTGCAAGGCTTACTGAGAGAAGCAACAGACTGAAAAGTCTTTTAAACACTTTCATTATTTTGAGAGTTATCATGATTATGTTGCTAAGATAAATCATCAAAACAATGATTCCTTCGTTATGTTGATTTCTTAGTTATCTTTAAAATCACACATCACAATACCTATTAATTCTGAATCATGAAGAAGATTTTTGCATTGATCGCACTGTTCTCATTCACTTCGATTGGAGCATTCGCTCAAAATCCAGATGACATCTTGGGCATTTGGTTGAATGAAAGAGAGGATGCTAAAATTGAGATATACAAACAGAACGGGAAGTACTACGGGAAAATCGTTTGGTTGCTCAACGACCGTGAAGATGATGGGTCTACACCTAATAGAGATGACAAGAACCCAAATGCAGGTCTGAGAAACCGTCGCGTAATTGGTATCAATATCATGACCGCCTTGGAATGGGATGCCGACGATGAGGAATACACCGACGGGGAAATTTATGACCCTCGCTCTGGCAACACGTATTCACTCTATGGATACATCCAAGATGATGGGAAACTTTTCATGAAAGGATATATGGGATTCAGCTTGATTGGTCGCAGTACTGAATGGACGCGTTCATCGTTGAACTAAGCACAAATCCCAACAATTTACAGCCAGCTGTTTCCACCGGAATAGCTGGCTTTTTTTTATGGTAATAGACTGATGTAACCCTGACGCTCAATCACCTGTCCGCCGTAAGTCGTGCCGATGAGATAGTATGCATACGTTCCGAGCTGCAGGTCACTGCCATTCTTGGTTCCATCCCAGAACGGACCGTTGACATCTTCACCGACGTATACCTCATTGCCCCATCGATCTAGAACAACCATGCGAACGGTCTCCAAACCGTTCAGCGCATAACGCCACGTATCATTCGTTCCGTCGCCATTCGGTGAGAATGCGGTTGGGATGAAGAGCGACACGTTACAGTTTACCTCTTCAACATAGAAGTATGCCGAAAACGGACCGCAAGGTGAAGCGCCGCCAGCGATATAGGTTCCACCTTCATCCACGATCAGAGAATCCCCAAACTCACCAGTGTCCCAAACGAGTGAATCTGTGTACTCTTCAGGTATTAAGCCTCGCACGGAAAGTAAGGCCTCCTCACCACTACAGAGAATGATGTCCACAGTTGGATTCGCCGTAACCCCACTTTCTTCGTTGACCACAAATGTGGCTGTAGCTACACAGCCCGCCTTGTAGGCTTGAACGGAATAGTTTCCCCCTGCCGATACTTGCAATGATGCGGTTCGGTCGCCGGTAGACCAAATCACGCTATCTGGAATAGAACTGGCATTCAAGGTTACTCTAACACTCGATCCTGTGCAAATGAAATAGCTCGGCTGCACGTTGATGGAGAAATTAACAGCCTCAACTTCAATAGTATCCGTGAGCGTACATCCATTTCTTTCAAAGACCACCCAATACGTACCTGTTTGAGTAATATCCAGTGTAAGGTTGCTTGAGCCATCGCTCCAGTTGACATTGGTCGCGTTTGGAGACACCTCCAAGGTGAGAATATCTCCATTACAAATCGTTGTATCCGGACCAAGGTAATAGGTGCCATTGCCGTAATCCACGTATACGGAATCGTATTGCCAACAGGTTCCGCTCACGGCGACCCAAGCATAATACCAACCGGTGTTCCAAGCAGGTCGACTTACTCCTGTGTATCCATCTGCCCAAACCACGCTGTCAATAGGCGGACGAGCCGGGGAATTGTATACGACTAAAGTCCCTGTATCTCCCGGACAGATCAATGTAGTATCCACCAGAGCAAGTGGATCTGAAACTGTATCTCTGTAAACTTCAAATGTATCCGTAAATGTGGCACAGCTAGAGGTGATGGTCACCCAATGCTGTCCCAGCCCAGGATTGTTGATGGTTCGCGTATTCCCACCATTCGACCATGTATAGTTGGCATTGAAAACCCGCGGTGCGGTGATAGTCGACGAATCACAAATTGGATAGCGATCCATATCTGAAACTATGAACTGCGACGGGTCGAAGAGGAACTCTCTGTAAATGTCAGAGAAGAAAAGCACTTGAGTTACCGGTGCAGTCACCCAGGTTCCATTGTTAGACTTTGGACGGGTATAAATGGTGGTCATGGCCGGACTCACACTAATCCTGCCCGGAATATTCGGCTGATTGGGGTTGGTTGCAATGAAACGTCCAAAGTGACCGATAGAATCGCAAATCGTTCCCAGTCCTTGATCTTGATCAGGCATCAATGTGTTGTAGTACAAATGCACACCATCTGAACCACCGGTGTTATTGTATCCCGTGAGGGTTACTCCCTGTGGAGTAGAAAGACTCACCTGTGCTACATTGTAGGTGTAGGCACTAACCTCACCTACAGGAGCTTCGGATATCACCCGAGTGAAGTTCCCACCCGTTCCAAAAGTGAAGTCTTGATTATTCGTGGAGTAATCGGTCACGGTAGTGCCAGTACCATCAAAACGGAAATAAGCTTCTAAGTTGGGCTCGTTACCCTGAAGTTTCTGACACATGAGATCTCTCACTTCCGTTTGAGTCAAGGCTTTCGACCAAATTGAAAGCTCATCAAGTTCTCCATTTAAAGCGTGGTCTTGTGCCTGAGTATCTCTAAACCCGATTCTTGAAGTGCCATTAGCGGGATGATGGAAATTGTTTGCCCCCGACCCTGATGTCGATATCGTACGCGGAGCGCCATTCACATAGATATCCGCAGTAGTAGGTCCCGTAACCGAAACCGCTAAGTGCACCCACTTACCGAAAACTCCAGGCGCATTGGCTAAAATGGTTCTTCGTCCTTGCTGGGTATAACCAGCGTTGTTCCCCATATTCACAAAAATCTGGTCATTCTGGTTGTAGCCCACAACAATTCCAGAATATCCATTACCAACGTAGTTGGATTGAAAAATTGGCCAATTGATTTGAGAAGCGTTGGCATTCAACTTCATCCAGCAAGTCACTGTAAAAGGATAGTCCAAAGTGGAAAGCCCACTGAGTGTCCTTTCACAGACCGTAGTTGTTGACGTACCAATCGACAAGCTCGTCCCGCTACCCGATTGAGCCACGGAGCTATATCCGAGCGCGAGAAAAAATACGATCATCCATAATCGTAGCAAGGATGACGACATGCTTTGGTGTGTAATGCTTTTGAGCATTTTGTTCGTTCCTGATTTAGAGAGCTTTAGAAAGATAAGGGTATTCTCGTATCTATTTCGATATCGAATCCAAATGCTCTACAATTTGTCCGGCTAAGACATCACGTCCATACTGGGTGTATTGGTTGGATTGAACGTGTAAAGTTTTGCTCAAATATTCAGGGAATACTCTTTCGAGATAATCACGCACCGGCTCCCACTGACCAAAACCAAAGACTTCTCCTGCTTGAGTTTCGTTGATGATTCGTGCTGAATCCCCTTCCTCCTTTCCAATGCAAAGAATCGGTCGCTGTGCACCAATGTATTCAAACAGCTTACCTGGCACTACCCCGTCGATATTCGGAGTATCGTTCAGTGGAAGATGTAAGAGCTGTGAAGATTGCAAATGGCCAATCACTTCCTTGTGAGGAACCCCTTTGATGTATTCAAGGTATTCGGTGAGATTGTGCTTCTCTAGAGAAACAAACACAGCGTGATCTACCGGACCAATCAATTTAATCTTGAGATGCTTTTTCAGCTCATCATTCGTTTTCAACAGAGCCTCCAAGGCCTTCCACAAGCTATGCGGATTGCGATCGGCATTCATCGATCCAATGTGCGTAATCGTAAACTCTGAATCCAGTACTCCGGAATTGTCGACAAAATCGGCAGGGTCGTAACCGTTGGTCACCACCTTTACCTCTTTGTTGAACTTCATTTTGTTGAAGTCTCTAGCCCAACTCCACGTAACTGTGACGGCTTCATCTGCTGAGTTGATTACGTTGCGTTCCAGCTTGTGATGTCGCCTATCCGCTGCTTTGCTCAACTTCAGCTTGTCATAGTAATCAACAAAAGTCCATGGGTCACGGAAGTCGGCTAGCCAAGGGACCTTCGTCTTGCGCTTTGCGTTCAGAGCTATGATATGTGTTGAATGTGGAGGGCCAGTAGATACGATTGCATCCACTTTGTTCTCCTTCAAATACTTGGTCAGAGCTTTCGAGGCGGGGCGAATCCAGAAGCGTTTGGCATCTGGAATAAAGATGTTACCACGAATCCAATAGGCTAAAGAGACCAGGGTTTTATTTCCCGAGCTCTCTTCGAGAAATCCAGGCTGCACCTTCTCATCTTTCTTCTTGCCTGTGAACTTTTTGTAGAGACCAAACGGCTCCCAAATCGGAACGCGTAAGGTTTCCACTCCTTCAGGGACTTCACTCAGTAAGCTCTCATCGTAGTTGGATATCTCATTATCCGAGACGGTAAAAATTATAGGCTCCCATCCGTAATCGCGCAAGTACTTACTCATCTTGAGCCAGCGCTGCACTCCTCCTCCACCCATCGGGGGCCAGTGGTAAGTAATGATTAATACCTTCTTCATTCTACTTTCCGTCTTCCGTATCCGACTGCTTTGAATTCTACCAATCCTTCGTTCACTTCGAAAGGTTTGTTTGAGGAATCGATAATTCGCACTCCATTTTCAGTGATATGAATATCTCGTACTGCTTCGAAACCTCGATGCGAAAGTAAGGCGGTTATTTTGCCTTCGCCAATTTCAAGAAGCTCACATTTAGATTCTATCTTTTGGTGGAACAGACCGAGAAGTCCGGGTAGAAACGGATTGGGTTCAACGCCCCAATATGGACCATTATGCGCCTTTGCACTTCGCATGGCATTCCGAATTTCCATATCACCGGTGTAGGTATAGGTTCCAGGATCTAAAACCAAGTCCTTTCCATTCGCCCAGATTTCAACAGACAATTGGTCGTTGTGAAAATGCCCGCGGTATCTGTGTGCACCATCTCTGGTCAAGAGCGACATGGCCAAGTAGAACGTATCGGATTTACAAACGACTATTCCCGTGATTGGGAAGTAGGTGTACTTTAGTTCGGTCGGGTTTAATTCAACGTGGAGCACCCACTCGTGCTTGTTCGAATGCTTGAACGTTCTATGCTTATCAACATGAACATCCTTCTTCGGGGAAGCTACCTCCTTCAGTTCAAGTAGCGCAAGATTCTTTATAAAGATAGACTCGAGAGAATCTCCTTCACCAATCAGACCTTTATACATTTCAAAAACAGCGGCAGTCGACTTTCCATTCTGAATGTATTCTCCAGCTGTTGTCCACTCTCCGGAAGGCGAAAATGAAAAGATGGATCCGCTGTCGTTGTCGCCAAAGTCAGGCAACTCGCCATTTGGCTTCACAATTGTTCGCATGAAGGTCATTGCGGACTGAGTAATCTCACCCACTTCAGACTTACCGCGTTCATGCCCGAGCCGAGATAAAGCAGCGGTGCCTAGAATGAGAAGCTCAGACCCGAGTTTGTGGTAGTACATCGAGCCTTCAAAATTGCCCCCGTCAGAATAAAACTGCTTCTTTGATTCACGTGTGAATTCATCCGTAATCCATTCCGACTTCTCATGCAACTCCTTCCAATCAGGGAAGTATATCAGCCCGAATAAGAGTCCGACCAAATTGGCCAAATAGTGATTATTCCCCAAGCCTTCCTTTCGTTCGAGATGATTGAAAACGAAATCGATATGTTGGCGAATAGCCGTTTCAATCTCTGTGGACACTGTTATTCCGCGGTGGCGAAAGATATCCGTAATCACCATCCAATTCATCGCTCGGATAGCGACTTCCATAGCGTTCATCCAGTGTACACCCATTCCGATTGGATTGGACTTTAAAAAGTCTTCAACCCAAAATTGAAATTCATCGGCAATTTGCTGATTGCCTGAATCCTTATGCTCTGTGATAGCCAACCATTGAGTGAAATGCTGAAACCTAGCCAGCTCCCATGGTCGTTTTACATCTGCTTCTGGAACGGATAGGCCCAATCCTAACTGACTTGATGACGGAAGATCAATGTTCCAATCGAAAGAGGCGACAGGGTCGTGTTGCCATCGAATCCCGTGCTCTCCCTTCCATTCAAACCAACCAGAGCCCAGAACGTCTACTCTAGAAGCACTGAACTTTTCAATCAAATAGTCTTTTGTCTTTTGATCGACAGATATACTTGAGTTCGATGAAAGCATCGCCGCTAGGCTTCCTCCATTTTGTGGATTAAGGTGAACCTCAGTTTCTTTCTTACCCAGAAAGCGCTTCGCCATACGTGCAGCAAACACCTTTGGAGGTAGAGAAACAAGGTCGAGAAGAATTGAAAACTTGGAGGCCACGTGAGGTGAAACTTTGAAGCGAATATACTTCTAGTGGAAGGAATTATTTGATGTTGAATGTGCACATGTGCCCTCGAATTGAGGATTTGATGTGAGAACGAAGAATTCTTGGGTCCATTGTATAACAGCCATCGCCCGATAATTCTCATATTTGCCTTCATGACGTCAGGGGTTGTTTTCATCACAGGAGTTGGACGCTCAGGTACTACTGTACTTCAGAGCATGCTGCATTCGCATTCCGCTTTCCACTTCTCTCCTGAGACACACTTTTTTAAGAGATACATTCTCCCCTTTCAGCTCAAAAAGAAGACTCCGTCTGTTCAAGACCTTTCGCAGGACACCTACTTGAATCGACTATCTGAATCACAGAGAGAGTCGCTCTTTAAAATGAAAATGGACTCCATCGATGAGCTGAAAAGTGCATTTCAAGCTATCATGAGCGGAGGAGAAAGCGCTTCGTTTTCGGGAGATAAAGACACGGAGTATGTTCGGTACTTCCCTCATCTAAAACGTCTATTTCCTGACGCATACATGATTCATATCGTGCGCGATCCAAGAGATGTAGTGGCAAGTCGACTCAAAACGGAATGGGGAGCAAAGCGGAGTCTTGAATTTCACATCGCCGAGTATCAATACTATCTGAAGAAAGTACGTGCTGAGGGTCCGGCTCTTTTCGGCGATCGATTTATCGAGCTGAAATATGAAGATCTTCTGGAAGCGCCTGAAGAACAGCTATCCTCCATCCTTTCCAAATTCGGAGAAACCTTCGAACCTCAAATGCTCGAATTCTACAAGAATGACAGCGGGCTTGTGGCTGAGGATGAAAAGAAGTGGAAAGGAAATGTTTCGAAGCCTCTTCAGCAGAAGAACAGTGGAAAATGGAAGGCCTCATTTTCACCGAAGGAAGCTGCACTAATTCAGAAAGGCATCAAGTCGTTTTTCCAAGAAATGAACTATGAGTTAGTCGATGTGAAGCCATCACCAGCAAAGAGACTCAAAGTACGTGTACTCAAAAAACTCTTTGCAGGTAAAACGCTCAAAGAACAATTGAAATAATGGCCGAGGCTAAACTCATATTCACCACCGATTACGAGATCTTCGGCAATGGATCAGGCAGCGTAGAGCATTGCATGATCAAGCCCACAGAAGACATGGCGCGTCTGCTGGAAAAGCACGGGGCACGCATGACCGTGTTCTTCGATATTTGCGAATACTGGGCCTTCAAAGCCGAGTTTGAAAAGGGCACTCTTTCAGAAAACTGGGCGCAACTCATCGAAAGTCAGCTTCAGGACTTGGTGCAAAGAGGTCATGATGTGCAACTTCACTTTCATCCGCAATGGCTCGATTATGAATTCGATGGGCAAGACTGGAAGTTGAACTTCGACTTGTGGAGAATCGGTGTATTGAAATACGAAGATGAAACATATCCGGAACGAGGATTGGATCAACTCTTCAAGCGAGGGAAGGAAACACTGGAGACACTTCTTCAGCCGGTAAAATCCGATTATCGTTGTCATATTTTCCGTGCAGGCGCATGGAGCATGCAGCCAGAAACAGATGTCCTCAGAGCAATGCGCGAAAATGGGTTTGACATTGACTCCACAGTGGTTCCGGGATTAAAGTTTGAAGACAACTTCACCAAATACGATTTCACTGCTGCGCCAAAAGACCGACCGCATTGGACGATCCAATCCAATCTGTGTCAACCTGAGCTAGATGGCACCATTACTGAGATACCCATCTTCAGCGCCCCAACTCCCTTGGTGACCAACGCCGCGTTCTTATGGATGAAAAGCAATCGTAAAATCGCCTTCAAACCGGATGGGTGCTCAGGAACGGCCATTGCAACAGAAGGGAAAGGAAAGTGGCGTAAAATCCTTGAGACCATTACTACATCTCGGAAGATGTTCACCTTCGGGGATGCCACTCCTGCTGAAGAAATGAAGTACATGGTGGGAAGAGCCCTTCGCGAGGTGCATCGCATGAATGTGAACTTACCCGTTGTGGCTATTAGTCACCCGAAGACATTCGCCAACACCGAGGAATTCGACGTTTTCCTAGCCTGGTGTGTCGGTCAGAAAAATGTGGAGTTCAGTACTTACGACAATTACCTCAAGGGCGAATAAGCCTTCCTGTAAGCGATTTAACCTCTGAGATAGACACTTTCCTTCCGCTTCCTATTCGTGTAAACCAATAGCGGCAAACCTTGCTGAAACGCTGAAGGATATTCAGGCTAGGCTGCTTGAGTTGATAGTATATCGCTTTTGCTCCATGATACTTCTCCGCTTTGCGCGTCCAGTTATGGAGGGACAAAAACGTTTGATATGCCTCTAATTTACTAGCATTGAAGTCGGACACTCTCCCCTCTTGATGCACATTGAACAAAGCCAGTGGTTGGTCCACCGACCGCATTAAGACATCCGCCGGTTCTGTCAGTTTCAACCATAGATCCCAATCTTGAAAGGCCTTCAAACTCTCAGAAATTCTCAAATCCGTTCGACGAATCATGACAAAGGAATAGCTCCCAGGTACATTTTCATATTGAAGATCGGAGTTGAGAATATGAGTAGGTCGACTTCTCCGCGACTTTCCATTTGAGGAAACGGCATAAGAATCACATGAAACCAGCACAGTTCTTGGGTACTCTTGGAACTCACTGAGTTGGAGCTCTAACTTCCTTGGCAACCACTCATCATCATCGTCTAGAAAGGCGAAGAACTCTCCTTTCGCGGCGTCCATCGCGATATTCCTTGCAGCTGCCCCTCCTCTTCTATCGCCATTGTTGGCAATCACCACAATTCGAGGATCATTAAAAGTTTGCAGTACCTCGAAAGTAGATTCCTCGCAATGATCTGGAACCACAATCAACTCCCAATTGGAAAAAGTCTGCTTCTGAACAGATTCAATCGCCGTCTTTAATCGTTCTGGACGATTATGGGTAGGAATGATAACGCTGACCTTGGGGGAGTTTCCCATTCAATTGTGCTTTGTCCTGTTCAGTGCATTTGAATCAGCAAGGTACATTTCTTCGAGAAAGATGATTTTACCAAATTTCCTCAGGTGAGTCTCCTTCGATGAACAAACGCCACCAGATCTCAAAAATGAGCGTCTGCCAGTACAAATTGTATTCGTGCATCGACATCTTTCTCTTTTGAAGTAAGGTCGACAAGCGCGCTGAGTCTATGTACCCAGCCATTTGAAGTCGACTATTCCTCAAGAGTTTGTCGAAATACTCATCCCTGAACGTATCGATGAAGTACCAAATCGGGAAGCCAAACCCTTCCTTCTTTCGAGTGAAATAATCCTCTGAAATGACATCTTTCGTGGCTTCATACAAAAGAGGCTTCTTCATTTCTGAAGACAACTTAAACTCGGAAGGAGTTTGTAGCGAAAGCTCCACTAGCGTATGATCCAAAAGTGGAACGCGGCACTCAATCGAAGCGGCCATGGACATCTTATCTGTCAAGAAAAGGATATCATCTTGAAGGTACCACTGGACATCAGAGCGCATCATGGCATTGGGGAAGTCGCTGTGCTTTTGTGCTTTAAACAGTGCATCCACTTCCTTTTGCTGAGGCTTGGATTGATAGTGCGGGAAGGTCGATTTAAACTCTTTGAAATACCGTCTTCTGTATTTGTCGTAGTAGCTGTAATACAATCCAATTCCATTCACGGCCTTACTTACCAAAGACTTAACGGGACTGTAATTTCTGTGATGTCGGTAGCCTGCAAATAGCTCGTCACCACCCGCTCCACTTAAAATCACAGTGTCCTCTTTCTTCGAAATTTCTGAAAGCAAATACGTTGGAATTAGCGCACCATCGCCGATGGGCTCTTCCATGTGATAGATAAGCTTTGGCAGCATGCCTATCACATCGATGCTGGTCACTTCTCGAACTTGCAGGTTGAGATTGTATCGATTCGCCAATTCCTTGGCAAACTCGTACTCATCCATCTTCCCCTGGATATCGTTCCAACGAATATGGTAGGCATTGAAAGGTTCTCTTCGTGATCCAGCTAGAGCACAAATAGCTGAACTATCGGCACCTCCACTTAAAAATGCACCAACTGGAACATCGGAAAGCAATCGATAGTCGATGCTTCGATCTAGACGTTTTCTGTATTCTTGAACGAACTCTTCCTTCGACCAGTCCAACGGCTCTGTAGAGGGGTTCCAATAGGATGTTTCCTCCACACCAGATTCTGAATAGGTTAAGTAGTGCCCGGAACGGACCATCTTGATATTCTTGAAGATGGTCGTCGGACGTGGAATCCAATTTAAATCGAGATAGGAACTCATTCCCACATGGTCGATTTCTCGACTCACCTTTCCGGTATTCAGAATGGACTTGAGTTCTGAAGCGAAGAAAATATCACCAGCAGACATTGCATAGTACAGCGGTTTAATTCCCATTCGATCTCGACCAAGCACTAATTTTCCGCGCTTCTTGTCGATGATGGCAATCGCAAACATGCCATTGATCTTGCTGAAGCAATCGCTGCCATACACCTCGTAAAGCGCTGGAAGCATCTCTACGTCATTGGTCGTCTTAAACGTATAACCGTGCTTTTCACTCAGCTCCTTCTTGAGCTCCTTGAAATTGTATAGCTCTCCGTTGCAAATTGCGATGATGGAGCCATCTTCATTGGAGAAAGGCTGATTACCATTCGCAAGGTCGAGAATGCTCAGTCTCCGCATACCGATGGCATACGTCTCATCGGTGTAAACCCCTGCCCCATCTGGGCCACGGTGAATTTGCTGCGACTCCATTGCGGAGAGCACACTATCGGGAAATTTATTCTGAAATTGGGTGTAGCCGTAAATTCCGCACATAGATCACCAAGGAGTTTCTCGATTCAAAAATGATGAAAGTTCCTCGTTGAAGGGGGCATAGAAGGCATTTAATTTCTCTCGGGTGGCATCGCTAATTGGACTCTTATACTTGCCTTGATTGAAGTTCGTGCGAATCATTCCTTCTGGCATCTCCTTCTCAAGTCCACAATAAGTGGCAATGCCTTTCCAAGTCTCTTCTGGCCTATCTCTCAGCTCTTCCAGGAATACAGCGTGAAAAGGAATATCGAGTTCCTTCAATCGCTTCAGATAGGTCACATAAATCCCTTTTGAAATGCACATTCCGAAGGGAGAGTAAAAAGTAGTGTGATCGTAAATCGACTTCGTATCCGTCAAATCGACGTTCTTCAAGAGGTCAAGCTCATACTCCACGTAATCATCAAAACTCAACTCTTGATCGATATACCCTTGATCTTCGACATCATACGCGAAGTGCGAGTACGCTCTATTGACCGGGTTTCGCATGATAACAAGCACCTTCGGTTGGTTCAAGTGCTTCTTCACTCGCTCCAGTGCGCCAGGTACAAAAATGGCTTGATGGCTGGCATTAACCGTTTTATATCCCTTGTACTTCAATGGGAAGTTGAGGAGATATTCAGCGTAGGAGTACTTGTCTTGTGCAAAGGTGTTCTTCTCCTTGGTCTTTCCTGGAACGTATTCTTCGGTGGAGGTGATGTACTTATAAAGCGATGTAGTTCCACACTTTTGAAACCCCACAATCAATATGCTTGGGGAAGTAAATAAGCTTTTTGCGATTTCCTCTGCCACGCGGGTTCGCTGCAACCTCTTCATGAGGCGCTTATACGAACTTACGCGCCTCTCTCTCTCAATAAAATGCGATTCAACCGATGACTTCAACTCAACGAGAAATTAAAATTTACGCTAACAAATATACATTTGAGTTTCACACGAGAAACAGCGTAAAACTCGCTTATTTCCTCGACTTATCCCTACAAAGGTGCTAAGTTAGTAAGCTCGAACGCGTTTGAAAAAGAGCCATGCCTGAGAAGGAACCTATCGATCTGATTATCAACACTCCCCACATCGGAAATAGCGGAGGCGTTGCTAACTTCTATCGGAACCTCGCACCTCACTTTGGTGCAAATATTCTGTTGAATGAAGTGACCTATCCCAACGATCAGAAGCCCTCTCCCCTGCAGCAAATCGGACTATTCTTCAAGTTTATTGGTTTGCTTCGAAAGCACAAGAGCGCCAAAGTGCTACTCAACCCATCATTCAACTTTAAGTCGGCCAGAAGAGACAACATCTACATCCGACTCGCCAAAATGTACAATCGCGAGGTTCACATCTTTTGGCACGGTTGGGATAAGCAGTTTTATGAGGCTTTGAATTCAAAAAATGGCAAAGGATTCACAGAAGTGTACAGCTATCCATCCACACAGTTTGTGCTAGCTTCTGAATTCAAAGATCAACTCGCAAACTTGGGTGTTACCAGCAAGGTAGAATTGGCTACTACCTGTGTCGATAATTCCCTCATTGAAGGAGCACAAGCGTTGGGAGGGATTCAACCAAAGACACAAATCAAAAAACTCCTCTTCATCTCGAGAATTGAGAAGGTGAAAGGAATCTTTGAAACCGTTCAGGCCTTTGCGCAACTGCAGCAAAAGCACCCCAACATCGAATTAAACATTGCCGGAACAGGTGGGGCATTTGAGGAGCTGCAAGCCTACATCAAAAGCGAAAAAATCCAGAACATAAACCTATTGGGCTATGTGAGGAATGAGGAGAAACTCAGGTGTTATCTAGAAAATGACGCCTTGGTTTTCCCAACCTATCACGGCGAAGGGATGCCGCTCACTTTGCTCGAGAGTTTGAGTTTTGGGCTGGTGATTATCACCACAGACATTGGTGGTATCAAAGACTTCTTCAACGATAAAATGGGAGCCTTGGTCAAACCACAATCTGTGGATTCAGTGGTTAAAGCGCTGACTCCTTTGATGGAGAATCCCGAGTCGGTAGAGCAAATCTCTAAGTTCAACTTCCACTATGCCATTGAGAAGTATCAGGCAAAAGATGTAGCAAACCGCTTAGTTGAGCGAATCCTATAAGCTTCTTATGCCCATCGGTCATCTATGCCGAAGGCTTTCAGCACGCGCTTGGCAAAGTCTATTTCTCCATCAGAAACGGAATCCTTCCAACTCGTTTTCGATGTCAAATCTCCCGCTTTCTTCGATGTCATTTTTGAAGGTCGATTGAGAACATCTTCCAAGTCATCGGCATCAAACTCCAACCTATAAAAGTCGAATATCGACTGATAGCCTTCCCGAGGCTTAGCCTTCAAATCTTCATAATACACCCAAAGTACTCTGTCTGATTTCATGCTCTGCTCGGCCACCATCGACTCAACGGCCCAGGATACAAAGTGCTGTTCAAACGGAGTTGAAGCTGAGGCTATCAAATCCAAATGCGGCTTGAGATAATCTTCAACAAGATCGGGCTGGCCGGTAAGCAAGTGCAAGTTGGGAGGCCACCCCTTCGTGACGCGGCTGAGAGCAACCTGATATGGGTTCCTCACCACATAAACGACCTTCAGAGAGGGAAACTGCTCGAGCATCCAATGAAGTATCATGCTCACTCGAATGAACTTCACCAATCGCCTTTCTGGTCTCCGATTCCTATTGAACTGATCAATCCATCGGTGACGAACATCTCCACTCAGAACCTTCTCCAAATAGTCGCGGAGGTCTTTTCTCTCATCACTTTCACGCAAGTAAAGTCGGGCTTCGAAAGGAATACCTAACACTTTCTTCTCGTTCAGTGGCTCAAATAGATATCGAAAGGAATTATCCTTATTCAACACTTCCGTCATCCAAGTGGTGCCGCTTCTGCCCTGACCAGCTAGTACGTAGACATTCTCCATTCCTCCCTTATCTTCAATCGGCAGGGAGGTATAGAAATAAGACTTGAGTTTGTTGATTTGATACTTCAACATATCTGTGCAACTAGCAGCTCGGTTTAAAGGACAAATCTACTTACGTTTCAAGTACCGATTCTTCAAAGCCTTGAATAATTGAGTGAAATCTTCCGATACTTTAAATCGCAGTACCAGCAATCCAAAGAAGCCGATGGTAATGCTAGATCGGTAGAGGATATCGAGGAAAGGGGAGTCCAGTTTAGGTAGATATTCAGCCACAAAATAGGTCAAGATGGCGATGATCAATGCGATGCCAGAACTCGACTTGAACGGTTGGTAGTTGAGACGATACCTAACATAAATAGACTTCAAAATATTGATAGACCCCAGAGCCACCAGAGTTGCAATACCGGCTCCATTCAGGCCATATTTAGGAATCAAGATAAAATTGAGTCCGATGGCCAAGACTCCCAGGGCCGTGAGTGTGTAGAAATTGAAGCGATAATACGGTGAGTTCTGAAGAATGTTGGAGTTTACGCCCATCGACATGTCGAATAGCTTAGCTAACCCGATAAAGAGCACCACGTACTTACCAGTGATATACTCATCTCCCCTTGGCATCAATTCAAACAGCGCATCCAAGTTTGTCCACACGCAGATTAACATCACCGCGCCAACGAGGAACTGATTAAGAGATGATTTGTGATATAGCGATTGAACCATATCTCGATCGTCAGAAGCCATAGCTTCGGCTATGAACGGACCTGTAATTTGGGAAACCGCTCTTCGCGGAAGCTCAATCATCTGGCCGATGAAGAAGGCGATAGAATAAACACCTGCGAAAGAAAGCCCTTTAAAGCTCATCAGCATTACTGAATCGATATTTTTAATCAGTACGTCGCTTGTAGCCGCAAGGATTTGGAACAATCCGAAGATGACCATATCCCTTCCGAGCCCACCTTTCAACTTGGACAGCTGAGGCTTGAAATTAAGCGCCCGCATCCGGAACAAATAGAAGGTCATGATAGCTCCAGAGATGTAATAAATGATGACAAAAAGAATCATCATTCCATCCAAATCGAACCAACTTGCTGCAAATCCAACTACCAACACCATCGTTAGAACGCGAACCAGAATCTCCTTGATGACAAGCGGGAAAACGTTCTTCTTCAACGTACGGGCATAGCTCTGTCCGACGATATAAATTACGCGTGCGAGAACCAGCGGAATCAGCAAGTAGACGTAGGTTGCAAACAATGGAGCTCTGCTCGCGTAATACTCCGTAATCTGATCTTGAAAGATGAGATAGAGTAACGCAAATAGCAAAAAGCCAAGCAAGGATAGCACTGCCCCAATGAAAAGTAGCCCTTTCGGTTTAGACTCGCCTTCGGCTTTGAAGTGAGGTAGATAGCGAATGAAAATACTCTGGCTCCCGAGCGGGATGAAAGCCGCAAAAATATTGGCTGCATCCAGGATTACAGAGAGGAGTCCGACCTCCGCTGTGGTCAGATATTTCGTAAAGAGATACAGCTTTAAAACAAAGCCAAGGGCTACCCCGATAATTAGTACCAGAGTAGCCTGAATGCTTTGTCTACGTATCGTTCCCAAGTTATTTGTCTAATTAACGCTTACTCTTCGGCGTCTGCTACATTCTCCTCTGAGGAAGGCTTGCGCAAGCGGATAAACACGATTACCCCAAACACTCCTAGTAGGAGAATCGATCCGATGAGTGAGATTGTGGTACCCGCGTAGTACGACTCCGGCTTGAACACAAACTTAACTTCATGCGCACCTGCTGGTATATTCATCCCTCGTAGAACGTAGTTTACACGGATATGGTCTACTGGCTCACCATCAATATAAGCCTGCCAATCACCTTCCTCTCCGCGGTAATACACCTCAGAGAATACAGCAAACTGATCGCTATTTGCGTTGGTGTTGTAAACCATCTCTTTCGGGTCGTACTGACTCAGGTTGATGGTTCCTTCACCAGAGAATGTAGTTGCGGTCGGTACGTCTCCGAACTGCTTGTGAACAAGAACTGTATTGGCCGTATTTATTTGACTTAATCCTTCGAGTACCTCACGGGCCGTCTCTTTCACTTGTACATCCTTGATGAACCAAGCAGCGCCATTTGCGAATGAATTGCTAATTGCTGGAGCACCTGGGTTATAAATCACATACTTGCCATTCAGCATGTTGAGCACTGGCGTATTCTGGAAAGCCATGTCCATGCCCTGCCCCTGTGTTTGCTGAAGGGTTCGGCCTATCGTCTGAGCTTCATTGGCTAGCACGTTCTCGAAGAGCTCAAGGTAGCGCTGCAACTTCGCACCGTGATACCCACCAATCGAATGGTGGTAATAGGATGTCATCGCATCATTGAACGGATTGTTCAAATTGAACACTCGGTAATAGCTCTGATCCTGAAGAATGGAACGGTCGGCAACGGTTGCTTCGAAAGAAGCTTCATACTGACGATCACTCACGAAGTCATCTGCGTTCACAAACTGGGTATCTACAGTCCATAGGTCAACAATAACCAACGCCGACATCACCAAGAGCGCGCGAGTTTTGTTGAGTGTGTTGCGAACGTAGAGGAGCAAAGCTCCGAACACTAGTCCGGCAAAAATAAACGAGCGGAAGGCGCTACTTCTTGCCAGCGATGCTCTGTCATCTTTCAACATATCCAGCAATTCTGGATTTTGAGCCAACTGCTCTTGTGGTGCGTCGAAGGATAGGAACCTAGGGCCGAAAAGGGCAATGGCTAGGAACAATCCCCCAACAATGTAAAAGGCCTTCTTCAGACTTTTCAGGATGAAATCACTTTCCTTCTCTTTATTCTTAACGATGTAATCCGCCGCGAAGACGCCCATTAATGGCATCAACAAGAAGACAATTACAAAGGTCATCGACGGAACGCGGAACTTGTTGTAGAGCGGCAGGTAGTCGAACAGCAAGTTGTTGAACCAAGCCATGTTTTTACCGAGCGCCATGAAAATTGCCAGAACGACCGATACAATGATCCAGGTCCTGCGTTTGTCTTTAATCAAGATGCATCCAAGGACAAACAAGAAGAATATAGATGCTCCTAGGTAGTATCCACCCCAGACCAAACCTTGCTCTCCCCAGTAGAATAAGCTTGCGATCGATGCATTTGCCTGCGCTTCTGCAACAGATGCACTGGCCCCTTGTTGAAGGTAGTATTGCTTTTGCTGTGGGAAGAGTTGATCGTGGATTTCGGTGCCTTCATAGGTTTGTTTCGAACCACCACCCATGATATTTGGAACGATGAGGTTGAAGGATTCCGTAATCCCATAACTCCAACGCATCGCATAATCTTTATCCAGACCTTCATTGTTTTCACCCGACTCAGCTTTGAGTCCGGATCCACCACCACGAATCGTTTCTTGTTGATATTCGTAGACGGTCCACAGGCGCGAAACATTTGGCGCCACGGCCAACATCGCTGCAATGAGAAGAACACCTACAGATTTCATGTAGCCGTTAAGTCGGCCTTCCTTGATGGCGCGAATCAACTCGACGATAGAAATCACCGCCGCTACGATAACACCGTAATATGTAATCTGAATGTGGTTGGCCATAATCCCCATCCCTGCGAAAAGTGATGTAAAGGCCAAGCCCAATAAATACTTTCCTCGATAGGTCAGAAGAATACCCATCAGCATCGGTGCTAGATAGCCCGCTGCGCGAATCTTGGCATTGTGCCCGGCACCATAGGATATTATGAAGAAGGCCGAGAATCCAAAGGCTATCGCGCCTATCGCATTCACCCAAGGGTCCACTTTATAGACGGAACCCAACATATAAAATCCAATCATCAAGAAGGATATCAATCCAATTTGTGACGGCAGAGCAAGCTTCGATAGCTTCTCAAGGTAGCTCAATAAATTGCCCTCATGCTTGATGTTCATCAGGAATTGTGGCATACCACTGAACATGCTGTTCGTCCACAATGGCTCTTCGCCATTTGCTTCGCGGTAATCCACGATTTCTTTACTTTTGGCGACACCCAATTTGATATCGTCTTGCTCGATGGTTTTACCACTGAAAGCAGGATAAAAGTAAATGGACGTTGCAATGATCATGGAGAAGATGGCAACGATATGCGGGATAAACTTCTTGGGGATATTCATAAAGATTCGCGATTCTAGGAATAAGCGCTAAAATAAGATTCCTGACTATCTAACACAGACAAGTAGTCGATTTATATGACCAAAGTTCAATCGAAACGTTTTCCCAATGCTGTAATTATCGGCGCGCCCAAGTCGGGCACTAGTTCGCTGTTCTTTTGGCTTAGCGCTCATCCAGATGTCTGCGGTTCGAAGACCAAGGAAACCTACTTCCTAGCGGACGGTGTGAGCAAGTTCAACCGTGGATTGAACTTTATCGAGAATGGTTTGGACGCTTATACTAGGCACTTTGAGCATTGCCAGGGGGAGGCCATTCGACTCGAGGCTACAGCTCCCTACATCTACATGAACAATCCGTTCACGGTACTTCCGAGTTTAGAAACTCAACCGAAAATCATTGTCATTCTGCGCAAACCATCCGAACGACTGTACTCGCATTACAAGTTCAATCGCTATCGGATGAAGAATATCGACATGAGCTTTGAGGAATATCTGAACCCTGATAATATCCCCGAAGGCTGGCAAGATTATCTCGAACAAACCGATTATCCATTGTGGATTGAGAAATGGCAAAAAGCCGTTGGAAAAGACCGACTTCTCGTCTATCAAATGGAGGAAATGTACCGAGACAAGGTGCAGTTCATGATGAAGGTAGCGAGTGATTTGGGCATCAATCCTGAATTCTACGACGGATTCGACTTCTTCCACAGAAACAAAACTGTAGCCGTGAAGAGTAAGAAACTTCATCGACTCGGATTGAAATTTGAACCGCTCGTTCCGCAGTGGCTTCAGGAGAAAATCATTCCGCTCTACTTGAAAATGAACTCCTCTAAGGTTCCACCTATTACGGCTCGAGAAAAGGAACTGAAAGAACAAATTACCCGAGATTACTCCGAGTCTATACACAAATTAAAAGCGCTCGTTCCTACAATTGACCCAACGCTCTGGGAATAAATCCAATTGAACATTTAACTTTGGAAGAATGTTAAAGCTCTCTATGTTAAATCGTTGGATTTTTCTTCTCAGCCTATTTCTCTCATTAAACGCATTTGCTCAACCTCCTGGGCCAGGGAGAAGTATGGACTTTAATGGAGTAACCGGTGAATATCTTGAATTTGATGCCTCACTTGGCCAAGTTAGCTTTCCGTTCACAATTACAGTCTGGATACGACCCAACACCGATATTGACTTCCAAAGAATATTTGACTCACATGACCAAACAAATGGATATGTGGGAATTCGCTTTTTATACGTCAATGGCAGACTAACTCTCACAATGGGCGATGGAACCTCTCGGTCTCCCGCTGGACGATGGGGGTACGGCGTCCCTTTCAACTTTACACCCGGCCAATGGTATCATTTGGCTGTTACCTTTTCATCCCCAACCCAGAGAGTATTCTGGATCAATGGAAATCCAGTTCAAAGCAACCCAGGCGGCGGCACCGGTTCACAGGTTTTAGCGTGGGATAACACTGTAGGCCGAATGGGAACCAACTTTACGGGTAACCTCATTAGTTATCTCGATGCAGAAATGGACGAATTCACTTATTGGGATCGATCATTGACCACATTGGAAATCCGCGATATGATGTGTCACAAGCTCACCGGAAATGAGCCTGATCTCCGAATATATTATCGATTTGATGGGACTGGAAACACGGTGACGAATCTAGCCACTGGCGGACCGAATGCCACTATTAACGGCAACTTGAGCAGAATCAATTCAAATGCTCCCATTGGCGATAGATCGGTACATAACGGTCACATTGCTGGCGCCTCGGCAACAGGTTTTACAGCAACATCCGATCAGGTAATGGTTGAGCCTGGAAGTGGTGGAGATCCAGGAACCCATATCTTTTTCATCGATGAGATCCCGGCAAACACAAATGGCATCGATCTCCCTCCATCAATAGAGCATTATTGGGGAGTTTTCAATGTAAACCGTGGACAAGTCTATTCTGTCGAAACCGTCCTAGGAGGTGCATTAGCGAACGCCGACACCAATGAAATAGAGCTAGCCACGCGTGGAAACAATCACTTTACCGGCTGGAGTTTAACGGGAGATCAAAACACACCGGCAGAAATATTCTCTGCGATTTACAATTCATGGGGACACTTCACTTTAGCTGAGAACCCCGATTACGTCCCCCCCCCTGACCCAGATCCAGACCCAGATCCACCTGGAGGCGGAGGCGATACAACAATTGTTGAAGAAGAGGACACGAATGCCTTGGACTGCTATGTGCTCTTTCCTTCAGCGTTCTCACCAAATGGGGATGGCGTGAATGACCTATTCGGCCCCGGTACCATTTGCGATTTCGACAGCTACAAGCTTCAAATTTTCAATCGATGGGGACAACGTGTTTTCCTTTCGGACGACTGGGAAGCTAAGTTTGATGGCTACTATTCGGGGCAGAGACTACCGGAAGGCACGTACGTCTACAAAGCTGAATTTACTGTCGATGGAGAGTATCAGCAAGAATCAGGATACATAACCATACTGCCGTAAACAAAAAGCGAGGCCCTTCGACCTCGCTTTTTTATTTCTCTTCTTCTATCTCTTCGAACTCCACCACTTCGCCAACATCATCCCGAACGGCGCTTTTAGTTTGCCTTGGGTCGTAGCGAACAATGATTTCTTGTTCCCTGTTCTTTGAAGCGCCCCTTCTACTTCCTTGAGAAGATGAACCTCTACGTTGGGAAAAGAGACGGTCTAGCGTTCGAAAGACGAACCAGGCTAGGACCAGGAAGAAAATCGTTCTGAAGAGTCCTGCCACCATTACTTGCTCAAGTAAAGGTTGCGCTCGCTATAAATCTTCTTGAATACAGGATCTTTCAAGTTCTCAATGAAATGAATCTTCTCACCGGTAGATCGCATCTGCGGACCGAGGTTCTTATTCACATTCGGGAACTTGTCGAAGCTAAACACCGGCATCTTGATGGCCCATCCTTCGAGCTCAGGCTTGAAATCAAAGTCGGTCACCTTGTTCTCACCCAACATCACCTTTGTTGCATAATTCACATATGGCTCGCCGTAGGCTTTACAGATGAAAGGAACGGTCCGAGATGCACGTGGATTCGCCTCGATGATGTAAACGGTATCATCCTTAACTGCGAACTGAATATTGATTAGACCTACAGTGTTCAAAGCCTTAGCGATAGTCACTGTGTGATCCTTGATTTGTTGCATCACCAAATCGCCTAAGTTGAACGGTGGCAATGTAGCATTTGAGTCTCCAGAGTGTACCCCACAAGGCTCAACGTGCTCCATAATACCGATGATGTACACATTCTCACCATCACAGATTGCATCTGCCTCTGCTTCGATAGCTCCATCCAAGTAGTGGTCGAGAAGTACGCGGTTACCAGGGAAGTCCTTAAAGAGCTCTACCACGTGGTGCTCGAGTTCTTCGTGATTGATGACAATCTTCATTCCGGCTCCACCGAGAACGTAGCTCGGACGAACCAAGATTGGGTAACCTAGTTTTTCTGCTACTTCGCGTGCCTCATCCGGACGTGTGATCACGTCGAACTTAGGATAAGGAATGTTCACATCTTTCAACGTATTTGAGAAACGACCGCGGTCTTCCGCAAGGTCGAGTGCATCGTAGGAAGTACCCAAGATTGGAATACCGAAGCGCTCGAGTTTCTCTGCCAACTTCAAGGCAGTCTGACCACCCAACTGAACGATTACACCCTTTGGCTTCTCGTGCAGAATGATGTCGTAAATGTGCTCCCAGAATACTGGCTCGAAGTAGAGTTTATCCGCTGTATCGAAATCGGTAGAAACCGTTTCAGGGTTACAGTTGATCATGATAGTTTCATAACCGCACTCTTTAGCTGCAAGCACACCGTGCACACAACAGTAATCGAATTCAATACCTTGACCAATTCGGTTAGGACCAGAACCCAGTACGATTACTTTCTCTCTATCGCTCACTTCGCTTTCGTTCTCAGCGTATGGTTCAACGCCAGGCGCATCCATGCTCAGTTCGAAAGTTGAATAGTAGTAAGGAGTCTCTGCAGGGAATTCCGCAGCACATGTATCTACAAGCTTCCAAACACGGTTGATGCCCATACCGGTTCGCTTGGTGTGAACTTCACTCTCTAGACAGTGCATCATGTGACCCAACTGACGGTCTGCGAAACCTTTCATCTTTGCGTCGAGAAGGAGGTCGCGTGGAATGCTATCTAGTGTGTGTGTTTCAATTTCTCTTTGCGTGAGCATCAAGTCCTCAATCTGACGCAAGAACCACATGTCGATTCTAGTGATCTCGTGGATTTTGCGGAGAGGAATGCCCATCTGCATTGCATCGTAAAGAACGAATACACGGTCCCATGACGCGTACTCCAACTTGTGGAGGATTTTATCTTGATCAGTAAGTCCTTTTCCGTCGGCACCCAAACCATTTCTCTTCACCTCTAGGGATTGAGCAGCTTTGTGAAGTGCTTCTTGGAAGGATCTACCGATTCCCATCACCTCACCTACTGACTTCATTTGAATGCCCAATCGACGATTGGCACCTTCAAACTTATCGAAGTTCCAGCGAGGGATTTTTACGATAACGTAGTCGAGTGTTGGCTCGAAGTACGCCGTAGTTGTTTTCGTGATCTGGTTGTTCAACTCGTCTAGCGTATATCCGATAGCGAGCTTAGCAGCTACCTTTGCGATCGGATAACCCGTCGCTTTAGATGCAAGCGCTGAAGAACGAGATACACGTGGATTGATTTCAATCGCTACGATATCTTCTTTCTCATCTGGACTCACCGCAAACTGAACGTTACATCCACCCGCGAAGGTTCCAATAGAGCGCATCATTTTAATGGCCAGGTCACGCATGCGCTGATATGCCGTATCCGATAAGGTCATTGCAGGCGCTACAGTAATTGAATCACCGGTATGGATACCCATTGGGTCCATGTTCTCAATCGAACAGATGATGATTACGTTGTCATTTTTATCGCGAAGCAACTCGAGCTCAAACTCTTTCCATCCAAGAAGAGCTTTGTCGATCATTACTTCGTGAATTGGAGAAATTTCCAATCCTCTTTTTAGTGCCTCTTCGAACTCTTCTTTATTGTGAACGAAAGTTGCACCTGAACCACCGAGTGTGTAGCTAGCGCGTACACAAAGTGGGTAACCAAACTCCTGAGCCACTTCCTTTCCTTTGAGGTATGAAGTAGCTGTTGAAGCTGGGGCCATGCCAATTCCGATTTTCTCCATCAAGAGACGAAACTCTTCACGGTCTTCAGTAATGTTGATAGCATCGATATCTACACCGATGATTCTCACATTATTCTCCTCCCACAAACCTTGCTTATCCGCCTCGATACAAAGGTTCAATGCAGTCTGTCCACCCATGGTTGGCAATACAGCATCGATATCTCTTTCTTTCAGAATCTTTTCAAGGGATTCTACTTCGAGTGGTAACAAGTAAACGTGGTCTGCAACCACCTCATCAGTCATGATGGTAGCAGGGTTACTGTTGATCAAGGTCACTTCAATGCCCTCTTCTCTCAAGGAGCGAGAAGCTTGTGAACCTGAATAGTCAAACTCACAAGCTTGACCAATAACAATAGGACCTGAACCAATGATGAGTACGCGGCGGATGGATGAATCTTTCGGCATGTGATTTCTATTTACGGAACGCTAAGGTAATGAGTAGGCACAAAAAAAAGGTGCTACCCACGGCAACACCTCT
Source organism: Flavobacteriia bacterium (assembly GCA_013373425.1). Lineage (GTDB taxonomy): Bacteria > Bacteroidota > Bacteroidia > Flavobacteriales > Schleiferiaceae > Phaeocystidibacter. The sequence continues at coordinate 52,259 of JABXHW010000017.1, forward strand.
TAAATCATATATCACTCACATATCAGCCCTTGTGGTTTCCCTCGTCTGATACGGTAAGTCTCTTTCTTCCTTTTGCACGGCGTGTAGCCAATACACGACGGCCATTAGCCGATGCCATGCGCTCACGGAATCCGTGCTTATTTCTTCTCTTCCGATTCGAAGGTTGATACGTGCGTTTCATATCTCTTTATACTTTGATCGTGACCTCTGTCCTCAATTGGGGTGCAAATATAAGGCACTCTTTGAAACTACAAAGCCTCTCCGATAAATATTCTTTGAAATATTCTCGTCTTTTGAGACTTGTTGAATCTGTGTGCGAAGATAAGGCGAATTCCCGAAGGAAAATGCCGTTGACTAAAGTACACCTGTGCATTTATCGAGAGTTAAATACAATTGATAATTCCATGGAGTTCGGCGGACTCCAATTCTTTACCTTCGCAACATGCAGCTGAATAGTAAAGTGTATTGGATCACAGGGGCTTCCTCGGGAATTGGAGAAGCGCTTGCTAAGCATTTGGTAAGCTTAGGCGATCGCGTAATTCTTTCCTCCAGACGAGAGGAAGAGCTCAAGCGAGTGCAGAACGAATCCGATCATCCGGAGAATACCGCCATTGTATTGCTCGATTTAGAGAACCACGAAGAAATGGTGACAGTCACGGAGAAAGCCATTGCTGCCTTTGGTCAGATTGACGTTCTCGTGGCCAACGGAGGCATCGGTCAATTTGGCTCCGTGATGGATAACAACTGGGAGGTTGAAAAGAAGGTGGTCGATATTAACCTCCTCGGAAACATGGCTCTGATCAAGAGTATTCTGCCGCACATGATTGAGCGCAAATCGGGCAGAATCGTAGGCATTGCCTCCATCGCTGGAAAATTCGGTCAACGAAACTTAGCCTCATACTCTGCCTCCAAGGCAGGGTTGATTCTTTGGCTGGAAAGCTTGAGAGAAGAAGTCTTCGATAAAGGCATTCTTGTACAAGCCGTGAGTCCCGGTTTCATCAAAACCAACGTAACGATTAATGGGCTGCGTCCGGATGGAACCAAAATCAATAAAGACAGTCCGGCCCAAGAAAACGGAATGCCAACGGATCAATTTGCCCGTAAGATGATGAAAGTCATGGGCTCAAAGAAATTCCACCACTACATTGGCCGCAAAGAATTACTAGCGATTCCTTTGCACACTTTTGCGAGAGGATTACTTTACTCCCTCTTAAGAAGAGGATACAAGAAATAGGAAGCACAGAATCGCGTTACCTAATTGTTCGAGATAGAAAGTAGGATGAAACACATCAACGAAAAATATACGACCGAAGAAGCTCGAAAGGAGCTGAAAACTCAATTCGATAACGGTCATCCTTGCCGACATTTAGTATTAGACGACTTCTTTTCACCAGAAGCAGCGGATACTATGTTCGCGAACTTCCCCCCTCTAGATTCACTCAATGTGAAGCGAAAAAGCTTGAATGAGAACAAATCAGAAGACTATCACTTCGAGCGCTGGCATCCCGTGTTTGGTGAAGTACGCGACACCGTTCAAAGCGAAGAATTCGCAAAATACATGTCTGAGATCACCGGAATCGAAGGACTAAAAACTACGCCCGACTCGTTGGGTTCGGGTGTCCACCAAGGTGGACAAGGGAGTTATGTGGACGTTCATATTGATGTGAACTACAACCCTGAAACCAACTTGTGGAGACGAATCAATTTGTTGGTGTATCTCAACAAGGAATGGAAAGAAGAGTACGGTGGTCATCTTGAATTGTGGGATAAAGAAATGGAGAACTGCGAACAACGCGTTGCTCCATGGCACAACAGAGCAGTGATTTTCTACACCGATGAAAACTCACCACACGGTTATTCTAAAATCGATATCCCAGAGCACGAATCACGTAAGTCGTTCTACACCTATTTCTATACTGAAGTTGGCGAAGGATTCAGATACTCCGATAGCCGTTTCGTATCTCGACCAGACGACAACTTCCTTCGCAAAGCCGCTACAGGCATGAAGGAGTCAGTGAAAATCAATGCCAAGCGAATCTTGAAAGCGCTTGGAGTGAAGAGTTTGGACTTCCAGGATAAGAATAAGTACTAGCATTTGAAGGGGCCCTCTCTCACCCTGTTGCTTCTCCTTCCTTTCCTTGCATTTTCGCAATGGGAACAACTCGATGATTTTCCACACCTCCCCTTCGATGATGGCTGTGTCATGGCCACCTCTAATGGGGCATTTATCGGAACCGGACTAGCCAATAATTTCATAGCTCAAGAGCGATTTTTCTCATGGAGCAACAGCTGGGCAGAGGCTTCACCTCTTCCTTCAGGAAATCGGAGGCAATATGCAGCGGCCACGGCAAACGGACGCTTCGGCTACCTCTTTGGAGGTATAAACGATGCTCAGTTTTATGGCGATCTGCTGGAGTTTGATTCCCAGTCCGGGTCTTGGACCGCCCTTTCTAACTTACCATCTTCTGGGAGAAGCGGAGCCTGTGCATTCTACATCGAAGATGAAATCTATATCGTTGGCGGACTACTAGAATCAGGTCAGAGAACGAGTGAGGTTTGGAAGTACAACATCGCTTCAGGTTCTTGGGCTGAGGAACCGCGATTTCCGAACGGGTCCGTTTGGAGAGCCGCATATACGAGTCACAGTAACTGGGGCTACATGCTATTTGGTAAAGACAGCATCGAACGTTATTCGAGGGCATTATACGCTTATCACCCCAATGAAGGCTGGCAGTATCTGAGCGATTATCCAGGAACTGGAAAAACCCACGCCGCTCTCGTTTACTTTCATGGTGCGCTGTACACCTTTGGTGGTTCAGACTCCACCGACACTTTTTCCAATGAACTCTGGAAGTTCGATCTACAAACTTCAGAGTGGACAATGGCGGACAGTTCATTCCATGTCGGTATTCGAGGAGGTTCAATGTGGATAGAAGATCAGTATCTGCACTACGTTGGCGGCTTGGATGAAAACCTCAACCGATCTAAGTCGCATTGGCGGTTCGACCTCACCCCCCAGCTTCAGCTGGATGATGCTATCGTTCTATATCCCAACCCAGCTTCAGAAGAAATTTATATCGAGTCGGCTGCAAGAATCGAAGATGTTGCACTCTACGATGCCCAAGGGAATGAACTTTCAGTACTCGGAGCGATTCAAACTTTCACGGCGAGGCTTGAGACAAATTCACTCCCTAATGGAATGTATATACTCCTGGTACAGACACCCAACGGTGACCTGCGAAGAAGAGTTATCGTCACGCACTAAAAGGTGACAATTTCGTGTTAATCTCTCGTGCATGTTTAGCGTTCTTCCGAACAGTAAATACATTGCACATGCAACCTAAATACTTTTAAGAATGAAGTTTAAAGCTCTCCTCTTCCTCAACTCATTCATTTTTGTTTCACTGGGTAGTCAAGCGCAAAGCGATACCCTAATTACACTGGAAGGCGACACCTCCTATGTCAAAATCACCAGGTACAGCGATAACAACATCGCGTATCAGTTTCGAACGGCCGAGGACGTCACCTTTGAAAATGACCTAGACGACTACTTGTCTGTCGATTTTGCCAATCCAGATTTACCGGATTACGAAGCGCCGAGGCATTGGGCAAAGAGCAGTAGTCTTTCTTTGAGCTTCGGTATCGACGAAATCATTACTACTGATGACGTTTTCATTCTCGCCGGAGTAAACCTCGTAGGAGAATCAATGTTATCCCGTCACTGGGGATATCAATTTTCATTTGGTGGAGGCACCATGTTCGGCAGTTTGCCCTATGAAGATCTGAGATATATTCAAGCTAGTCTGTCAGCAATCTACAGAATTCAAGAGCCTGGCTCGGGCTGGTCAGCACAGCTTGCGGGCGGCCTCATATATCGCGGCACCGGATTCGACTCAGAGCTCAGTAGCAACCCAGCTCGAGAAGACCTCTTGGGCTTACGGTTTACCCCAGGCATATTCTTCACCACAAAAGGAGGCTTTGAAATTGGCCTAGAGACTCCAGTCACTTTCTACAACAACAATTCGCTAGGAATCGGTATTCAGCCTCGAATCGGGTTTAGATTTTAGAGCCTAGTTATTTGCTATAATAATAAGAAAGCCGCCTCATTGGGCGGCTTTTTGCTTTTCTATCTACTATTCTCGAATCAGTCGATGGACGGTGGTCCATCCCGACTCGGAGGTGATTCTCAACATGTATACTCCCGGAGGCACGGCGGAGAGGTCAACCACTTGATGATTCGCACCTTCCACTGCATGGGTTGTGGCGATCATCTTTCCAGCGATGCTGGTTACGGTAAGTTCTACATCGTTCCAATCTATTTCCTCGGATGAAACGTAGAAGATGCCCGAAGATGGGTTAGGGTAAACGCTGAGCGAACTCGCCATCTCTTCTTGGATGCTAATGTTACTTACCACCCAGAAAGATTGTGATACAATTTCCCTACACCCAGAGGTATCCTCCGCATCCAATGTAACCTGGAACACTCCTGTGTTGAGGTACGTATGCATCGGATTCTGAATCGTCGATAAGTTGCCATCACCGAAGTACCATGTCCACTTGCTTGCCGTCAAACTGCTATCACTAAATGTGATTGGAGTATTGATATACAAGGTGTCATCTACCACTGTAGCCCCGTTCATTTCAGTGCCAAACCCAACATAGAATGGATTTACGGTCACGTACTTCGTGAGTGTATCGAAACCAGAATTGTTCGACACCGTCAGAAGTACTCGGTACGTACCCGGTCTTTCATATGAGTGCGTTGGGTTTGGAGCTTGTGAGAAGTTGCCATCTCCAAACTGCCAGTGATAGCTTGTTACTGTCCCTTGTGAGTGATCGGAGAACAAGACCTGACCATCACATGGATCAATGATTCCGTAATTCCAATCGGCTGTCGGACGAGCCGTTGCGGTAGCATTCACACAGAAAGACTGCGACCCTACATTGGTCACAACAGTCATGTTTGCTGAGTACGTTGCTGGCGACGTTGGCACAAAGCTCACGGTCACGAGGAGGCTATCATTCGCCGGCACCGAGAAAATCTTCGGCGAAGCTTTGAAGACACTGCTCGTAGAAGTGATGTTCGTAACGTTCATTGCCTGACATCCATCGTTCACCACCCAAATAGTAGCCACGCTCGTGTCGTTAATTTGAGTCGTTGCGATGGCCAAGCAAGTATCCGATAAGCGGAGTTCAGCTTCATCTCTCACATCAAAAATGATTGGAACCACCTTATGAGGTTGAGTCGGATCATTCGTGAGAATGTTCATATCCGTGGTGTAGATACCTGTAGTTAGGTTGGTCGCCGTAAAGATGAGGTTCTTGTTTACGCTTGATCCGATTCCCAAGGTACCAGTGGTAAGCGATGGGAAGGCCAACCACGACGGCAGTCCATAGTTATAGATTTGAACCTGCACCTCGTGGAAGTTGGTATAAGCTGAGGTGTATGTTACGTAGTTCGAATTCTGAACCGTCATCGCCAAAGTACCATCCGAAAGGAAGGTATTAACGTTCGCTCCAGTTATCACAAACGTAGCAGTATCCGCAGTGCCATAAGTAGTGTACGTATTGTAAGTATTCCCAATGGTTACCCCCTCCACATTCAACGTTACATACTCGTTGTAGCTATCAAAATCCCCCTGATAAATAACGGTCACTACAATCGAATCAGCGGAAGTCAGTGTATTGCTAAACGAATGACTCGTTGTCGCATAATTCGCAGTGTAGGCAGTATAACTCGTGTCAGATTGATAGTTCCCGAAGAAGATGTCGTACGTCATCGCTCCTTGACCGGTATTCGCAATAGCATACCTCTCAATTCCAAAATTGTCGCACTTATTCATTATCACCTCGAGTGTATCTGAAGCGGTCGATAACACTGGTGCACCCAATCCTTTTCCAGAAACACAAAGTCCAAGTGTATCGCTGAGCGCGAAGAAGTTCAATGTATCGTTCTGTAGTCCCATAGTGCTCGGCGCGTATGAAATCGCCACTGCCATTGAGTCTCCTGGAGCGATACGAATCGGCAAGCCACTCGCAATCGCAAAGTCGCCGCTTGTGCTGCCATAGGAACCTACGTGAAGTGTATCACATCCAAGGTTGTACACCATAGTAGTATCGTAGGCGGTAAGACCAACAATCAGCGAGTCAAAATCAACACAAGCACTCGACAATCCCAATTCAGCTTCACCAGCCAAATCTAGAACGAATGGCACTTCAACTACAGGGTAGCTCGGGTCATTGGTTCGGATAGTCATCGTTCCGTTGTGTCTTCCATTTGGCAATCCAGAAGCGAGCATGACGATGCCAAATGAAGAAGAATCATTCATCTGTGCACTGTCCTGAGCAGTGGTTGCATACGCCCAATCTATCGTATTCTTAGAATGCATATAGTTGATTGCATTTGCCAAGCCCAACTGAAGATCGGTGTTGAAATAGTAGAAGTCGTATCCGTAATAAAGCACCTCTCCTGCTCCGTAGCTATCCTCAGCTACTGTATGGAAGCCTGTACTGTAAGCGTATCCAAGAACATTTACTGTCGGAGAAGTGAAGCTATTGCTGCGAATCAAGCCTGTATTCACGAAAGCACTCGTATTCGTTCCAGCAAAAACTGGGTGATTCGGGTCGGTGATATTTAGATAAGTCGGCGCCGAAGTCGTCGTAGACGAATGTGGCATCAATCCAAATAAAGTTGAACCAGAGTTGGCTAGAATCACAACCTTTCCTCCGCTAGACACATAATTCTGAATCACCGGTGTGAAAGCAGAAACTTGAGACGTCAGCAAGTACTCCATTTCAGGAATCAACAAAACATCTGCATTGGCCAAGTCATTGCTCAAAGCGGTAGCCGTCTGCGCAACCGACTCAATCACATTCGCATTGGCGAAATACGTTGAGATTACCGTCATGGTATATGGATACTCTCTCGATGCATCGGCACCCGTCTTAAGCACCGTTAAGTTGAGTGCCTGACCTGAAGATTGAAGTGAGTCTACCGTAAAGTGTAGTGTGCTCAATCCACCCAAGTTCGATACGTTGATCGGTACATAAATCGAGTCAGAACAATCGGTGGTGGAAACGTAAATCGAATCTGGAGTGACATCGAAATTTGGAGCACCAATTCCCAAGGCTGTTAAGCAGATGGTCTGAACCGTGTCGTTATTTGCCACGCTGATGGTATCAGAATAAGTCCCAACCAAAGTGGAATTGAAGGTAATTCTGATGTAGGTGCTGTCGCCAGGCCCCACAGTGGTTGTATCGCTTGTCGCCGTAAAATCAGGATGCGTAGAATTGAACCCGGTGAGATTCAAATCGGCACAACCACTGTTGTACACCAAGACAGAATCCTGAATCGTGTTTCCATTAATTACATTACCAAAATCGACACAACCCGATTGAACCAAATTGATGGTCGGAGCTCCATTTACAGTGATATTGACGTTGCGAATGAGGTATTGCTGATTTGGGTCATTCACCTCGATTACTAATGGATAGTTGTACACCCCTGTAACGAGATCTGCAATGTGGACAGTTGCGTTCACCCAAATACTATCACCTGGAGTAACTGTACCGGAAGAAGGGTTGAATGTAAACCGACTGTTGACCCCTTTAATCTCGAAATCGTCGACGATGTAGTTGTCGATGGTAGAGCTCGAGTAAGAAGTTTGACGGAATCTAACTTGAACGTTGCCCGTAACAGGGATGTGATATGAGAAGTACTGTGCAGTCGTATTATACGATGATACAAAGCCAAGGTTGTACCAAGTAAACCCATTCGTTGAATACTCGATGTAGAGTGTTTCTGATCCGTCCGGATCCTCACAGTTTGTACTTGAGAAACCTGGAATCGCCCAGAAGGTCACCGAGTCATTTCCCGTACTGTTGAAAGCTGTAGTTGTTGCATAACGGTTACTACCTGTGAATGCCAACGAATTCGATCCGCTATTCGTCCAACAGTTTGGTCCAATCACATTTGAACCTATACTTTGCCAAATAGAGCTCGGAGTTGTTCCCGCTTCAAAGTCATCTGCGAAGAGTGAACCCGAAAGCGCCTGCCAAGTGAGGTTAGCTGTACCATCGTTGTGGACGTAAAACCCGAAGTTCAAACTGTCGTTACAACCGTTAGAAACCAGGTTCAACGTTGTAGTATCCATTCTGCCAATCGGCGAAGCCAAGCCAGTACCGGTAATGCAGACCGATGTGTTGGTTGCGTTGTTATCGAAATAGATGGTATCTGAATAAGCGCCAATCGTGTTAGGACTGATATCAACAAACACCCAAGCCGTATCGAATGGTGGCACTATGAGTTGAGACACATCCGTTGTAATATCCGCATTAGTACTAGCGATGCTTGAGATGTTCAATGAGTCACATCCCGCATTGATAACACGAATCGAGTCTTGGTAGGACTGTGAAGTGAAAACACTGCCGAAGTTGATACATGATTTATCTAAAGCGATGCTCGGTGCTCCCGTCACATCCACCACAAATGGAATGTACTTTACGCTATCAGCTCCTGAGGCATTTGTGCGCAAAACCACTTCGTAGTTGTACACGCCACTCGTCATGCCTGCGGTATTGATTGAAGCGTTGATACTTGCGCTGTTGCCAGCCGTCAACTGACCAGAGCTTGACGATAAAGTAAGTGGTTCAGGATATACTGTTCCGACCTTGATATCGTCAAATCCTGTGATTGCCGCTGAGGTCCCCGTCCATGCCGAGAAGTGACGAACACTTGAAATAAAGTTATTGTAGAAAGTGATATTGGAAGCGATGAGGTTACCATCCTGATATAAGTCGAAGGTTTTAGCGCTCCAATCGATATTTTTAATCTCAATGTGACTCCAAGTATTGGTAGTCATTGTGAGATAGTAAGTTGTAGTTCCTGTGTAAACGCGCAAGCTGTTATAGCGCAGATAGAAAAACACCATACGCCCCGCATTCGGGTTAGCTGGATCTTCATTCACACCAGCATAGCCTTGATATGACGTGTAGTTTACAGGATTGATGTAGAAGGACACTTCATTAGGTTGAGCAGACGGGAAAGTCGCATTCACCCCGGCGTCATAACCAGTAGCACCTGATAACTGCATGTATGTATTTCCCGAAGGAGCAGATCCCACAACCCTACTTGCTGCAAATGAGCTGCTAGCATTAGGAGAAACGGAAAATGCACCAAACGAAGATTCAAAATTCTCGTTAAGTGCAAATGGCGGAGGAGGTGGAAGTTCTCTACTCTCCAATGAATATCCCAAAGTAGATGAAGTGCTCGAAATTGTGAAGGAGTTACTAGCTACTCCACCGCAGCTCACAGAGGTGTACAGCGAATCAGGGCTCACACTGTATATCGGATTCCCTTGAACGGTAATCGTTTGCGTCGCGGTGTCGGATGAACCTGTGCAGCCCGTAATAATCAGTTGAACTTGGTATGTTCCTGAAGTAGTATAAGTGTGTGTTGGGTTGAACTTTGAGGATGTAGTTCCATCGCCAAAATCCCATGAAGCTGAAGCAGCCCCAGTTGATGTACTGGTAAATGATACTGGCCAATTCAATGGAGGAGTAGAAACGCTAGTGGAGAAAGAAGCCACCGGCGCACCAGTAGCCCCATTCGTCCAATTCATCGCGAATCCACTACTGGTAACGGAACCGTCTGATGAGAAGATAATGGTTGCCGCTCCACTGGGGATGGTGATGCTGTTACCTCCGCTAGGTAACGAAGACCCTCTTTGGTCGACGATAAGTGAACCTGAAGTTCCAATGCCGTCGTATATACGAACTCTGTCGCAGCAGCTTTCTGTTTGAAAAGCGGTGAAGGTTACCGAAAGATTCGGACCTGGAGGATCGAGATAGAAAGTTCCGTAGGATGAATTCGAGTAATTACCCGAAGGACCTGCATGGTCGTAAAGTGTTCCTGTGCAAGCAGATGAGGAGTCAATACCCGAGTAAGGCATATTCACTTGCGCAAGCAGTGTCAAGTTACCCAAGATGAAGAAGGCACTTGTAGCGAGAGCTCTTAGCATGTTTCAGTTTTTATAGTCAGGCAAAAGTAGTTCAGAAATGAGTAGGTTTCGTTTCGCATATGTGAATTCTCTCATTCTCACGCAGTAAGGTTTCAATTATCGTTCCACGATTGATTAGACAGAAAGAGCCCGAGAGCCGACATGATTGCGATAATTTTCTTAATTTCTTGGCTTACTTTAAACTTGAAATCATGCGCTCTCTCCTATTACTACTCTCACTAGTGTTCATCGCTTGCGGTACGGATGAACCCGGGAAAACCCTCAATCAAGTAAAAGCTGGTCAACAGTCGGGAATGACAGTCACCAATGTGGGCGACACGATTTACTACGTCGGTAATCAAAATTCTTATACAATTGATGTCTTTGGAGACAATTCCCAAGAGATTAAAATCCAGCTTATACCCTACAACGTGATTACCTGCGTGGATCCAAAGGCTCTCTTGATCAGCAACACCGTTGAATTTGATAAGCTCAACCAGGTTTATCACCCTTTTAAGGATTCAATTGTCACCACTCCACAATGGGACCCCAACCAGAACATGTACTTGTCACAAGTGAATGTCGCCTGGCTCTGCAATGATCCCGTAAACGGAAGTCCAGTGAACTACACTAATCTCAGTTTGTGGGACAATCATACTTCATCACTTTCCTCGAACTGGATGAAGTTGAACAACGGCCAAGAAAACCTCCTACCCGAAGGTGGACTGAACCTACCGTACTCACGAACCATTCAAGACACGATTTACAAGATTTACGATTCTAAGAATCCACCTAACTGTGGCGCTACCTTCCACGGGAATGAGCGCGCTTACTTCATGTTCAAGGCCACGAAGTCAAATCAAGAATACATTGGTTGGATCCTCGTTCGCAAAAAATTCGGGAACTCCGATTATGTGTACATCGACTCATGGGCGATAAGTGAAGCACCTATTCAGAATTAAACCACAATTATTTAGTGTGGTCATTTGAAAGGAACTTGCGACCTTTGCGGCCATGCAAAATGAAGAGAAAAAAGCGAAACGCTTGTCGAAGGACTCCCTTCGTCAGATTTTCAAGCTTTATGAATATATCCGACCATTCCGCGGGGTCTTCCTCATCGGAATGGTCTTTTTGGTTTTATCGTCACTTTCAAACTTGGCGCTTCCTATGCTCTTAGGTGAGTTGCTAGATCGGGAGAACGAAACGGTAAACCTTGAGAATATCAATGAAATTGGACTTATGCTTGTGGGCTTGCTCATTGCTCAAGCGGTGTTCAGCTATGGAAGAGTTCGCACATTCGTGTACGTGACTGAGAATGCGCTGGCTAAGCTCCGTCAGGTGACCTACCAACATCTCATAAGGTTGCCTATTCAGTTCTTCAACCAAAGAAGAGTTGGGGAGCTGAATTCTCGAATCTCAAGCGACATTACTCAGTTGCAGGAGACGATGACCACTACGCTTGCAGAATTCGTCAGACAATTAATCATTATTATCGGAGGTATCACTTTGATGGTTATAACCTCTTGGAAGTTGGCGCTATTCACATTGGCTATTCTTCCTCCAATGGTATTGATAGCTGTTTTCTTCGGAAGGTTTATTAGAAAGTACTCTAAGAAGTTTCAAGCTGAAGTGGCCGAAAGCAACACCATTGTTGAAGAGAGCCTGCAGGGTATATATAATGTGAAGGCTTTTGCAAACGAGTTCTTAGAAATTACTCGATATCGCAAGAAGACCGATGAAGTTGCGCAGACCGGAATTAAAGGTGGGGCGTACAGAGCAGCGTTCTCCTCATTCATGGTTCTGGGAATGTTCGGCGCCATCGTTGCAATTATCTGGCGCGCGGCATTGTTGGTAGAACAAGGTGAACTCGACAATGGCGAGCTATTCTCGTTCATCCTTTTGGCAGGATTTGTAGGCGGCTCTATTGCAGGATTTGCTGATGTCTATGCGCGTGTTCAACGAGCTGTAGGCGCCACAGAAGAACTTATGAAGATCTTGGATGAAGAAACCGAAACTTTGGAGGATCACCCGAATCCAATCCCTGGTTTCAAAGGCGATATCCAATTCAACAATGTACATTTCGCTTACCCTACTCGTCCGGAGACAGAAGTTGTGAAGAACCTCACTTTTGAAGCGAAATCTGGAGACCAGGTAGCGTTAGTCGGTCCTTCTGGCGCGGGGAAATCAACCTTGGTTCAACTTATCATGCGATTCTTCGACCCGCAAAATGGAGAGATTTTGTTCGATGGGAAGTCAGCATCAACCTATAACCTCTCCGAGTTGAGAAATCAAATGGCTGTCGTGCCTCAAGATGTCTTCCTATTCGGAGGTACCATCCGTGAGAACATTGCCTACGGAAAGAAAGACGCTAGCGAAGAAGAAATCATCGAAGCAGCTAAGAAGGCCAACGCATGGCGATTCATTGAGGAGTTCTCCCAAGGGCTCGACACAGTAGTTGGCGAGCGCGGGGTCCAACTCAGTGGAGGTCAACGTCAACGCATTGCCATCGCCCGCGCAGTACTCAAAGACCCATGCATTCTCATACTTGATGAGGCTACCTCAGCGTTGGACTCTGAGTCTGAGCGCTTAGTACAGGAAGCATTGGATAAACTCATGGAAGGAAGAACTTCTATTGTAATTGCCCACCGTCTTTCTACTGTGCGTTCCGCAGATAAAATTTTAGTTTTGGACAAAGGCGAACTCGTTGAAAGTGGGACTCACGATGAACTCACTCAACGCGACGGCGGTCTTTATCAGCAACTATCATCCATGCAATTCGCGAACTAATGCGCTACATCGGTTTTCTCTTTCTGGCATTAAGCCTCTTCTCTTGTCAAGATGAACGCCTCTTTCTTAGAGGTGAACTGAACGGAGTAGAAGATTTTCTATTCAAGAAAGGAACGGATACCGAATTCAAATTAGAACACAACGGAGAAGGTGTTCTGATCTTCAGAAATGGTCAGGTGGTTTCTGAATCAAATATCCTTACCGTCGACGACAGGTTTACTTTCGGTACGCAACGTATTCGCATTGTGGCGTACAGAGGAACCGATACCGCGTCTCAGTATTTCAGAATGACGGTTGTGCCGAGTGAAGCACCGATGCCGCTGGCATTCGAGGTGGTGAACGAATACCCGCATCCTTCCCAGCTATTTACTCAAGGCCTATTTCTCGATGGAGAGATCGTTATCGAAAGTAGTGGTCAGTATGGTGAATCCGCGCTCTCCACGTACAAACTGGGAAGTACGGATTTCATTCAGCATTACAAGGTAGACGAAGATTGGTTCGCAGAAGGCGTAGCCCTCCTTGGTGACTCGCTCTATCAAATCACGTGGAGAGAGAATCGAGCGCAATCATACGGATGGAACGGAGATCGATTTGAACCAGGAAGAGAGTTCAAATATAGCGGTCGTGAAGGCTGGGGAGTAGCGCCTTGGGAAGACCATTTGATTTGGTCTGATGGCACAGAAAAGCTCCGCTTTGTCAATCCTGCAGATATGTCGGTAGACAACACCATCAGCGTCACCTCCAACCTCGGGCTTTTCAGCAACCTCAACGAACTTGAAATCTACAAGGGATACATCGTTGCGAACTTGTGGCAGACTCCCAGAATCGTCTTCGTCAATCCTGAAAACGGAGCGGTTGAGAAAGTGCTTGATTTGAATAGCATTGCTAACAATCACAAGGCAGCTGGAACATTGAATGGCATCATGGTGAAAGGGGATAACCTAATTATCACAGGCAAGAATTGGCCAACGATGTATGAGTTGGAAATCGACTTAAACTAAGCCTATTCTTCTTCGGTAGAGATTAGAAAAACCTCTTCCCCTTCTTTGTGCATCCAGTACTTTTCGCGAGCGAACTTCTCGAGTTTGGCTGGATCGCTTTCAAGCTCTTCTAATTCACGGGTGTTCCTTTCGAGCTCTTCTTGGTAGTACGACCTGGCTTCTTCGTATTCCTCAATTTGTTGACTCAACTCGATGTGTAAACCGAGATTATGCCTGTCGAGAAACAGCATCCAAATAGCAAAGAAAAAAGTGGCCAGCACGTATCGGTTGCTGACAATCTTAAACCATTTTGAATTTCTCCAACGCTTGAGCATATTTCAAATTTAACGACATCCGCTTCAATCCAAACGTGAGTATTACGGACTTATTCACAATTTGATTTTAACCGACCATGAATCGGTTTCGTAGGTACGCCATAGCCACGATGACGCACAATAAAATGGCTATCCGCATCAAAAGCTTCAATTGCCATTGCTTCTTGTTGTGTTGGATGATTACGCTTCTATCTATCTTCGATTTTCTCCTTCCGAATTGCATGCGTTAGAATAATCTCACGTTTGAATCTTTTAGCAAGAATAGAACAAAACCAACCAAGAGCAGCATCACAAACATGGTTCCCAATAAATCGCGTTTCAGGCGTTTCTTTTTAGACTCTCTTATGTCTTGCTGAATCGCCAAACGCTCGCTTTCAGACAATGACCTGCTTTCGTAGGCTTTACCGCTTAAGTGAAGGAGCTTGTCATTTTTACTCTTGCGTGCTTCCCTCGTCTTCTGCCTTTTAGCCCTTCGGGCCCGACTTCTCTTCACCCCTTCAACTCCGTCTGTACCTGAATATCCCATTTATGTGTTTAAGTTAAATCTTGATTTGATGCCTTGAATGAACTCCCGCTATGGCCTACTATCTAATCCGAATGCCATTGGAGAGCACCCAATCAATGACATACGGAAGGACAATCAGAAGTATCACAAATCCTAAGATTGTGACAGTCCATATACGCAGACGAGTACGAACACGGTCTTTTCGAAGTTTATCTCGAAGTGCCAGCAACTCGTTTTCCGATAGCTTCCTCGACTTCGTATTTGAGCCATTGAACTCGGGCCATTCAGTCCGACTGTCGACAACTTTCTCCTGAAGTCGTTCTCGCTTGCCTTTCCTTTTGTCGTAGCGGGCGCGTAATTCGCTACTGCCATAGTATCCCATTGCAGATAGTTAAAGCTCTAACACTTCAAATATAACTTTAGATAGAGAGAGCCAATTCCCAAAGAATATACGAAATTCTAACCAATTCTAAATTCGCTGAAATGCGCTCTAACCCTTACCTTTGAAGCAACGAAACCCAGTGTACATGTCAACACAAGATTTGGACTTTAGCGCGTTTTCAGCGTTGAAAAAATCAGACTGGCTTGGTCAGATAGAAAAAGAACTCAGAGGCAAGCCCTTTGAATCCATGCTGACCGAAATCGAACCAGGCATCGTATTGCAGCCCGCTTATACTAAAGAAGATGTTGGAGAGATCACTCCATTACCTCCTCGAGCTCAAGATCACTTAGACTTAGTTGAGGCTGTTGAAGTGAGCAATGGCGAGGCTCAAAATAAAGTGCTTCTAGACTTACTCAACCGTGGAGCCAGCTCGCTTCTACTATTCTTGCAAGAGGGAGTTAATCTGAGTGATTTGCTGAAAGATGTGCTCATACAACACATCTCGGTACACTACGTAGTTGAAGGCAATGGCAAATCCATCCTCGATCAGCTGGAGAAAATCGTAGCTGAGCGTCAACTCGACCCGAGCACCATCCGAGGTTCTATCAATATTGATCCATTTGAGAATTTGGCCCGAACCGGTTCTTGGTTCAAATCAGAGACTGAAGATTTAGCAAACATTGAGGCCATTTCTAACAGTTCACTGACACGCATGAAAACCATGTGCGTGAATGCCAACATTTATCACAATTCGGGCGGCTGTACGACTACAGAACTTGCTGTAGCTCTTGCTCACGCGAATGAATATCTGGCGAGATTCAACAACGCCTCCGATCGTATCTGGATGAATTTAGCAATCGGTAGAAACTACCTTGTTGAAATCGCAAAGTTCAGAGCGATGCGCCTCCTTTGGGCGAAAGTTTCCGAGGCTTACAACTCGAATGCCCCACTTCAGATTTCCGCTGAAACCGGACTTAGAAACAAAACGATATACGACCCAAATGTCAATATGCTTCGCACCACTACGGAAGCCTTGAGTGCTATGGTGGGTGGCGTAGATGAAGTTTGTGTATACCCTTACGATATCACGTTCCGTGAATCGACTTCACTTGCAAAACGAGTAGCTCGCAATCAAAGCTTAGTGATGCAATATGAAGCATTCGCTACCAAAGTGAACGATCCTGCAGCCGGATCCTATGCAATCGAGAATTTGACACAACAGCTGTGTGCAAAGGCTTGGAAGAAGTTCCAATCCATTGAAGCGCAAGGCGGGTATCTCGAGGCTTTGAAATCTGGATTTATTCAGGAGATGATTGATGGAGATGCTGCAGATGAGCAAGCGAAATTCGACAGCGGAGAAATCACCTTGGTGGGCACAAATAAGTTTCCAAATCAAGACGAGAAAATGGCGGAGCAAGTGAACCTTCCGCTGTACAGTCCAGACCGTGGCGGTGAAGTTGTTCAGCGACTCATCCCTATGCGACTTGCACAGAAAATGGAACGCGAACGTCTAAACGCCGAGCAATCATGAGTAGAGTAGATTTCAGCACAACCGACTGGAGCTCGCCGAAAGTGAACGTCAAAGCGACATCGGATAAAGAACTTTGGGAGACTCCAGAAACCATCAAGATTAAAGGGGCATACCATGAGGAGGACTCTAAAGAGCTTGGCCACCTCGACTATGTTGCGGGGATTGCGCCTTACTTGCGTGGACCCTACGGCTCAATGTATGTAAGTCGACCATGGACCATCCGACAGTATGCGGGATTCTCAACAGCTGAGGAGTCGAACGCATTCTATCGCCGAAACCTAGCAGCAGGTCAGAAAGGACTTTCGGTTGCATTTGACTTGGCAACTCACAGGGGATATGATTCAGACCATCCTCGCGTGGTGGGTGATGTAGGCAAAGCCGGCGTGGCAATCGACTCGGTGGAAGACATGAAGGTGCTCTTTGATCAGATTCCTTTGGATGAGATGTCGGTGTCTATGACCATGAACGGAGCTGTAATTCCAATTATGGCCTTTTATATCGCTGCAGCTGAAGAGCAAGGTGTAAAACCAGAGCAACTTTCGGGAACGATTCAAAATGACATCCTGAAGGAATTCATGGTGAGGAATACATACATATATCCTCCCAAACACAGCATGAAAATTATCGCTGACATCTTCGAGTATACTTCGAAGAACATGCCGCGATTCAACTCAATTTCCATCTCAGGCTATCACATGCAAGAGGCTGGAGCAACAGCCGATTTGGAATTAGCCTATACCCTCGCCGATGGATTGGAATATATCCGTACTGGTCTTGCCGCTGGGATTGATATCGACAATTTTGCTCCGCGCCTTAGTTTCTTCTGGGCCATCGGAATGAATCACTTTATGGAGATTGCCAAGATGCGTGCAGCGCGTATGATCTGGGCAAAACTCGTGAGTGAATTCAACCCGAAAAATGCCAAATCAATGGCGTTGAGGACTCACTCTCAAACTTCAGGATGGAGTTTGACGGAGCAAGATCCGTATAACAACGTAGCCAGAACGAGCATTGAAGCATTGGCCGCAGCATTCGGTGGAACACAGAGTTTGCACACTAACGCATTAGACGAGGCTATTGCGCTTCCTACTGATTTTTCTGCACGTATCGCACGAAATACACAACTTCACTTGCAGTTGGAAACCGGCATTACCAAAACCGTCGATCCATGGGGAGGTAGCCATTATGTTGAAAAGCTAACCAAGGAAATTGCCGATAAAGCTTGGGCACTTATTCAAGAGGTTGAAGAGCACGGCGGCATGACCAAAGCGATAGAGGCCGGCATACCAAAGATGAGAATTGAGGAAGCTGCTGCAAGAAAGCAAGCACGTATTGATTCTGGATCCGATATCATCGTAGGAGTCAATGCATTCCTACCCGACTCCATCGACCCTATTGATATTCTCGAAGTTGACAATACCAAGGTGCTCCATTCACAAATTGAGCGCTTGAAAGAACTTAGAGACAAGCGCGATGATGCTGCAGTAAATGCATCACTAGAAGCACTCACCAAAGCTGCTGAATCAGGAAATGGAAATCTGCTTGCTCTAGCCGTTGAAGCCGCACGCAATCGTGCGAGTCTTGGCGAGATTAGCGATGCGATGGAAAAGGTATTTGGTAGATATACTGCGACCATCCACTCTATTGCAGGGGTATATGCCAGTGAGATTAAATCCAATCCAATGTTCGAAGAAGCACGAAACAAGGCAGAAGAATTTGCAAAATTGGAAGGACGTCGTCCTAGAATTATGGTTGCGAAAATGGGCCAAGACGGTCACGATCGCGGCGCTAAGGTAGTAGCCACCAGTTTTGCGGACCTCGGATTTGATGTAGACATCGGACCGCTTTTCCAGACACCCGCAGAAGCCGCTAGACAGGCCGTTGAAAACGACGTGCACATCCTTGGTGTGAGCTCATTGGCTGCGGGACATAAAACACTAGTTCCGCAGGTCATTGAGGAACTCGCCAAACTGGGCCGAGAAGACATCATGGTCGTTGTTGGCGGTGTGATCCCGCAACAAGACTACAGCTTCCTATATGATGCAGGTGTAGTTGGAATCTTTGGTCCGGGTACCATGATTGCCAAAGCTGCAGGCAGTATACTAGATGTGATGATAGAATCGCGAAAAGACTAAAGAAGAAGGTGCATCGATCGGTGCACCTTTTTACATCCCTGAGTTCACGTAGATTGACACGTTCAAAAAGAACAGTCCCGTTATAATCGCGATGGTGAAGCTCAGCAATGAACCCAAGAGCATATACTCTGTGAGTTTTCTATTGCGCGCCGTGGATAAATCGCTGAATCTGAACACAGATTTGGCAGTTATCAGAAATCCAATGGCCGCCCATTGACTAAAGACTATAAAGAGGAAAACCAAGAGTCGCTCTAGAATCCCAATGTACATTCCAGCCTTCGCAAGTGAAGCCTCTTCGTCGGCATCGCTACCTGGAGAAGCCTGTAGGGAAACCGAGGATCGTGAATCTTCCGCCAAATCATTACTCCATTTACCGAGAACAACCTTTATCAGCACCGAGCTCACAAATGTGAGTATGGACAAGCTGAGTGCCAATGCTCCTATCAATACAGGCGGAAACTGGATGTCTTCTGGCGCAGTGAACCCTCCAACGTGATATGCGAGAAAGGCAATCACTGCAAAGTGAAGCAATTGATCAATTGCGAAGATTGCCACACTATTCTTGCCGTTATTCAGGGTGGATTTCATGCCATCAATTAAATAATGACTGACGGGAATTACGACCCAGAACAGCCAATACGCTCTCGGATCGAGAAACAATATCGCTACCAATAGGAAGTGAATGATACTATGTAAGATGAGATAAATAGAGCGAAATCCTTTATCCTCCTTATCCTTCACCCAGCTCTTTGGTTGAATTAAAAAGTCACCAACGACATGAGCGAGCAATAAAGGGATAATCAAACTAAGCATAGAGCATATTCAGATGTGTATTGTAGTATTTCAATATCCGATAAATATCATCAACGCCTGATCTTTTCAATGTATCACTAACAGTAGACTGCGACTTCCCAAGCGCCTCGGCAAGATCACTTTGATTGATTTCAGGGTGTTCGAGCTTGTGCGTAACTGTCTCTGCTACAACAGGTGACCATTTCCGTGTGACACGTTCGGATAATTTGAGCATTAAATTGATTGGCTCATCAAAAGCACTTCGACCCGAATCCACTTGAACCGCTCCTTTCTTGAGCGCTTCAAAGGCTGATCCCGATCGAACATAAGCCGAGCCATTAGATTCGGCGACGCGATCCGAATGATAGGTTTCTTCGCCCAATCCTATGGCTATCCGGACATCAAACTTACCCGCCGCAAGCATGTGGGCGCGCAATCTGAAAGCTACATTCAAAGCGTTCTCGGCATCCGTTCTAAGCTGAAAGCTATCACCTCGATAAACATTCCAATCCATCCCTTCCTGGCCGAAGCGAGATAAAAACGACTTCAGAGGAACGAGCCATTCTTCAACTTCGGCCTTCCTCGAAGCCACCACATCACCAACCAACACGGCCACCCATCTCTTTTCCATACTCAAATATCGTACTTTTAATCGATATTTAAAATTATCGTATTATTAATCGATAAATATAAGGATGACAATACGGAAGTGCACAGGAGCCGCATGTGTGTAGGTCATTGGCCTGTAACGATGAGAACTGTCCGACTTCCCTACGTCTTCACGTCCACGCGTATGTAAATCTTGCGCCTCCCTTTTGTACTTTTGGTCACATGTCGACCTCAAAGAAGAAAAGTGCATTATCTGAAGTTCCCGGGGTGGAAGGTCAGTCGAGTTTGAATCCCAATCTTTCCAAACTCCGTCGGCAGAAAGCTGTCGTAAATAATGATCAACTATTCGACGGAATCCGCAACGGTGACAGAACCTCACTTTCGCGTGCAATAACTCTAGTTGAATCCACTCGACCAGAAGACTTCATGCTCGCAGATGACATCGTACAGAGGTGCCTGCCTCATACTGGAAATAGTATTCGTATCGGAATTACCGGAGTTCCCGGCGTTGGAAAGAGTACGTTCATCGAATCCTTCGGACTTCAATGGATTGAGCGTAACCACAAAGTTGCCGTTCTTGCTGTCGACCCCAGCTCCGCCAAAACAGGTGGGAGCATTTTAGGGGACAAAACAAGAATGAATGCACTTTCTCAAAATGTGTCAGCTTTCATCCGTCCCAGCCCAAGTGCCGGAAGTTTAGGTGGGGTGGCACGCAAAACGAGAGAAACAATCATGCTTTGCGAAGCCGCTGGATATGACGTGATTTTAGTGGAAACAGTAGGCGTTGGACAGAGTGAGATTGCTGTTAAACGCATGGTAGATCTTTTTGCATTACTCCTACTTCCAGGCGCTGGCGACGAGCTCCAAGGCATCAAGCGAGGTATCATGGAAATGGGCGATTTAATCCTGCTCAATAAAGCCGATGGTGGTCAAGAGCGTAAAGCAGAGCTAGCATCCGCAGAGGTCAGAAGAGCCTTGAAGCTGTATCCAGAAGACCCAAGAGGTTGGACCGTTCCAGTAAAGCCGATCTCTGCAATAGAGAACACGGGAATCTCAGATGCTATCGAAGAAGTTGAGAAGTATCAGCGTCACATGCAGATAAAGGGCTATTGGGACCAAACCAGAAAGGATCAGTCGATGTGGTGGTTCGATGACACGGTTGGAGAACTCATCTACGCCCATTGGATGAGTGAAGCGAGTAATCAGAAGAAATATGAAGATTTGAAGGCAGCGGTAGAAAATGGAACGATGAGTCCACTTATGGCTGCCAGAAAGCTCTTGAGCTAATCAACTAGAACTCCTTGTAGGCCTCTGTTTTCAAGAAGTGAATCGCATTCTTTGTTGGGAACGTCCCCAAGCTCATTGCGTGCTCCAAAATCTTCTTAGAAAGATCAGCACCTGAAGAACCAGGCTCCATTGTAGAGGCGGTCTTATTGATAATGCTCACAGTAGCTGATTTTGCTGTAACTACCATTTGCCATGCATCTTCCGACATGTATATCTGCTGACTCAAGTTATACTCGAATTCAGAGCGGATGGTCTTCAATAACAAAGTCTGATATTCAACTGCGTTCAATCCCTTTGAAGGAGTTCTAACCAACAAACTGTTGGGTGTAATTCTTTCTAAGAAAAGAGTAACACGCTCATAGGCCTGCATACGAATAGGAAGCGATTGCTTCTGAGTTTCTTTCTTGAGATAGTAGCGGCGTCGGTTCTCTTCATTTTCAGTAAAACTCGACAACATCAGGTACGTCAACAACAGCATTAGCAATGCCGGAGCGAGATATTTCAGAATCTCAAGAAAGATATCCATAGAGTGCCTTTGATTAGATGGACAGCAAATATCGAAAAAAATGTACGGAGCGGAATTGTTTTCTGAACAGACAGTTAATCCTGTTCCCATGCGATCAATACAACAGAGTAAATAACGTGTATTCCCCGCGAATAGCACGTTGACCGTCATGAAAAAGCCGGAGTTGACCGATGCTGTTCGCCAGGACTAACGTCCTACCCCTCCCCACATTCAAATTACGGAGATTCGAAATGCCATCCCAATTGTAACCGTTTACTTCCGTTTATATCCGTTTAACTACACTTAAGATTCTGAGATTCACTTCGATTTATCTTGCTTCACTAACTTGAGACTAGGGCGGGGTTTGGACCCCCATTAAAGATCCTTCCAGCTTTCCAGTTGTCCAATCTTCCAGAAGCCCCCCCCTCCAACCTTCAGTCCTCATACTGTCCAGCTCTCCGGTTGTCCAGCCGTCCTCCCCTATTCCTCCATCTGGCCCAATTAATAAACTGTCGGGTTACCACCCGACGCTAGAGGAAATGACATCTATCAGCCCACACTCTAATCTTAGAATATTTCACTTCTCCATCTTCCAGAAGTCCAGCCCTCCAATTGCCCAGTTCTCCAGTTGTCCAGTTTTCCATCCCACCAGCTCTCAGTTCCCCTTTTACCATTACATTTGTCTATATACTCGTTGAACTATGACCAACATGCTCTCCGCACGTGTCCGTGCGTTAGAACTTCCGATGACGATTGAGATGTCTAAAAAGAGTCGTGAACTAGCGGCTAAAGGAGTAGACGTAATCAGTTTGAGTTTGGGCGAGCCCGACTTCGATACACCGGAATTTATCAAGGAAGCGGCCATTCAAGGCATCCGCGATAATTATAGTCACTACATGCCCGTACCGGGTTATGCAGATTTGCGCGAGGCCATTGCAGCTAAGTTCAAAAGGGATAACGGTCTGGAGTATAGCGTTGATCAAATTGTAGTGTCAACCGGAGCCAAGCAAACATTGGCGAACCTCATGCTCAGTTTAATCGAGCCTGGCGACGAGGTACTTGTGCCCGCTCCATATTGGGTGAGCTATGTTGGTATGATTAAGTTCTGCGAAGGTGTTCCCAACATCATCGAAACAACTGTAGATTCCGGATATAAGATTTCACCCGAACAGCTGGACGCTGCAATTACGCCGCAGACCAGATTGATGGTGTTTTCTTCGCCAAATAACCCGTCTGGAGCGATGTACACACGTGAGGAGTTCGAAGCACTTGCAGAAGTGTTGAGAAGACATCCACAAGTATTCGTAATCGCCGATGAAATCTATGAGCACATCCAATACGGAACCGAGCACGTGAGCATTGCGTCACTCGAGGGCATGTACGACCGAACGGCTACCGTAAACGGCTTATCCAAAGGCTTCGCCATGACCGGCTGGAGAATTGGATTCGTAGGCTGTCCGGCTTGGCTAGCAAAGGCTTGCGATAAAATCCAAAGTCAGTTTACTAGCGGCACCAACAGTATCGCCCAACGTGCAGCCATTGCGGCCATGGAAGCTCAACCTTCTGATGTTCAATACATGGTTGACGCTTTCGCAGAAAGAAGAAAGTTCATGTTAGAGAACTTTGGAACGCTACCCGGGTTTAAGACAAGTAATCCGGAAGGTGCATTCTACATCTTCGCTAACGTAGATGAGCTCATCGGAAAATCAGCTGGTGACAAGGTGATGAAGGACGACATGGATCTCTGCTTGTACTTCTTGGAAGAAGGACATGTCAGCAGTGTTCCGGGTTCAGCATTTGGCCTTCCAGGTCATGTTCGATTCAGTTATGCCGCATCACTCGACGATCTCAATAAAGCGCACGAGAATTTGAAGCGCGCAATTCAACAACTCAAATAAGAGATGTCAGATTCGCTAAAACGTCGAATCAACGCCCTGCGTGAACGCATCAATATTCGCCTGTTCGACAGTCGGGATAGGATGCTGCAAGATTTGCGTACTGCAGGCACCATCATTTCTTCGTTGGCAATCGTGTCACTCATCTACTTCCATGGCTTCGATCTCGATATCACGGAAAGAGCCGTGGTTGAATTCATCATTAAGTTCAGTATCGGATTCTATCTCTTCAAATATGTGATGGAGTTCATCTACAGTTTCTCACCCATCCAACACTTAAAGGAGACCAAATGGGAGGGAATATTGATGGCTTTTCTCTTTATAAACATCCTGTCCATCAACCTTTTCGGAACCGAGATCATGAGCGCACTAGGCGGACTCCTAGGTATGCAAGCGCTTGATCAATTCTTCATCATATTCATTCAGGGATATTTCTTGCTGATTGTGTTCCTCGAGCTAGGTAAGGCCAGTACTTTCCTCCCGTTGGCGTCCTTGAGCCCCCCAGCTTTACTCGTGATATCCTTCTTACTTTTGATACTAGTAGGTACAGGATTGCTCATGCTTCCTGAAATGACCTCTGAAGGGGTATCCATGCCATTCTTCGATGCACTTTTTACTAGTATTTCCGCGAGTTGTGTTACGGGGTTAATTGTGGTCGATACTGCCACTTACTTCAGTTTCAAAGGGCAGTTTCTAATCATGCTTCTCTTTCAGCTCGGCGGACTTAACATTATTTCCTTCGCCACATTCTTTGCGCTTTTCACGAAGAAGGGCATTGGAATCCGACATCAAAGTTTGATTCAAGCTACCTACTCGAACGAGTCACTCACTTCTAGTGCGGAGCTCTTCCGAAAGATCATCCGTTTCACCTTCACGATTGAGGCCATTGGTGCAATTGCGATATTCCTCTTCTGGGGTTCAGCAATACAGTTTGAAACAGTCGGACAACGAGTCTTCCATTCCATATTCCACTCTATATCCGCTTTCAACAATGCTGGGTTCTCACTATTCACAAACGGCTTGATGGAAAGTCCAATTGAGAGAAGCTATATGCTTCATTTAGTGATTGCCATTATCTTGATTTTTGGAGGACTGGGATTTGGAACGATGAGAGACATATTCACGCTTCGCCAGGTTCGTGAACGAATGAAGAAGCCGTGGAAAACGCTGAGCGTGGGTAGTAAAATTGCACTCTACAGTACAGGCGCACTTTTGCTCATTGGATTTGTCATCTTCTTTGTGTTTGAGTTTAATGGAACGATGGCGGATAAGTCCTTTGGTGGGAAAATAATCACCGCCCTTTTCCAAGCAGCGACAACCCGTACAGCCGGATTCAACACTGTTGATATCGGTTCTCTTGCCATGCCAGTACTCATTTTCTTCATCTTCCTAATGTTCATTGGCGCATCTACAGGCTCAACGGGCGGTGGTATTAAAACGTCCACTTTTGCACTAGTATTCCTCACCGCTTGGTCGACGATTCGCGGTAGAAAAAGAGTGGATATTTTCAAACAGACCATTCCTTGGGAGCTTCTAAATAGAGCCTTCAGTATCTTCTTATTCTCGGCCACAGTTATTTTGATAGGCATATTCGCTTTGAGTATTACCGACCCCGAACTCGGACTCATGCGACTGGCATTCGAACAAGTGTCGGCTTTCTGTACAGTTGGGTTATCTACTGGAATCACCACTGAGCTTTCTACCGTCGGACGAATTATCATCATGTTATCGATGTTCATCGGTAGAATTGGAACCATTACCCTAGCCTTTGCGTTAAGCAGTCGAAAACGGGAGTCGAACGACTATGTCTATCCGAAGGCCAACTTCATGGTAGGTTAGAAACCAGCCGTCTCGATTATACTCAAATAGATTATCTCAACATCAACCGATTACCTACATTTGCAGCCGCAAAGTGGGAGTCAATTATTGATTATGGCAGAAGTAAAGCCTTACAGCACAGAAGAAGGAAGCAAGAAGGAGCAAGTAGCTAAGATGTTTGACAACATCTCGGCGAGATATGACTTCCTCAACCACCTTCTTTCTTTGGGTATTGACAAAGGATGGAGACGCAAGGTGGTTCGCATCGTTTCTGCAACTCAACCCACAAAAGTTCTCGATATCGCAACAGGAACGGCCGATTTGGCCATCGCCCTTTCTAAAATTGATGGCGCTCATATCACTGGAGTGGACATTTCAGCAGGAATGTTGAAAGTGGGGGGTGAAAAAATCGACAAAAAAGGTCTTTCAGAACGCATTGCTCTTCAGCTTGGCGATTCAGAACAGTTGCCGTTCGAAGACAATTCCTTTGATGCAATTACAGTTGCTTTCGGGGTGAGAAACTTCGAAAACCTAGAAGCTGGATTGAGTGAAATGCTCCGCGTAGTGAAACCAGGCGGAAAAGTTGTTGTGTTGGAGTTCTCGCAGCCAACGGGATTCCCATTCAAGCAGATCTACAGATTCTACTTCAAATACATCCTTCCTACTATTGGACGTCTAGTGAGTAAGGATCAATCGGCATACACCTACCTACCAGAATCCGTTGACGCGTTCCCTTATGGACAACGGTTCTTGGATATCCTTGGTAAATTAGGCTACTCCAAAGCGGTTGCAAGACCTGTTACTTTTGGCGTTGCTACAATTTACACCGCCACAAAATAAGCTACTAACCCGCTCGTTCTCTAGAATGTTGAAAGCACGTATCTACATACTTTTTGCATTAGCCACCTTCGGTTTCAAGGCAGGCGCACAATCTGGTCCGCCTAATTTGCGACTATACGACGAGCAGTTGCTCCACTTCGGGTTTTATATCGGTATCAATAACTATGATTTCCGACTTGTTCCTAAAGAGGATTTGTCTGAAGTTCCAGACTTCTACGGTGTGCGCACAGTGGTAAGTCCAGGTTACAGCATCGGAATCATTTCTGACATACGTTTAGGGAAGAATATGAACTTCCGGTTCATACCATCTTTCGCCAACACAGAGCGAAGAATTTACTTCGATATGTTCAACCCTATCACCGGGGTTCGTGAGGAGCAAGAACGAATCATCGAGAGTTCCTTGGTTCAAGCGCCAATTGAATTGCGTCTCAAAACCGACCGCATCCACAATCACCGTTGGTATGTATTGGCGGGATTGACTTATAGCTACGACCTAGCTTCAAAAGAAGACCTAGAAGATCCGCTGGTTTTCAAATTGAACTCTACTGATTTGTCGTACGACTTCGGCGTGGGCATGGATTTCTACTTCGAGTACTTCAAGTTCTCACCTCAGATCAAAGCCTTCTGGGGAGTTAGAGATCTGACGATTCAAGATGGCACTCTTGCCGTAACCGGACTTGAAGGAACTTACACACGAGGACTTCTCTTCTCGTTCACCTTCCAATAAATTCAGTTCAATGAGCTCCCTTAATCACCTGCTTGAAAATCCAAAAAGCAGGGGAATCATCTTTATGCTGATTTCCGTGGTGGGCTTTGCTCTGATGAACGTGGTGGTTAAACTCTTGGGCGATAACATCCCAGCACCAGAATTGGTATTCTTCCGTAGTGTCGTCTCATTGATTCTGAGCCTTTGGTTCATCCGTAGAAAGAAAATCTCTCCCTTTGGCAACAACAAACTTTGGCTCATCCTTCGTGGAGTATTCGGAGTGATTGCACTCACTACCTTCTTCTATACACTTCAGAAACTGCCTCTTTCTACAGCTGTCGTTCTACAATATCTCTCACCTATTTTCACCGCCTTATTCGCAGTGTGGTTTCTGGGTGAAAAAGTAAAAGGCTACCAGTGGCTATTTTTCTTGATGTCCTTTGCAGGAATTGCAATCATCCGCGGTTTCGAAGAAACACTAAATACCACCTACCTTCTCATGGGTATTGGAAGTTCGATTTTCGCTGGTTTGGCTTACAATGCCATTGGAAAACTGGCTAAATCTGACGATCCCGTCGTGATTGTATTCTACTTTCCACTTATCGCCACACCGGTTATGGCCTTTCTTGGAATTACGGGAATAGTCGACTGGGTGATGCCTCGTTCAGATCAATGGATATTATTGTTGTTGATGGGGATTCTGACACAAATCGCGCAGGTGAGCATGACCAAAGCATTTCAATCCAGTGCACTCAGTGGCTTGGCGGCTATGAAATACTTGGGGATTGTGTTCTTGCTGTCTTTCGACTATTTCATTTTTGGCGTTACTCATTCATGGATTGCCTTAATGGGAATGGGATTGGTCATCTTAGGTGTAGTTCTCAACCTATTCTTCAAGCCCAGAAAGAAAAAGGAAACGGCTAAAGCTTAGCCTGAGCTAGAAGGATCCCGGTGGCCATTGCTACGTTCAAGCTTTCTGCTCCTCCCTCTCGCAATTTTGGAATCGTCACTTTTCCGTCTGCGACCTTGCAAACATTTTCCCTCGGACCGTTTGCTTCATTTCCCATTACTATGACCGTCGGATTGTTCCAGTCCATTTCCGAACTGGGTGTGCCATCCATATCAGCTATTCGAACTTCAAACCCTTCATTCTTCAATTCGGATAATGCAACCGGCAAATCCGTGATTTCCGGTATAACGCGAGCTAAACTTCCCATAGTTGACTGAACTACCTTCGGATTCCAAATATCGACGCAATCCTCGGAGAGCAACACTTTATCCACATTGAACCAATCAGCCATGCGAATTATCGTTCCCATGTTACCCGGGTCACGTACACCGTCGAGGGCAATGATGAGATTCTGAGTATCGGTTTGGAACGGCTTCGGAATCTCGAAGACGGCAAGCGTGCCATTAGGCGATTCAAGCCGACTTATCGATTTGAGGTCCTTCGAACTTACCTCCTCGGGACGTACCTTTGTCCCGGAAGGTGGTTGATAGTCGGTAGTGGCGTACCACGATTTCAAGATAAAACCAGCACGCAAAAATTCCTCCACCACTTTGGGCGTTTCTGCGATAAACGAATTCTCCTTCACGCGGAATTTCTTCTGCTGAAGCTGTTGGATAAGTTTGGAGTCTTTCTTGCTAATCAATCTATCTTCCTTGTTAACTTTGGAATACGAATATGGGTAACCCGCTGCTAAGATACGTAGGGCTTTTTCTTTTGAGCCTATTCCTTGGAGCTTGCAATTTGAGCAAGTGGGTTCCTGAAGGTGAATATCGTTTAGATGAAAACGAAATTCGCGTGGATGGCAAAGCGGCTCCCTCCAGGGTTGAAAACATCCTAAAGCAGCGCCCGACCCGTCCCTTCCAAAATGCCGTTTACAGCTGGGGTAATCCAACAGATTCGAGTGGCTTTGCCGCTTGGGTGTCTCGCCAAGGTACTGCACCAACGGTTTATAGCGAACCATTGGCAGAAAGGACGCGCTCTCAATTACACATCTACTATTTCAACCAAGGATACTTTTGGAATAAGGCGAGTTACACTTTAGAAATCGACACTCCTACTCGAAATGTAGACGTCATTTACGAAGTTGAGCTCGGACCGAGATACACTTTCAATGAAGTGGTCTACGAGATTCCAAGTCCGCTGTTACACGAACTCGTTCTGTCAGATTCATCCAATAGCCTGATAGTTAAAGGTGAACCTTATATCGAGTCTACTTTGAGCGCTGAACGCGATCGTCTTTCACGTCTTTTTAGAAATGATGGTTTCTTTGGATTCAGCAAAGAATGGATTCGATTCACGGCAGATACAACAGCCGGAAACCATGGGGTAAACCTTACCATGCGCGTAGTAGATCGACCGGTGCGCACCATTGACACAGCCTACACCGTTCCACACGAACGCTACAATGTTTCCACGATTTACATTGATTACGGATTCAACTATCTGAATCCAGATGCCGTGTATTCCGACACTGTCCAATACGAGAATTACAACTTCTTGATTCGTGACAGCGCTAGGTACCACCCACATCTAATTTCTCGTGCTATTCATTTCTCACCGGGCGATCAATTCAATTCCGATGTAACCACAGAGAGTTATAAGCACCTTTCTTCCCTTGGTGTGTTCGGTGCTACAGAAATTGAATTCACTCCTTCCGAAAATGGAGAAGAGCATGAGCTCGATGCACTCATCAAACTGACTCCACTCGACAAACGGAGTTTTACGACTCAGCTCGAAGGCACGAGTACATCAAACTTTTATGGGATTCAAGGGAACATCGGATGGCTTAATAGAAACTTGTTTGGAGCTGGCGAGATTCTAACTCTCAGTTTAAACGGTGGTATTCAAGCTCAATTGAACTACCAATCAAGTGAAGACCAACAGCAGTTATTCAACACCTACGAATTGGGTGGTGAAGCCAGTTTGAACTTTTCACGATTCCTCTTACCACTAAACTTCCAATCCGCCTTCCCAAAAAACTGGCGCCCATCCACACGAATTACTGCATCATTTAGTCAACAAACTCGTGTAGAGTTTCAGCGCAGAATTGCACGACTTTCTACGACATTTCAAGCTCAACCTTGGGAGAATTGGACCGCCCAATTGACTATCCCGGATTTGAACTATGTGAACTTGTTGGATTTCGACACAACATTCATCAACTCGCTCTTCTTCAAAACGGGTTTTCAAGACAACTTGATTGCAGCATCTCGCGCAGTTTTCACTTATAATCCTCCAGCAAGGAATCAACTGTATCGCCATTTCGTCCGCTTCTCCATCGAAAGCTCTGGGTGGATAATGAGTGGCTTGGATGGAAATTTCCAAGTGGATGGTGAAACGGGGCAACGCATTCTCTTTGATGTGCCTTATGCTCAATACGTCCGAGGGGATGTAGACTACCGCCTATATGTAGCTGCTGGTCCAAAGTCTTGGCTAGTGGGACGAGCCTTTTTGGGAATGACCTATAACTATGGGAACTCACCATTCCTTCCTCCATTTGAAAAAACCTATTTGGCCGGTGGATCACAAGATATCCGAGGGTGGGTAGCCTATCGCTTGGGACCAGGTGAATTGCCGTATAGCATCTATGATAGAGAGAGCTATGCAGCCGTTGCACCTATAAAAGCCATGATCAACTTGGAATATCGCTTTCCACTCTTCGGAAGCTTGAACGGTGCCGTATTCATGGACGCTGGTAACGTGTGGCTTTGGGATAGGAATTATCGCCTCTCGGATTTCGAGGGATTGACACGCGCTGAAATTGAAGCCGCAACCTTTAAATGGAATCGCCTTCTACCTAGCTCAGCTTTGGGAACAGGTGTGGGTTTACGTTATGATTTCGGCTTCTTCCAACTTAGATTGGATGGTGGAATTAAGGTTTGGGATCCATCCGAGCCAGAAGGATATAGATATGTTCTCGACGGGTTGAAATGGAGCACGGTCACTTTCAACTTCGGAGTCAACTATCCTTTCTAGCAAAACTCTTACCTTGCCCGAGCAAAATGTCATAATTTTGCCTCTTGTCCGTGCGGACAAAATGACGAACAGAATAAATAGCTGAACCTATGTCATACGCTAAAATCCAGGAGCTCCTGGGTAAAGACGCTAGCTACTTGCTCGAACACACAAGCAAGACTATTTCAAAAGACAGTATTCATCTTCCAGGTGGAGATTTTGTAGATAAGACCTTCAAGGATTCAAACCGCAGTATTCCTGTATTGCGCAGTTTGCAAACACTATATGGCACTGGCCGTCTTGGCGGAACAGGTTACATGAGCATCCTTCCAGTAGACCAAGGAATTGAACACAGCGCCGCTGCTTCATTCGCGCCTAACCCAATGTACTTTGATCCAGAGAACATTGTGAAGTTGGCTATTGAGGCTGAGTGTAATGCTGTTGCATCTACTTTTGGCGTATTGAGCAATGTGGCTCGTAAGTACGCACACAAGATTCCATTTATTGTAAAGATCAACCACAACGAATTCTTGTCGCACCCAGCACAATTCGACCAGACCATGTACGGTAGCGTTGAAGACGCATGGAATATGGGAGCTGTTGCTGTGGGTGCAACGGTTTACTTTGGAGCACAAGAATCTCGTCGCCAGCTTCTCGAAGTAGCTGAGGCTTTCGAAAGAGCACACGAATTGGGTATGGCAACCATTCTATGGTGCTACACTCGTAACCCAGGCTTCAAGAAAGACGGAGTTGATTATCATACATCAGCCGACTTGACCGGTCAGGCGAATCACTTGGGTGTTACCATTCAAGCCGATGTAATCAAGCAGAAACTTCCGACCAACAATGGTGGATATACTGCAATCAATTTCGGTAAAACTCATCCGAAAGTTTATTCTGAACTTTCAAGCGACCACCCTATCGATTTGACCCGTTACCAAGTGGCGAACTGCTACATGGGTCGTGTTGGTTTGATCAACTCCGGTGGTGCATCTGCAGGTGACAGCGACTTGGCCGAGGCGGTTGCAACTGCAGTTATCAATAAAAGAGCAGGTGGTCAGGGTTTGATTTTGGGAAGAAAAGCATTCCAACGCCCAATGAACGAAGGTGTAGACTTGCTACGCAGCGTTCAAGATGTATACTTGACCGACGAAATTACTATCGCCTAATCAAAAAAGAACACCAGTATGGGTTGGTTCAAAAGAGATAAGGAAGGGATTACCACTGCAACACAAGACAAGAAGGAAACTCCTGAAGGTCTGTGGCACAGATGCTCAAAGTGTAAAGTGATTGTATCTGTAGAAGATCACTCTCACAATCTTTGGGTATGTGGCAACTGCGGGTATCACGATAAAATCGACGCAGCTGAGTACTTCAGCTTTTTGTTTGACGACGGAAAGTGGACAGAACTCGATGCGAACATGACTTCGAAAGATCCATTGGAATTCGAAGACACAAAGAAATATAGCGTGCGTTTGGAGCAAGGCAAGAAAAAGTCGGGCTTGAAAGACGCCGTCACAACTGGACACGGAAAAATGAACGGCCATCCTGTAACTATTGCTGCCATGAACTTTAGGTTCATTGGTGGTTCGATGGGATCGGTAGTAGGTGAGAAAATTGCCCGTGCAATTGATCACGCGCTTGCGAATAAGCAACCGTTCATCATGATCAGCAAATCGGGTGGTGCACGAATGATGGAAGCTGCTTTCTCCTTGATGCAGATGGCGAAGACTTCCGCAAAACTCACCTTGTTGGACAAAGCGGGTTTACCTTACATTTCATTGCTAACTGATCCTACCACAGGTGGGGTTACAGCTAGCTTCGCGATGTTGGGTGATATTAATATTGCTGAACCAGGCGCATTGATTGGCTTCGCTGGACCACGTGTTGTGAAAGAAACCATCGGTAAAGATCTACCTGAAGGATTCCAAACTTCAGAGTTCTTGCTCGAACATGGCTTCCTTGATTTTGTCGCTGAGCGCAAGAAACTCAAAGACAAGATGAGCAAGTTCATCGAGATGACACAAATTTCTCAATAAGTTCCAGTGCGTCAAAGATTTTGCTATCTTTGCCGCCTTCGATACATCATTAACATCTAATACGATTTAGGAATGTATTTAACTTCCGAAAAGAAGCAAGAGATCTTCAAAGAATATGGTAACGGTGCAGAGGACACAGGTTCACCAGAAGGTCAAATCGCATTGTTCACTTACAGAATTTCTCACCTCACAGAGCACTTGAAGCAGAACAGAAAAGACTTCAACACCGAGAGATCACTCGTTGCGCTCGTAGGTAAGAGACGTAAGTTGCTCAACTACCTCTACAAAAATGACATCGAGCGCTACCGCGCAATTATTGAGAAGCTTGGTCTTCGTAAATAAGATGTAAAGAGTAAAGCGATAAAGGCAATTCAATGAATTGCCTTTTCGCGTATAATATTGTTTGTAATTGTAACTGAATAGAATACATGATCCCTACTCCTATTACGCAAGAGATTAAACTCGCGGACGGTCGGGAAATTACCATCGAAACCGGCAAGCTTGCACGCCAAGCTGACGGTGCTGTTGTGGTAAAGATGGGTGGCACGATGCTACTCGCTACCGTTGTTTCCAACAAAGAAGCCAAAGAAGGTGTTGATTTCCTTCCATTGACTGTAGAATACCGTGAGAAGTTCTCGGCAACGGGTCGTGTTCCTGGTGGTTTCATCAAGCGTGAAGGTCGCCCTTCCGACGATGAGATTCTTACAATGAGATTGGTTGACCGCGTATTGCGTCCAATCTTCCCGAAAGATTACCACGCTGACACACAGGTAATCATTTCATTGATTTCATTCGATCCTGAAGTAGCTCCAGATTCATTGGCTGGTTTGGCCGCATCTGCTGCTATCACTATTTCTGATATTCCATTCAACGGTCCTATCGGCGAAGTTCGCGTAGCGCGCATCGACGGTAAGATGGTGGTTAACCCTTCTCCTGCTGACATCGCAAAAGCCGACATCGAAATGATGGTTGGTGGTTCGAAGGAAAGCATCGTAATGGTGGAAGGTGAAATGGACCAAGTGAGTGAAGAGGAAATGCTTGAAGCTATCGACGTGGCTCACAAAGCTATCATCGATCAGTGTGAAGCACAGCTTGCGCTTGCAGCTCAGGTTCCTACTTCATCTCCAAAGAGAGAATACAATCACGAGACGCACGACGAAGAGTTGCGCGAGCAAGTGATGAAGGCTACATACGACAAGTGTTTTGAGGTTGCTGCTCAAGGCAACCCTAACAAGCACGAGCGTTCTGCTGCATTCAAGGCTATCTTCGAAGAATACATCGCTGATTGGAACGAAGAAGAAATTGCTGAGAAGGCTGGTTTAGCTAAAAACTACTTCCACGATGCACAGTATCACGCGGTTCGTAACTGCCTACTCGATAAAGGTATCCGTCTTGATGGTCGTAAGACTACAGAGATTCGTCCAATCTGGACGGAGGTGGATTACCTACCTGGTGGACATGGTTCTGCTATCTTCACACGTGGTGAAACTCAGTCGCTTACTACTGTGACTTTGGGTACTAGCCTCGATGTGAACAAGATTGACAACGCGACCTACGTAGGTCAGGAGAAATTCTATCTCCATTATAACTTCCCTCCATTCTCAACCGGTGAAGCGCGTCCAATTCGCGGAACAAGCCGTCGTGAGATCGGACACGGAAACTTGGCTCAACGCGCCTTGAAGAAGGTAGTTCCTGCTGATACTCCATACACGATTCGTATCGTTAGTGAGATCCTAGAATCGAACGGTTCTTCTTCTATGGCAACAGTCTGTGCTGGTACACTCGCCTTGATGGATGCAGGTATCAACATCACCAAGCCAGTTTCTGGTATCGCCATGGGATTGATTACCGATAAGGAAACAGGTAAGTACCAAATCTTGTCTGATATCCTAGGTGACGAAGACCACTTGGGCGATATGGACTTCAAAGTGACCGGTACCCGCGATGGTATCACGGCATGTCAGATGGACCTTAAAATTACTGGCATTAGTGCACAGGTAATGAAAGAGGCCTTGGCTCAAGCACGTGAAGGTCGCTTGCACATCATGACTGAGATGACTAAGTCTATCAGCGAACCACGTACTCAACTCAAGCCGAACGCTCCTAAGATCGTTGTGGTTGAGATTCCAAAAAGCTTCATTGGCGCCGTTATCGGACCTGGTGGAAAAGTAATTCAGGCTCTTCAAGAAGAAACTGGAACTACTATCTCTATCGACGAAGAAGGCGAAAAAGGTATTGTAGAGATTTCTGGAGTCGACCAAGAGGGTATGGACTTTGCTATTCGTCGTATTAAGGAGATTGCCTTTGTACCGACTGTAGGTGAAGTTTACGAAGGTGTCGTGAAAGGCATTCAGTCGTTCGGTGCATTCATCGAGATTGGCCACAACACTCAAGGCCTTCTCCACATTTCTGAAATTGACCACAAACGAATCGAAGACGTGAGCACTGTATTCAAAGAGGGCGACAAAGTCAAGGTGAAATTGTTGGCGATGGATGAGAAAGGCAAGATGAAATTGTCACGCAAAGCATTGCTTCCAAAACCTGAGAGACAGGAAGACAAGAAGTAAAACAATTGCGTCAAATTCATCGTTCCATTAATTCGTAGTATTCGTTTGGACATATGAGACAGTTAAAAATCACAAAACAGGTCACCAATAGGGAGACCGCCTCACTCGACAAGTATCTTCAGGAAATCGGTAAGGTTGAACTGATTACTGCAGAGGAAGAGGTGGAACTCGCTCAGCGCATTAAGGCGGGTGACCAAATCGCTTTGGAGAAATTGACCAAAGCCAACCTTCGTTTTGTGGTTTCTGTAGCAAAGCAATACCAGAATCAAGGTTTGACTTTGCCAGACCTCATTAACGAAGGGAACCTCGGTTTGATCAAGGCCGCTCAGCGTTTTGATGAAACTCGTGGTTTTAAATTTATTTCATACGCCGTTTGGTGGATTCGCCAGTCGATTCTTCAAGCGCTTGCAGAACAGTCTCGTATTGTTCGCTTGCCTTTGAACAAGATTGGATCTATCAATAAAATCAACAAGGCTTACGCGCAGCTCGAACAAGAGCATGAGCGTGCTCCTTCTGCTGCTGAAATCGCGGACATGCTCGAAATGGGCGAAAATGACGTGAAGGAAAGCATGCGTAACTCCGGTCGCCATGTTTCTATGGATGCGCCGTTAGTAGAAGGTGAAGACAGCAACTTGTACGACGTTTTGAACTCGTCGGATTCTCCAAATCCAGATGAAGACCTCATGCACGATTCACTTCGTACCGAAATCGAGCGCTCACTCGCTACCCTCACCCCACGTGAAGGTGATGTGATCCGTCTCTACTTCGGATTGAACGGTCAACATCCAATGACATTGGAAGAAATTGGTGAGAAATTCGACCTCACTCGTGAGCGCGTGCGCCAGATTAAAGAGAAGGCAATCCGCCGTCTCAAGCACACTTCACGAAGCAAAATTCTGAAAACGTATCTCGGATAATACACATTCGAGAATTGTTTATGTGTGGCCCCCGATACGAAAGTGTCGGGGGTTTTTGTTTCCGTTGGGATGTGGGGAAGGAAGACCCGAGCCGAGGTTACGTGGCTACGTACTCACGTGTACACTTTTCAATACCTCTCTAGCACCCACATTTGACTTGACTTCCAGCTAGTCTGACTGCCGACATACTGATATCTGAACTGAACAATCACAATTCGTCCACCAAAGGAGTCGATTCGATATTCTTCATATTCGATGTCCATCTTGAGGTCAGTGATTCGAACAGATGGAAACTCGCTCCCCTCTTCGAGCACATAGTATGACGTATCTGTACTTCCGATAATATCTCGTGAACCCGATCGCTCACAGAATACTACCCGCATGCGTTCATCTTCGTTTACTTCGAGATCTCTCGGCAAAGGCTGCAAATCATTTAAAAATTGTCCTAGCTCTGATCGCATTTCGACAGTGACAGAATCCAAAGGAACTATTGCCAACCTGCGCATAGCCGGATATGCACTATCCAATTGCTCTTGCAAGCGCAAAGATTGCTCTACCGATAAGTACACCCGCTTACTTGGATCGCCTAACATACTTGGCTGCTGAGCAAAAAGTGAAGCGCTTATAATAATGCTAGCAATTATCAGAACTGGTCTCATTTCTAAAACTTGAGTCCTACTCCACCAATATCTTAGTTGAATAGGATCGCTTAGCTTGGTCAATGATTAGAACATAAAAACCAGGTGGACATTCCAGCGTTAATTGCGCCTTACCTGATTTGAACCGCAACTCTCCTTCTGAGGCAACGTTCCCACGCACATCAAGTAATCTATAGGAAGTTGTCCCTTCTAGGTCAGCTTCTAGATTCAGATATGAATTCATGGGAACGGGAAATGCAACGAGTTCGCTTGATAAATCCCCATGATGTTCATAAACAGAAATTGTATTAATCACTTCATTCCTGTAGAGTGCTGAACTTCGAAAACCTTGCTCATCTTTTAAGGTGAAGAAAAAATCCATATCTCCATCTCCATCCACATCCGCTATGTGAGGTAGCCGCGCAGAGGCCGAAAAAGAAATATTCGGAATAGATGTAATGGGGTGCTCAGTAAAGATTCCTGAACCTCCATTTAAGCAAAGCTCATATCCTATCGGAGTGCGCCAAATAAAGTCTTCATCACCGTCGGTATCAAAGTCGGCAGAGACGAGTTCAACTCCGAAATTCTGAAATTGTTGAGTATAGAATGATGAATACGCAAAGGTACCTCCATTATTGAGGTTGACCCTAATTCCTGAGGAGGATCGTTGAATCAAATCAATTGAACCACTATTGTCGAAATCAAGCATATAATACTTCCCATTACCATTTGTAGGGTACGCTGCCAAATTAGCGTTGGTCGTTAGCACCCAGGTTCCGCCATCATTTCGATGTATGCGTGTTTCAATACTTCCTGTAGCAGAATTTACATCCTCACTCAGGATGTCCAAGTCACCATCACCATCCAAATCAAACGCATCGAAATACTCCAACTCGTTATTCACTGGAAATGATGTTGCTGAGAAACCGCCATTCGAATTTTGGTAATAGATCCATGCGCTATATTGATTGGATACAGCGCTCTTACCAGACCAAAGAAGATCTAACTTTCCGTCGCCGTTTACGTCCCTTACATTCAAGTTGAAGCCAACATTGTGCAACCAATCGAAGCTCGATATTCGGGTGGAATCAATGACTAAATTACCCGTGCCATCGTTTTCATAAATCACTATAAACCGATTACTGGTTGAATTATCTCGTGAGACTCCTACAAAGTCAACTACCCCATCACCTGTGAAATCGCCAAACTCGCCGTTCACATAATCGACAGGGTCAAACTGAATCTGTCTGAAGTTTCCAAACAGCCCAGTGTCTAAGTGCTCACCAAGAGTAGCAGAAGACGGAATTGACGGATTCGATCCAAAGTGAAGCACCTCGTCTACACCATCATCGTCGAAGTCTGCGTAATGAGCACGTCCATAGATGTAAATCGGATGCGGATAAGTGAAGTGCTCTTCAAAGTTCAATAGGCTGTTGGTACCAAGAAACACTTGAGATGGTACAATAGCCGCTCCAGTTGGACTGAATATTACATCATTCATTTGATCATTGTTTAAATCTGTGACCCAGATTTTGCTTTGAGCCGATGATGGATGTAGCCCAGTAACCATTGTATTACTAAAGGAAGGTGCGGACGAACCAGGGGCTGATGTGTTAATGAAAAAATTGCTGGCTCCACCACTCGGCAAATCTCTCAAAAAGACATCGGTGAGGCCATCTTTATTCAAATCCACTACTTCGATAAGTGTTCTTCCGTTTGAAAATTTAGGAAGGCTGGTATAGCCCACCAGTGTGAAGTTCATAGATCCTGAAATCTCATAGAAATACGAATCCGTATTCGTCTGACCACTCTCAACTATTAGGAGCATGGTTTCACTGGAGTCCAAGAACTGCCCAAAATATAGAACACCACCAGGGCTCGTTGAGACAGGAGAATTGAGGATCTCAACAAAGTTGTTGTTGCCTTGGTTTTCGTAAAAAACCAGGTTCCCCACTGTTGGTCCTGGATTAAATATCAAATCAATATCTCCATCCAAATCCAAATCCTCAGCTTGAGTTGAGAATCTACCTTGAACCGTGAAGCTTGTGGAGGTGAAGTTTCCATTTCCCACGCCTTGAAACAGTTCACCTCGGTTCGTGGATCCAGCTCCAATGACGTTTACAAAAAGATCAGGTATCGTATCCGTATTCAAGTCGGCTACAACAACATTTACACGCGAACCTTGCGAGGATACACCTGCACTGTTGACTTTTTGAAAATTTAGATTTCCAGTATTCAAATAAATCAATACATGCTGATCTGAACTTGAAGACCTGGAAATATCAGCGGTCACAACAAGGTCAGGCAGACCATCACCGTTTAAATCGGATATATCAACAGAAGTATTCGCTCTGTCCGTTATCCATGGCATTCTCTGAACCGTATCGATAGTACCATTGCCTTTATTCTCATAAAGGAACGTCTCTGATGGTGCGAGAGCAAAGAAATCTATATCTCCATCCAAATCTAAATCAGCAGCTACGATTTCACCTTCAGGTAATTCAAATGAAAGACTTGAGGGTTCTACAATTTTTTTGAATTCTACGGTTTGAGCAAAGGAAGAAGTACTAGCCAAACTGAGAAGGCCAAGGAGAGCGAAGTGTTTCATATCAAATGGTCTATCCTCAAATATAAGGAGAAGATGAATAGCCTGTTTGAAGACCTTCAAGTTGGTGCTTCTGCAACTAGGTTGGGGTGAACAGCCTTCAAGAATCAAGCGTTTAACCAAAACAAGGACAGTTCGGATCGCTCTAACCTAAGCAATTCCTCATCTTCCCAACCTCCGAACCTTTCCCTATCTTTGCCCAAATTCTAAAACCATCTCCATGGCACTCATCGCCCCATCCATCCTTGCAGCAGATTTCGCCAATCTTCAGCGCGACTCAGAAATGGTCAATGAAAGTCAAGCGGATTGGTTCCACATCGATGTAATGGACGGCGTTTTTGTTCCGAATATTTCTTTTGGAATGCCTGTGATGGATGCGATTAAGCGTCATGCAAAAAAGACCATGGACGTGCATTTGATGATTGTTCAACCCGAACGATACATCGAAGAATTCAAAGCAGTTGGAGCTGATATCCTAACCGTTCACTACGAAGCTTCTACTCACCTTCACCGCACACTTCAAGCGATTAAAGCAGAAGGTATGCAAGCAGGCGTTGCCCTCAATCCACACACCAATGTGAACGTATTGGAGGATACCATCGAAGATATCGACCTCGTTTGCCTCATGTCTGTGAACCCAGGGTTCGGTGGTCAGAAGTTTATCGAGCGTACATATGAAAAAGTGCGTGCTCTTCGCAAAATGATCGACGAGCGTGGAGCTTCAACAAAGATTGAAATCGATGGAGGTGTGACCTCTGCCAATGCCGCTCAACTCGTAGAAGCCGGAGCCGATGTGCTCGTAGCAGGTTCATTCGTATTTAAAAGCGACGATCCAAAAGCTACCATCGCCGACCTGAAGAAGATAACGGAATAAGGGGTTTAAAGGACTTAGGGTACTTAAAGGGCTCAGGGAGATGCGTGTGCACGGATGCATGTCAGCACCACCTCAATCCTCGGTCCTTCGTCCCCGGTCTCATCTTCCGTCCCCACGTCCCCACTTCCCCACTTCCACATATCCGTCATATGCCGTATTGATTGCCTTTTCCCTTTGGCTGAATTTTGAAAGAAACCACTTCAGCCATGAAAAAGCAGCTATCCTTACTAGTCTATTTGATTGGGACTTCATGTGTATTGGGTCAGATTCGATATGAAACGGTTCGAGACAATCCGGACTTCATTCCCTTTCTCAATATCAACCTACAGTATTTTGACACGGATGTATCACTGAGAACCATCGACGCGATCAATTTCAATGCATCCGTCTGGGGAAACTTTGAGCCGGTAAACGGACTCGGCGTGGATTTCCGCATTCGCAGGAGCTACCTAACGATGGGGCAACTGGCGTACGATGATCACATGCATTTTCAGAACTACGAAGTCGGTGCCTATTACAAGATTGGCGGGGGAACTGTGCGCAAACCAACGAAGGTGGTGTTGGAAGCAGATCAATATGATGATTACTATGAGAATGTTCGCGTGTACACCTCAACGTCCATCGTCATCCCTGCTCTTCGTCGTCGCGACTTCCTCGTGCGTGGTGGATTCTACAATCTTGCCAGTCCAATTGATATTGAGGAACTCGAAGACGATTTCGGTCAATCACCTTTCACTGAAAGCCTAGGCAGAGCAAGAAATACAGGATTGTATGGAGGTATTGCCCTTCGCTCCATCACCAACGTATTTGTCAATACCGAACAGTTTGGCTATCAATTTAATTCTCACGCCACACTAGTCTATTTCGACGCACTCATTACGGGCACTAGAATTTACGACCCATGGGCACCCGAAATGGACCTAAGCGATCAGGCAAAGGATGCTATCGGCAGCTTACCCATCGGATTTCGATTTGGCATGAGTGGATTCCAAATTGAGCAGAAAAAGTACACGAACAAGAAGTTTGGGATGAGCTATAACTTCGAAGCGGGCTACCGGAACTACATGGGTTGGTACATCAGTGGCGGATTGGGATTGACCATTCTGAAGTGGAATAAAAACGACTGATCATGAGAACTAACTTACTACTCAGCTTTCTAGCCATATCCTTTCTTTCAATGGGTCAGAAAGGAGCCATGAGCTCCAACATGAACGGCGACCTCGGCAATGGAACGCTTGCGGATTTCAGATACCTCGGAGATACATACTTCGACGAACTCTACCTCGGATTGTGCGTCCGAAATATAAGGGCCTCAACACCAAACGCCCCCTACCCAGAGAACCATGAAATCAACAAGTGGACCGGCGATATATTCATGTACAAAAACAACATGGAACTTGGGGGTCGCCGTTACATGTACCGTTATAAGCTTCTAGGTGAGCTCTTTGTTTCCTTCGGAGAAGACTTCAACGACGTGTACCGTGATGAAAGTACTGGATTCTCTCACTTCCTGGCAGGCTCACACACATGGGCTTGGAACGCAGTGGTCACCGACCGATTTGCTCTTGCGGCCGGACTAAACTTCCAAGATCTTACTGTAGCTTCATCAATCCGAACCGATACAGTTGGAAACGGACAAGAAGTACTTCTCACGCCATCACCAAATGGTTGGTACATAGGCGCCGGTCCGAGTCTCTTTGCAGACGTGATGATTAGTAGATACGTCATTGCCGAATTCCAATTCGACTATGCCTTTCATGTGTACAATCTCTACAAGATATCCTATGGCATGGAGAACGATGGCAACCCGATGCCGCGAACGATGTTCATGAGCTTGAACTTTGTGACCACCTGGGGAGTTTACGCTGGCGTAGATGTCAGCTTGCTCAACGACAGACACACGTACAATCTAGATACAAGAAAAATCGATTGGTGCGTGGGTTACAGGATAATGCTGTAAGGGGCTTAGGGATTTTAAGGGCTCAGGGAAGAGCGCGTGCACGGAATCACTTGGGCACGTAACCTCGGTCCTTAATCCTCATCCCCCTCTACCCACTCTTTCAAGTAGATAAAGTTCTGGGCGAGTTGACCGTTTTCGGTTTCTGTACCGCGAGCGATGATGGCATCTGGGTCCTCTCCTATGAGGTAAGGTAGGACCTTATCTATGAGCTCACGACCGAAGTCTTCAGAAGCGTCGCGTGGCAATTCACACGGTAGGTTATCCACAGCTTGAACACCGATGGATTTTTCGCTACCAAGGTTCACCTCGGTTTCTTTCTTGGGGTCATAACCGTAGAATGGAGAATCGATGGTGGACGGCCTCAATGTTGAAGCCACCGGACCATTGATATCGGCAGAGATGTCTGAAACGAAGCCAATCTTGAACTCAGGCTTCTTCGCGTCTTCGCGGGTGAAAATGTACGGTGAACCCTCGCCCCAGTAATGGCACGCAAGGTACATATCTGACACCTTGGCGAATCGCATGAAATCTGAACGATAGCTCTCAGGATTTGCGTAGAAATCATTACGAGTTCCCACTCCACCATCTAAACGTCGGTTGTAATCGAGTACACCCAATTGCGCAAATACGGGTTGGTCGAAAGTTTGAGTGAGAAACTGGCGAATAGGAACTTTTTCGATCTTCAATGAGTTAAGCACTTCCATGGCACCTTTGGCCACTCTGCCTTGACCTGTCATTACGATCTTGAAATCGTCTGGTAGGTTGATTTTAGTGAACTCGAGTTCCATTTCCGCTCTGTCTTTGCACTCATGCGCTGGACGAAGATCAAATCTACCAGTGCTAAGGCCATACCCACGGAACGCATTGTATGCACCGACTATACCGGCGTATCTACCAAAGCCGATTAGGCGCGCCCCTTTTGCACTTCGGAGAACCTCGTAATCAACAAGACGAATATTCTTTTCAAGAATTGCCTTTAACAAATCTCTGTTGTAGGGCTGTTTCTTGAATGTATGCGAAAAGAAGAAGTAGGTTTTGTCGGGGATGAGTTGACTGATTGGCACTTCTTTCACGCCTAGAAGCACATCGCAATCCGTCACATCACGAACAACCTCGATACCTGCAGAACGATACTCATCATCCGTAAAAGCGCGAATATCACTGGATTGAGCTACGATTTGGACATGCGGGAATTTCTCTTTCAGTTCTAGGCACTGAGCTGGACTAAGTGGTACGCGCTTGTCGGGTGGAGTTTTTCCCTCCTTAATCAGGCCTATTTTCAACTTCGAGAAATAATTAGGTGTTGTTCGCGCACAAAAGTCGTGAATTCTAATGG
The DNA here is from genome assembly GCA_013373425.1 of Flavobacteriia bacterium. Lineage (GTDB taxonomy): Bacteria > Bacteroidota > Bacteroidia > Flavobacteriales > Schleiferiaceae > Phaeocystidibacter. Next base: position 96,264 of record JABXHW010000017.1, read on the forward strand.
AAGAAGAAAGGAACTGTACAAAGTGATTAGTTAGATAATGGTTTGTGATACGCTGGGTATAGACTAACTTTGTAAGTTCCATTGGGGCTGACTGGTTTTGACAGCAAGATGGAGGAATGTGTAAGCATGTCGAGCCACGGAGGGTACGCTCGTTAAAAAGGCGCTTCAGCTTTTAACTGGCAACAATAATTACGCGCTTGCCGCTTAATCGATTCGATAGAACGATTTAGCTAATCCACGTACAAGGTACGGGAGCGAGCCATCTCTCAGAACCCATGTCTGACGGGGTCTGATTCAGAGGTGCAGAAAGGTTGGACTAGTTACGTCGATGATTCTACAGCGTAGCGAAACTTTTGAATCTAAGCGTGATGGTCGGGTGTTCATTCCCAGCCCCATGTCGAAAACCGAATAATGGAATAAGCATGTAGAAAGCCCATTGTTCCCTTGTTTGCACAGGGGTTCGACTCCCCTCAGCTCCACAAAATCAAGGAGTTACAAGCCCGACTTACCGGGCGCAGTAGCGACGTAGCATTTTGTAGGCCCCCGACATGCGCTAGCATCGTCGGGGCTCACAAAATGAAGAGCTCAATTCCTCTTAGCAAGATGTCTTTAAAGTGTTCTCTGCGACTTTTCATACAAGGGCACAGGATCACAAAACTCGAGAAAACTTCTTGTTACCAAGTCTAACACCTATCCGACTTACCATGTAATGGTGTAGGTGATGCTAACTCGCCACCTTCAAATTCAACATCAATTATAAAATTCTATACTTTAGGAAGGAAGTTTCTACGGAAGTGTGATCTATAGTGGAGAGCGTGCGATTTCAAAAATATTCAAGGAGATCATTCAGCAATAATTACAAGCTTCTCAATTTCAACTTTTGCATTCGTCTTGTCCGTGATGCGAACGATATAGAGTCCCGATGTCAGCTGGAATGGAATTACATGCCTTCCTGAGCCATAAAGCTCCTTCTCAATGCAGAGTCTGCCATGAGAATCAAAGATCTCTAGCCTCATTTCAGCACCTTGAACCGAGAGCTCTATCGTAAGATTATCAGAAGCAGGAGAAGGGTAGAGAGAGTATATTATACTAGCATTAGCTTGAAGGCCGATGTCTGCAATGCTATAGCAGTTTGAAGTATCAACACAACTTGAATCAGAAAGTACCACTGCATAAGATCCATTCATGGTTGGTACGTATGTTTTGCTCGTAGCGCCAGGAATTATAACGGAATCACAATAAATCCATTGATAATTCATTGCATTGTTTTCCAGTGAAACTAAAGCTGAATCATTACGGTAGATAAACTTGTTAAAGTCCCTCAGATTGAGCCGTATATTGATTATACTATCACATCCTGCAGAATTTGCATAAGGTAATACTTCTTGATAGTTACCTGATTGAGTGAGCAATTGACCAGAGGGACTCACATATTCTTTGCAAGCATCAATTATCAATGTTGATTCGGTGTGGTCACATTGAGCGTATCTGACAATCAAGCCATCCAAATAGCCAAACGTAGATGTTTGGGTTGAGACGCCATATACCTGAGTTCCAGGATGAACATCTGTTGAAGCAAATATTCCACCAGCGAAGAGATAATCTTCCTTATCATCTATCAGGAAATCATATAATCTGACACTGGAAGTACTTCGAATTTCGCCAATGGAGACGAAGCTTCCCTGATTATCGAGGGTACTTACAAATACATCGCTGAACCCCGTAGAGGCTAAAGCTGCTGAACCAGTGCCTGGATCAAAATCACAAATATTACTATACTCTCCTACTATGACAACATCTCCTTGGGCATTAATTGAAATTCGCTTTGGTTCTACATCTAGAAAGCCTCGATATTGAGCGACCCAATGTAAAATACCTGTCGGGCTTAGTTTGGTAACGAATCCGTCTGATGCCGCCCTAGAGGTGCGATTGACGGTTCCAGCCCCTGGATCAAAGTCTGCTGTACCTTCGAAATCTCCAGCGACATAAATATTTCCACTCGCATCTAGTGCTATTCCAACACCATGATCTGAGCTCGTACCACCCATAGCCACTGCCCAAACGTAGTTTCCTGATGAATCCAACTTCCAAACGAACGCGTCCGTCCCGCCATTCGAAGTAATGTCATTAGTACCGGTTCCAGGATCAAAATCACTAGTACCGAAGAAACTTCCTACTACAAACACATTTCCTTGGGAGTCGATCTCAAGATTGGTATTGTTCCCTCTATAAAGCGATGCACTCCAAAGCTGTAAACCAGATGGATTGTAACGAGTAACTACACCATAGTTTCCATTCTTTCCCGTATAATACAAAGTCCCATCTACACCAAGCTTCACATCAAAACCTTCTTCTTCGAAGGATTTGACCCACAATAAGTTGCCATTTGAAGAGTATTTAGCAAGAAAGGCATCATCTCCAATGGAAGTAAAAATATCTGTACCGGATGATGGGTCAAAATCTGCCGTCCCTTGATAATAACCCGTAACATAAATATTGCCTGTATCATCTACAGCAACGCTTTTTCCGTATCCATTGACCGCTCCTTCGGTTATATCATAACCCCAGATCAAATCACCAGTTGGGGAGTATTTACAGAGAAAAGCAGAAGGATTGCTAGATGTTAACGTGTGGGAGCCCGTCGACCTTTGAAAATCAGCGGTAGCTTTGAATGTTCCGGTTACAATTGTATTTCCAATTGAATCATAAGAAATTCCATAAGCAATGTCCTCGTCAGCACCTCCAACAGAAAATCCCCATCTAACATCTTGAGCGTTAAGTGTCATTGCCGAAAATGCAATGGTAAAAATGGCAGCAATAAATTTCATAGTAGAGAGAGTATTTAGAGAGCTTTCAAATTACGCAATAAATTTGAAGACTTTCATCAAACGCTCTTCCTATTGAACGCTTCAAAAAACTTTCTTAATCCATTCGTCCAATCATTGTGGCGTAAAGAGATGCCTTGTTATTTTCCAGCAAAATTCCAACATACCTCCGTGCCTCCGCTCGAATCCTTACGCGTGGGAACGGGGTGCAGTAATAGTCAGAGCCCTAATGAAGAGGTCAGCTTACATCAAGCTACCACACAAAATTCCCCCACACCGTGTCCCCAGTTGCCCAATTAACCGACGCGCATTCGTTGTTCCCCTTCAACTCTTTTAGTTTAAAATCATGAAACTCCCATAGCGTAAAGCAGGGATAGCTAGTATTTACAGAATTTAAATCTCTATGATTCACGAAGTAATTCAATAGCTGAATAACAGTTTCATAGTCTACTTCCGGAAGGAAAGAATCTTCTACGAGCGGCTTTCGTTCATATCCCTCACTTCCCTTTTCCATATAGAAATACTCTCCGTTCAGAGGTGTGCCAATCGTCAAACATTGGTGGGTAGAATCAGAACTGCTTGGGTATATACAGAAATGCCAAGACATCCCTTTGTCATTGGCACTTCTCTGGGTAAGCCAAAATGTTCGCCCTATATCAGTAGACACACTATCCAACGATTTTGCAACCTGGACATAGTGATAGGAGTGATATACTTGATAGCCCATAATAGCTAAACCTGCTAGCAGAAGGAATAGAATCAGTCTTTTCATGAACGATATTTTGAAAGATTGCCGCCCTTAGTCCATTCTAAGATAAGCTAAGAAAGGGGCGGATGACGAAGAAGAATACGCTTACCTTCAATCTGGGGACTCTCATTACTTAACCGGATGGTCAACATCAATATGATTCCTCGCTCCCGCCCGAATCCTATCGCGTGAAAACCAATTCACCGCACTTCACCCACCCTCCAAACCAAGCACCAAGTTTTCCTATCTTCACTCAGTCAGAATCCAACAGCCCCTCCAGAATATAAAGAGATCTATGACGAAATGTTGGCTATTCATATTGATGTGCCTAGGTGTGATTGAAGCAAAATCACAGGGTGACGCCTCGTTATTCACACAGTATGAGAACTTGATTAGCGAGGCACATGCTGCGTATTTCTCCGATTATCCGCACGTTGAATTGGCTCGTCTGTGCGACTTGGACAACTCGAATTCCCTAGTTCATTCTCCCTTTTGCATAACGAATCTCGAAGGAATAGAACTGGAACAAGAAGAGATAAGACTAATCTTGATTCACAAAGCCAGCCGCGGTGAGTCCGAACGCTTTATGTTCATTCTCTTGTCAGAATCTATCAACCAACACGAGCTTCAAAATGGGGCTTGGGTCAGCTGGAAGCTTGACGTTCTAGAGTCTCTCGAATTTAGCGTATTAGACGGTATGATTGTCTACGGAGGCCATACTCATTACGAGCCAAAGTGAAAATCTAGGTTCAAAGACTATCCACTAACCACCCCCACCATGCCCCTCAAACACATCCTCCTCAGCCTTCTCGGTATCCTCATCATAGTTATCCTGCCTCACCTCAACCTGATTCCGCTCTTCGGCTACAGCATTCCTATCTTTCTATTAGTGTGGTTGATCTTGGAGCAGGCCCGAGAAAACTTCAAAGACATCGGTTTTAGCTGGAAGCGTTTTGAAAGAAGGTCGCTGCTAATTGGTATACCAACTGCCATACTATGTTTGACTTTCATGCAGCTGGTCTTCTTTCCGGGGTTGGAATTGCTGGTAGAACTGGAAGCATCCGAAGCGAGTATCTATGACTTCCTCAAGGCGAATCCATTTCAATTCGTCTTCACCCTGATTATGGGCATTCTCATCGGAGGATTGTATGAAGAAATTGTATTTCACGGGTTTATGTTCACCCGCCTCGAAAGGATAATTCCGGGTAAATATGCCACAGCCTTTGCATTCGCGATTACATCCTTACTCTTTGGCGGATATCACTACCAACTCGGTACTGCTGGGACGATAAATGCCTTCTTGATTGGAATGGTTTACCTCGGTCTCTTTCTTGCTAACAAACGAAATCTATGGTACTCCATCGTAGCCCATGGAGCGTACAATACCATTGTGATATCAATGATCTATTTGGGGTGGTTGTGAGGGGGTGGAAACGTAAGTGAGTGTATGGGTGTATGCGTTGAAGAGGAAGTGACAAACGAGGCAAGATTTCACTCCTCAATCACTTGAAACGCATTGTACACGGCCAAGTGTAGCACATCTCCATGGTCACATTGGGGGAAAAAGTCAAAATGTACGCGCTCACTTTCGGGATGATTGGGCCGAATCTTTTCACAAAGCCCTTCTGCATATCCTCGCATCGCCTCTCCTTCATCACCTACCGCGATATAAATATCTTTCTCCTCCAAGGACCCCAATCTTTGGTCCAGCAACGATTCATTGTTCCACCATAAACTCGGACTCACAATGATGTAATCGTCGAACAAGTCTGGGTGCTCAAACAAAATCTGTGTGGCTAAAAGCCCGCCCAACGACTGACCTATTATGGTTCTTTGATCAGATACCTGATAATTGGATCCTATTGCGGGGAATAGGGTGTTTTCGATGAACTCTATGAATTTCTCTGACCCGCCTGACGTCGGAAATTCTTCTTGATCCAAAGCTAGAGCCGACGAATCAGTAAAGTCTCTCACCCGATCTACATTGGAAATACCGACGACAATAGATTCCGGCAGATGGTTGATCCATGGCATGCTTCCAAATTGAACCAATCCTACGATGTGAAGGAAATCCTCATCCATCGAACCGTCTAGCAAGTATATAACAGGATAGGTTCTTGTCGAATCTGGATGATAGGAATGCGGCAAGTAGACATTGATGGTCCGCTCTTCATTCGCTGCATCGAAGATGATCTTAAACTGCTCTCCGATGATTAGGTTATCTCTTGATATACTGGACTCGATCTGTGCGAAAGCGTTCAACGATAGCAAGAATAGAAAGGTGAAGAGAGAAGGGAACTTCATAGGGAGAAATTGATTCTTCGTGAAGATAGAAAATGAGACTAGCTTAAGAAGAATGCATCTTCACATCCAACACATCTCTCAGTCGCTCTAAGCTCATTTGAGATACGTAACGGAATGCGAATCCCACAAAGAAGTATCGAATGAGTAGAATTTGCCCAGGAGCGATGAAAATCAGAACTGGGCTAAACTCTTCAGATGTAGAAAATATCTGTGATACTAATGCTAAAAGGGGAAGTGTATAAACGATGGACAAAAGGATTCTGAACGTCTTGTGAACTTCAACCCTAACAGTTCCGGTCTTCTCTTCAATTTTCCCTGTCAACTTGCAGAAGGCCCCAATACCCAGCAAAGAAGAAATTACTTTAAACTCATTCCCCTTGATTACGCCTCGAAAAGACTTATCCGTTCGCTGTGAAGTCAAGCTCTCAGAATATTCTGTTCTGCGATTAAACCTTTCAAGCGTTTCTTCTCGAGTGTCCATCAGCTCGAAAGACAATTCTTTCGAGGGAAATAAAGTGAACTTGAACTTCATAGGAGTAGTGCCCGGAATAGATGTTATTAACCAATCATGAATTATTGCCAAGATAGGCAAGGTTGATATCCAAACACAATAATCCACTACCTTTAACCCATGCGCGCTCTCAACCGTAAGATTGTCCTTCTCTTTTTCCTAGTTTTTGCTATTAGCTCATCGTTATTGGCTCAGGGAAATCGACTGGTCTGCGTAGCCATGGACACTCTTCTCCAAGAGTCCATCTTTCAAGCAAAAATTGAATTGTATCAAAATGAGCAGTTGATTGCTGAGCAAGAGTCGGACTTTGATGGAATGGTCGTCTTTGAAAATCTTCAACCAGGTCTCTATACAGGAACGATAGACAATCAATTGAATTATTATCGAGGCTCGATTCAGTTGGACTTCAAAGGAGATTCGGATACTATTATTATACCCATGGGGCAACCCAAGCCTGCACCTCCACACCTCGAAATCGATTGGCAAGGCCATGCTTTATTTTCGGACAGTCTGGGCAATGTTTGGTGTATTGATCTATCTATTAATCAAGTTGACTCATTAGACAGAAAGCAGGGCTTTTGGCGCTACTACTTCAACGACTACACTGACACTACTTCAGGGTTCAGTATTGGTCAAACCACGAGTGAAGGCAATTACTCGGATGGCAGAAAAACTGGGACTTGGACGTACTTCAATCCAGATGGAACGATTGAAAAAACCATTGAATACTGATCCTCTTCTCACGAAGCACAACACTTTAACTCTCGCTTATGAATACCGAAAGCTCTCGTACCTCAAACTTTGATAACCAATAAACTTCATCGACAAATAAGGTGAATAAAGCCAAGACATGGATTGGATTTCTAATGCTCTCACCAAACATATTAATGGGACTCCTTTGGATGGTCTTTGGTATCGCACGCTCTTGGGTAGATGAAATTTATTGGGCGTCAGTGCACTTACCAAAAACAGCGGACGAAGCCATCGCTACAGGTGTTGTTGTAGGTATTCCGGCCTTATGCGGAATTTGGTTGTTGAAAAAATAATGTTGGAATTATCCCTGAAATAGAGAATAACCACCTACTCTTCCACATTCACAACATACTCCTCAATCGGACCGTCATATTCCTCACAAGATTGCCCACCTGGCACCTCTGCAATTCTGATGGTATCGGTACCGGGAGATAGTACTTTCAAAACATACGCCCGAGTAGAACTGCAGCCTGCGCATCTTCCCTCTGTCTTTACAGTTATAGTTTCCACAATTTCAATATGCGTCAAGTCCTCTTGGTTGAGCACACAATAGCGACAACACGAATTCGTGGTGTAGTAGAGCTCAAATGTGTCGCCTACCTCCACATTGTAAACGGGTTGATTCTCGAAATCACAGCGTGAAACGATGGAGAGTAAAGCAATGATGGAAAGCGTGAGTTTCATTAAACGGGAGCGTAAGGGTTTGAGGGCGTGGGGACGTGAGTTAGTGTGTCTATAAGTTCGAAAATTTAATCGAACCTTCAATGTTTTGCTAAACAATGCATTCCAATTCTATTCTCTATTTTCGTCTGCGCTAACTACAACACTCTCTCATGAAATACCTCCTTATTGCGATTACCTCCTTATTCTCTCTTTCACCCTTCGCTCAATCCATAGATTCCCTCGACGGCAAATGGGCTTTAACTGGAAGTCGTTCACTTCTATTTTCTGTAGAA
>JABXHW010000013.1 GCA_013373425.1 Flavobacteriia bacterium
CAGCTAACCAGCTAACCAGCTAACCAGCTAACCAGCTAACCAGCTAACCAGCTAACCAGCTAACCAGCTAACCAGCATACATCGCTTATGAAAAAATTGCTTGCTGTTCTCTCTACCGCCATTCTAGCTTCGATCGCGTGGCCAGCTAACGGTAGCCTCACTCCACTGATTTTCGGTGCGTTTGTTCCTATGCTCTGGTTGGAGCATTCCATTCGATTATCGGAAGGGAAAGGAAAGGGAAGAAAAGTGTTCTTGTACGCTTGGTTGGCATTTGGACTTTTCAATTTAGGAACAACCTGGTGGGTGTCCTTCGCTTCTGTATTCGGAACCATTGGAACGGTTCTAATCAATGGCGCCTTGATGGCCTTCTGCTTTTGGCTATATCATCAAGTGGCGAGAGGTATTGGTTTGCAACGGGCGCTTCTCGTTTTACCGTTTCTATGGATGCCGGTAGAGTACCTCCACATGCACTGGGATATGTCTTTCCCATGGCTAAACCTGGGTTATGCGCTCGCCAATAGAGTAACCTGGATTCAGTGGTATTCATATGTCGGTACATGGGGCGGCACCATCTGGATTCTCTGGATCAATGCACTCATTTTCTACGGCTGGAATTTTTATTCTGGAGCCAATAGATACAAGGCGTGGACTTGGTTTGTCGGGCCGATGCTTTTTATTCCTCTCATCATCTCGTACTCCATGTATGCGAATTACGAGGAGGAAGGGGAACTTGTGAACGTCGTAGTCGTGCAACCCAATATCGATGCTTACGATAAGTTCAATTGGAGCAATCACCAAACGATAGATCGCTTCTTGGAGCAAGCAGAACCCCTTTTGAGCGATTCTACAGATTATCTCATCGGGCCTGAAACACTGATCGGCACATTCGATGAAAGAGGACTTAGCACAACCGCTTCAGTAGAGCGACTCATGAAGCTTTCAGAAACCTATCCTCGTGTTCATACCGTGATTGGCGCAACTACTATTGCCTACTACGGGGATGAGAAGAAAACCACTACCGCTCGAGTGACAAACAGAGGGCAGTATTACGATGTGTTCAACGCTTCGCTTCACTTTTCTAAGGTGGACGAGCAGGTGGACGTCTACCACAAAACCAAGTTGGTCGTGGGGGTGGAAAAAATACCTTTTGCTAGCCTAATCGGTAGCATAGTTGAGGGAATCGACCTTGGTGGAGCTACTGGGACATTAGGTGGACAAGAGGATAGAGAAGTGTTCGTAAATCGCAGAAGAGATTCCATCGAGGTGGCCTCGGTAATTTGTTGGGAGATGGATTTCCCTGGCTTCACTTCTGAGTTTGTAAAAAATGGAGCCGATGTACTCTTCGCCATAACCAACGATGGTTGGTGGGCCGATACTCCAGGTAAAGATCAACATCTACACTATGCCCGTGTTCGAGCGATTGAGAATCGTCGTTCCGTAGCTCGAAGCGCAAATACCGGGATTTCATGTATAATCAATCAGCGCGGCGATGTGTCGAAAATGATCCCGTATGGAGAGACGGGCGCGTTCGCAGCTCAGATTAAGACGAACTCCAATATCACCACCTTCACGGAGATGGGAGATGCCCTTGGAAGATTGTCCATATTCATTTCCATTATCGTCCTGCTTTCGGTTTTTGTAAAGCGATTTTTGCGCAAGTAAGAGCGAGGTAATTCGTCTCTATCAATAGATTGTTGAATTCAATCGGTCAAACACGGCGCATTGCATACCTTTGCTGTCGATTTTCTAAGAAATAAGCATACTACTCATGAGTTCTTATGACGTCATCGTAATCGGTTCTGGTCCTGGTGGATATGTAGCTGCCATCCGTGCAGCGCAACTAGGTAAGAAAACGGCGATCATCGAAAAATATCCCACCCTTGGTGGAACTTGCTTGAACGTTGGATGTATTCCATCTAAAGCACTTCTCGACTCGTCTGAGCATTATCACAATGCTGAGACAACCTTCAAAGATCACGGAATTGATATCAATGCACCAAAGGTGAACCTCAAGCAAATGATTGCTCGCAAGCAGTCGGTGGTTGACCAAACTTGTGATGGTGTGAAGTTCTTGATGGACAAGAATAAAATCGATGTTCATCAAGGAGTTGGTTCTTTCAAAGACAAGAACACTGTTGTTGTGAAAGGCGACGATGGCGAGAAGGAAATCAAAGGAGAGAAAATCATTATCGCAACGGGTTCAAAGCCAGTTGAGCTTCCATTTGCGAAGTTTGATAAAGAACGCATCATCTCGAGTACTGAAGCGTTGAAATTGGACGAAGTTCCAAAGCATCTCTTGGTAATCGGTGGTGGAGTTATCGGACTCGAATTGGGTTCCGTTTACCGTCGCCTTGGGGCAGACGTAACCGTTATCGAATACGCGGATAGCATTATCCCAACAATGGATGTGGCCATGGGTAAGGACCTTACTCGTTCCCTCAAAAAGTTGGGCATCAAATTCAACCTTAGCCATAAGGTGAGCGATGTTTCTCGCGATGGAGATAAGGTTACAGTGACTGCAACCAACAAGAAAGATGAAGAGGTAACCTTCGAAGGAGATTACTGCCTCGTGTCTGTAGGTCGTCGTCCATATACGGAAGGATTGGGTCTCGAAAACGTGGGTATCAAAACCGACGACAAGGGCCGTATCGAAGTGAGCGACCACCTTGAAACAAGCATTGATGGCATCTTTGCAATTGGTGATGTTGTTCGCGGTGCAATGCTTGCCCATAAAGCAGAAGAGGAAGGCACATTGGTAGCTGAACTCATCGCTGGCGAGAAGCCGCATATCGATTATAACCTCATTCCAAACATTGTTTACACTTGGCCAGAAGTTGCTGGTGTTGGTAAAACAGAACAGCAATTGAAGGAAGAAGGTGTTGCATTTAAGTCGGGTTCATTCCCACTTCGCGCCTTGGGACGCTCTAGAGCTTCAGGCGATATTGACGGAAGTGTGAAGATCTTGGCTGATAAAGAAACCGATGAGGTCTTGGGTGTACACATCTGTTCAGCTCGTGCGGCAGACATGATTATGGAAGCGACTGTAGCGATGGAGTTCCGCGCTTCTGCAGAAGACATTGCGAGAATCTCTCACGGTCACCCTACATACACGGAAGCCATTAAAGAAGCTGCGATGGATGCAACGGCAAAACGCGCCATTCATTCTTAAGCACTGATATAAAGGTTATTGAGAAAGAGTCCCGAATTGGGGCTCTTTTTTTTGCGGAAAACTCAAAGAATTGACGCTTACTATACATGCGAACACAATTCTCCATCCGCTTCTATATTCTATTCGTGCTTTGGTTGTTGTGCTTGGGTGCTGCGAGCGCCATGCCGATTGCCTAACTTTGGCGAATGGCATACACCTCGATTGTAATCCCTGCAACACGGGATTGGAAGCACACACTTCTCCAAAGATTTGGGGATGAATCTCATTTTGTGCTTTTGGATTCCAATGCTGATGTCTCTTTGGGAATTGATTACACTTGGATTGCAGCGGGAGGATGCTTGAAGGAGTTCACGCCTACCGATAAGCCACTACACAGTTTAAGGGCCTCAAGAAAAGAACATCCAGGGTGGTGGTTTGGTAGATTGAGCTACGACCTAAAGAATCAGATTGAAAAGCTTCATTCTAATAATGATGATGCCTTTGAATGGACGGAGGTTCGTTTCTTTTTAGCAGGGTGGGTGATGACCTCTCAAAACGGCGAACTCACACTTCATCTTCACCATGATTTTGGAGATTTCAACCATTGGAAAGGCCTACTTTCAGGTTGGAAGGCAAGACCTCGCATCTCCCAACCTGTGCGGTTAACCCCGCAGATGGACAGAGAGGCGTATATAAATCAAGCTAAGTCATTACTGCAGCACATTCATCGTGGAGACATCTACGAAATCAATTTTTGTCAGCAATTCAAAGCGGAAGGAGTTGAGATGGATGCAGTAGCTGTTTATTCGGATTTAGTGGATGTTGCATCACCACCGATGGCGGCTTTCTGGCATGCGAATAACGAGTGGGCGATCAGCATGTCGCCCGAACGCTACCTCAAGAAGAGAGGAAATCGACTCATTTCTCAACCCATAAAAGGGACAGCCAAGCGATCTTCGGATGAGAGAGAGGATCAGCAGTTGGCATTCGATTTAAGGAGCAGCTCTAAAGAGCAGGCTGAGAATGTGATGATTCTGGACTTGGTTCGAAACGACCTGAGTAGGGTTGCAGAGCGAAGTTCTGTTGAGGTAACCGAGCTATTTGGGATTTACTCATTCAAGACCGTGCATCAAATGATAAGTACGGTTGAAGCCAATTTGGATGCCAAATCGGATATGTGGGATGCGATTGGAGCCAGCTTTCCGATGGGATCGATGACGGGGGCTCCAAAGGTGAGCGCAATGAAGCTGATTGAAACTCACGAAAATCACAAGCGAGGCTTGTACAGTGGCGCTATAGGTTACATCAAGCCAAATGAAGATTTCGATTTCAATGTGGTGATTCGCACGATTCTTCATGACTCTGATAAAAAAGTGGTTACTGTTTCGGTTGGTAGTGCGCTCACTTCACTTGCAGATCCTGCAAGCGAGTGGGAAGAATGCAATATCAAGCTTGAAGCCCTTGAGAAAGTCTTGGCGCGAGGAAGTAGTGCTGGTCATTCAGATTGATACCTTTGTCGAATGTCAATAGAAGACCACGTTCAAAGCTTTTTAGATCACCATGGCGTTGAACCAGAGGACGGTATCCTCATCGGATGTAGCGGAGGAGTAGATAGTATGGTGCTAGCCCATGTCATTTATCACATGGGGTACAAAATGGCACTTTACCACATGAATGCCGGACTCCGAGGTGAAGAAGCAGACAAAGATGAAGAGCTCGTACAGAAATGGGCTCAAGGTATGGGAGTAGCCTTCTTTGCTGGGCACTATAAAATTGGTAGCGGAAAGAGAAAGTCGACACAAATGCGTGCGCGCACTCAGCGGTATAACGATTATTCTGAGATCAGCGAGAAGAACAACCTAAAGTGGATTGCCACGGCGCATCATCGTCAAGATAAACTGGAAACTTCCATCTTGAACTTCCTACGCGGTACAGGCATCCAAGGTCTCACCGCGCTGCGCGACAGACGGGATAATATTCTGAGACCTCTCTTGGAGTTTGATAAATCGGAGCTCTACGATTACGCCAATGCTAAATCGGTCACTTGGCGTGAAGATGCTTCGAACGGGTCCATGGGCTATGCTCGAAATCGCGTTCGTCACAAAGTAATTCCCGCCATGGAAGAAGTAGGCGATCGCGGATTGGAAGGTGCGCACCGCACGGTTAACTTACTTCAGGAAGCGACAGATTTTCTGGAAGAGAAGCTTTCGGAAGCTGTGGAAGACATTGTCTTTTGGGATGGCAAGCAACTGCTCATAGAGATAGAGGCGCTGAAGCAAAATCCTCATGCGGGAATTCTGATTCATTACATCCTGTCTCCATACGGCCAGTTTGATAAGCAAGGCATTCTTCAAGCCTTAAATGGCCAGCCGGGTAAGCGATTCATGAATGAAGAGTATGAACTCATCGTAGATAGAGAGCATCTCATCGTTCACCGTCCGCAAGAGCGAGAAGATAGAAATTACAAGCTTCAGCGTGGATCACAGATTCTGAAGAAACCAATAAACCTCATCACCGAGCTCATTCCACGTGAGGCTCTGGATGAAATCCCACGAGACCGAAATGTTTTGTGTGTGGATGCGGATAAACTTGAGTTTCCTTTGGTACTTCGCCACTGGAAGAAGGGGGATCGCTTCCAACCATTCGGGATGAAAGGAATGAAGAAAGTGTCCGACTACCTTACTGACGAGAAAGTGCCGATTCACGAAAAAGAGCACGTGATGGTTCTTTACTCTGGAGATTCAATGGTCTGGGTGGTCGGTTTTCGTCCGGATGACCGTTTTAAGGTGGATGAAAACACCAAAATGGTTTACCTTGCCGAACTCAATGAATAATTGAAAATGAAGAAACTATCTAAACTCGCGCTAACAGGTCTTTTCTTCCTTGTCGCTACACTAAGCGGACTTGCACAATTTGGTGTGCAAAATCCAGTGACATGGGAGTGGGAAGTGAAAGAACTGGGAGGAGGAAAGTACGAGTTGGTATTTACGCCAACCATCGAAGATCATTACCATATCTATTCGCTCACAACGGATAATGGTCCACTTCCAACCGAATTTATTTTTGAAAGCAATTCAGCTATTGAGTGGCTAACTCCAATGCAGGAGGATGAGCCTATCGTAGAATATGATTCTGGATTCGACGCGGATCTCGCCTATCACGACGATGGAGTGAGGTTCACGCGAAGGCTGAAAGTCAATGCAGCAACTGCTACGTTAGAAGGCTACGTGACTTGGATGGCGTGTAACGACGAAGGTTGTCTGCCGCCAGATGACGTTGAATTTTCATTTGATTTAAAAGGTCAAGTTCCTCAGGCAGCTACCAACACAGATGCGCCTGAAGAGGTAGTTGATGGAACTGACGACAGTGCGGATGAAGGAACGGTCGACGAATCACAAGATACAGATGCCGTTGATTCAGATTCCACAGAAGTAGAAGAGGCAGTTGTAGTATCTGGCGAAGAGGATAACAATTCAATGCCGGCTGAGAAGGATGGCATGAAATCGCTTTGGACCATCTTCTTCCTGGCGATGGGAGGCGGATTGGTTGCCTTGGTAACACCATGTGTCTTCCCAATGATTCCAATGACGGTGAGCTTCTTCACGAAGCAGTCAAAAACCCCAAGAGAGGGTATAGGCAAAGCCTTGATTTACGGATTCTCCATCGTGGGGATTTACGTTTTAATCAGCTTGCCATTCCACATCTTTAGCCAGTTGAGTCCTGATGTATTCAATCAGTTCTCAACCAACGCCACATTGAATGTCATTCTATTTGTGGTGTTCATCATCTTCGCACTTAGCTTCTTGGGAGCATTCGAAATTACATTGCCAAGCAGCTGGATTAACAGCGCGGATAGACGTGCAGATAAAGGAGGCCTCGTAGGTATCTTCTTTATGGCGATTGTATTGATTTTAGTATCATTCACTTGTACCGGACCTGCCTTGGCGGGTGTTCTCGGTGGAGTGTTGAGTCAGGATGGAGGAGCAACCGCATTGACTGTAGCTTTCTTGGGCTTCGGACTCGGCTTGGCCTTTCCGTTCACGCTCTTCGCAATCTTCCCAGGTTGGATGAACTCATTGCCAAAGTCGGGCGGCTGGATGAACGTTGTAAAAGTGTCTTTGGGTTACCTCGAATTGGCCTTTGCATTCAAGTTCTTGTCGCAAGCCGACCTCGTTCAGCAGTGGGGTATTCTACACAGAGAACTCTTTATCGCGATTTGGATTGCGGTCTTTGCAGCATGGACAATGTACATGTTCAACCTCTATCGCCTGCCACACGACTCTGATGTAAACCGCATTAGCGTCGGCCGATCTGTTGTGGGAACTATGATCTTCGCATTCACACTGTACCTGATCCCTGGTCTCTTCGGAGCGCCATTGAAACTCATCGCCGGCATGCCACCTCCAAGCTTCTACAGCGAAGTTCAAGATGGACTGTATGGCAGAAATGTGGTAGTGTCAGGTGGTGGAGATCATGCGGGTATCCCAGATGGAGCACACCCAGAAACATGCCCACATGGATTGAACTGTTTCCACGATTACGAAGTAGGTCTCGCTTACGCGAAAGAAGTGAACAAGCCTATTCTTCTCGATTTTACAGGTTGGGCATGTGTAAATTGCCGCCGAATGGAAGAGAATGTTTGGTCTGATCCAGCCATTCTTGAATCCTTGAGAAACGATTTCGTGCTTATCAGTCTTTATGTGGATGAGCGAACTGAGCTCCCTGAAGACGAGCAGTACGTCTCTGAAATTACAGGCAAAAAGATTCGCAATGTAGGCAACTACTGGACGGATTTTGAAATCAAGCATTATGAGTACAACGGTCAGCCTTTCTACGTTATCGTAGGACACGACGACCTGGAGCCTTTGGTTCCGCCTAGAGCTTATGACACCGACATCCAAGCTTACAAAGATTGGATGGAAGCGGGAATTAATAAGTTCAACGCTCAATAATTAAGACGGCCTTCGGGCCGTTTTTTTATGTCCATAGGAGATGGGGGAGTAGTATCATAAGCAATCACCTCCTATGCCTTACCTTTGCGCAAAATCATCAACATGAACGGATCATTTACGAAGACAGCCTGGGAGATTTTTGAAAATTGCATCGCCGATTATCATAAAGCGGACGACGTGGATCACCCGATGAAGAATCCATTTTCGGAGGGAACCATCGAGGCTACTCTTTATCACAAGAATTGGATTGATACCGTTCAATGGCACCTGGAAGACATCATTCGCGATCCGCAGATCAATGCGGAAGAGGCGTTGAAAATCAAGCGTAGAATTGATGCTTCAAATCAAGATAGAACCGACATGGTGGAGGAAATCGACACTTGGTTCCGTGAGAAGTATGCCGATGTTGAGATGCAAGAAGGTGCTAAGATCAATACCGAAAGTCCAGCTTGGGCCATCGATCGTTTCTCCATCCTTTCACTGAAGATTTACCACATGCGTGAGGAGGTTCAACGCAAAGACGTGACTCCAGAACATCATTCTAAAGTGGCGGGAAAGCTGGCCATCCTCGAAGAGCAAAAGGTGGACTTGAGCACGGCAATCGAGGAGCTCCTCGAAGATTACGCCTCTGGTCGCAAGTACATGAAAGTGTATCGCCAGATGAAGATGTACAACGATCCATCTTTGAACCCGGTTCTCTACAAGCAAAGTAAGTGAGAGTATTAGCTATCCGATTTTCCGCTTTAGGGGATGTGGCCATGACCGTGCCCGTTATCCTGGAAGTTCTGGAGCAAAATCCAGAGGTGGAAATCGATGTGCTCACTCGACCTTTTACTGCTAAACTCTATCCGAATCATCCGAGGCTTCACGCCATCGGCGTAGACGTCGATAAGAAGTAC
This sequence comes from Flavobacteriia bacterium, assembly GCA_013373425.1. Lineage (GTDB taxonomy): Bacteria > Bacteroidota > Bacteroidia > Flavobacteriales > Schleiferiaceae > Phaeocystidibacter. Next base: position 9,000 of record JABXHW010000013.1, read on the forward strand.
AAAGGCTTCTTTGGTGTGAGAAGATTGAGCTCGGAGCTGAAGTTGAACGACTACGACTCCATAGCCGACTTGCATTTTGTCCTTCGCTCGAGATTGATTACCCGCTTTTTGAAGAAGGGAAAATCGGTCGCTCAAATGGATAAAGGGCGCGATGAGAAGAAGGCACTCACCCAAAAAGGAAACAAGGTTCGTGGAGCTCTCCGACCAATGACTGAGCGTTATGCAGACGTATTTCGCAATCTTGGTCTGAACGTAGAGCTCTCACATGAACTAAAGAATTCCAATACGCGGGAGGATGCAATAGGATTCGCTCCTTTTGCACAGCATCAAGGTAAAGCATGGCCTGAACGCCATGCACGTGAACTCCTTTCTCTATTGAATAAAGAAGGACAGACTGTCAAGTTATTTGGAGGTCCCGATGAGGTGACCAAGCTAGAGAAATTGGCAGATGGCCTAGAGCATGTCTCTCTTCACAAAGGCTCGGGAATTCAAAGTGATATTGAATCTATGAAATCGCTCAAAGTGATGATTTCCATGGATTCTGCGAATATGCACTTAGCATCTTTGGCGGGAACTCCTGTGATTTCTATCTGGGGAGCTACTCATCCCGATGCAGGTTTCATGGGATATGGACAAAAAGTAGAAAATGCGGTACAAATCCCAGTGGAGGAGTTGGCGTGCCGACCGTGTTCCGTTTTTGGCAATGTTCCTTGTCACCGCGGGGATTGGGCATGCATGGAACGTCTTGAGCCAATCAAGGTCGTTGAGACGTTGAAATCAATCGACTAGGAAGCACGTTGTAAAACGAGTACTTTCGAGACACCCTTCAATTATTAAAACGCATTCATGAAAAAGAGTTGGATGGCCATTATCGCAGCCACAGTAATCGTAGCCTGTAATACTGAAGAGGAAGATTTAACCCAGCAACGCATAGATGCCTTGTTTTCAGAAGTGGAAGCAGGTCATTATATCGATACGCTCTACAGTCCGTTGACGAAGAATGAAGACGGAGAAGAAGTGAGTGTGATCATCGGATTGAGAATGCGAAATGCCGATGGCCAGCAGGACGGACCTACACTTGTAATCGACACAAAAGGAATCATTCGAGAGGAAAAGCACTTCAGAAATGGGGTAAATCATGGTCCAATGAAGAGGTATTATCCCAATGGTGTTCTCGATCAAGAAGTGAATTTTAGAGATGGCCTTCTCGATAGCATGGGTACTAAGAATTACGAGAGCGGAGCGCTTCAATCTAAGTTGATGCTATTCAATAACCGACCCGGCGGGAACTCAATCGAGTACTATGAGAATGGCAATCCGAAACTCTATGCATTCGTTCTGCCGAGTGGTCAGCAAGCCTATCGAATTGAATACAACGAAGAGGGTAGAAAAACCGCAGAAGAAGGAAAGCTCATGCAGATGTTCCTAAAGGTGGGTGAAGATTCTATTTCCGTGGGTGAACCTTTAGACCTCACAGCAATTGTTACCGATTTGCCTTGTCTCCCAGTATCGGAAGCCCAGTCTTTTTATGTGGTTTATCAGGAGCAAGGCGATGAATGGGTTGTTGTGGATCGTATGACTTCAGATTTTTCAATGGGTTGGGATCGAATCCAGGTTCAGTTTGATGAGCCCGGTCACTATCAATTAGAATCTGTAGTGGATTTCCGAAAGAATTCAGACAACGGAAGCCGTGATAGTGTGCTGGTCACCTCAAACTCTGTATACGTTCGATAACCTCTTTCATTTAAGCCTCCTTAGGGTCTTTGACACTCACGTCCCCACCTTGGTCCCAAACAATCCATCCACATCCATCGTTTTACTACTATGAATCTTGGAGATGAAAAGAGATATCGGCTGAGAATTGACGAAAAGGTTGTCGGTTACATGCGTAAAATAGGCAAGCAATCGTTCTTTTTCTCAAGAGATTCCTTCTGGTGGTCGGGCAGAAAAATCGACTATCAGGATGTTGATGAATGGACGGGGTATTTCGACAAGAACAGAACACCGATTTACGAGTGGGATATTCTTCATTTTAAGGTTGATCCCGACGGTGAATATGAGGATGGTGTGGTGCTTTGGGAATCGAGACAAAAGCGATTTGTGATCCGCAAGGTCAATGAGGCTATTCATTTTCCCTTCGAAACAGATGGTTTGCAGCTATTCGATCCACGTCAACTCGAAGTGTTTTCATACCTTTTCATCAATCCAGAATTAATCGATGAACTCGGACTTAACGAACACTGAAAACCAAGCCTCTTCGCAGGACGTGTTTCAGAATATCAGCATAGACATAAATCAACTTCCCAAAGCGGAAGAGGTTGAATTTCAGCTTGTCAGCCCCAAATACAAGAAAGTACAATTGATTGTCACTAGCCTCATTGCCATCGGTATCGCCGTGGCGGGTGGAACCGGTGCTTTGGGCATGGATGGATTCATGATGTATGGATGGATTGGCACAGGAGCGCTTCTGTCGGTGTTCTTTGCTCTCCGGACATGGTTCATTCACGCTGCTTATCCTTGGAAAGGTTATGCGCTTCGCGATAAGGATGTCATCTACAGAACCGGATTGATTTGGAGAAAGGTCATTGTGATTCCATTCGCGCGAATTCAGCACGGCGAACTCAGTGAAGGCATCTTAGATCGTCTGTTTGGCCTGAAAAAACTCAGAATATACACCGCAGGAGGATCGTCTTCCGACTTATCCATTCCGGCTTTGCCAAGGGAGCGCGCAGAACAACTTCGACGCTTCATTATGGAACGAGTGATTGAGGAGGCAGAAGAAGAGTTGGACGCAGCAAATAAGGTGGAGGAGTGATGGATTACACGCTTCCTCAAAGACTGGCACCCATTGCGCTCTTGCGTGTTTTTCTCCGTGTGATTCGATTCATGCTTTCGAATTTGTGGCCGCTCTTAGTGGTGTACTTCCTTCGAGTTAATCGCCGAAGTGAAGCGGGCTTCGAAAACGACAACTTCATTTATATCATTTACGGTGTGCTCGGACTTACTGTTATAAGTGGTCTGATTCGCTATTTCACTTTCAGGTGGCAGGTGGATGGTGATGCCCTGATTATCCGTTACGGAGTGATTCGCAAAGTGGATCTCCGGATTCCATTTGAGCGGATACAAGCCATCGACTTACAACAGCCATGGTATTATCAATTGGGTAATGCGGCTCGATTTGTTGTAGATACTGCCGGTTCCAAATCGAATGAGGCGGAAATCTGGGCGCTGAAGATGGCGGAGGCTGAAGCGCTTCGATCATATATCCACGAAAAGAAAGCTGAAATCGATGCAGAGTCTTCTCCAGAAGAAGAACGCACTGAAGTCGCGGTCCCGACAGAGGAAGTGGAATGGGTACGAGTGGATATCAGCACACTCATCAAGATTGGTCTTTTTAGAAATCACCTTAGATCAATTGCTGCCTTTATTGGTGGTGCGTTCTACTTATACAGTCAACTTCAGGAGTTTCTAGAGGCCGATGAAATCAACAATCAGATTGCTGAATTCGCGCAAGGTGTGCCTATGGTGCTCTCCATTTTTGTGATTCTGGCGGTCTTGGTTGTGGTGGCAGCGGTACTCTTTTCGGTGGGAGTCACCATCTTCCGATTCTTTGGATTTAACATTGTGGAGAGAAACGGAGCACTCGTTGCACGTTATGGTCTTACGAGTGTGAAAACGCGTCAGATTCGACCTTCCAAGATTCAAATTCTCCGTACCGAACAAGGTCCTGTTTTCAAGGCCCTGAAGATCTTGAAATTCAAGATTGAGCAGGCTTATGCGGAAAAGGTTCGCAACAAAGATGACTTTTCAATTCCCGGCAGCCCACAGCAAATGGTGATGGCATTGCGGACTCGAATCTTTGGTGAAATGCCGAACATGGTTCACACAGGAGCCTCGTTCAAGTGGTTCTGGTACAGAGTCACTAGAATCGGACTTTTACCGCTTATCGTTCCTATTGGTGTTGGATACTATTTGGACGACCACGTGTGGTTCCTCGCTTGGTTCTGGCTGCTCCTTCAAGCGGGATACAGTTACTTGCTTTGGAAGAATCAGGGGATTGCAATCGACGATGAAGTACTGGCAGTTCGCAAGCAAGTGGTTTTTGATAAACGGGCGGTTCTTCAATTGAGCCGTGTTCAAGCCGTAGAGCAACAGCGGAGCTGGTTCCAGCGCAGACGGGGTCTTTGCACCCTCAATATTGAAACTGCGGGTGGGTCAGTGTCTCTACCATACATTTCTGACGAGGTGGCGGACAAGCTTTCAAATTACCTTCTTTACAAGAGTGAAACGGCTAAGTTGGACTGGATGTAAGCGTAAGTAAACGTTTACTCTCCGACTAGCCCCGTGATGGGTTTGTAGATTTCACTACACATCAAAGTCAGCCTATGCTTGTCAAAGTTTTCGGTAGTGCCATTCACGGAGTGGACGCTACCACCATCACTGTTGAAGTCAGTGTCGATAAAGGAATCAAGTTCTTTTTAGTCGGACTGCCAGATTCGGCCGTTAAAGAAAGTCAGCAACGCGTTCGCAGTGCACTCGCATATTGCGGATTGAAGATGCCGCGGAAGCAGATTACGGTGAACATGGCTCCGGCGGATATTCGAAAGGAGGGTTCTGCATACGACCTGCCCATTGCGATTGGATTACTCGCCGCTTCGGAGCAACTGAAATCGGATGAACTCACTCATACCATTATCATGGGCGAGCTGTCATTGGATGGAAGCTTACAGCCTATTACGGGAGCCTTGCCCATGGCGATTCAAGCAGTGAAGGAGGGGTTTAAGTCGATTATCCTGCCCATGACCAATGCTCGTGAAGCCGCTATTGTGGAGGGTATTGAGATCTATGGAGCCAAAAACCTAGAGGAAGTGGTGAGGCACTTCAACGACGGTGAGCACCTCCCTCTGATTGTTACTAATCCCAAGGAAGCCTTTGAAAGGGCATATACGCTCAGCTCCGTTGATTTCTCTGAGGTGAAAGGACAAGAGAACGTGAAGCGGGCTTTGGAGATTGCCGCGGCGGGCGGCCACAATGTAATTTTGATTGGTCCACCTGGAGCGGGGAAATCGATGTTGGCCAAACGCATGGCAACCATTCTACCACCTATGACCATGGAAGAAGCCTTGGAAACCACGAAGATCCATTCGGTATCTGGAATCTTACCACCTGGTCAGGCGTTGGTTGCGCGTAGACCTTTTCGATCTCCTCATCACAGTATTTCCAATGCGGCTCTGGTTGGGGGCGGGAGTTATCCTCAACCTGGTGAGATAAGTTTAGCCCACCATGGAATCTTGTTTTTAGACGAGCTCCCAGAATTTCAACGGTCGGTTTTAGAGGTGATGCGTCAACCGATGGAAGATAGAGAAGTAACCATCTCAAGAGCCAAACATACAGTTACTTACCCTGCATCGTTTATGTTATTTGCGAGCATGAATCCCTGTCCTTGCGGCTACCACAACCACCCATCTCGCGACTGCACATGCGGCCCCGGACAAGTGGACCGCTACCTCAACAAGATATCAGGACCACTCCTCGACAGGATCGATTTACATGTAGAAGTGACACCTGTTGAATTCAAGGAAATCTCGAATGATATGCCTTCGGAGAAAAGCGAGTCTGTTCGCCAGCGCGTCCTCAATGCGCGGACGATTCAACAACTCAGGTTCACTGACCATCCTGCACTCCATTGCAATGCAGAAATGGGGAGCAAGCTCTTGCGAAGCGTGTGCAAATTAGATGAAAGTGGAAGGAGTATGCTGGAGAGCGCCATGAAACGCATGAATCTCTCGGCGCGCGCCTACGATCGCATCCTCAAGGTGGCAAGGACCATTGCCGACTTAGAAGCTAGTGAGGAGGTACAGCCAAGGCATTTGGCTGAGGCGATACAGTATAGAAGTTTGGATAGAGGCGATTGGGGGAAGTGAGGCGGTTAATTGCTTAATTGAGTTTTAGTTTCTAACAGGCTCGAAGTCATTAGTGCCGGAGACAGAAGAGATAGCAACTTGATCTTGCCTAATTCTTCATTGCCCGAACTGTATGCAGTGAGATAAAGAAACGGAGGCAATTCACTTTGATTCAGCATAAGAGGCTGTCTAAGACTTATGGATAGAATTCCAGACTGTCCAATAGAAGTCTAGTGCTCATGCGAACCATCGAGCTTACAAGTCAAGACGTTCATGGCTAATTTCCGAACACCGAATAGATGCTCTCTTGATTCCAGGAGTTTTTTGCGAAACACGAGTTCCTTATTATGTAACCCTAATGCTTCGATGTGTCATGTAGAAATTCGCGAACTGTTAATCACCCTAAGTTCTTGTCAAGGAATTCAATTCAGTAAACCATTTTTTGGGGTCAATACCTGGTAATAATAATTGCGGTGAGGCATGGAGATAGCAATATACTTTATAGCAATTAAACTTTGATTATGTTCGTCACTTACTTATATTCGAGAGCTAATTGCAATCGATGAAATCTCTCTCAACTTTATTTCGCGATAAGTCTAGAAATTTCGGAACTAGTCGTTTTCGAACTTTGCAACTAAAATCTGCGGTTTACACCCGGGTTTCTGGCTTCACCTTGCAAGAACTTTTAGTGGTCCTAGTAATTATTGGCATCCTAATCTTGTTAGCACTTCCCAATCTTATGCCTCTTATTTCCAAAACGAAGAGTTTGGAGGCGCAGATGAATTTGAAGCACATATATACTCTTCAAAGAACCTACTTCATGCAATACGGCTCTTATTCTGACGACCTATCCGCTGTAGGGTTTGAGCTCGAGGAACTAGTACTTGATGGAGGGTCTTCAAACTATCGCATAGACCTTGAAATTGACGAAAATGGAGGGTTTGTAGCAAGAGCTACCGCGGTCGTTGATTTTGATTCCGATGGTCAGCTTAATATCTGGGAAATTAATGAGAACGGTGAACTTAAAGAAGTAATAAAGGATTAGATTTAAAAATGCTCTCTCTTGTACTTTATTTATCTGGCTATGCTCTTATCAGCTATGAAGATTTACGGATTCGCAAGTTTTCTGCGCTCTATTTGGGGCTAATACTTGTTGGATCTGTAGTGAAATGGGATGAAAGTACATTGACCTCCGCGGTTGTCAACTCCACTTTGTTGCTTCTCATTTTCCTTCTTAGTTTCATCTATTTCAAGCTTCTTCGGAAGGAGATTGATTTAAAAACGGTTGTGGGATTGGGAGACATTTTCATTCTCATAGTTTCAACTCCGATATTCTTACCGATAATCTTCATGTCAATATTGGTTATCTCGCTTTTATCATCGATAATCTTTGGCTTGACAAGTGTGAACCCTGAAATACCGTTCGCAGGTATTTTTTCCCTAGCTACAATAGCATTTCTAATTACTCAAAGCATTATCGGTTTTGAGTAACTTGTGTAATGTTATATCAAGAGAACAGGCGTATCACTACCGTGTAGTTCCCGTCTCAGTAAATGATGACGTCATTGAGATTATTACTGATAAGGCTGATAATGAATCACTCGAGTTTGAACTTCAGTTATTCATAAAATCCAACTTTCGACTTTCATATGTCTCAAAAGCAGCGGTAGATTCTGCCCTAAAAAAACTATTTCCTGACACCATAAATGAGGCTAAAAAATTATCTCTGGATAAAGATATTTTAGAAGAAATTACCAAAGAGGCTGTTGATTTATCCATAAGCGACCTTCACATTGAGCCAGTTGATGAAGGTGGTGTAATCCGTATGCGGATTGATGGAATCCTCGTTCGTCGGTTTTACATCATGAAGATTGACTACCCTCTAGTAGTTAACACTATTAAAGTCAAAGCAGGCTTAGATATTAGTGAGAAGCGATTGCCACAAGACGGGCGTATGATTTATAAATTCCGAAATGAAGATATCGACTTCAGAATAAGCACACTTCCTGTATATGGAGGAGAAAAAGTGGTTTTGAGAATTCTTAGAAAAGAAGGTGTGAAAGCTCATTTGTACAAGCTCGGATTCACTAATGCACAATTTGCTCAATATCAGAACGCAATAACTCGACGCCAAGGATTGATTTTGATTAGTGGACCTACGGGTAGTGGCAAAACAACAACACTCTATAAAACTTTAGAAGCAATCAATTCTGCAGACATTAATGTACTGACAGTCGAAGACCCGATCGAGTATAAATATAATGGCATAGCTCAGGTTCAAGTGAACGAGAAAATTGGCCTGACCTTTCCCAGAGCTCTTAAGACTTTGTTGAGACAAGACCCTGATGTTATCATGATTGGAGAAATTCGTGATACTGAGACTGCACAGATTGCCATTCGAGCAAGCTTGACCGGGCACCTTGTTCTGAGCACTATACACACGAACAGTGCAATTGAAACTGTTGTTCGACTTGAGGATATGGGCATTCCTCGTTACTTGATTTCAGGAGCGCTCACTATTAGTCTAGCTCAGCGTTTGGTCCGTAAGGTTTGCGAAATCTGCTCCATTGAGGTTGAAAGTGACACTATTTCTAATAAACCTGAACTCAACTGGCCTCACATTGTAAAGAAGGCTCAAGAATGTGAAGCATGTCACAACACAGGTTATAAAGGTCGATTAGCGATATATGAGGTTGTTCCAATGAATAGTGAGGTGTGGAGCCTAATAGACCGGTCGGCTCTAGATCTTGAAAAAGTCTACACTGAATTGGGCATACCAATGCTAAAAGAGCAAGTTTTCAAGCTTGTCGAAAATCATAGCACCACAATAGAAGAAGCAGTACCATATTTAATTTAGTATGCTGAAATTAAGTACGCCGTTTTTACTCTTATTCTTTCTGCTTTCTGTCGGTGGAATAGCGCAAAGTAAAAGTCAAGAAGAGCTTAGTGTCATTTCATCCAAGCTTGATTCAATGGCTTTAAGAATGCCCGGTTTGGAGGAAGAATCCGATATGAGCGTGAGCGGAGTTAGTCCAGAGGAACTTCTAAGAGCGCTAGCAGTAAGTCATGACTTGAACGTTAGCGTGATGGTGAGATCAGGTGATGTAGTGACCAATAATTTCACCAATGTTAAGGTCAAGGATATCTTTTTTCTCCTAGCAGAAAACTACCCTATTGACTATGACTTCACCTCAAATGTCATTGTCATTAAAAAATACACCCCGGCTGAAGAAGTAATACATGCGATAAGAAATGGTCAGTATCGCGTGTCTCGTGACAGCTTATCAGGACAATTCTCGGTCAACATTTCGAACGATAGCTTACAGTTGTTCGCTAGACAGTTGACGCGTGTAAGTGGAGTCAATGTGGTATATGCGCCTGAGTTGTCAAATAAGAAAGTATCCTTGTTCATTCAAAATGCATCATTGGATGCTGTGATATCGCAATTGGGATTTGCGAATCAAATTGAATTTAGCCTATCTGAAGATAGTGTTTATCAGTTGGTGCCTGCAACTCCCACAAATCAAAGGAATGCTCAGCCTACCACTCATCGTACGTCAAGACGATCAGGATCAGTAAACGTTGTATTGAACCCAGACAGCACCTTCACGCTAAATGCCCAGAATCTGCAGATTGCATCCATTTTGGATGAATTGTTTGCGGCTGCAGGACAAGAGTATTTCTACTACAATGAACCTTCTGGATTAGTTTCAATGAATGTTCGTAATAGAACATTAGAAGAGATACTTGAGCGGTTATTCACTGCAACAGAATTCTCCTATAAGCGTGAAAGTGGCGTCTACTACGTTGGATCCTCAAATTTGCCAGGACTGAAGTATACGCAGAGAGTAGAGTTGCAATATCGCAGTGTTGATAAGCTATCAGAGTTTCTTCCTTCTTCATTGACGGAAGGGCTCCAGTTAGTAGACTTTCCTGAATTGAATAGCATTGTTGCCTCAGGTTCATATCCTAAGATTAAAGCGCTATCAAAGTACATCACTGATATTGACAAACCAGTCCCAGTCATTCAAATTGAAGTTATGATTATTGATTTCAACAGGAATCATAATGTTGATGTTGGCATTGAATTGGGAATTGCCGAACAACCCGTCCAGAGTGGGGGTGAATTATTTCCAGGCGTTGATTACACTTTAAGTGCCCAGAGTATTAATCAAATAATTTCCGGATTCAACGGCTTTGGTAGCTTGAACTTAGGCGCTGTAACTCCGAATTTTTATGCTAGTTTGAGAGCTTTGGAAACGAATGGGATTATTCATACCCGAAGCACCCCAAGATTAGCAACATTAAATGGGCATGAGGCTACTATAACCGTGGGCCGAACTGAATATTATGTGATTGAGCAGCAGTCCTTACAAGGCGTTCAAAACCCTATTCCCTTGTTGACTAGAAACTATCAACCTGTGAGCGCTGACTTCAATTTGACCATTAGACCATTTGTTTCAGGAGAAGGTCAAGTCACACTTGAGGTAAACGTAGAACAAAGCGATTTTACGAATAGAATTGCTCCCGACGCCCCTCCGGGACAAGTCCAGAGAACTTTCACAACGATGATACGAGTCCAAGATCAAGAAATGATTCTCATAGGGGGGCTTGAAGAGAGCAGAGATGAAACAACAGGCAGAGGCTTGCCATGGATAGCTAGGATTCCAGTGCTTAAATGGCTCTTTAGCAGTCAGAATGAAATAAAAGAGGACAACAGGCTAAACATATTTATTAAACCAACCATTATTGATTGATGCTGCGTCTGTTAAACCACTTATTCAAAGTTCGACGTGTAGATATTATAGGCTGCAAAATTTCCGAAAAGGAAGGAGAATTTGAAATTTTTGGGCATGTAACTTGTCGCCTGCGTAAAAATCGGGTGCTGGTCGAAAAAGAGCATGATACCAGAGGTGATTTACAAAAAAGTATAAAGTCCATTCCATATCCTTTTATAGTACAACTTGAAGGGAGACATGTTCTTCATCGTCGTCATGAGTTCATAGATGGAAGGCTGGAAATTGATGGCTATGAGGTTACCCATCAAGAAAGCGAAAATTTTGAAGTGATTTTTCCAGAATGGGTTAGAAATGAAGTCAATAGTAAAGTCCTGTATGACAATAATTTCCTCGGCTTTGGTTTTGGGTTATGCGGATTGCAGAATTTGTTGGCCAGCTCAAACACAGAAGAGGCTGGCCACTACCTGAATAAGTTAACGCCTACCTATGGGGGGTATAAGAATTCACTGTCTCTTGTTTTAAGAGGTGCTAATGTGCTCCACAAAGGAGCAAGGTATAGTCTTGAAGCAGAGGGATATTTCTACAAATCGATATCCTCCTTCGTGATGAGAAGAGTCCTTCCTTTCATTCTATTTATCTTAGTCATAAATGCTTATTTCTATGAGGCGGAGTACGCTAAATCTCAATCTCTTGAATTAAGAATGTTGGATGAGAACTTTGTGGCGTGGAGGTTGGGTTCTTTAGATAGTAATCCATTTCACAGCAGGATTCAATCAGAATTCCCCTCCCGTCCTAAAGGCACTACTAGTTGGTTGATGCATGAGTTAGTAAAGCCATATAAGGGCTATGTCACTCTAGAATCTGTGACTTTTCAACCGGTTCAAGGTGATTATTCAGAATTTTCGGCACCAGATTTTTCTTTAAATGTAATCTACATTTCAGGTGAATCTCAATCAACAAGTTCGATTGAAGAATATTTAATCAAACTTAAGAACTTGGATGTGGTAAAGTCCGCAAGACTTGTGTCAGCTCAAGTGAGAAGGTCAAAGTTGAATTTTAAAATAACAGTATTAATCTGATGTCAACGAAGCAATCATTGAAAATATCATCAGAAAAACGTAAGGCTCTGTTCTGGCTTCTAGCTGCAATCACCTTGTCAATTGTAACTTTATTGGGAGGGCCTGTTCGAACATTACGCCAAGCTCGACTAAATTCTACAAATTCCGAATTAATAAGAGAGTTTGATGCAATTGAATCATCCTCAGAGCTTAGGACAGGCAGTTATCAATTGGTGCAAGAAGGTGTTAACTTCGAGGAGGAAATCCTACTTCAAATCAATCAATTCGACAGAATTCAGAACGTTGAGGTGATCGGGATTGATGAGTACCAGACTTCTCGGTTGGATGAGTATTCAGTTTTCACGCTTATGCTAAATATTGAAGGTCGATATGTGGATTTGTTAAGTATGCTTCATCATCTTGAAAAATCCTTGACTAACTCGTTCATAAAATCTGTTGAAATCTTTCGCTTTCAAGACCCGACCACCCGTGTGAATCGATTAAAAATGACTGTGTTTATACAGGCCGTTGCAACCAGCTAATATTATGAAAAAGCAGATTTATTTCTTGATTGCAAGTGCGTTGCTTATGTGCTCCTGCGATGATATTTTTGAAAATGAAATACAAGGAACGGTAGAACCAATCCTGCCTAAGGAAGGTCAAGTTTTCCAAACACTTAATGTCGATTTTTGGTGGGAGAATCTGCCCGGCGCTCAGAGTTACCGAATTCAACTTGTTAAGCCCAACTTTACAGTCCCTGTATCTGTTGTTTTTGACCAAGTTTTGGACACAAACTACTTTTCATATAGCTTATCGCCAGGAAATTATCAATACAGAATTAAAGGAAAGAACTCTGCCTATGAGAGTGAGTGGAATACTGTAAGCTTTGTTGTTGACACTAATTCGACATTGATTGGTGAAGCTCCAATTCTCACATTCCCTAAAGTTTCTGACACTTTAAACTCGAACTTAATTAGATTTGAATGGCTTCCACTTTTCAATGCAGACAATTATCTACTTGAAGTCTATCAGCCTGATTTTTCGGGTACTTTAGATAGAACTATTCAGACGTCTAGCAATACAACGTTGCTTTCTCTTTCATCGAATGGACCTTTTGCGTGGAGGGTGAGAGCTGAAAATTCAAATAGCTACTCTAATTTCTCAAATGCCTTTTCTTACTGGGATACTATAGCGCCAAGTGCTCCGGTATTATTTTCACCTGCTGCTGGATCTCAAATCACCAATCCTATTCTCTTGAATTGGCAGCGAATTTCTGATAACGGAGCTTCTCTTAAAGATTCAATTTTGATTTCATCAGATCCAAACTTTGGTACATTTTCCGTAAGCTCCTCTATCCAAGGAACTAGTTTTTCAGACTCGTTAAATGTCGGGGAGTATTTTTGGAAAGTGTTTACTGTTGATGGTGCAGGGAATATTAGTCAATCGTCCGAAATCCGCAGTTTTCAGGTGTTTTGAATCGGAAGAAAAAAATACAAACAAGTTTGCTTTTACTTGTAGTGATTACAGTTTGGGGATTGATTATTCATAGAGTATTCTCTGCCTTTAATGATGATATTACAGAAGAGTCACCGTTAATTTCGGGTACTGATAAATTTCAGGAACACCAGGTTGAATTGAATGTTTCTAATGGCATTGATCCTTTCGGTCTTTCGAGCTTCCCTCGAAGAGTCAACAGAGAACAAGCTCTGCAAACATCCATTAACGATGTTGAAGTCAGTGAACCAGTACTGAGATCTGTCAGCTGGCCAAATATTAAGTTGTTGGGAATATTGAACGGTGAGATTAGTCAAGTTGTTATTCTGTCTGTTGATGGTCAAGTTCATCCCTTTAAGGCGCGCTTTAGTCATGTCGGTATTGAGGTTGTTGAAGTCGTTTCGGATAGTGTATTGCTAGAATTTGAGGATGAAACAAAATGGTACGAATTAGAGTGAGAGGTGGTGCACTTCAATATGTACTTGCTGTTTCAATTGTTATTGCAGGGCTAATTCTATCCCTGCTTATTCAAATCCATTATCTAACTTTTGTCCAATCTGAAATATTTAGTCAAAAGCAATCAGATTTGCTGGCTGAATCTTGTTTTGAAATATCAATGTCTTTAAACCCTGAACCTTATCAGCGTGAGGTTGATCTAAGCTTATTGAAGCTTCGGGATAGTGATTCTATGGAATTCACGACTCGTCCGTGGGGAGCATATATGGCGCACACAAGCATCGCATCATTTCAAGGACAAAGGTCTATTTTGAGTGCTTTGATAGGGTATTCCTTAAAGGATAGAAAGATTCCTAGTTCATTGATACACCCTTCATCAAATTTGAGATTAAACTTGGTGGGTGAGACTAGAATTGAAGGCGACATCCAAGTGCCTCAAGGAAAAATATTTTCAGGTAGGATTGGCAATAGAAGATTCACAGGTGATACCATTTGTACCTGTGAAACTGAAGAAAGTAATCCCATACTTTCGAATCTTCCTGATTACTTACTGACTTACCTAGATAGTATGATTTATGGTGCTCATGAGTTACACTATTCTGGAGGGGCGAGTTCTTTGAATGGAGAATGGACTGATTCTACTAGATTGTATTGGAGATCCTCGATCCTAAATGATACGATTATTGGTAACATAATTATTTATCACCCTGATGTTATTATCATTGGACCACACGCGGTATTGGAAGACTGCCTTCTTTTGTCTAAGAATATTATTTTTCTAGAAGGATTCTCGGGTGCAGTACATGGGATTTTTACCGATACGTGCATTGTCGGGGCCGATGTTAGTCTCAATTATCCTTCGTCCATAATAGGATACAATAAAATTGAAAGGCCACACCTCTCATTCGAAGAAGGCTCTCATTTTGAGGGCGTTGTCGTTTCATATTCCTCAATCGCTTCTCGAAGTGAAATTGATGTTTCCATTGATAAGCAGTCTTCTATTCTTGGGTTGTTGTATTCCAACGGTTCAGTAGACTTTAAAGGTGTCCTAGAAGGTTCTTTACAGGTTAATCGATTCGTCAGTAATCTCCGGGGGGGGATTATTGAGAATCACTTAATTGACGTTTCCATCGCACCATTCTCAATTTCTGATTTTTCAGGATCGAGCTTGTATTCTGATTCTACGACCACAACTACAATTGCAAAATGGTTAGATTAAAGGGGTCAACTCTAGTCGAAGTGTTAATTGCTGTCACTATACTTTCCATTATTGTGGGTATAGCAAGCTATAGCTCTAGGAATCTTACAAAATCAATCGAACATTCAGCGGTCACAGAATTTTCAGCGCTTAAGGATAGCATTCAGGCATCAATTCAGACCTATCATATTTTTCCTGATTCACTCCTGGGTTGGAAGATTAAATACACTGAAGAATTCGACTCAATCCTAAGAATTCAATGCAGTTTTGAAAAAAGTGCTAAGAAGGAACAATATGTATTCTATTTGAAATATGAAGTTTAAAGGATTTACTATACAGGAACTTCTTGTTGTCACCCTTCTAATTTCTATTGTGGCGCTTTTAGGGTTTATCGTCACTTCCAACTCTTTCATCGAGCATTTTATCAGTTCCAGTCTTATCTCCAATAATTCAGAAAGTGAACTTCTTTGGAGAAGCATCGAAGACGATTTGAAGTATTGTGATTATGTAGAGAGCGTTGAGGGTAAATTGACTATTTTAAAAGGGGATAAGGAAATTTCCTATTCTAACTCTATTGATGGAATTCATAGAATAGAGTTGGACACTAAGGCTGATACGCAAAACTTTAATATGCAATTGAATGACCTACAGATAAAAGAAAATGTTATCTCTATCAGTGTATCACGCTCTAGGTATTCTCGTAAGTTAAGTTGGCAACTTAGAAAGAGTACTGAAGGCGTATTGAGGCAAAAGGCAATCCATGGAAATTGATTTACCTAAGAAACGGTCTGAAAGGAATTTGAGCCAATTTTTAAACATGGATATTGGTGGTTCCAGCTTGGGTGCAAAATTCAAATTCGACTTTTACAAGGATTTGGCATTGCTTTTAGATAGTGGAGTGACATTGAGCGATTCTTTAAGCTTGATTTTTGAGGAACAATCGAGCCGTAAGGCAAAAGATACAATTGGAATTCTTCTTGACTCTGTGAGTAAGGGGGAGACGTTCAGAGCAGCAATGGAAGCTGCAGGGGTATTTTCAAAGTACGAATATACGACGGCTAGCATGGGCGAGCTCAGTGGAATGCTCTCTTTGGTTCTTTCACGCCTCGGAGATTATTTCGAAGCACAAATTGCCCAAAAAAGATTGATAATAGGAGCTGCTATCTATCCAGTAATTGTTTTGCTGACTGCTGTAGGTGCAATATCCTTCTTGCTCATCTTTATGATTCCAATGTTCAAAGATGTTTTCGGAAGAAATGCAAATGAGTTGCCAGCCATAACTCAATTCATGATCTCATCAAGCGAGATTCTTTCAGCTTGTATTCCCTACCTATTGCTCATCACAACGCTATTTTCTATTGCTCATCTTCGATGGAGGTCGAGCACAAGTTATAGGTTATTTAGGTACAGGATGCTTGATAAGATTCCGATAGTTGGTGCGATACTTAAGAAGAATGCCATGATGAGGTGGTCGTCGGCTATGCATCTTATGCTTTCCACGGGGGTTACCCTAAGTGATGCGATAAACATGAGTATTTCTATTGATATGCATCCTCACTTAACCAGAGACCTGAGATTGGCGAGCCAAGACATACTGGTTGGAAAAAGCTTGAGTGATTCTCTTTCGTCTTCAGCCACAGTTTCTGCAAGAATGGCATTGGTTCTTAAAGTTGCCGAAGAATCCAACAGGTTATCTGAAGTCTTTTATGACTTATCTACAAGGTATGAAAATGAACTGAAGCATCAGTCCAAACTAATTAGTACAGTTCTGGAACCTTTGATTATTGCATTTCTTGGACTTGTTGTGGGCACAATCCTACTTGCCATGTATTTGCCCATATTCGAGATGAGTTCAATAAGTGGCTTTTAAAATTTGTTTTTAACAAAAAATGTTCTAGGTTTAGGTTCTCAATACTCTCATGTAATATCTCTCCTAGCCTGACCTTCATGATTCTCTCTTTCCT
Source organism: Flavobacteriia bacterium (assembly GCA_013373425.1). Lineage (GTDB taxonomy): Bacteria > Bacteroidota > Bacteroidia > Flavobacteriales > Schleiferiaceae > Phaeocystidibacter. Next base: position 25,812 of record JABXHW010000013.1, read on the forward strand.
ATTTCATAAGTCAATCACACAATATCATGTGTGAATTCTTCTTATCCATCTCAATGACAAGTAGTAATGATTGCACAACGTTGCTAGACCATCATAATGCTTGTAGGTTTCTTATTGTTTCTGCACACTATTTGAATTCATGAAATACTCAAGTTATTTATTATTGTTATTAGCCTTGTTGGTTACTAATTCGGCAAGGTCTCAGGAAGCTTTTGACTTTCGGTATCCAGACTCTAGTAACCTGTACAGATTCAATATTCTCGATGGACTACATTCGAATACCACGGTCTATGCTTCAGAATTGCTCTTTAGGTTTAGTGAATCAGTATCGAACACAAGTGATGTTATCGATTCGATATATGCGGATGTTTCGGGCCTACAAAGCGTATCATTAAGTATCTATAGTGATACAATCCGTCATCTACCTTCAAGAATTGTGTACAGTCATACAAACTCTGGTCAACCCGTCGTGGACGAAGTGCAGTTCGTATACGACGCAAACGATCAACTGATACAAGAAATTTTTCTTCGAGATAATGCCACAATCAAAACTATGTGGTTTCACCGAGATCCTTCCGGGAGGTTGGATAGTATCAATTACTACAATTCTCTAAGTAACCCTGACCCTTCAGATGACTTAGTGAAACGCTTCTTCTATAATCAAAGTACACTAGATTCGACATATTCTACAAATCTTGATGGTACAAATGAATACTCCAGTAAGTACTATTTCTCAAGCCAGTTAACATTAGACTCTATTCGAAGCAACTCGATTTCGTTTCCGATGCCTAATCGATTCTATTCTCGTCTTGGATTGGAATCAGGTTCAGTCGTAAGGGATAGTACATACTATTCATGGGTACAGCCCGAAAGCAACATTGTGAGTACTCATTTATTTAATTCTCAAGGTGTGTTAGACAGTTCCTTCACAGTGATAAAAACAGATAGCAACTTTTGGGACGCAAGTGATATTCAAGAATCATACAAACTAGAATTCGACGGCAATTTGAGAGTTTCACAAATCCAAGCCCTTAAACGAATCAACAATTCCACTTTGCTGAGTTTGGATATTGAAATCTACTACTCTTCAAAAATAGGAATTCAAGAACGTGACCAACAGCATCTTATAGCTTGGCCTAACCCCATTAACGCTGGTGGTCTTTTGATGCTAAATTATGAAGTTGCAAACCCTGTTCTAATAGGGTTGGATGGGAGGACGCATTCTCTCAATGTCAATGGTTTTGAAATTAACATCCCTGAAAATTTGCCGACCGGAGTTTATACGCTGCGTGCACACATTCAGAATAGTCGATTTGAATCATTGTCGATAAGAATAATAATCAATTAAAAGCGCATCCCATTAGGGATGAATCATGACTAATTAAACTGTACTTATGAATCTTCGCTCTCTACTTCTGATTATGTCGGTGATGACTGGCATAAATCTTCATGGACAAGGAGGAGGCATGTCTCCCCTTACTGGCGATTATAGTTATGGCTTTCCCATTGTCAGCGTAGCTGGACCTAATGGCGAGAACTTTACCTTAAAAGCCGCTTACTCAGCAGGAATTGCCGTTGATCAACAGTCATCTGAACTAGGTCTAGGTTGGGCACTTAACGCACCTTCGATTAGAAGACAGGTGAATGGTTATCCTGACGACTTTGCTGGTGTTTATGGATCTTCAACTACTTATTACAAGGACGTATTCGGTAATCTTTTAACCAAGACCGAACAGCCATATGTTTTTGGACCAGTTAACTACGATAGGGTTCAATCAGCGAATATGCCCTTTTCCGCTACCAAAGATCAGATCTCCATGGATATGGAGCGGAGTGCACGTGGTGGCTTTTCAAGAAATCCTGTGGAGCGTCCAGCTTTTGACGAGTATCAATTCCAGGGTATGATGGGAGGGGCGTTCAGGCCAACCTTCTCATATTCAGGAATATTCGGAGGAGTTAATACGAATGGTAATACATATTCCATGGATGGTGCCAGGCTTCTCACCGAAAACACAACTATAGATGGAGTAGGGTATTATTCATTTTGGGAAACTTCAAATAGTTCCAATGATTTACCTTTTGATAGCGAGATTGAATTTGAAGACCTTGCCTTTATTATGGGCTCTGATGTAGAGCAAAATACGGCTATCAAGGCTTACCGGAACAATGATTTGAAGACCAGCTATCCACAGGGGTTCATTGAAGCAGATAATCTTAGCAATGCTGATAGAGCTGATAACACACAATTTCCTGAATATGGTTTGGGAGCATTTGCTGTGACCAATACAGATGGGTTTACCTATCACTATAGTCTCCCTGTCTATAGGAATAAGTACCGCACTGTTTCGACTACACTGACCGATCCTGGGCAAGCCGATCCAGCTTATTATTCATTAATAGGAATGCCAGACGAGGGAGATTCGATGTATGTCAACGAGGTTCTTCAAAGGTTTGCAATTGAATGGAAGTTAGTAGCTGTAACTGGTCCAGATTATGTTGATGTTAACATGAATAATAAGGTTGATCCTGACGACCAAGGCTACTGGATAAAATTCACATTCGCTAAGTGGTCCGATGATTTCAATTGGCGAGCTCCATATAATGGTTACTCAAATATTACGGTCCCCACCCCGCATGACGGAGATGAAGACGATAGGCCTCTATCCATGCGAGAATATGCTCCGGCTTACCTTAGGAGGGGGACAATGATGGATGGAGAAGAAGAGATATACTACCTCAGTACCATTGAAACAAGTACAATGGTAGCCGCCCTAGCATACGACCTTCGAAATGATGCTGTTTCAACCAAAGATGGTAGTGGTAAAGTTCAAACTAAATTAGCCCTAAAAGCAGTTTTTCTCTTCAATGCAGAAGATGAATTCAGTGAATCTTTGGATGTATGGTTCAGTACAGACCTCAATTTCTCTTCAGCTAGCTACTCGAGCTTGATTAACCTGCCAAGCTCAACTTTACAATCCGGATTATTGAACTACAAGTATTATCAAGTCCCGGCTAACAAGGCTCTGATTGATGCAGACGCGTTAGAATCGGTTATATTCAATCAAGACTACTCCCTCGCAAAAAATATCCCTGACCATCTTTCTCGAATTTCGGCATCGAGTACGGATATTAAATGGACCAACAACGCAGGTGCCGACTACAAGATATCAGAGTGGACATCAGCAGCTTATTCAAATCAGGGAAAGCTTACATTGCTAGGAGTTAGATATTACGGCTTGAATGGAATTCGAGCGATGGCTAAGAACTCGTCTATTGAGATGACTAGCGATGATCTTGCCTTCACCTATGGTTACAACCCGGACTACTCTATGCACAAGGTGGACTATTGGGGGTACTTCAATAGTGCACGAACGGCTTGGACGGATATTTATAATCTGAACTCAGTAAGTAAGGATAATGTAGATGCTTGGTCTCTGACTTCAATAGCGAAGGGTGAAGGTATGAGAACGGATATTACATACGAGTCAGATGAATATTCTTTTATCATAGATGGTTACACTTACAGACCGACAATACTAGCGCTATTCAAAAACGCAAGTCATATATCAAATACTGCTAGTACAGCGGAGTTTTACTCAAGTGACGGATATGACCTCTTAGTCAATCCAGAAACGCATAAGGCGAAGGTGCTTATAAAGCTTGAGTACGATGAATTTTGTGACAACGATATTGATGTTCGACAAGCTTACTATGAGCTAGTCGAAACATGGAGTGGTAGTGGCTCTCCTGACCAAATCAATATTTCGAATATATCAGGCCTTAATTATCAAATTAGCGGTCTTAAAAGCACGGGTTATGAAGAGTGCCTTACGAACTCAGGTACCTCATCTGGAGGTTCTGGTCAGCTTGTGTCAGGCTATGTACTCGCGTACTACGACATGGTGTATGGAGGCGGCGTGAGAGTCGCTTCAATTACTGAGGTAGAAATACCCACAGGCCTGTCCTATGTGACAGAATACGAATACTCAGAAGGATCCGCTTCATCAGAACCTAAGGACTACGTCGCAGAAGTAGGCATCTCTAATGCAATGTACAGTACCGACTTTACCGGTATTTCCCCAACTGTTGCATACTCTTCTGTTAAGACATATGATAGAGGCGCCGATAATAGGAACTATGGGTATACACAAATAGATTTTGATATACCAAGTGCACTTTCGACTACTGTCGATTACACATCATCCCAACAGCCGTGCATGCTGTTCATCCCACAGATATTGATGCACATGCCTGTTAATCAATTGAAGGACACTGTATTGTATGGTAATGCCAATGGTCGACTCTACAGAGCTATTCCTAGAGTGTTAAAAGGTCACTTTAAAAGCCTTCCCAACATTTTTGGAGATGTCAACACCTATTATACAGTAGGAGGAACTCTAGCCGATCATTTGGGTTATGGTAATCCAAATGGCTCTACGGTTAACAAAATATACTGCCAACTCACCTACATGTCCTTATCAGATCTAGGACCTGGGGCACTTTGCTCTTCGACATATACATCAGTGCAGAATGACCAACTATGGCCTTATTACACCGAAGATTGGTTTAAAGAATCAGCGATTATCGAAACTAGCACGTATATCGATAAATCGAGATTTGGACGTGTACTAAAAGAAAGCATATACTCCGCCAATGGGACCCTCTTACAATCCAAAGTACATGAGTATGAGCGTTCGGGAGTGTATACCGAAAGGTACTTTCGCCACCTTTTGAGGGATCCAAACGCATACCCGTTAAATAATGAAGTAGTCAACTATCAGTTCGTTTCGAATTTACACTACTATCGCTATGCTCCTACGCAAATTACGACCTACTCAGAGGGCGGAATGGTGAAACGATACTCGGATGATTTCGAATCATCGACTAATTTTCCGGAATCAGACATTCTCATTGACGAAAGTTCAGGAGCTCTTGTCACGCAGTTGACCTATGCTCATACGATTGAAAGCAGCTTAGGAAAAGTCGCGCCAGGAGCTATGTCTTCTCAAGTATTTTCAACAAATCAGAACCGACTTATGCTTCAATATGAGAGCTCGGTTACTTCATTCTTAGTCGAGAATAGAGGGTTCAGTTTAGATATAGATGCACAAGATCCTGGACAACTTCTGGCAACGGAGCGTTTGACCTACACTAATAGTGCGGCGGTCAGAACGATGAGCTCTGGGACATTTGGGACATCTCAAACCACATTGCCAACTTACGTATTAGCATATACTAGTATGTTATTGCATCCTCAATCTTCAACGCCTACACTCGTTCCGAGCATTTCCCGAACTCTCTTTGACGAACGCCACAACGCAATTGAGCTCAAAGACGAAAAAACGGACATTTACTCGGCATCATTAATCAACCCAATAACAGGCTCAACTATTACCTCCGTTACAGGTTGCAACTACTATTCATTCTCTGCTGCAATTTTTGAAAATCTACGTTCTAATGGATCTGGAAATTTCTTTGCTGAAGGAGAATTCTTTGTGCCTAATGCAATTGGAGAATTAACAGGTTCAGGCGGAGGAATAAGCCCTCATACTGGTGAATTTTGTCTTCAAGTACAAAATGCTACTCAAGTATTCGTTAATGACCCTCATCTACATCGGGAAACGGATGAAGATGCAAATGGAAATGGAATCGAAACAAATCGCACGTATAAGGCAAGCGTCTGGGTTCATGAAAACTCAAACCTAACAGATGCTAAGCTCGCAGTTAGTGTGACAGGAACCGTATCTGGGTCTCCATATAATCAAAACTATCAAATGGCAGGGAATGCTTCCTCCATAAATATTGACGGGTGGATAAAGCTAGAGGTGACTTTTACAGTGCCGGAGAACTTTGTCGGTATTGGTAATGATGGTGTGAGAGTTTCATTGCTGTCCGGCTCGGAGGAGCCCGCCTATTTTGACGACTTTAGATTACGTCCTATTGATGTGCCAATGCAGGTTACGGTTCGTGATAGAAAAACGAACAGAATGACCGAGATTCTAGATGAAGAAAACATGTTCTCTAGAAGTGTATATGACCATGCTGGAAGAGTAATCATCATTTACCATGAAACTCTGAACGGTGTTAAGCTTATTTCCGAGCTTGAGTATGATGCAATAGGTTATTAAAATCTGCAATTTTCTTGATATGAAAAATTTCGCTCTCAAAATATTAGTGACAATTTTAATGTTGTTCGATGTGCATGCTTACGCATCAAGCAATACTACTGAAGCTTCTATAATTTCTACCGATAAATTTAGTTCCGTTCCTGTGAGCTATAATCCTCTGCAGCGAGGTTTCTTTATTGAGCTGGAAAAGTGTAGTGACCACTACTTCTTAAGATTAGATGATATCAATGGTCAGACTGATTATAAGATAGCATTCTTACAAGACTCACTAGTTGTAGTAGATCAATCGGGGACGTATTCCCTGCCAATACCAAATCACAAGGATGTTCGACTATCTATTTACAAAGACGGCGTCATAACGTTTACTGCTGGTGAGATTGAGTTTCATAGGGCAACTATTCAACTTGTGAAACCACTGTTTCCTTACATACTTTCGAGTCAGGAAGAGCAAGAGGTGAAATTCAATTCAATGCTTGTTTTTGCTCCACCAAGCACTTCACTAACGAACACTGATTTCAATCGGGTTACTAATCGCAGGTACAGCTATACTGGTCAACTAATCTCTGAACAGACTACATATTCAGATGGTATGAATAGAGTTGTTCAGAACAATTTTAGGAATGTTCAGGATAATACTGTCATTTCAAATCAAGCTGCTTTCGACGCAAGAGGTCTTGCGGCAATCGAAACACTAGACGCCCAAAGCCAGTCTCAAACTCTCGATTTTAATAATGACTTTTTTACAGCGGGGAGCAATCCTTATGATTATAATGATTTTGACTTAACCGGAACAGGTACGGGGTCTAGATTAAATCCGGCCCCGGTTGCTTTGGGAAGTGATATTGGGACCTACTTCAGCGATCTAGGGTCTGAAAGCCATGTTGGAACTACCTCCTATCCTTATCAAAGGAAATTCTTTTCTAACGACCCATTTCAGAGGTTAACTGGCATTACCACCGAAGGGGATGAACGTCGAGCGGGAAGCGGGAGAGAGCTTTGGATGTTCTACATGAAAAATATTGGAGAACTATCCAATATGTACGGACGGGGAGGGTCATTCCTTTATAGAGATGGGAATCCGTTGTCTTCGAACCAAATTCAAAAAATTCAGAAGAATATCGCAATAGGACCGGATGGTGAGACTATGATTGAGTATGTCAATCTACAGGGTCTTCCAATCGCTCGGGCTTTCAGTGGGATTCCAAATTCCTGCGCAGATCAAATCGCACAGACCGAGATTATTCAAGGTCGCGGAGCCGTAAGTGTTCATGTGCCTTTGGCAAATATAGGAGATATGAAGCTTTACATTCCTTTGAATGTGGGCTCAGCTATGACCTATGTAATCGAAGATTTAGAAACCGAAGAGGCGCTAGTATCTGGGGTAGACTATACCTTGACGAATCCAAGCAGTGGATGGCATGATGTGTCATTTACAGATAACACCAGGCAAAGATTCTTAAGAATCTCGGTGACAATTGATCCGACGTTCATCATTGCAGATGCAAATGTGTTTTTTGAACGTGCCTATCCAGGTGCAGTGCGAGTGAAAACTGATTATTCGCATTGGGAGATTTATAATTACAATGAAAATGGAGACCAAGTTCGACATATTACACCTGAAGGCATCGATTGTGGCTATGACGCTTCAAGCTACACCAAGGAGATGGAATGGTGGTATGCGCTCATTGGAACGGGGGCAACAGGGACTTCGCATGTCATGCGGACCTATAACTACACCCCAATTTCAGGAAATGCAAACCATGTAAATCTACAGATTACAACTTTCTCACTTAGCGATGGAGTGAACACGGGACCTACAGAAGGATACGACATGGGGTCTGGAAAAATATTCATTTCAGAAGATGTTCAGAATTCAGTAATAAATGAGTTAAGTGAGGCACTTGCACGTGATAATGTGAACAACGCTTCGCAGCTGGAGCTTTCAAATGTGACTAAACTAGGGTCTGAAGATGTTGTTGAATTAAGCAACTCGACTAGTTTCAAAGGTCCTATCGCATCAGGTCCCTCTCCCGACGATCCTGACTATAACTGGTATAGTACCAAATGGAGATATGAGGCGGATGTGGAGCTTTTTGCCGTAGATCCTGGTGTCGGGCAATCCAGTCTCGGCACGAGGACATTAGTGTACGAGTTCGTGTTCCTATTAGCCATTCAAGTCGATGGAGCAATCTCTGAAGATTACGCACCTACGTTTATGGGTTATTACTCCTTTCCTCAAGAGGAGGTGCTGTGGGATGTGGACGGTCAAACTATCACAAATCACTCGCAGTTGGAGCTTGAGCTTGTTTCAGCCAGATACGGTACAATCACTTCAAACTTCTACGACATTGATGGAGTTGTGACTAGTTTCACATCCCTGAGCAACTTGATCTATTCGCTGAAAAGTGATTTTACGTTTGAATCAACACCAATATTCCAAAATCATGGATCAGACTTCGCTGAGATAACCGATTATGATGATATGGGTAGGTTAACAGCCGTTTCAACACCTAATGAAGGTGATAATACTTATCTCTATCAAACGAATACTTCAAGAATCAAGTTTGCTCAGGGCTCTGATCAAGTATCCACGGGTAAGTTCTCTTATATCGAATACGATCACCTTGGTAGAATTGTTGAAACGGGTGTATACGATCCAATAAAGCAAGGTACTGGTTCAGCTTATGTTTATGAATCTTATGAGCAGATTGAATCACAAGGTTACATATCGCCAAATAGTACTCACACATTACTGAATAGTACAGGCTTCTTAGATCAGGATAGAAAGGTCGAGGTGATTCAATACTATTATGACCTGCCAACCAATGATATTCCCGCTGGATATAATTCGACTTACATTCAAGAGAACTGTGAGGGTGCACTCGCAAAGTCGGAAAATGATAATACAATCACTTGGTATAGCTATGATGAAAATAGCTTACTCAGCTGGATGTTAGTGTATGATAAAAATGAAGAGCTTCCTGTTCAAACTATAGACTATGTGTACGATGAAAATCTACATCTTGTCTCAAAAATCCATAACAAGACTGTTCAGGAGGCATTCACTCATGACTTCAAATACGATCTAAACACCAGATTAGTTCAATCAAGTGTGTCTTATCTTCCTGATGGTGATGTTCCTGTAAGGCAAGCCAGCTATGAGTTTTATCCGACTGGTGAGCTTAAAAGAACATCCCACGGCGTAAATACTCAAGGTGTAGACTATGTTTACACAGTGGACGGCTTACTGAAGTCCATTAATGAGTTCACCTTATCCAGCAGAGATCCTGGATTGGATGGTTTCACGGGGGATCACGACTTTTTCTACGATGATTATTTTGGTCAGACCTATTCTTACTATACGAATGATTACAAACGATCAGGCACGAACATTCAAACATACATTGAGAATGGAAACGATAGGTACGATGGAAGTATAGCTACGATCTTCTGGAATAATCAAGCAACTGTTTCAGCCTATAGCAACCAAATGATTGGCTTCACATACACTTATGATGCTCTCAAGAGATTGGCTGGGGCGGATTTTGGGATTGTGGATTTTGAAGGTTCCTTGAATGGTACGGGGCCTGGAGCAGCGCCATCGTTCTCAAGCACGAATGACTACAACGTACATCAAATTTCATATGATAAGAACGGTAATCTAAACACTCTTTCTCGTGATGGGTATCAAAGTGCGAATATCGATGTCCTCAACTATGGATATCAAGCTGGTACAGATAAACTGACGGAGCTAACTGATCAGAATTTCATTCAGAATCTTGCAGATGAGCTGTATGGTTCAATGGAATTTGTCTACGATGAAAGAGGGCGGGTCACTCAACTACTTCATATTGATGCTGGACTGGACTATACTGTCACCTATACCTCTAGAGGTAGGCTCGAATCAGTTTTTGATGTCAATCGTGGTCAATATCTGCTCAGATTCTTCTATGATGACCGTCAAAATAAATGGAAAGAGGAGTCCTATGGAGCAGAAGGGTTGGAAAATTCCAAATTCTATTTTTATGACGTTGAGGGTAAATTAATAGCCACTTTTAACCAGAACCATGCGGCTGAGGAGCGCTCTCCAACTCTTTCCGAGCATGCCATCTATGGATTAGGTAGACTGGGATTCTGGGATCATACTACCGAAAACATCAAGTCAAAAGTTGAACTCAAGGATCATCAAGGCAATGTTCGCATGGTCCTAGCTCAGCAATTGAACTTAATTGATCACGTCAGCTCGTACTCCGATCTTGGTCCGTGGCTACCCCGAGGTTCAACACACCTCAGCCCAGATGGCAATGCAATAGTTGTCAGCGGAAATGCGGGGGATGGAATCAGGGCTGTGATTAATGGGGCAACACCGGGCAAACGATATTTATTGAGCCTCGATGCCGACCTGCAATACACATCTGGATCTCCTACACTTGTTAGAGTCTCAGTGATTGACATCAACAGTGGAAATAATAACATCTTTCTCCACGATTTCAAGCCTGGAGAACCAATTCAGGCAGGATTTACAGCTTTAAGCGATAAATACGTCATTCACGTCTTCGTGGCACAAACTAGCCAATCAGGTGATTGGTCTCTATCGGACATTGTTATAAATTCAGATGAAGGATTAGAAATACTGAACGCCGATGATTACTATCCATTTGGATGGCAATTGCCTGAACGGTCTTTCGTGGGATCCACTGGAGATCATGAATACAAGGGACAAGGTGAGTACGCTGAAAAATTAGAGGAGTTAAATTGGTTGAGCTTTGCATTAAGAGCTCAAGACCCCAGAATTGGGCGCTGGCTATCACCTGACCCAGCTCATCAATTCCATAGCCCTTATACTTCTATGGGCAACTCTCCAATTAACATCAAGGATCCTGATGGAGCTTGGGGATATGAAAATCAATACGGCGAAAAGGTCTGGTTCAATGATGTGGTGGGAATCTATAGTTTCACAATGGACGGTCTTGAGTGGACGCTTATTTCAATTGATTGGGCAGAGTTCTTGGAAGGTTATACAACAATAGATGCGTTCTTTGAAGGGCAGGTGTATTATCAGCATGTCAGAGGAGAAACTAAAGGCCACAGCGCTCAGTACAGGATGCATTCTGCGGATGCTGAAATGACGAATGTCGTTTATAGCGACGACCCCTCCGTTTCCCTTCAAATGGAATTTGTCCAACTCACTTTGGATGAATGGGTTCGTAAGAAGGGTGGATACGTTCATTACAAATACAATGTTGAAACTGGTAGATTATTGCATGAAACACTGGGTGCGGTTAACATCAACGGAGAAGATGAGGACTGGCTATGGGATTATCTAAAAGGGTGGTCACGAGCTGATGTAGGAGCATTCAATAAAGGAATAAAAGACATCAACAGCCATTTTGGATTTATTGAAAATCTGAGAACTGGATGGTACGATGAGAGAAATCACTCGTCAAGAAACGATATTCTTAAAAGAATCATCAAACCATGGAATCGCCAATTGTCAAGAATTGGCAATAGATACCCAAATTCAAGATTAGTCAATAAAACCCTACGTGTTAACTCGGCAGCTAGATCTCGCGTGGTTTCCACACGTACTGGATTTGCCAGAGGGTTGCGAAATGTAGGTAGGGCTTCATCTGTTCTAAGTGGAGCAACTCTTGCTATTGACATTGGAACCTCCCAGCAATTCCGGAGTTCGCATTTTTTAGACATAGTTGTAACTGGGGTATCCTGCGTTCCGGGCTGGGGATGGGCTTTTGGTGCATTATATTATGTTGCAGATCAAACTACAAGGGCTATAACTAATAAATCAATAGGTGAGCATCTAGATGATGCGACTAATGGAGGGGTTTGGGTTGATTGGGGTGATGACTAAATACTCTACTTTTCACCATCTGTTCATTCTCGATAGGTAGATTTTATTTTCTTTCACAAGTAGGAGCAATCGATAAATGCGATTGTTCCTACTTTTTTTAATTGGTGATTGTCGTTTCTTGACGTAGAAACTGTTAAATGTCAAAATGGTATTTTTTTAATGATGCAGACCGGTCTACCTTTACTCTTGGTATCCTCATTGTTTTTTATAAGTCCTGTTGCGTCTGCTCAAATAGTTCAGTTACCCACCCCAGAAAACGTACTCTCTCTCGGAGGGCAGTTAACGACTGATGAGCATGATTACAATAGAACCTTAACTTTCTATTTGCTTGAGTTTTTATCAAACAACTCAAGTAGTACTGCAGATTCAATATTTGTAATGGACTCAAGAGGAACCTATATCACTTATGATCTTTTGCTTGATACTTCAGTACAGCATTACGAAGGGTATTACATTTACATTAATGATTCATTACATATAGCGAATCCTGATACTTTCATCATTAGGCGAACATCTGCTCAGCGAATCGATCTGACTCAAGTAGCTTTAGGCTCTGGTCCACGTCAAGGTAGAATTTGGAATAGGGTTGAACGTCAATATGACGCAAATGGCCAGATTTCAAAGATCGTTGCCATTGAAGATTTGCAACAGCTGGATTCTACATACAACGTATATCGGAATTATTATTATAACTCCGTGACTAGCCAGCTAGACTCGACAAAATTACACTATTTGAACGGTCAGTTCATTCGCGGGCAACAGTATTACTATTCACAAAGCAAACTAGATTCTGTCCATATGTGGAATAATGGGTACCGTCAATATTATAGCTCAAGGCATTACGAATATTCCACACAGAGTGAATTAATAAAAGACTCCCTAGTTTTCTATGATGGGACATATGAATTAAACATCTTTCATAGGAATCAGACAGGAAGATTAGACTCTATTAGTCATTACAATGACTTTAATTCGCAGGTTGCTAACCTCAAAGTAACTGTGAAGATTGAGTATGACGAATTCAATAATGTATCGAGAATGATATACAACTCAATTAATCCTTCGTATTTTGTTTACTATGAATTCTTCTATATAAACAGAGGAGTTGGCTTAAAGGAATCCTGTTCGCTATCAGAGATTAATGTCTATCCAAACCCATTTAGCGAGGAGCTAACGATTCAAATCTCCAATCAAAATGTATCATCATTAATTATGAATGATATGCTTGGAAGGGACGTTCAAGTCCCGATTTGCTTCCTGGATGGAAAAATAGTTCTGAATACTTCTGGAATAGCTGGGGGTGTATACTTATTAACCCTAATAGGGAAGGACTTCAATGAAACTATTCGATTAATCAAAAGCTAATACAAATTCCAGTTCGTTAATTCGCCTCCATTTTCACGATTCACTCTATTCCAAGTATAAAATACAGATCGGAACATTGTTGCATACTCTCTTTTTTTCCACTTCGTTGGGTTGACTTTCTTTCTTCGGTCAGACATTTCGAGTATTGAGCAAGCTTTTCGATTGGCATGAAAACTTTAGTTGGATTCACATGAGTCTTTTTCATGAAAAGGCCATTCATGAATTCATATACCGGATACTAAGAGCTAAAGAATCTCGATACGATTATTAGGACACAAATAGTAAAGTCGGTCAAACTCTTTTGGGCACAATCTTACTTTCCTCTTACGATAGAAGAGCATGTATTCATACAGATTCCTAGAATGTGCCTGTCAAACTACTCATAATAGAGCTCCTAAGCACTAAACTCTGCCTCGTTAGAGTTCATCACTGAATTGGAGATTTGCAAAAAAAAATAACGATTAATTATTTCTATGTTCAAAAGCTGCCTATTTTGTAGTTGGAGTTAAACTCAAGCTACAGATTATTCAGAATTCCTCTCTTTATCAAGTCGCTTGAGTAGTGACTGCCAGACGACTAAAAGAAATGTTAAAAGATCAGAATGACTAAAAAGAGAATTTCCTACCACTGGTTTAAGGATATGATTTATACTATAATATGGACGACAATCATAGTGTCCATATTTGCCATTATTATACAGATAATCATACACAATGATTTTAAGTTTATTCCACTGCTCATAGTGCTTAATTTATCATTTGTACCTGCATCAGCAATATTTGTTGGATTGAGGCCGATCCTAGGTCTTCGAATTGTTCCAGATACACTTTATATCGTCAATAATAATTTGATTTTGAAGAATGGTGAAGAAATAGACTTGGACAATGTCAAGTCAGTAGATGTGCATGAGATTGGGGCAGCACAATCTCATTTTGTTTACTATGAAATAACTCTTAAGAAAAGTCCTAAACTCTTAGACCATAGAAAAAGGAAATCTTTGGTTGTAGTCGAACCTTATTCTATTAGAGACTTCTTTCGTATCCGTCTTGACTTCTTGGGGCATTTGACAGAGCTAGGGATGTCCGAAGGGAAAATCAAATGGAACAAGATGAAAACCAAGCACATCTTGGGGTTCAGAGATAAGTTTAAACAGTGAAGCTTGCTAGAAAAGAACAAACTTATGTACATATAAATAGGCCAAGTTAATCGGTATCTCAATAAGATATCAGGACCGTTTCTCAACAGAATCGATTTACTTACATGTATAAGTGACAGACTCCAGTTGAAATCAAGAAAATCTCTAATGATATGCCTTCAGGGAAAAGCGAGTCGGTTCGCCAGCGCGTCCTCAATGCGCGGACGATTCAACAACTCCGATTCACTGATCATCCTGCGCTCCATTGCAATGCAGAAATGGGCAGCAAGCTCTTGCGAAGTGTTTGCAAATTGGATGAAAGTGGAAGGAGTATGTTGGAAAGCGCGATGAAGCGGATGAACCTCTCGGCGCGCGCCTACGATCGCATCCTCAAGGTGGCAAGGACCATTGCCGACTTAGAAGCTAGTGAGGAGGTACAGCCAAGGCATTTGGCTGAGGCGATACAGTATAGAAGTTTGGATAGGGGGGATTGGGGGA
>JABXHW010000037.1 GCA_013373425.1 Flavobacteriia bacterium
GGTTCTGCGCGGATCAGTAATCCGCCACGTACAGATTGTCTTTGTATTGTTGTTTCAATTCGTGAAGCTGTCCAGCTACACTTGTATCGATTTGCTTATCGCCTACGCGAAGCACAAATCCACCGATTAACTCGGCGTTTACTTTCTCTTCTAACTCTACTTCAAGTCCAGTCATTTCCTTCACCATACTCATGAACTTCTCACGAAGTGGTGCAGTCAATTCTGTTGAAGTAGTCACCTTAGCATGGGTAATACCCTTTGCTTTGAGGTACATTGTGTGGAAGCTCTTGATCACCTCAGCCATCATACCTTCTCTCCCGTGATCTACCAACAAAGCCATAAACTTGTTCGTAGTTTGGGTAAGAGCGCTAGAGAAAACCTCATCCAAGATTTTCGCTTTCTGACTTGGCTTGATTACAGGGCTCGCCAAGAGGTTGCGGAACTCACGGCTCTCGCTCATCGATGCCTTCACTAAGTTCAAGTCAGATTGAACCGCATCGAGCTCATTGCGCTCAATGGAGAGGTCCAATAATGCCTTGGCGTAGCGATGTGCAGCTCTTGCGTTGCTCATTGTGTGCCGTTTAGTTCAATTTTACGTCGTCTACCAAACGCTCAACCATTTCGGTTTGCGCTTTCTGATCTTTCAACTCAGCACGGAGAACTTTCTCTGCCATCTCAATCGACAAGCTAGCTACTTGATTCTTGAGTTCAGTAATTGCAGCCAACTTTTCATTCTCAATCTGCTCTTTCGCAGATTCCATGATTTTGTTAGCCTCAGCAGAAGCAGCATCCTTAGCTTCAGCGATGGTCTTGTCTTTCATAGCACGAGCCTCTTTCAACATCGCGTCACGCTCTTCGCGTGCTTCGCGCATGATCTTCTCGTTGTCAGACTGCAAGTTTTTCAACTCTTCGCGTGCACGTTCTGCACTCTTCAAAGCGTCTTCAATTGCTGCCTCACGGGTTTTAACCGCGCTGAGAATCGGCTTCCAAGCAAACTTGGTCAAAAGGAAAACCAAGATGAGGAATACTAGCGTAGTCCAGAAAATCAGACCAAATCCAGGAGTTACTAAATCCATCGATAGTGAATATTAAATCGTTTTGTCGCTGTTTAAAGAAAACCAAGGTCCGCAGCCAACCGCTACGTGACCTTGATTTATCATCTTAATGCTTACGCACCTGGGTTAAGACCCAAAAGACCTACTACGATACCGAATAGACCAGCACCCTCGATAAGTGCGGCTGCGATAATCATAGCAGTTTGGATTTTACCAGAAGCTTCAGGCTGACGTGCAATTGCGTCCATAGCTTGACCACCGATACGGCCAATACCAAGACCTACACCCAAAACTGCGAGGCCTGCGCCTACTGCTGCAATACTACCTACCATAATTGAAATGGTTTAAAATGAATAAACAACGAAACTCTTAATGATGATGCTCTTCAACCGCAGCACCGATAAACAATGCTGTTAGTAGGGTGAAGATATATGCCTGTAGGGCTGCTACCAACAATTCCAAAACGCTGATGAACAACGTCAATGGAACGGCCAAAGCAGACCATCCAATACTCAACATGAAAATCAAGCTAATCAAGCTCAATACGAGAATGTGACCCGCTGTGATGTTCGCAAACAAACGAAGCATCAATGCGAATGGCTTAGTGAACAAGCCAACGAATTCTACAATAGCTAACAACGGACGTACTGCATACGGTACTCCTGGCATCCAGAATACGTGCAACCAATAATCTTTCTTACCGTTAAGGTTGGTTACCAAGAAGGCGAAAATCGCCAACACCATAGTAACTGCGATGTTACCGGTAACGTTTGCTGAACCTGGGAAGAATGGAATCAAGCCCAAGAGGTTGTTCAACCAAATAAAGAAGAAGATGGTCAACAAGAAAGGCACGAAGCGAGCGTAGTGCTTACCGCCGATGTTCTCTTTTGCAATGTCGTCTCTAACAAAAACAACCAACGGCTCCATAAATGAAGCGAGGCCCTTAGGAGCAACAGCGCCGTTCTTCTTGTAGTAACGGGCAGTTGAACCGAAGATCAAAAGCAAAAGAACCGCCACCAACAACATGGTGAATACGTTCTTAGTAATAGAAATATCAACCGGCTTCGCGTTGGCTGGGTGGCCATCATGTGACTCATACCATCCACCGTGAGCATTTTGCTCCTCTGAAGCGTAGTAAATCTTACCGTGTACATTGATGAAACGCTGTCCGTCAACCTCTGCAACGTGGTGACCCGTTTCGTCGTGGTGGAATGCACTAGACATGAAAGTAACTAGTCCATTATCTGTCCATAGAATAACCGGTAGAGGAACGCTAACTGCGTGCTCTTCACCTGCGTCATCTGTATAGTCTAAAATGTGGAAAGAGTGACTGTCAGCGATGTGATGCATGATCATCTCATTCACGTTGAACTTCTCCTCGCCGTGCTCGCCATGAGCGTCGTGAGCAGCGTGTTCTTCGCCGTGAGCTTCCGCCTCACCATGAGCATGGTCGGCATGCTCTTCGTGTTCGTGAGTCTCTTGTTGAACGGTTTCGTCGTGAGAAGCAGTGTTCTGCTCTCCTTCAGATTCATTCCCAAAAGCTGCGCTTCCAAATCCAAGGAACGCAACCGTAAGTGCCAGTAATACAGACTTTTTGTGCATGTCTTATGTGCTCTCTAGTATCTTGTTTGAGGCGGCTCAAAAATCGCTGCAAATGTAGATATAAATCTTAGAAACGAAAGGTTATAAACAATGATTTTTTACTTGTTAATAACTCAATTGTTGCGCCGTTGCTGGGCGGGCCGTGGGAGAGGCCATAAACGGCTGGTAAACAGGGGGTCTGACGGAGGCTTCAGCAGGGGGATAAAATGGTATTGATTGATCCACGAGCAGCTTGATAACGATAGGGGCGTGGTGTCGCGTGAAGCGAGCCAAAAATGCGCTACGGGTGTGTGGTGCCCGGGGCCGGTTCCCTCGACCCCTCTCTCAAGTTCGGGAATGCAAATTAGGTTTCTCGGTTCTCAAACCGGAAATGCGCGATTCACACAAAAAAAAAATTAGAGCCGTAAGTAAACGTTTACCCTCCGGCTACAGCAGAAGAAAGTATGTAACTTGATGTTGGGGCAGCGGGAGCTCGCCCCGGGCTTCATCACCGCTCACAACACACTACTCGTCACCAGTAACCCGCTACTCGCCACTAGTATCTCGTTACTCTCTACTCGTAACCCGTCACTCGCTACTCTCTCCCTATCTGCGCAAGATCTTCATCACCCAATACAGCTCGACGATGAAGAACACGAAGTACGGCACCAAGAAGTGTAGTACATAAGTACGCCCATTGTCCCCGTCGCCTAGGATAAAAGGTATGAGGAAAGAGGCCGAAATGAGCATCTTCAAAGGACTACCCGCAATGAATGCCAAGCCTAACTTGTCTGGATCCATCTTCTTTACAAAATTGAGCAAGGCATAAATTCCAAGCGTCAATACCAATAACAAAGCATAGATGAGCAGAAACGTGTTATCCAACACTTCATTATCAGAAATAAGCCATGCGTGTACACCGGCAGAAACAGCTCCAATAACAAGTGTAGAAATGAAGGCCTTTTTAATCATAACAGGGTAGGTTATTCTTGATCACGGTTGATTCTTTGAACTTCTTTGAACACAAGATAAAGACCGGCAAAAACGCCTGTCAAGCTCAAAACGATGGTCCAAAGAGGGTCAGAGTCGAGATATTCATCCAGCTCGATGCCGCCATAAACGAACACGGCTATGGCCACCCCCATTTGGAGGCCCATGCTGGTAAAGCGCAAATAAGGATTAAGCTGTTTCTTGGGATCTTTCATTGGATGAGTCCGACTTCTCGTTCATCTTGCGAACTACAGAACCCATGCTACAAGTGCCCGTCAATTCGGCGCCCGGCTGTACAGCCAGCTTTCCTGTAACCACATCCCCTTTTACAACGGCGGTTTCTGTGAGCGTGAGAAGCTCCTTCACCTCAGCTTTTCCCTTTAGCAGGCCCGAAACGGTAGCGTTGGCGCAAATCACTTCACCTTCAACCTTGCCTTTCTCACCAATGACGAGCTTTCCTGAAATATTCACGTTCCCCTTTACAACGCCATCAATTCGAATGTCACCATTCGACTTCATGTCGCCTTCAATCTCGGTTCCGATAAGAATACGGTTGCTGGCTTGTGCTTGCTCTGGGTTTTTCTTGGCAGAAGTGATCATTACTCTGTGATTTGCTCGTAAAAAGTCATGTATTCATCAACGTCCTTCTCTCGATAGAAGGTCTGATAATTCGCGTCACTGATGGCAAATATCCGCATTAATTCTGAGGAATATAAAGGAGAGAAGCTCGGATGCCTAAGTAGACGACTCACATAATCAACCGCATCAGACTGATTGATGAACCCACTGACCACAATGATTTGGCGATCTTGATCCAAGAAAATGTTTCGAATAGCCAAATTCTGAAGACGGTTATAGTCTCTATTGAAAATGGCCATTTCATTCTTCATGGTGTTGATGTTGCTGTTCTCATTGGGGACAACCACAATCACTCGATGCGGTGAACGTGCATCTATGGTATAAGGTGAGCTCGACTCTGCAGCCGGCTGATTTGCACTGTCGATATACATCAACAACTCTGCTGCCCGTTCCGCTTCATTGGTGCCTGAGTAATTATCTACAATGAACTGAAGTTTGTTCTTGTAGGCTTCGGGACCTTCTGATTTTGCCAGCACCATAGCCAAAAGCAACTGCATCTTGGCGGCTAAGGCTGTATTTCCAAACTCAGTGATGCCGTTTTCCAACTGACTCTTCGCTTGACTCAATCGGTTAGATGTATATGAAGCGTAGGCTGTGTTGTATGCTGCTTTTGCACGATTCAGTTCGTCGTTGCCCTCCGGTGTTTCACCTCGTAACTGATTGGCAAACGTACTCGTCGGGTGCTCATTCAATATTTGATTTGCCTTCTCTTCAGCCTTCGCGGTTTCACCATTGTCTTTGTAGAGCAAATGCAATGCGTAGAGTGAAAGCGCCGTGTACTTTCCGTTGGGATATCTGCGGATCAATGTTTCATAGGTTCGCTTAGCCTCTACCAAGTCACCGATGTCCTCTTTGTAGATCCCCGCCATGCGCAAGTATGCGTCCTGATTTTCGTCGTGCATTTGAGCGATCGTCGCCTGGTCTCTTGGGATTTGGGCTAAGTAGGCTTCAACGTTGTATCGTTCCTCACCACTAGGCCCCGCAGATTCACCTGTCTCTCCACCGCTTTCTTCGCCGGAACTTTCGCCGCCTTCTTGATTATTGGCAATAAGGCCTCCAATTGGTGCGGCCGCCGATCGTCTCCAGTTGTCAGTCAAGTCTCTTCTTCCCCAATTCTGACTGAAGTCTCTAACACCCGCTGAACGCGTGGTAGAGTTGTAAAAGTACCAACCTCCACCAAGTCCGGCTTGCGGGCCTCCACCAAGAGCAGCCGATTCACTAGCCAATGCTTGATTCAATGCTCGGTTTCTCTCTCGCTCTGCAGCACGCTCTTCTGCTTCCTTGAGGTTGGCAATGTACTCTTCAAAGATGGCTCTTTGTTCAGATGGGCTCATCCCGGCGAGTGCAATCAAACTGTCGTTTAATTCAATCGTCTTGATTTGACTCACCAACTGTCCGAGGCTCGTTTTATAATTCTCAACTACAGGATAGATCGCATGCGTTTGAGGCAACGCCTGGTAAGCGGAATCGTAATACGCTTGTGCCGGCACATAGGCTCGGAACTTAAAGTTGATTTCTGCAAGTTTGGCGTAGGAGAGTCCTGCTTGCTCGCGATTTTGAGTACTGGCGCGAATCGACTTTCTCAAACTCTCTTCGGCGAGAGGAATGTTTTCATCCTCTAGTGCCAATAGCGCCTTGATGTAGTAAATCTGATCGATGAACTCTTCGTTCTTGGCGTCCTCTGCCAAATCATCGAGGTCGTCATAAACTTCTTGAACATCTCCTTGGAAAACATCAAAGTTCAACGCTCTTCGAAGTTTCGCAGCAATCAAAAACTCATACTTGTCAGGGCGCTCTCGAACCACCTTTGCAAAAGCTTCGCTTGCCTCGTAACGCATGTTCTGCATTTCGTAAAGCTGACCAAGGATGAATCTCCATCTTACGCGGTATTCTTTTGGGGGATCAGCCTCCAAAGCTTGACGCAAATAGTCTGATGCCGTTTCCCAATGCCCTAAGGTGATTTCTAAATCCGCAATGGATGCATATACATGTGGACGCATACGATCGGGTAAATCATATTGTCCTTCTAACTCTTCAAATTGATTTCGTGCAGCAAATTCGTTGCCTACACGCGTGCTTGCTCTTCCCGCCCAAAGACGTGCTTCGCGGCCTTGCTCGGTTCGCTCAAATCGCTGAATGACGTGATTGAATCCTTCCAATGACTTGAAATACTCCTGCTTGAAGTAGGTTGCCTTAGCGAGCAATAAGTAAGCGTCGATTACATATGGGTTCTTCTGTTCTCCGCGAAACGCCATGCTGTGCTCGCGAATGACTTTAACCGACTTCTCAATGGCGCGGTCCATTTGTGGAACAACAGCCTGGGCTTGCTCTTCGGAACCGAAAGGATAAACAGCGAGAATCTCTTCGTATTGATCCACGTGACCGTTCACCAATGTGTTGTAGCCCTGCTTGAACGACTCTTCTCCATTGAAGAGTGGGTTGAACTTGGCCGTCATTTGATGATAGGTCCGGCTGAAGAAATTGTCTTTCTGCCGACTACACCCGCCGAGGACTCCTGCCAGAAGAATCCCACCGAGGGTAAGCTTTGCTATATGGATATGATTTCGCTTCACGCTGTGTTCAACAACAAAAGGGCAAAATTATTTTAATTATTCCGAGGGATTTAATGAATTGACCGTCTATTTCTCCTTTGCACCTTGATTTGGTTTTCGATATTTGCCCTAAGCATCGTTAGAAAACCTGAATGGCTAAGGAAGAGAAGAGGAAAGCGAGGATTGAAAAACTCCGCAATAAATATCGTTTGGTAATACTGAACGATGACACCTTCGAGGAAAAGATTTCTTTGAAGTTGAGCCGCCTCAATGTGTTCCTGCTGTCCGCCTTAGGCAGCATCTTGCTTATCGCTCTCACCACCTTACTGATTGCTTTCACCCCGCTCAAAGAGTACATCCCTGGATACGCTAGCACCGAAGTCAAGCTTCAAACATGGGAGAATCAACGTCGGGCAGATTCCCTTCAACATGCATTTGAAGTGTATTCACAGTATGTCGACAATTTCAGACGTGTGATGAATGGCGACACGCTCACCACGACTTCCCTCCCTGATACCAACGTGAGTGTAGAGGCCGCTGCGCTTTCTTCCGATATTTCACCAGCAGACTCCACATTGCGTGCTTTGGCGGACAATGAAGACCGATTCAACTTGCCAAACACCAATCAGGACATTGCGAACTTCACCTTCTTTGCTCCTATTAAAGGGGTTATCAGTGGCGAATACGATCCGCAGGCCAATCACTTAGCCGTAGATGTGGTGGCTCCAAAGAATACTGCCATTAAAAATTGCTTAGACGGCGTGGTGTTATTCGCAAATTGGACGGTGGAGACCGGACATGTGATCATCATCCAACACAGCGACAACCTCATCTCGGTCTACAAGCACAACTCTGCACTATTGAAGTCGCAGGGCGACGTGGTATCCGCTGGCGAGGCCATTGCGATAATTGGTGACTCTGGTGAGCAATCTACCGGACCTCATCTCCACTTTGAGCTTTGGTATGATGGAAGTCCGGTGAACCCGACTTACTACATCACATTCTAAAACATTCCGCCTTGCTGGGCTTCGAAGCCTTGATCGATTGCTGTTGGAGAAGCTGATGCCGCACCAAAAGCGAGGCGGTCACATCGCTCATTCATAGGATGATTGTTATGTCCTTTCACCCACTGAAAACGCACATTCTGTTTTCTCAGCAAAGGAAGTAATCGCTTCCATAAGTCAGGGTTTTTAACCTTAGCCCAACCGCGGCGTTGCCAATTCTGAAGCCAGCCTTTCTCGACCGCATCCACCACATATTTTGAATCGGACACAACGAGCACGTTCAATCCATCTTTTCTCAAAGCTTCAAGTCCAATGATCACAGCGAGGAGCTCCATTCGATTGTTGGTCGTCATTCGAAAACCGGCAGACATTTCCTTCTTACGCTGGCCGGCGACTAATATGACTCCATATCCTCCTGGGCCTGGATTGCCCTTGGAAGATCCATCCGTATAAATCTGTACGTCACTCATTCTGAAAGGAGCTTTTCCACGATTCTTGGGAAGTGCTCATGCTCCAACTTCTGGACGTTCTTCTGAACATCTTCAGGCGTGTCGCCGGAATTGACAGGTACAGATGCCTGGAAAATTGGCGCTCCTTCGTCATACGCCTCGGTAACGTAATGGATAGTGATACCCGATTCCACATCGCCGTTTTCAACCACAGCTTTGTGCACATTCATACCGTACATTCCCTTTCCTCCGTGTTTGGGAAGGAGGGCTGGATGAATATTAATGATCTTGTTTGGGAAGGCTTCAACCCAAGAAGAAGGGATTAATTTGAGGTACCCGGCCAAAACAATCAGGTCGGGACTAATTTTTTTTAACGCTGCAAGAACGCTTCCGTTCTTCACCGCCTCAGTATGGAAGACAACGGTCGGAATACCGAGTCGGTTTCCGCGCTTGATTACGCCTGCTTTCGCATTATTAGTGAAGAAGGCGCTCACCTCTACCGATGAGTTGGAATGAAAATATTGAACAATCTGTTCTGCATTTGAGCCCGAACCGGACGCGAAAATGACTATATTTCGTCTCATAATAACTGAGTAAATGGCGCAGCAAAGATAGCTTTGACCAATGGGATATTGGCTCAATAGGTATTTTATCCTTTCTTTGCAGGCTGAATAAATCCTAAACTCTCACAACCATGTCAGACATTGCAGCAAGAGTGAAAGCAATCATCGTAGACAAGTTGGGCGTCGACGAGAACGAAGTAACAACTGAAGCGTCATTCA
>JABXHW010000028.1 GCA_013373425.1 Flavobacteriia bacterium
ACAGTCTTCTCTCGCCCGGTTGCCGACTTTAGTCTGCCTGCCAATGGATGTGGTCCGACTACAATCAACCCAACAGATTTATCTACTACCAATCACCCAACTTTGAGCTATGCGTGGACGGTGAGTCCGACCATAGGTGTTACCACAGCTGGAATGAACACCGCATCGCCAACCATTGACTTCCCAGTTTCTCAGAATGATTCTGTGGTATACGATATCTTCCTCACTATCACCGACGACAATGGCTGCATCGATACGTTGCGGCAGAACTATACGGTGTATCCAAAGCCCACCGCAGCGTACACCGTTGCGTTGAGAGATAGCTGCGGTCCGTTTACGGTTCAGTTTAACAACACCTCGGTTCCGAATCAAGCAGGAGAGGACATCAACGATATGACCTTCGCTTGGGATTTTGGGAATGGTCAGACAGACACAGCCCAACAACCAACGGCAGTCTTCACCAATACGGGGGTTCACGACAGTACATACTTCGTTACCCTGATTTCAACCAACGCCTATGGGTGTTCAGATACCATTGTGGATAGCATCACGGTTTATCCGAATCCATTGGCTCAATTGAACCTCAATGGGTCGGTAGAATGTGCGCCATATTTGATTGATTCAACCGTGGTAAGTGCGGTTCAATATCCATTTGCAAACGACGATTACAATTGGACGGTTTATGATACCGATTTCAACACAATAGCAACGTTTAACGGTCCAAATGCCGTGAACCACACCATTCAAAATGATGCAGATTCTGTCTACATCGGATTGTCGGTGACCAACGTGCACGGTTGTCAAGAGGATACCCTGCTGCAGTTATTCTACACCATTGAAGATCCAGTGGCGGTGTTCACTGCGATTCCAGATACGGGCTGTTCCCCACTCGTGGTTCAAATTCAGGATAGTAGTTCGGTCGGAGTTACTTACGAGTGGTTCATCAACGGCGTATTACAGAGTACAACTGCAGCGAATCCATCCTTCACATTTACCAACAACTCAACAACTGCAGATTCAATCATAACCATTCAGTTGGTGGTGACGGCCGGTACCGGTTGTACGGATACAGTGGCCCACGATGTGACCATCTATCCACAACCTTTTGCGGAGTTCACCATCGCGCCAACGGTTTGTGCTGCAGGTTCTTTGGTGCCCACCAATACGTCCACGTTCAAAACGCCTGAGCAGTATTTGTGGACGGTGAACTCTACTGCAGTTGTAATTTCTACGCCTAACGATACTCAGCCTATTATCACCTTCCCCGATAATCAGACCGGTATAGATTCTATTTACGATATCACTCTAACCGTATTCTCTGTAAATGGCTGTTCAGATGACACGACCATCAGTGTTACTGCACATAGTCGACCGGTGGCAGACTTCAGTTTGCCAATGAACGGATGTGGGCCTACCACCATCAATCCTGTGGATCTTTCAACGACCAACCACGCGCCGTTAAGCTACACCTGGACGGTTACTCCTAATACCGGCGTGACTACTGCAGGTATGAATTCGGCGGCTCCAACTATTGAATTCCCAGTGACCACTTCAGATTCAGTGGTCTATGATATTTTCTTGGCAATAAGTGATGCTAACGGATGTGCCGATACCATCACTCAAACCTATACGGTGTATCCGAAACCTACGGCTGATTTTACCGCGGGACTAAGAGACAGTTGTGGTCCGTTTACTGTTCAATTCACCAATATTTCTGTGCCGAATCAAACCGGAGAAGACATCAATGACATGTCATTTACATGGGACTTTGGAAACGGTCAGACGGATACCGCTCAGCAGACTTCCGCCACTTTTACAAATACTGGAGTAGTAGATAGCACGTACATCGTAACATTGATCGCCACAAATGCATATGGCTGTTCAGATACGCTCGTGGATAGCATTACCGTTTATCCGAACCCCTTGGCGGAATTGTCGATTACGGATTCAGTGGACTGTGCTCCATACACCATCGATTCGAGCATCGTTCAGGCCGTTCAGTATCCTGTGGCAAACGACAATTACACTTGGATTGTTACCGATTTGAGTGGAACGAGTCTGTACACTACCACGGGTCCGGCTGCCTTGAATTACACCATTATTGACGATGGGGATAGCGTATTAATCAGTTTGATCACATCCAATATCCACGGTTGTGCGGAGGATACAATCACCCAGCTCTTCTTTACAATAGAAGATCCTGTTGCGGTGTTTGAAGCCGTGCCGGATTCAGGCTGTTCGCCACTTACAGTTCAAATTCAAGATAGCAGCACAGTAGGAGTAAGCTACGAGTGGTTTGTGAACGATGTGCTGCAAAGTACAACCGCTTCGCAGCCCAGCTTCACATTCACGAATACATCGGCATCAGGTGATTCAACACTGGTCATCAAACTCGTTGTGACGGCAGGTACAGGGTGTACGGATACCACAGAGAGAACAGTGGTGGTCTTCCCGCAGCCATTTGCGGAGTTCAGTATTGCGCCAACAGTTTGTGCAAACGGTTCACTGGTTCCTACCAACACCTCTTCTTTTAAGCCGCCAGAGCAGTACTTGTGGACGGTGAATTCACCCGCGGTGGTCATTACCAATCCAAATGATGCCCAGCCGATTTTCAGCTTCCCAGACAATCAATCTTTGGTTGATTCGATCTACGACATTACGCTCACCATCTATTCAGCCAACGGCTGTAGTGATGATACCACCATCAGTGTAACCGTGCATAGCAGACCTGTTGCCGACTTCACATTGCCAAGTGCGAATTGTGGTCCAACCACCATCAATCCAACGGATATCTCAACTACGAATCATGCGCCTCTGAGCTATACATGGACCGTTGCGCCAACAGCCGGAGTGATTACCACAGGCATGAATTCGGCATCACCTACTATTGACTTCCCTGTTACGACGGCAGATTCAGTAGTCTACGATATCTTCCTGACCATCACAGATGCAAACGGGTGTATTGACACCAACCGTCAAGGCTACACCGTTTATCCTAAGCCAACAGCTGATTTCACGGTTGAGAGAAGAGATAGCTGTGGTCCGTTCACGGTCCAGTTCAACAACATCTCAGTGCCGAACCAGACTGGAGAGGACATCAACGACATGACCTTCAACTGGGATTTTGGAAACGGTCAGACGAGCACGGATCAACAGCCTTCGGCAACCTTTACAAATACCGGTACTGTTGATAGTACGTACACTGTGGTTCTCATCGCTACAAACGCCTATGGCTGCTCAGATACTTTGATGGATAGTATCACTGTTCACCCTAATCCTTTAGCAGACTTCACTTGGACGAGCGATTTAGAATGTGCGCCGTTCACAGTGGATTCAACCTTTGTGACAACTACGGATTATCCAGTAGCAAACAGCAACTACACCTGGACCGTTCATCATCCAATCAATCTTACAACTCTCGCCACGTTCAACGGCATCAATGCTCTGAATTACACCATTGCAAGTCCAGCTGATAGCGTCCTTATTCGTCTTGTCGTTAGCAGTCCGTTTGGTTGTAGCAACGATACATTGGAGCATGTCTTCACAACGATTCCAAACCCAGTTCCAGGTTTCATTCTTTCAGATACTGCGGGATGTCATCCTCTCACCGTAGCAATTACAGACACTAGTTCTCCGGGAGTGACCTACGAATGGTTCATCAACGGTCAGCTTTCATCTACACTTGCTCAACCGAACTTCACGCTCACAAATACTTCGACGAGTGCAGATTCTACCTATACCACCAAGCTGATAGTTACAGCGGGAGGAACGGGTTGTAGAGATAGCACCGAGCAGTTCGTTACCGTTTACGGCTTGCCAGTGGCCAGTTTCTCTGCAACCGAAGTTTGTCAGGATGATTCAACTTACTTCACCGATGCTTCAACAGGAATTGTTCCTCTTACCAGCTGGTTCTGGGATTTCGGAGATGGAAATTCGGATACCACTCAGAACCCTGTTCACCTGTACGATACTGCTGGAGTCTACACTGTACTATTATCGGTTACGGATGCTCGCGGATGTATGCAACACGATACTGTGGACGTGATTGTTCGTCCGAATCCGGTGGTCGATTTCTCCGTTGCTCCAGATTGCGGAGTGGATACGGTTTGTATTGGTGACCTGATTACTCTATCCGATTTAAGTACCGTCTATCCACTCGGGGCTCCAATCAATCAATGGGCATGGGATATCAATGCGGATGGGTCGGTAGAATACACCGCTCAAAACCCAACGCATACGTTCAATACCCCAGGAATGACGGCCATTGAATTGACGGTGACAACTCAGTACAGCTGTGAAACGATACTCTTGGATTCCATCTTCGTGAAAGAACCGCCATTGGCTGGTTTCACGATGGATACCACTGCCGTTTGTGGACCTTTAAATGTCAATTTTACGAATACATCCATTGGCTTAATCGATACGTTCGAATGGGAAGTATACTCTCTCGACAGTCTAGGAAATCGGGTGGTTATTTATACCCATACAGGTTTTGATCCGAATCCTGTTCCAACCTTCAGACCTTCTTTCATTGGAGATACTACCTTCTATATCGAATTGACCGCCACCAATTGTTGCGGAGTCGACATCTTTACGGATTCTATCACGCTGAAGCCGTTGCCAGTGGCGGCAATGTTGCCAAGTGTGACACAGGGTTGTTCTCCATTGCATGTCACTTTCCAATTGGACGGATTGATTAAAGGTGATCCCGATTACCTCACCCTAGATTTTGGAGATGGAACCCCAACGGACACGCTGTATGAGTATTTCCTTATCAACTTCCAAGGCGATACCGTGTGGTTCTGGGGGCAACCCGTCCATACGTTCACCTACTTTGGTCAGAATCCAGATACGACGTACACAGTGACCCTCTCCGCCTATAATGAATGTGGAGATAGTACGGTGACTGTAGATATCACGGTCTTCCCGAACACCGTTCAGGCCTTCTTTATCGCATCGCCTCAACAAGGCTGTTCACCACTGACGGTCGATTTCTACGATCGATCCTATCAAGGGACGAATATCACGTGGTGTTTTGAATGGGACACCATCACCAACACTTGTGGTCAGTTTACGGCGACAGGGGACACGGTTCAACATACCTATACTGGATTTGGAACCTACATAGCCGCACAGATTATTGATGATGGCTGTAGTTTTGATACCGCTTTCGTGCCTATTCTGGTCTATCCGGCTCCAACCGCGGACTTCTCTGTTCCTGCCAATACCTGTGAAGATGATTCCGTGTTCTTCCAGAACTTAAGTACTGTGGATACCGGTTCAATCAATACGGTTATTTGGGATTTCGGGGATGGAACCACATCCACACAACTAGACCCAACGCATGTGTTTGATACAGCGGGGGTGTACTCCGTCTGCTTGACCGTCGGGACGAATTATGGATGCTTTGATTCGATTTGTTACACGCTCACTATTTACGATAAACCTCAGTTTGATGTAACCGTTGAAAATGCCTGTTTAAATGAGCAGCCCGTTCAATTCTCCGACAGTTCAACGGTGAGCTTTGGCTCGATTGTGAGTCGAACATGGGACTTCGGGGATGGCAATACATCGGCACAACCGTTCCCACAGCATACCTATGCTCAAGCGGGAACCTACACTGTGGTTCTGACACTTGAGAGTTCGAATGGGTGTTTAGATAGCTTGGTTCAGCAGGTTCAAATTTTCCCATTGCCAGAAGCTTCATTTACAACTGCACTCACTTCAGGGGATAGTTGCGGTGTGCCTCAAACCTATCAGTTCTCAAATACATCTACTGCAGGTGCGGGCTTCTATTGGGACTTCGACTATGTGAATAATCCAGGCACTTGGACAAGCACACAGAATAATCCAGTGTTTACATACAATCAAACCGGTGTGTATGAAGTGGCTCTCTTCGTTGAAAACAGCTTCGGGTGTTTCGATACAGCCTTTACCACCTTGTACATTCGTCCAGTTCCTGAAGCAGGATTTGAGGGCGATACCCTAGTAGGATGTTCGCCATTGTTCGTCCAATTCACGGATACATCCAATTACGATTTCTCGGGTCCTGGCGGTATAGTTGATTGGATCTGGGACTTTGGCGATGGTACCACTGTGAGTGGCATTCAGAATCCAGCTCACTTGTATGAGGATGATGGACTGTTCAGTGTTACCCTCATAGTGATTACAGATGGTGGATGTAGTGATACCTTGACCTATACGGATTACGTCCGTGTATATCCACGACCACAAGCAAACTTCAATTCGGCCCGGATTCGAGGCTCACGATTCCAGTTTAACAACACCAGTGTTTACGAAGACTCGAGTACGGTCTTTGTTTGGGACTTTGGCGATGGAACACGTTCTATTCAGAGGAATCCTGTCCATCAATACAATGTAGATCTTCTAGCAGGGGATTATCAATTTGAAGTTTGTTTGTATGCCTTGAACAGTTACGAATGTCCGGACACCATCTGTCAACCTCTGTTCATTCGAGGATATCAACTTTCTGTGCCAAATGCATTTGCGCCAGATCGACCAGCGATTGGGGAGGCGTCCATTTTCTTGCCGAAAGGACACTCGATGATCTACTACGACTGCAAGATTTACGATAAGTGGGGAACCTTGGTGTTTGAGTCGGATACAGATGATCTCCTAGATGGAATCCCGACTAAATCTTGGAACGGGCGCTTCATGAATGAAGGTGAAATTCTTCCAGCTGGTGCATACGTTTGGAAGATTAATGCCCAGTTTGAAGATGGTACCATTTGGCCTGGACAAGGCAATACCTGGGATGATGATATCGAAAACGTAGGAACGGTTAACTTGATACGATGAAGAAGGCAATTGCAGCGGTATTGATTTGGTCTTCCTTTGCCACCTTGGCGCAGGACCCCACCTTCTCACAATTCAACATGAGCAAGGTCTTTTTGAATCCGGCTTATGCAGGGTACACACGCGATTTGAACGTGACCATGCACAGCAGGCTTCAGTGGACGAATGTCGTAGGCCGTTTTTCTACGAATAGCTTTACTGCGAATGTGGGGTGCCCGACGAATCGCGTTGGTTTTGGCTTTCGCGGTTACTATGCCGATGAGGGAGAAGGCTTCCTCAGAAATGTGAATGCTGCTGGGTTAGTTTCGGTGAATCTACCTGGGCGCTTCGGACCGAGAACCGGTCGTTTTTACGGAAAGAAATATATCGTGTCTTTTGGTTTGCAATTCGGCGTTGGCCAGCGATTCATCGACTGGAACCGCCTCACGTTTACAGATCAACTTGACGTGTATGAAGGTCAACTCGGAATTCCATCTGCCGCCGGACCGCAGAACGGAGCGAGCAATTTGGTGCTGGATGTGAGCGGTGGAATACGCGGACGAATGGAAGTGGGGAACAGAGGTTCTTATCTGTCAGGTGGATTTGCAATGTGGCATATCAACCGACCTATCGAGTCCTTTTTCAATCTCGAAACTCAAATTGAGCCTAGATACACTGGACACGTTTTTGCGCACTTCAAAACGAGTAAGTTCAAGAACAATTCGAATTTCTTGACCCTCGGATTCGTGTACGATCATCAGCAAGTGTTGAGTCAGAATATCATTTCAGCTTCTATGGATTTCTGGGACTTCCTGTACTTGGGAGTGAGTTTTAGAAGAAAGGAAGTATTCGCCATTGATCGAAATGTGGATGCCGTGATTTTTCAAGCCATGTACATCTACAAAGGGCTTGGAGTAGGTTATAGCTATGACGTAACCATTTCTGATTTATACCTCGAAAGCACCTATGGTACACATGAAATCGGAATCACCTACACGATTCCGAATAGCACCTGGTGTTTAGGCAGAAGACAGAGACCTCGTGCTTTGGATTGTTTCTATCTAAATTCCGAATCGACAAACCGAGACAATATCCACTTCCGGTAGGCTCTATTTATACTTCTCCCACCATGGTGAGGTACTTACGTTGGAAGGGGTGAAAAGCTCTCCCAAAGCGGGAGTAGCATATGCTTGATTCTCGGCTTTAGCATATTCCACAAAGTCTTCAGCAGATTCAAACCACTTGTGGAAATACGTCAATCGGAAACCTGCCCAGTGAAAGGGGATGGCCAGTTTAACGCCAACTTCTTTAGCCGCTTTGATGGACTCTTTTGGGAACATGTGGATATGGTGCCATTCTGGGGCATATTGACCACTCTCCATGAATGCCAAGTCGAATGGACCGAGTCGTTTGCCAATTTCTGTAAAGTGCTTTCCGTAGCCGCCGTCTCCACTGAACCAAAACTTGAACTCGTCGCTTAGTATGGCCCAGCCTCCCCAGAGTGATTTGCCCCTGTCTTTCAGTCCACGTCCTGAAAAGTGCCGAGTAGGAGTAAAATGAAAGTCGAGTTCACTAAGAGCATGTGTATCCCACCAATCGAATTCAGTCACCTTCTGTTCATCTACTCCCCATGCCGTGAGATGGCGTTTTACACCTAGGGCAACGAAGAATTTCTTTGTTTTGGGAATCAGCATCTTCATGCTTGCATAATCGAGGTGGTCGTAATGATCATGTGTCATCATGAGTACATCGATGTCTGGAAAATCATCGATGAGGTCGAGGGTGTCTTTAGAGAATCGCTTTACACCGCCTGGTGCAATGGGAGCGGCATTTGGACCCAACATGGGGTCGATGAGCAAAGTGAGTCCTTTCCATCGCATCAACACCACCGCATGGCCGTACCAAATGAACTTGGGTTCGTCAGAGTCCTGTAGGAACGCCGCCTTGTCGAACTTTTGAATCGGAAGCTTTGATTTCGGAGATCCACCTTTGATCGACTTGATTTGCTTAACCAGCAATCCTGGAACGCGGGTCAAGCCAACATCCATTTTTGCACGCTCAAGGTTCTGGAAAGCTCCACTTTTCCAGTTCGGAGAGGCTTCATAGCGCTTTAAGTCTTCCGATGTGATCTTTCCTCCGAATTGTTTCTTGCTCATGCTTCTTCCTTTTTCTTAAGGTCCAAAATTTTCATTTTCAAGGAAATAGTTCGAACACGAATTTCTGAAATCTCGACACAAAGACGGGAAGTCGTATTCCATGTAGCTTTTAATCAACTATATGTGCATACCATCAGAGCGAATTTGCTTAACTTCTGCTTGCGAAAAGCGAACCTGACCGAATGCAGAACGAGACCTACAAGCAACTAGAGAACCCTTTTCTTGTCAATTTAAAGAACTGCGAAGACGAGCCTATCCACTTGTTGGGTAGACTACAGAGCCACGGAGTTATGGTGGCTTTTGATATAGAATCGGAGAAGCTCAAGTATTTTTCCGAAACAGCCATTCCCCAGTTAGAACGGTTTGAAGATTTGAGTAATCTCGACATGTCGAGAATATTTGATGGCGAGACCTTGAAAATGCTAAGGGAGTACATCAAATCTGGAGCTCAAAGTTGGAGTCCACCCAAGCCAGTGACGTGCTTGGGGCGACAACTCAGTTTACATCTCAATAAGAATCAGTCGGATATCGTTCTCGAAATGGAGAGTTATGATGCCGTAGATAAATCTGATTTACTGGAAAAGATATCCGGACTGGAAGGATTTCTATCAAGCAATAAAGAGTATACGGCCAAGTTAGACTTGCTCACAGATGCGGTTATCCATTTCAGAAAGTTCACGGGTTTCGACCGAGTGATGTGCTATAAGTTTGATGAGAATGGAGATGGGGAAGTAGTTGCAGAAGATAGAAAGCGCGGACTTGAAAGCTTCTTAGGTCTTCGCTATCCCGCTTCAGATATTCCTCCTCAAGCCAGAAAACTGTACATGTCAAATCTCGTGCGATCTATACGAGATATCGGCGACGACGGTGTGCCTATATACGGTGTTGGAACTGAGGATATGATTGACTTGAGTCACTCGGTTTACAGAAGTGTAAGTCCGATTCATCTGCAATACCTCCGCAACATGGGCGTTACCGCCACGCATGCCAATAGTCTAATTATGGACGGTAAGCTGTGGGGGATGCTCATCTGTCACCATTATTCCGAACCCAAGCATCTCACCTTTGCGGAGCGGTCATTAACGGTATTCTACTGTTCTGGAATTTCTCGATATGCTCAGAATTTAAAGAATAGAGAGTTTGAAGAACGCCAAGCGGTGCGCAAGGAGCTGATTCATTCTCTTGAAGCAAATACGGATGAAAGTCTCTTCGACGGCTTCCTGAAAGTGGAGTGCATGCTCAATTCGACGTTGCAAATCTCCGGTTTTAGTGTACTGGAGAGCAAAGAGTGGAAGTCGAATGGCATCGCGCCGGATATAGATGAAATTCTAAAATTTGAGTATCGAATTCGCACCTCCGATGAGCGCATTCTCTTCTTCGATGAAGTAGAAGAGTTCAGTGGACCGAATTCGCCAGCCGGATGTGCTGTTCTACGATTGAGCTCCAATCCTATGGTAGTAGTCTTGCTCTATCGAGAAGAAAAGAAGCGCATCTTCACATGGGCGGGCAATCCATCAAAGGCCATAGAGAAAGGCAAAGAGGGTGAATTGAGTCCTCGCAAATCTTTTGCCCAATGGAAGGAAAAGGTAGAGGGTAGAAGTCTGCCGTGGACAGAGGAGGAGCGTGAATTCTTATCGGAACTTCGGACTTCTTCCGTGGCGAGTTTGCAGTATCTCAGTAAATCTAATGTGAACCTTTCAACGGTTGAGAACCTTCAGCACAGGATGAAAGGCATCAATAAAACCCTTGAGAAAGTTCGATTGGAAAAAGCTCAGCTGGCAAAGGAGCTCCACATTGTGCAATCGGCACAAACCGAAGTGAAGGAGTTGGAAGATGTGAAACATCTAATCTTGAGCAATCTCAGTCATGAGATGAGAACCCCTCTAAATGGAATTATGGGGCTGGCTGAAATCATGCAGTTAGATGAAATCGACGAGCCTACACGAAAGGAATATTCCTCGCTCATTCTAAAGAGCGGTTGGCGAATGTTAGATACCTTCAACCGACTTACACATTTAGACAACCTACACAGCATTCCAAAACGGACGAATGTGACCTTGTCGGATTTTGTAAATGAAGTTCTCGGTACATATGCGGTCTTGGCTGCCAAGAGCAATTCTACGGTTACCTGGAAGGTGCACAACCAAGGGAATCGTGTCATTCGTCACCCAACTTTGATGCATCAATCGCTGACTAACTTGGTCGCCAACGCCCTTCGTCATGGTGGGCTCGGTATCAACGTTAATGTGGATGTTCGACAAACAGCTATCAACGGTGCAGATTCTCTTCAAATAGATGTTGAAGATGATGGGCGAGGTATCCAGGAATCCATTATAGGACAGGTTTTCGAGCCGTTCTTCACCAGGTCTGAGGTAACCAAGGGAAACGATCAATCAGCAGGTTTGGGCTTGTACATCGTGAAGACCTATCTCGAGTCTGTAGGGGGGGCTATAGAAGTGGAGTCTCAAGAAGGTGAAGGAACTAGATTCAGAGTTATTATCCCAATAAATAGCGACAATGAGTGATCAGATTCGGATTTTATATGTGGAAGACAATGCGATAAACCGACTAACTGTGGAGAAGCAGCTAGGGAGGTATGCGACGGTGGATACTGAAGCGACGGGCTATGCGGGTATTCAAACGGCATTAGCACGACCCTATGATATTTATCTAATTGATCTGAACTTAGGAGATCCGGCGATTGATGGATTCGAAGTCCTACGTGTACTCAAGCACGAGAAAGGACTCAAAGGACTATTTGTTGCGTTAACTGCCTACACTGGCCCCGAATGGGAGAACAAGTGTTTGAAGGCGGGTTTCGACATGTATCAATCCAAGCCCATTTCCGGACCCGCATTTTGGGAAAGACTGAGTACGTATGAGTCTTAAAGAGCGATTAAAATCCGAAACCAAACCGCTCCACGACGCGACTGAGCAAGCTATGGAGTCGAGGCGTATTCTTGCCGATGATTACTCACTCGATGAATATCAAAGTCATTTAAAGATATTGTGGAAGGCACATCGCTCCGTAGAAGATGCACGATTGCGATTTCCCAATCACACTGAGCTAGCTACCTTTGAAATTGCTCAAGTAGCAGAAGTTCTAAGGTCTGATTTGTCTACTTTGAATGTGGATGAAACCGGTTCCTTTGACCAGCTTGATCTATCCAATGGATTTCAAGCTATTGGTGCGTTGTATGTGGCACAGGGCTCTCAACTTGGCAGGATGTACATTGCCAATTCCAAGCAAGCTCAGTTTGAGAAATGGCATGGTGTTGAGCCTGGATACTACTCCAGATCGACGGAGGGAAAGGTGAATTGGAAGAAATTCACAGAAGGGCTGAATCATATACCAGCAGAATACCATGATGATGTGGTAGAAGGTGCTGTGAAGGCCTTTGAAGAATTTATCAGGATAGCGAAGGCGGGAGCTTAGGCGCCAATCAAAGACTGCAATTGATCTTTTTCAATCGGTTTCACGATGTAGTCCTCTACTAAGTGACAAGCCGTTGCTCTGTCTCTATCGGCAGGATTCACAGAGGAACTCAAAACGAAAATCCGCGTGTTTTTGAGATGCTCCGTATGCGATTCTAACTCAGCAAGGAATTCCCATCCATCCATGATGGGCATATTCAAGTCCACGAACATAACGTCCGGCGAATCTCCTTCTTGTATCTTAGAAAGCATGGCCTCAAGTGCAACATCTGCTTCTCTAAACGATTCAAAGTTGGTTTCTGGGGCCACTTTCTTCACAAGTATTTCAACTGTGAATATCGAAACTGGATCATCATCTATGAGTAGAACCTTTGTCATTCGGTTACAATGTATCTGCAGGCAAGTGTATGATAAAAGTCGTTCCCTTGTCTATTTTACTCTTCACTTTTATTTTCCCTCCTAGGGATTCTACATGTGTTTTCACCATAAACAACCCCACACCTCGCGAGTCGTATCCTCTGTGGAAAGTATTGTACAAGCCAAACAGCTTGTTGTTGTATTTTGATAGGTCTATGCCAATTCCATTGTCCTTGAAGGTGAGGGCTACACTTCTGTCCTCTATTTTAACAGAAATATGCAAAGAAGGTTTTTTCTTCTTCCTGTATTTCAGCGCGTTAGTGACAAGGTTTAGGAAGATGCTATCCATGTATGTTCTATTGGATAGTATGCCTTTGCATGCAGTAAAATCGGTCGTGAGGGTAAAGTCCGAATCGTTGATTTGCTGACTCAAGCTTTGGGAGATCTTCTCGACTACCTCTTCAAACTCAACTTTGTCATCGAACTTACCCAAGGATTCGCGAATCACTAGTGCTTCGATTAGGTCGTCTAGTGTGCTTGAAAGTCGAGTAATCTCTTGTGTAATCTTGTTGAATACATCGGGTTTTTCTTCATCAGCAAAATCGTTGTATAACTGACTCAAAGAGATCAGATTGCCAACAGGAGAGCGTAGATTGTGAGAGCTGATATGTGCAAAATCGAGTAGACTCTGATTCTGAGCGGAAAGGCGTTCGGCCATCACTTTCAATTGACCCAAGTGACTATCTTTTTCAAGCTCAATCAACTTTCTCTCGTTAATGTCTTGGAATAACCCAGTAGCCTTAATCATTTTGCCTGTGTCGTCATACACGGGATAGCCAATCGATCGAACCCAAATATCGTTGCCCTCCGCAGTAGTGAGTTGGAGTTCGAGGTCGTAGCTCTCACCAGTCTCCACCAAATTGCCGAAAGCTTCAAGTATCGATTCGCGAGATTTACCTTCTTTGTAAAACTTTATTCCTTCTTCCGGTGTCGGTGGGTACCATCCGATAGGCGTCTTGTAGATGTCAGCGACCACCTCATCCCATGAAGATAGGCCAGTCTGTAGATCTACTTCCCATGTGCCAATGCGAGCAATTTTCTTTGCTTCGCTAAAGAAACCAGCCATTTCAGCGCTCTTCTCTTCGTTGACCACTTGTTGGGTAATGTCCTCCGTGAACATGATCAATCCGCCCACATCACCATTTGCCTTTAGCCATGGTTGGATGTTCCATCGGATGTACTGAACCGTGCCATCCGCTCGAACGAATTTGTCGCGATCATTCTTTTGTCCGACTCCTTTCATACACTCCTGGTGTATGTCCTTCCAATGGTTTGGAATTTCTGGGAAGACTTCATAATGCGATCGCCCTATGATCTCTTGGTCTTGAATGTTGTAATCGCTTAGCCATTTTTGGGAAGCGGCTAGGTAAACCATATTGGTATCTACCATGGCGGTAGCGTTCGGGTTTTGGTCGATTAGAACTTGATAGAGTTCGGCCGCCTTTCGGGTATCTCGTTCTCTCTGATATTCGGCGGTGAAGTCCATATTCACCCCAAACATTTCAATGATTTCCCCAGAATCGTCACGTTCACCCATGGCCACTGCCTTGATAT
Organism: Flavobacteriia bacterium; assembly: GCA_013373425.1. Classification (GTDB taxonomy): domain Bacteria; phylum Bacteroidota; class Bacteroidia; order Flavobacteriales; family Schleiferiaceae; genus Phaeocystidibacter. The sequence goes on from JABXHW010000028.1 coordinate 14,358, forward strand.
ACTTGATTCCGGACGGTGTGTTAATGCGAAACAAGTATTCGAATTCGCCGTTGGATGCAACGCTTTGCTGAAATGACTGGGTGGCGTCTTTTATGTCATCCTTATGAACGCAGTTCTCCCAATCGGAAAATTCTCCCTTGAATTTATCTCTATCTACTTCATAAATGTCAAACATTTGATCATCCCACCTCAGGACGTTCTCGTTGACATTGTAATTCCAAAAACCAGTCTTTGCAACTTGTTCTACTAAACGCAGACGTTGCACCAACTCCTCTTTGGACAAGTGGCTGTACACTTTCATGCTAGGTGCGAATCGATTGTTACGGTGCCCGATTAAGAGCCGAGCAGGAGTAATTTACGAAATGGGAATTATTCTCGAGACGTGTGAAGGCGAGTTTATTCTATGCTGATGGAATCATCTTCACCCTCACTGATTTGGACGAAGTTGCCAAAAGCGCCAACGAACATAGCATCCCCCAACTCGAAAGTAGAGAAGATTACATAGTTGCGACGCTCGCTTTGTTCACCAATATAGTCCAGCAAATTGCCGGTCAATGCGAGTACAACTTCCTCAAAATCACTGTCTGCTTGCTTGTCGACATGGTTCCTCATGAAGTCACCAAAATCCTCTTTTGTGGGATTTGTGAGTACCGCTATGACTACGATAAACCCGAGTACGAGTAAGGTGGTTAGCTTTTTCATGAAGGGAAGATAAGAAGATAGGCTAAGAGATGGTTAGACTGATAGACTATGAGACTGTCAGATTTATAGACAATCAGACTTTTGGACATCCAGACATCTAGCTGTCCATCTTTCTGACTCCCCGGTCCTCCGGCCATCTACCCTTCCTTCCGCACGTACATCCGTCCCCACGTCCCTACTTCAGTGCCAATTATCACAATGAATCCAAACTCTATTATCCTCCTGCTTCATCACGGCGATATACGGACAGCCAAAGGATTCCCAAACTAGATTGGTGACTACTGGAGGCTGACCTTTGAAGAGAAGACCGCACCATTGGTAAGGGCCGTTCGGGTCGCCGTCGTTTTTCACGGAAATAGGGGCAGGCGACTGGCTTTCACCATCGTAGAGATAGGTGGTCGAAATGACGCCAACTGAATCTTCATGGATGGCCCAAACCTCATAGTCGGCGCCGTAGTGGTTTTCTGGTTTGAAATCAGTTCCATTCCGGAAGATGTGCCATTTGCCATTTTGATGGTGATAGATAGGAAGTAAGTTCGTGTCGTTTGCCCACGTTAAATCAATCTGCTGATCCTTGGTGAGTTCAGTGAGATCTTCTTTTGAGATTTCTTCCCACACCATCGGTTTGATTTCTCCCTCTACAAAGGGTTGTTCCGGACCGATATGCACAAACGACTCAAAGAATAACAGCGAATCCATGGGATAGATATCCGGAATCTCGAAGCCAACTTGGAAAGCCCAATGCGAGTATGGCGGATGCGTGTCGTAGGGGTTCGCCTGAGCAATTACCTTTAAATCCGTCACCGCATACCTGCGAATGACCCCTCTATCCACGTTGAAAATCGTCAGTGTATCTTCTTCTGTGAATCGCGTACTGTCCAGTACAATCTTGCTGTGAGCTGCACTCAAGTGATGATAATTTCTATTTCCGAAATCCTCAGTAAAGTACTTCTCCTCGATAATCAGATTTGTATCGTGTCGTGGCCAACGATCAGTGATGAAAACATTGACGTTGGCACTGCTGTCTCTGCGATAGACGGTGAGATAAAACAGGTTCAAATCTTCGAGCTCCACCTTTTCCTCAACAGGAATTTCAACTTCTAATCTATTGCCCGGCACCGATGTAGGCGGCAACTGTGCATGCGCCGTCTGGTCTTTCGAATGGTTGCATGCGGTGATGAGGAGGAGTAGAGGTAGGAGATATTTCATTGTTGGAGTATTGGAGGTCTGGATGACTGAACTTCTGGATAAAAAGATTCTTTGACTAGCTGACATTTCAAGAATTAAACCAATAATTTTTGACTTCATAGCAATTCCAATATTTTGACCTCCAGACCTCTTAAAACCTCCTCGCATAACCCACATACGGCAATGGAATCCCATCCGTCAGATCATCCAAAAACACAATACCAATGTCGAAGGCATTCTTTTCAGATAGGATTCGAATGCCCTGAATGCCGAAGTAGAAAGATTCAGCGGGATCGACGATAATGTAGTTTTCGGAAAGGAGTGCTATGGAGTTTGTGATTCGATGCGTGCCGGATACCAATATCGCGGGCTCTTCGGTATAGAATTCATCGAAGTCTGTCCATACTCCGGCTCCAGCGGTAATGCTAGATTCTCCGTGGGTATATGTGGCTACGGCGTAAGGAAGCGCGCCACTGAAGAAGTCGAACGCACCAACAACAAGAGCTCCGGTGCTAATGCTCCAATGCTCGCTTATGTCCGTTCCTATTTTGGGAGTGAGGAAGCCTATGGGTTCCCCGTTGACCAGACTGAGAAATTCGAATCCACCTCCTATGCTGATGTGATCGGTGATGCCTACATTCACGAAGTTTCCAACGATGAGCAGGTTCTGGTAATAGCCTTCGCCTTGCTCCAGTTGAGTGGCGGATGGCCCGAAGAAGTAGCGGGTCATGTGCGGGTTGGCAAAGCGATAATCGCCCAAATATTCATCCATTTCAATAGCTTTAATCCGCGATTTTAAAACATGTACTTCACCGTAGTTGGTAACGAGGACAATGCTGCTGTCGAGGATTCGGTCGAGCACTCCGCGGATTTCGTATCCTTCATCCGTTTCGACTTCGATTTTAACTCCAATGTAGTTCACAAGGGAGTCGTTTTGAGCGTGTAGTTGCTGCGACCAGCCAATGGCGGCCAATAGGAGCATCAGCGAAAATAGACGATGCAATTTCATAATTTCAAGGTTTTGGTTGGTCTTCTAAAGTTACTGAATATCAACCGGTCATGTTTGAAACTCACGTCGAATTTTCGAGTTATTCTACCTAGAGCGTAGAAATGATTTCCTCAAGCTCTTCCGGAGAGATTCTGCGGACAACCGTCCAATGGCCCTCATCATCCTTTTCCTCTAAAAAGGCTTGATTATCCAACCAAGTGATTCGCTTGGCTCCTATGCTTTTTTGTACTTCTCCCAGTTGTATGGAAAGTCCAAACTGTTCTATTTGTTCTTCGGTCATGTCACCAGCTACCACACTAAATTGCACGATGGTAGTATTCGAGGTGTCGCCGTTCCCATCGATCATCCAAGAGTGAACCGAATATTCCCCTGGCTCGGTGGCGTAGTACGTTCTTCGTTCTCGCAACATCCTCGAACGATGGCCTTCTTCATAGGAGATTTGCGATTGCTTACCGACCGTCCAACCAATCAGGCGATGTTCATCACTCGGGGCAAAATCCACATGCTCAAATGTGTCAGGGTCGCTCGTTGCGCTGTAGTCTAATTTGATGAGCTCACCCATGTTGTAAACTTGTTCTTCCGAAGTGAAGCTGATGTCTTGGGCGAAGGCAGAAATAGGGAGGAAAAGGAGAAGTGCTTTTTTCATGAGAGCGAATTTCTATCGAAAGTACGGAATTAGAATCCGTGTTGTTCGAGCCACTCCAGTTTATCGCTCATGTAGTTGGGATGAACACTTCCATTGTAAACCATCCCGTGGCCAGTTTCATCATAGATCTGAATGGTGAACAAGGGCGAGTCGGGAATGAGTTCTACACTTCGCATGGCATCCACTCGTCGGTCTTCGCGCCCAAATTGGAAGAGCATCGGACATTCAATTTTCTCAAAGTCTCCGATTTGATTGAAGTGGATATCGGTCTGCACCGGACTAGCAGGCAGTGTGGTAGATGCCGGTGGAAGATAGAGTTGAGCATGCTTGTCGCGAAGCACTTGAATAGAATCGACGATGGCTTGATCGATAACCCCCTCAGCCACACCCGAATAGTAGGTATCCCAAACACGCACCGTTCTTTTGTTGATGGCATCAGAATACCCTTGAATTTGCAAAAGTTGCTCGATGGCATACAGCTGATTGATCATGAACGAATCCATGGGGCCGGATACTGAAATGCCGAAAGCTACTTCACCTGGAGCCATGGCCGCTACGTTGACGGAAAGCCTTCCTCCTTCGCTCAATCCGTGAATGCCAACGTGGTTACTGTTCACTCCCGGGTACGCCTTCAGGAATCGAATGAGGCGGATGTATTCCCGTGTCTTCTCTTCGAAAGATTGATAAGCGTAGTACGACGAGCCCGTCGAAAGCCCCGTACCTGCCTTATCGCACACCAGTGCTACATATCCTGCTTCCGCGAACCGTCTCGCTTCCCAGAGGTAATTGTCCAAGCCCACATTTCCGCCGCCTTGAATGCAAAGAATTCCTGTCATTCCACCTACAGCCGAATAATCCACTGGCTTCACAACAATCCCGAAGATGGTGTCGTGCTCCATGGGGATGTATACGGAATCATAGGCGATGTCGTAGGCGAAGGATTGGAGGGAGAGGAGGAGGGGGAGGAGGTGTTTCATTTGAATTCTGATTTGCCAGAGTACAGCAAAAATTATCCCATCATTTATCTTCCAGCAGATCATCCATTAACCAGTCTCCAATTGTACCAATTTCACTTATCAAAGAGTCAATTTCAGTTGGATATCTATCTTGAAGAGAGATGTTGCAAATATTACAAGAGAGATACAAGTTGTAAGGATGATGGATGTCAACAACTCCAAGATTTTGGGAATTCCAGTTCTGAGATATCCTGTGACCTATGTGAATATTCTTAGAGCTAAGTTCGCTGAATCGCACGTGATTACACTTTTCACCAGGACATCTCATGTGCTTTGAGCATGCATAATCAATGAGTGCTTTTCGTTTGGATGTGTCTCCTTTAATTTTTGTGTAAGACCAACCCAAACGCAATGATTCGGGAAGTTGCGGGCGAATGCGAATCTCTGTAGGCGACCTAAAGGTTTCAATTAGGTTGTTGAGGTGTTTGATGGCTTCATCCTTACTTATTAATTGAAGTTGGATTGGCTTGTGAGGGTGATCTTGATTGCCGACGACTTTTGCTGCGCCGGTCATATAAATCCACTCGTTATTCTTTTCGAACTCAACAGGATATTTAAACCATTGAGTAATGATATAGATCAATGGAGTTTTAATACCATTAGAAAGCTGCTCAGCGAATCTGTACTCCATCATTCCTGCTGAGTTGTTTGGAGTCGCATAAGTGAAGATTCCCATTTCACTTAGAGAGTCTTCCTCATACACCCCGCCTGTTTTATGTCTGAATCCTTTTGTGATTTTTGTGCCAAATGATTTTACTAGGCCTTTCGCATAGCCACTCTGATAAAGGCCAGACCCAGAGTTTCCCATCCCATTTGGGATTTGATTAAGCTGGAAATGTCCTCCTGATTTGGTCAGAGCTTGCACATCGTAAGGATCTAGTTGATCAGCTTTCATATTCCAAGCATCAGCAAAAGAAACAGGAGTTGAGGCAAAAGCTGATATCAATGCTTTTTGACCTTCCAGATGTTTTATAAAGGTGTTGCGAAAAGCATTGAAATCCGAATACATATTACGTAAGGACTTTTTGAAATCGTCTGAACTTATCGAATATTCTTTCGTTCGTCCGTCGTTACTTTTCTGAGAGAACTTGTATATATTCTTAGGGATTAGGGATTTACAGTTATTGAGAGTTTCCTCAAAAACGGTATTGAGAGTAGGCATGTAGGTCTGTAATTAAGGCCGTTCGGTGGTCAAACTTAAGAGGCCGTGGTCTACTGTGAAGCTACTGAAAATGAAACTCAGATCAAATTCACGCCATCCTACCTCGAAACAATCTCACTCAAGATCAGCGTAAGCTTAATCTTGTGGAACCCGTCGAAATCTCCTGCTGGGATGCCGTCGTATTCGAGGAAGCCGTAGCCGTAGGAGAGGACGAGTAGGTTGTAGGAGATAGAAACCATGGGGTAAACGGCATAGCCGAGGTCGCGGTCGGTTTCGTCCATGAGGTACATTTCGCCACCGAAGCCAACGTAGATGTTGGAAAGATGTCCTCCGGCGGGAATGAGATCGTCGGTTACCGCAAATCCCAGGTCCATTCCCATAGATAAGAACTCATCGGAAATGCCCATTTGAAAATCCATGAGGAAATCAGCGCTCCCCATCCCGATGCCAAAGGTGTAGGATTCGAGCGTCGGAGAATATGAAGCCGATAAGGAATAGGCTTGAGCATTTGATTGAAAAGATAGGAGAGCGAAAGAGGCGATAATTAGAAACTGGCCTTTCATGATACTCGGATTAGGTTAGCGGTTAAAGCTAAAATACTGAAATCCTGCGTTAAAGATGAGGTGCACAGAAGGCCATCCCTTTTTAATCTACTACCTTTAAGGAAAATACACCTAAATGACCAACAACCTCAACCTTGCAGTGCTCATCGATGGCGATAATATCCCTTCGCGCAACGTCAAGGAAATGATGCAAGAGATTGCCAAATACGGCAACCCTACGATAAAGCGTATTTATGGCGACTGGACCAGACCTGGTCTCAACAAATGGAAGAGCTTATTGCTCGAAAATGCCATTACCCCCGTTCAACAATACGCCTATACTTCTGGTAAGAACGCAACCGATTCGGCGATGATCATCGATGCAATGGATATTTTATACAGTGAGCATGCGGATGGCTTTTGTTTGGTGTCCAGCGACAGCGATTTTACTCGTTTGGCCACTCGACTTCGAGAGGCGGGTAAGCTCGTGATTGGCATAGGTGAGAAGAAAACTCCAAATCCATTTATCGTAGCATGTGATAAGTTCGTCTATGTTGAAATCCTTCGAGACGCCTCTAACGAGAAAGTCGAGAAGAAGGAGAAGGATAAATCCGATGTGGATGTGATTACTAATAAAGAAATCAATCTTATTCGCTCATCTATTAATGCACTGTCTGACGACGATGGTTGGGCTTTCCTAGGAGACGTAGGGAGCTTGATTCAGAAAAAGCAACCCAATTTCGACTCTCGTAATTATGGATACGAAAAACTCACCCCAATGATTAAAGCAACGGGTAAGTTTGATATCGACTCACGTGAGTCGAGTTCTAAAAGCAAGTACAAACTCATCTACGTTAAGAATAAATAACTCCTCATTCTCTCTATGATGAAATTTCTCCTATTTTCTACTTTGCTGGTGCTGAGCCTCTCGCTTCAGGCTAGCGACACGCTTCAGTTTTTTCAAGGTACCTACGACGAGGCCATGGCTGAATCTGAGGCCACAAGCAAACCACTCTTGCTCTATTTTCATTTTGATGGTTGCGGTGCTTGTGTGAAGATGGAGAAGGAAGTCTTTACAGACCCTTCCGTTAAGGCCTACTACAATTCAGCTTATGTGATAAAGGACATCAACACGCTAATCGGTGAAGGTCGTGATGTAAAAGAGAAATACGGTGTTACGCTTCAACCCACCTTTAAATTCTTGAATTCCCAAGGAGAGGTGGTGCACCAATTGGTAGGGGTGTTCTCACCAGAAGATTTTGTTCGTGCGGGAAAGGTAGCCGCAGAGGAAGACCAAGCCTTGATGGCGTTGGCGACTGAATACGAAGCAGGGAATCGAGAGAGCGAATTTCTTTTCAATTATTGCCGTGCGCTCCGCGACGCTTATACCTTGGACTCAGCGGTGATAGAAGACTACATTGCCTCGTTGTCCGCGGCCGAATTGAATTCGGAGAAGTCATCCGTTTTCATTTTTGAATACTCTTTCATTGAGCATACTCCTGTATTTGGCTTTGATAGTCCGGCGTTACAAGCCCTCATCCGGAATCAGGAATTGGTTTACGATTCTTACGATTCAACACAGGTAGCCAACCGGATCATGTTATCTCTCATCTTTGATGTGAAACGTGCTATCAGTCGAAATGATAGAGCGCACATCAATGGAATCCTCGACTATTTCAAAACCAATCCACCTCAATCTTCCTTCCTAATGTTTGAGGAATTGGACGGTCGAGCTACCCTATACATGACGGTTGAAAACCTGGTAGCCACCACTGAGTTAGAGGCGGCCATCGCTTTCAATAATGAAGCTGAAATCGAATCGATAATAGCCGATCGCCTAGGCGACCCTGCCAACGCAGAAACAGATATCCTCAACGAATTCGCCTACTACGTCTACCGCTATAGCGAAGATGAAGCCCTCCTCAACCGCGCCATCGCCTGGAGCGAGTTGGCCGTCCAAAAATCTCCTGGCTACATAGAACTCACCACCTACGCTCAACTCCTCCACAAACTCGACCGCAACCGAGAGGCTTTGGAGGTGATTAACGAGGCCATTGCTAAGGGAAAGGATGAGGGGTATGGTGTTAGCAGAGAAGAGTATTTGAAGGAGCAGATAATGGAGGGGATTGATTAGTACTGGGTACTGGGTACGGATACTAGGTGACAAGCTCACTAGGTTACATTTCACCACATACTGATACTGGATACCAGATACTGGGGGCTACCTGCGCCTTAGCTCTCCTGGGTACCTATCTTCTGTTCTCTAACTGGTGATGTTCTCATCCTCATAAGCTTCACACATTTCGAGTGTATCTACATCTTGGATAGCTGGAGCATCCCATAAACTCTCCATGTTTGCCGAATCTTTTGACAAGTTCTGATCCACAACTTGGGCAATTGAATTCGTTTGAACTCTGGGTCATTTTTCTCGATTCGATATGTTCTTTATGTAGCCTGACGGAGGTGGCGTTGGATGACTTGTCGGCTTCTATTAGTCCATTCACTAAACGAGCAACCTGCTGTTCCGATAGGGCTTTTTCACGATAAAGCTTGAGATGGCGTCGGATATTGCGGATGTATACCAATTCAGATTGTGTGTCGATTTTCTTCAATTTGGCATTACCTGCAAATACAACTATTGGGTGATAGGTTGCAGATGAAAACTCTCGTCCTAGACTTTTCATAGCACGGACGTGGGCGTTGTTCTGCCACACGGGATTATAGATTTTGAACTTTTTCCTCCCTAAGGTCTGCGTCCAATATTTATATCGGTCACTCCCAAATAGCCACCCATTGTAGTTCTTGGTTTCGATGATGAAGATGCCGAACTGTGAAATGATGACATGATCTATCTGTGAGTACCTTCCTCCGTTTCCAATCAGTACGTCATTAAATATCTTGTATTTCCTCCTCGGTAGTCTCTTAAGTATTCTCTGCACCTTGAGCTCGCCTAATTTACCCTTTGCAACAGCTCTCGCCCGTTTGATGCCAGGCTTGAGGTAGACGAAGAGAGTGCCTATTATGAGTAGAGATATTATGAAGGGAAATTGCAAGGGGAGGGCTTAATGCGATTCGAACGAGTTGTAGAATGATCTTGTCTCTACACTCAGCAGGATTTCTGTGAGATAGCGTTCGTGTGAACTAGAAATTGGTAAGAATTTAACTTTCCAAGAACGAACGAGTTCCTGAGCGGTATCCCAATCTCCGTTCTCATTATAGGGTCTGCTCTCGGGATACTTTCTAACGATCTCAATTAAACTTGTCACCTGCTTTTTCGAGCCAAACCAATGCGCCTTCGACCGCTTGAGCATGCCTCTGGAAAGCCCTACATACATTACTCGTCCATCTTGGTGAAAGGAATATACTCCAGGTGTGTCTCGAACACATGAGGCTTCTTTTATTTGACCATTCAGGTGAAGTACTCTGGCTGTGTTATTCACAAGCACTCTGTTCTTGGATGAGGTCGAATCGAAAAGTTCATCATGTTCATAGAACGGCTGCTTTTCCCAACGGTCCAGGTGTTCGAGGCATTTCGCAGTCAAACTCTCTCGATTGGGAATCTGTTCTTTTTTAAAGTTAGATACCATCGCCTCCTTTTTTATAACCAGTTCTCTCGCTTAGCGACGCACAACAAGTGCTCTATCATATACGGTTCATACTGTTGTAGGAATGTGGGAAATGCACTTCTAGAGACATGTCGTCTGCCTCGAAGCTCCATAGGGCTAATTAGTCCTTGATCTCTTAGAATATTCGCACCTCCACGTGCTCCGGTTTGCAGATAAACGTTTCGCGGATGCCAGTCTCTATGCAGGGCAATTCGCAGTGCAGTATCATAGCTCCATAACGGGCCTAGCCTTTCGATTCTTCCGGCTACCTCATTAGTGATGTCCATTATATCCTCGAACGATTGTGCTCTTTCAAGACGCTGAAATATTTCAGTTTCAAGTAATGCCTCTGCACCTTCTCTACATTTATCGTGTCCAATTCTATGTTGATGACCATCGAATCCCGTCGCAGCAAAGGAACAATTAGAGGAGTTAAGTGGAATTCGACCTCTTGCAGCATTGTCTACTGCTTCACGAAAGCTGAGGTTCTGATAATAAGCTCTTAAAGCGTCATAGTGCCTTTGTGCTTGAGGGAGGTATGAAAGTATGGCTTGGGTGTTCATGGTTTTATAACTGAGCAAGGATTGTTTCTCATAGTTGAGGAAGTTTAAGTTAAATGTAACAAGTGTGAAGGCTTCAGTTGTCTTGAGCGAAAAGAAACTTCTTGAGAACGGATGATTGGTAGAGGAACATAGAGGTCTGTTGCTAGAGAGTGGAATAGTTGATGTTAGAGCTATGAGAATTGAGGCTTTTGAGATATGATGTTACCATTTCATTTGCCATTTCTTCTATATCCTCTTCGTTATTAATTTGGGTACGTTTATTTATCTTTCTACGACGATTAAAGTAGAGAAAAGGGGTTGCTTCAATAATTCCCTCTTTCATTTGGGGGATGATTTTATCGTACATGAGTTCAAGAAAGATTCTCCTTTGCGCATTGTTCTCTTCTATTCCGAGAAGGTGAGATAATTCTAACCCAAAATTAAACTTCGATAAATGGTGAAGTTTTGCAGCAGCCAGAGGAGCGAATTCAGCAAGTTCCTTTGAAATTGAAAGGAGGTCTGAGGCTGTGAGGTTTTTATCTAGCCTCTCTCTAATGGCTCCTAGTAGTCTCTCTTTTAAGTCATGTATTTCTTCAGGGTCATTACTTATATTGAAATATATATTGTGATCTTCTTGCAAAATTTCTTGAGTCCTTTTGAGAGAGGTGTCCAGGTTTTGGACTAAACTAGCTTCTCTCTTGAGTTGGTCAAAAACAATGTAAAGTGTGTAAGTGGCTTGGTTCTTTGTCCTTCTCTTTAGGAAGTAATTCTCTAGGGTCTTATTTAATTGACCAGTAAAAAATCCTAGGATTAATGTAGCTATTGGGATTAGGGCGATAAGAATTTCTTCCATAAAATTCACTGTTTGATTTTGGCGAGGTGATTTATCTAAATCCTTTTCTCTCCTTAGATTCAATGGAGTTTAAGATCATGCTAAAGGCGTGACTGACTAACTTTTCTTCTGAGATGAAATCCTCTTTTGATTTTATATTTCGCCAACCTTCTAGGCCATTCTTGTCAAAGTCGAATTGATATTGAGAATACAATTTTTGAACAGGCTGGTTATCGGGGAAGTAGAAGCTCTCGTTCAGTATGACTGTGCCACTGAAGAATCTAAGGTGGAGGTAAGTGTCATCAAGTGAGTTGGTATATCGATTTGTCCAGAAAATGCTTACAGAGAATCCAGAAGATGAAAGGATTAATGTTCTCTGGTCAGATTGAATGTTGAATCGATAAGAACTGGCTTGATTGTATTTTTCGGCTTTCTGCTCAAGACTTTTGATAATTCTTGAGTGATTGGCATTTGCCAAAGCAACCCCTTCTTCTGATTTTAATATGGAGTTTAGTTTTTGATTGGCTTTTTTCTCCTTTTCGATTGATACTAATCTTGCCTCTACAGGGTCTATAATAGTGTTGTCAAAGTCTGGTTCAGGGCCAAGTGCAGGTTTAACAAGTTTGGGTTTATTCCAAATTTGTCTAGCAAGTTCCTCTATGTCGGCTAGAAGTTTTGAATTGTCAGTCATGTCGTGGTAGACCAGACTTGAGAGATAAGGTGGGGCTGAGATTTCCTTTGATCCAGTGCGAAGTACTGGAATGAATTTATGATCTGTTTGGGTATCGAATATCTGAGATGAAATGATGGAGTACTCGTAGCCTACCCCGCCTTTCGCATCTGTTGCCTTGGCTCTATAGTTTGGGCTCAAAATCACAATCACTTTGTCTGATTGTTCAAGGGAGCGCTCCATGAAGCCAGTTAAGTTTTTTCCTGCTGCAAGTTCATATTGATCTAGGATTACGTCACACCCATAATTGGAGATAAGAGAATTGGATAGATTGAGAACCCATGCTTTGTGATCTTCGTCATCCCATGAATAGGAGATGAAGACTTTTGGACTTTGCATTGATAGAGAGGTTAGTGGTTAGCTTGCAATTTACGCTGATGCCGTAGTACTCGCAATACGTAAAACTACGCATCTTCAATCAAACCAATAAGCCTAGGGAAGAAGTGCTTTGTTACAAAACTAATCCACGCAAACCCCAGCAAAATGGGGCGAAACCGAGCGGTTTTTTGTCACAGTCTTGTCACATAAAACAAGTAAGCCCCTGAAAATCAGGGGCTTAAAGTGGTGCTGGACGGAATCGAACCGCCGACACAAGGATTTTCAATCCTTTGCTCTACCAACTGAGCTACAGCACCAAAATTTCAAAGTGCGCTTGAGAAGAATCTGTCCTTTCGTCCAGTGGTCCAGAACTTCAGTGAATCAGTAGTCCTGTGCTCGCTTTCTCAATCGCGGCTGCAAATGTAAACAATAATTTCATTTTGCAATACAATTTGAAATGTACCTTTGGCGATATGAATGCCGCAATCGATTGGGGAAATAGCCGAGTGAAGTTGGGACTTTTTGAAAACCAACAACTTTTGCGTGTGGATCACTTCCAAGTAGAGGATGATTTGATCGCAAAAAAAATTTCAGATTGGCTGGATGTGGTCCATCCCGAACATATCATTTGGACGAATTCAGGGGAGCCTACCAACAGTGTGAAGGAACTTTTCGCTGATCGAAAGGCAATCCACTTCTCACACCAAACCCCTATAGCCCATTCTACCGTTTATACTACTAGAGAGACGCTCGGACTTGATCGTATCCTTCTGATGGAAGCAGCATACCATGAGTTCCCGAAAACCAATTGTCTCGTAATTGATATGGGCACCTGCATTACATATGATATCCTCGATGCTTCTGGCGTTCATCAGGGAGGTTCAATCTCCCCAGGATGGAAGATGCGCGCAACAGCAATGCATCAGCAGACGGCAAAACTGCCTTTGGTGGAGCTAGATAAAGTAGACCTGGTCGGAACGTCTACAACTTCGGCGATTCAAAGTGGAGCCTACCGCGGGATGTTAAATGAAATACAAGAAACAATACGCCAATATGAGCAGCGTTATAGCGCTCTCACAATAATTGTGACGGGCGGAGATGCTGAAGCCTTTGACCTTCAAGCAAAAAAAGACATCTTTGCACGTCCAAATTATACGCTACTCGGACTGAATGCGATCATACACCATTATGCGCAGTGAACTACGCCGTACATTCGGCTTGATGTTATTATTCGTGTCGGGCACCTTGTCTGCACAAATCTCAGTGTCTCCTTATTCCATCTTTGGAAACGGCGACCGTGAACCTGGAAAATTCGCCCACCAGTTTGGAATGGGGGGAGTTTCGGCAGCGCTTCACGATCCACTTCAAATCAACATCGCACAACCTGCGTCTTTCAGCAGACTCAAATACACCACCATCGAACTGGGAGGATTCTATCAAGAATCACAATTCAATGATGGAACGAATACGGCACAAACCGGAACAGGTGGTTTTAACTACCTCGCATTCGGATTCCCACTCAGTGAAGATTGGGGATTGGTAGCTGGACTTGCACCCTACACCAAAATCGGTTACGAAATTGAAACGCAAGCTACCTTGCCTTTCTCTACTGCAACCGTTCAGTACTTCGGTTCAGGCGGGTACGACCGTGCTTATATGGGAACGGCCTACGAATTATTCGACCGTCTCTCTATCGGTGTAATGGGAAGCTACTACTTCGGTACAGCTGAACGTACTACACTTGCTATCATGGACGACCGTAACTTCTATAGTACTGGTCAGGATGAGAGTATCCGCGCTACAGGTTTCAACTGGGAAGCAGGTATGCAGTACACTCAAGTTTGGGGTGCCGATAGCGCTCAAGAGTTTACCGTTGGGGCTACGTTTTCTCCGATTACGGAGCTCGATGGAACGCTCAATGATTACTACTACACTTTTGCGATTAATGGTCAGGGTAACCGTCTTCCACGCGACACGGTCTACAATATCAATAACGAACAGGTGAATGTGATATTCAACTCTAGCTACAGCTTCGGCGCAAGCTACGGAGTTCGTCACCCTCGCCTCGTGCAATACGCTTGGAGCATTACAGGTGATTACCAAATGCTCAATAGAAGCGAACTCTCATCATCCTCTGAATTAAGAGGAACTTTTGAAAATGGATTTAGAGCATCGGTAGGCGGACAGTTCATTCCGTTCTATGCATTGGACCTACAGCGCTCGAACTTTTTCAATCAAATTGATTACCGAATCGGAGCCTTCTACGAGAATTCTGGTTTAGTCCTGAATGAACAAGTGATTACCGATCGTGGTTTCACTGTTGGAATGGGAATTCCATTGAGCCGCAGAACTAACTCTGCAGTGGACATCAAGATTGCTTCACTGAACGTTGGAATGGTTTTTGGACAAAGAGGATTACAAGAAGGTGGCAACATTCAAGAGAACTACGCTCGCTTTGTTGTTGGCTTGACACTAAATGATAAATGGTTTACGCAATTCAAGTACCGCTAATTAAAAGGAAGATGAAACGGATACTAGCCCTAATGGCACTCACTTTTGTAGCAACTGGCATGAACGCCCAAGGAAACTGGGGCGCTAGCCAAGAGGACAGCTTGGTGTGCTTTGAGAATTACAACACGTTTGGACAGCTTGCTCAAGCTCGTCAATTCGCTCAAGCATACGATCACTGGGTGGTTGTTTATGAAACATGCCCAAAGATCAACGAGACCCTTTACAAGTTTGCTCCAACAGTAATCGAAGGGAAGATGGACGCGGTGAAGGCGCAAATCGACGCAACTGCTGATGCGGCTGCTAAGGAAGCTCTGGAAGCGGAATACGAAGGACTTGTATCTACGCTTTTCGCTCAGTACGACAAGCGTATGGAGTACTTCCCACAATCTACTGCTTACGTAAAGGCAGCAGTAGCTCAAACGAAATATGAACTTTACGGCGATGATGCTGCATTGGATGTTTACGGTCTCTTTAACGAGGCGATGGAAATGGATCCAAAGCAAATGAATGCATCTCACTTCTGGAGCTACTTCCGTGTATCGGTTGCTCTTAACCGTCTCGATTCACTCAGCTTGGCTGACCTTTTCGAGGTGTACAACAAAATCGACGAGAACGTTGCGGTGAACACCGATGCATTGAACGTTCAAATCGCTGAGTTGGCTGAGCAAGAAGCTGAGGGAATGTTGGACGCGCGTCAACAGCGTGTACTTGCTGCTCGCCGTTCCAGCTTGGAAAACTACTCCAAGGTAAAAGGAAACGTATCAATCTCTTTGAATAGCCTTCTTACTTCTTGTGACATCATCGCAAGAGTATACAACGAAGAGACTTTCGAGGAGAACAAAGACAACGAAGTTTGGATCCGCCGTGCGGTACGTACTTTGGGTGCTGATTACCAAACCGACTCAGGTACAGTAATCAACTGTCGCGATAATCCGCTCTACTTCCAATTGACTGAGGTTCTTTACGAAATGAACCCATCTGTGGAAGCTGCACGTAACATGGGCCGTTTAGCACTCTACCGTGAGGAATACACTAAAGCGGTGGATTACTTCAAGCAAGCTGCTGAAGGTGAATTGGACCCACTATTGCGCTCTGACGATTACACTAGCATGGCTCAAGCTCAATTGAATTTGGGTAGCGGTTCAGCAGTGAAGGCAAGCGTTCAAAAGGCGATGGCGGACAACCCGAACAACGGTCGTGCGCAACTTATCCTCGCATCAGCATACGCTTCAGCAGCTGGAACTTGTGGTGCAGATGCCTTTGAGAAAAATGCAGTTTACTGGGCAGCAATCGCTCGCGCTCAACGTGCAAGATCTTTGGATCCGTCATTGTCAACCATTGCTAGCAGAAGAATTTCACAGTGGACGTCAGCTCTACCTGCAAAATCTGTAAGCTTCCAGTTGGGACACGCAGAAGGTGAGAGATACACTGTAGGGTGTTGGATCAACGAAACCATTACCGCTACGTGGGAGTAATAAGATTTGTATCTTAGTCCTATGAAAAATAGATTGAGAGGGGTGGCAGCAGCTGTCCCTCTTTTTTTGATTCTATTGGCTTGCCAGAACGACCCCAAGGTGGTGAAGGAGGTGATGAATGAGTACGACGGCCCCATGCGTATTCAAGAAGATGTTACCTACACCTATACCGACAGTGGGATAGTGGTGCTGCAATTCACCGCACCAAAGGCAATCGATTATTCTCATCTCGAAGAGGATGCCTACCTAGAATTTCCTGAAGGCATTGATGTTACCTTCTACAACGACACTGGGGTGGTCGAGAATCGAATTACAGCCAATTATGCCAAGCGATTTATTGATGATCGATACTGGCTAGCAACGGGAGACGTGCACGTTAGAAACATCAAAAATGAAGAGCTTCAATCGGAAGAATTGATTTGGAATGAAGCCACTCAACGTATATCATCAGAGGAATCTGTATCCATCACCACAGAAGAATCTAGAATCTGGGGGAAGGGATTTGATGCGGATCAGAACATGAATGATTACGAAATTCACGAAGTTTACGGTACAATTTATTTAGATGAAGGCGAGTCAGAAGATTAGACTATACAGAACCACCGAGATTGTATTCCTTGCTATCATTGCGATTGCCATCATTGAGGCTATCAACGTGTGGGAGACCGACAAGATGAGAGCAGGTATTTTTATCTTGTTCGCTGGCTTTGCAGCTTTCCGCTATTTCTATTCGAGAAAAGAGCGCGCTCGACTCAAACAGGAAATGAATGATTGACCCGTACCTGGCGAGTATATTGGCCTTGATTGCCTCCGCCTTTTTCTCGGGCATGGAGATCGCATTCCTATCGGCTAACCGTTTGCAGATTGAGTTGGAGAGTAAGAAGCGTCGACTTCCAAACGTGCTTCTTTCCTACTTGGTGAAGCACCCAGCTCGTTTCATCTCTACGATGTTGGTGGGTAATAACCTCGCCCTCGTGGTTTTCGGAAAGTACTTTCCAGAGATTATCAATCCAGTTTTTGGATGGACAGAGACTGGCTACGTTGAGCTTTTCGTTCAAACCATCATCTCCACTATCATTGTTCTGTTCCTAGCGGAATACCTTCCTAAAGCGATATTCAGCGCACGTTCCAACGAGAGCCTGAAGTTCTTTTCGCTCCCAGTCATAATTATCTATTCGGCGTTCTACATTGTGGTAATCGGCATCACTCAACTTTCGAAGTTCTTGCTAGAACGCGTTTTTAGAGCAGAGCTTGAAACAGACCAGCCGGTTTTCTCCAAAGTGGATATCGACCATTACATCGAGGAGAATACCAATGACGACGATGACGACGTCGATCATGAGATTGAGATCTTCAGAAACGCCCTCGATTTTAGCGATATAAAGGCTCGTGAATTTATGATCCCGCGTACAGAGATTCTCGCCGTAGAGTCGGGTGAAAGCATTGAAGAACTCAAAGTTCGATTCATTGAAACCGGCTATTCTAAAATCATCGTGTACAGCGAAAAGATTGATAATGTCATCGGTTACGTGCATGCCTACGAGCTGTTCAAAAAGCCCAAGGATATTCGAAGTATTCTGCGTCCAGTGAGCTTCATTCCTGAAACGATGACGGCCAATGATGTCCTCAACTTGTTCACTCGCGATAAGCGAAATATGGCTATCGTATTGGATGAGTTTGGAGGAACGGCAGGCTTGATTACGCTAGAGGATGTCGTGGAAGAAATCTTCGGCGATATTGATGACGAGCACGATGTAGATGAACTCATGGAGCGTCAAGTTGGTCCAAATGAGTACATCTTTTCAGCACGCTTGGAGATCGATTACATCAATGATGAGTACAAGCTGCATCTTCCCGAAAGTGACAATTATACCACACTTGGCGGCCTGGTAATGGACCTTCTTGAGTCTATTCCAGAAAAAGGGGAGAGGGTGGCATTGGACGACTACATTCTCGAAGTGCTTACCGTCTCTTCAAACCGACTAGAAGAAGTACGACTCCTCGTCCGCGACTAGCGTAGGCTAGATAGTGCATTTAGGTGCTAAAGATGAGTCCGTTTTCTTTTTCCATTTCACCATTCCGTGTATATTCGCAACCTTGAACTAAAACTCCGTAGAAGTACATGGCTACTCTGGAAAAAATTAGAAGAAGATCAGGCTTATTGGTAGGCATTATTGGTCTTGCCCTTTTCGCATTTGTGATTGGTGATTTGTTTTCAGGAGGTAATCCTCTTGCAAACAATGTGGTTGATGAAGTTGGTGTTGTAGATGGTGAAGCCATTTCTTACGTCGGATTCAACGATAAGATTGAAGAAATCAAAATGAACGGGCAGCAGTACGCGAGCATGCCGCAAGAGCAACTCGCAGTATTTGCATGGAATCAGTGGACACAAGATGTTGTTTTCAAGCATCTTTACGAACAAACCGGAATCGCGGTAACTGATGAAGAGTTGCTTCAACTCCTCACTGAAGACCCAACCCTTCGTTCAGCTCCAGTATTTGTTGATGAAACTACAGGTAGATTCAGCATGCTTAAGTTCCGTCGCTACTTCTCAGAAGTTCGTCAGGCGGCTGAAGGCGGAGATGCACAAGCTGCAACTGCCTACGGTCAGTTGATTAACATCCAAGAAAGCAAGCGTCGTCAGGCTCTGAACGTTCGTGTAAACAAAGCGGTTCAAGCTGCCATGTACACGCCAACGGCTTTGGCACGTCACAGACATTCTTACAATACAATCTCTCACGATGTTGCTTTTGTACGTCTTCCTTATTCTTCAGTTGCTGATGAAGAGGTAACTGTAACGGATGCAGACTACAAGGCTTGGTACGAAGAGAACAAGGAGAACTACAAGAACGACGAGGAAACTCGCGATATCACTTTTGTAGCTTTCGAAGTTCTTCCATCTGAAGCGGACAAAGAAGTTGTTCGCGTAGCAATGGAAGAAATGATCGAAGACAAAGTTCGTTTCAACCAGCGCACGAATCAGAATGATACCATCGTAGGATTCCGCAACGCTGAAGACGATTCAGCTTACGTTGCACAGAATAGCATTCGCCCTTACCGCGGAGGCTACTTCCGTACAGGAGAGCTAAGCTCGAATGTAGACTCTATCATGTTTGCGTCTGAAATCGGAACGGTTTACGGTCCGTACGACGAAGCAGGTGGATACAACTTGATCAAATTGACAGACAGAAAGGTTCTTCCGGATTCTGTGACTGTTCGCCACATCTTGGTGAGCAAGGCAAGCCAGCAAAACCCAGAAGGTCGTTCACGTGAGGCAGCCAAGGAATTGGCGGATTCACTCTATACCTTGCTCAGAGGCGATATGTCGATGTTCGACTCTATCGTGCAAAAGCACAGCGAAGATCCAGGTTCAATTGACAGCAATGGTGTTTACAAGTGGATCAAGCTTCGTCAGATGGTAACTCCATTTAACGACTTCGCATTCATGGGGGATGAAGGTGACTTCGGAGTAGTTGAAACAGCTTACGGTTTCCACATCATGGAAGTAGTTGAGCAGTCTGCTACATCTTCTGAAGCGTTGCAAGTAGCAATGGTGTACATGGACTACCAAGTGAGCAAGCAAACTTCTAACGACATCTTCAACGAAGCGGCAACGCTCGAGAATATGGCCACCGGCAAAGATCTTCAACAGGTTGCTGATAGCCTTGGTTACCAAGCTCGCAGCATCACGCGCATCAATAATATGCATTCAAGTCTTAACCCAATCGGACCAGCACGTCAGGTTGTGAAGTGGGCCTTCGGTGCAGATCGTGAAGTAGAGGAGGGTGATGCTACCGTAATGCAGCTCGACCGTCACGTGGTTGTAGTTCAGCTTACCGACATCCACGAAGAAGGTTACCGACCACTGGATCAAGATTTGAAAGATGAGGTACGTGCTTTCGTATTCAACCGAGTTAAGGCAGAACAAGTATTGATTCCACGCGCTCAGGCGATGATGGAAGGCCAAACGGCAATGCAAGGTGTTGCGGATCAAGATCCAAACGCCAACATGACTATTCAGCGCTTCACACTTTCTAACAGCTCAGTTACGGGTGTTGGAAACGAGCCTGAGATTGTAGGTGCTGTTTGTGGTAGCCCAGTTGGTGAGATCTCTCAGCCAATGGCAGGTAACACTGCGGTTTATGTTTGGCAGATCAATGCTACTACTCCTTTCAGCGAGAAGCCTAGCTACGAAGACGATCGTCGTAACTACACACTACAAGAAACAACACCAGCATCAGCAGCGCTTCAAAATGCATTGCTTGAAGCAGCTGAGATTGTTGATAACCGATTCATTTTCTACTAAGAATCTGAGATTGATATAAGATTGAAAGGGCTACCCATTTGGGTGGCCCTTTTTGGTTTATGTAAACTTCATCCACAACGAAAGCTATTCTCAGAACGTTGTGGATAAGGCAGAAAACTCACTCAGAAAATCAGCTGCGTCTTTCTCTATCTTTACAGCAAACAGACCTCCAATGAATCACAAGGCACTCACTTTAGTAATGGCCCTTTTTTCAACCTCTATCTTCGCTCAGCACCGTGCACATATGGGTGTGGAGCTAGCCGGACCTTATTGGGGAGCCTCGCTTACATCAGAGTTTCGTGTGGCGCTCGCCCCAAGAAAGAAGCTCGGATTGGAGATTGGTGCAGGTGTTTCAGTAGAAAGTCAACAAGGAGTTCCGCTGGTGGTCTCTTACGGTTCAACGTATTACTATAAGAACTGGGGCTATGGAATTCGATTGAGCTCTTATTCGTCCAATCCGCTCCGACCAGACTTCACGCAAAGTGATGTCTCTTTCATTGTGTATCCCAATGTCTCTTATACGCACTACACGAGTAAGTACTTCGCTCGTTTCTCCGCGGGATTGGTCTTGCCCTATAGCACCACGTATGCAGGTGCGAGGAACTTCAATAGAGATTTGATTCAGTCTGGGATTCTACCTGGATTCTCTATGACAATTGGTCGCGTCTTTAGAGGGTAGGTCTACAGCTCACTCCATCGGTTGGCATCCAACCTCAAGAAGATGAAGAGCAAAACGGTGAATCCCCACAGTGATGATCCGCCATAGCTAAAGAAGGGGAGGGGGATTCCAATCACAGGCGCCAATCCGATGGTCATTGCAATATTGACGGCAAAGTGAATGAATATGATGCTAACTACTCCGTAACCGTAGACTCGGGAGAATTTGGACTTCTGTCTCTCAGCCAAGAAGACCAAGCGAGCCATTAAGATCACGAAAAGAAGTACAGTCACTGAACTTCCCACGAAGCCCCATTCTTCTCCGACAGTGCAGAAGATATAATCGGTACTCTGCGCGGGTACATAGTTTAGTTTAGTCTGTGTGCCTTGCAAAAACCCTTTTCCT
Source organism: Flavobacteriia bacterium (assembly GCA_013373425.1). Classification (GTDB taxonomy): domain Bacteria; phylum Bacteroidota; class Bacteroidia; order Flavobacteriales; family Schleiferiaceae; genus Phaeocystidibacter. The sequence continues at coordinate 36,005 of JABXHW010000028.1, forward strand.
GTCAATCCACCTGAACCAATGGCAATAAGCGATTGCTCCGTGTGATAACCTACTCCCATAGGGTCATCTTTTATACCTAGCAAGATCTGAATACGACTCTGCTGATGAGGCTGCAGCACTTCATTGAACATGATATCTGTACCAAACGAAACGGCAGAGGCGAAGAGTCCGATGAAGACTGTGCTCCATATCATCCTCCTGCTTTTTCGAACTATGAACACTGTCAGAAGGGCCAAAGCTGCGATAACCCCAATCACGTAAATCGGAAGATATATTAAAGAGAATATCGCCGAGACTGCAGCTAATAAGGCAAGGAAGAGATAGCTTCCAGGTAGACCTTCACGGTAAAACACCAAGAAGAAGGAAATGTATACCAAGGCAGATCCCGTATCCGGTTGCATCAAAATCAACAAGAAAGGGAGGCCCATGATGAGAAGCGGCCACCAGCGATATTTCCACTTCGAAAGGTCTACGTTGAGTAAGCTCAGGTAGCGCGCCATTGCTAGGACGGTGCCGAATTTTGCGAACTCCGAAGGCTGGAGTGTGAAAGAACCAATCTGAATCCAACTCTTATTCCCGCCCACTTCTTTGCCGATAATTAGCACCAGAACCAGCAGTAACATTGTGACGGCATAGGTCGGGAAGGCTATGGATTGATAGATTCGAGCATCACTTAGCAGGATGAATAAGATGAGGATCCCAGAAGTGATAATCCAAATCATCTGTTTTCCATACTCCTGTGAGGTGTCGAATATACTCTGATGTTCTTCCGAATAGACAGCGGCGTAGATGTTCATCCAGCCCAAAAAGACAAGTAGGATATACAGCAATACCGTCCACTTGTCTAACCTCGATAGCGCGCTTCCTCTTCTTCCTCTCGTCGAATCTATCATGGAGCTACAAATAAGCTATCGTTGCCGAAGATTTCAATGTACTGACTTCGGTATTCCTCAGATAAATCTCCTTCAATCATGCGCTGGTACATTGCATCGCGGGTAATCTCGCCGTTGATGTAATCTTCTATCATCAATGAGGCAATTGGTGCGGCCCATCGGCTTCCCCAATATCCATTTTCTACAATAACCGCGATCGCGATTTGAGGATTCTCTCTTGGAGCAAATGCAATAAATATGGAGTGATCCTGACCGTGTGGGTTTTCAGCCGTTCCCGTCTTGCCACACATTTCGATGGAAGGTAATCGGCTCGCTCGTGCGGTTCCTGCCTCAAATACATCGAACATTCCATCGATTACCTCTGGGAAGTGAACCGAGTCCACCGTTGTGTATTTGGGTTCTGTGTATTGAGGGTCGTTTATAGGTTCTCCATCTATTTCACGAACGATATGTGGCGTGTAATAATAACCGTGGTTTGCAATGGCCGCAGTCATGTTGGCCAATTGAATCGGAGTGACCACCAGTTCACCCTGACCAATTCCTAAGGATATAGTACTCACCGCACGCCAATTGGTGTAGCCAAAGGCGCGGTCGTAATAGTCTGCATTCGGCACAAAACCCCGTTTGCCTGTAGGTAAGTCGTTGTTCAAGAACTGCCCTAATCCGAAGCTCTTCACGTGATTGCTCCAGGCATTCATTCCTTCTTGAGCCGTGGGATAGTTCTCAATGATTCGCTTGAAAACGTTGCAGTAATAGTTGTTGCAGCTCTTCGATATAGATCGACGCAAGGCCATGCTTCCGCCTCCACAGTGACAACCTACATGCAGAGATCCATAGCGGAACCCGCCGTAACAGGTGTAGCTTGTATTAGGAGTTAGTGTTCCCTCTTGCAAGCCAATCAATGCGTTGATCACCTTGAATGGAGACCCTGGAGGGTATTCCGCCAAGAGACCTCTGTCGTACAGTGGCTTGTTGATACTATCGTAGAAAAGACGTGTGTAGTTTCTGCTTCGCTGACGACCTATCAGCAAGTTTGGATCGAAAGTAGGAGCACTCACCAATGCAAGTATTTCACCAGAGCTAGGCTCAATCGCCACAATACTTCCTCGCTTGCCTTGCATGAGTTCTTCGCCCAATAGCTGGAGACGAATGTCAATCGTTGAAGTTACATCTTGACCTGGAACTGGAAGGGTATCGTACTCACCGTCCATGTATCGTCCAACCTCGCGGTTGTAGTTATCTACCATCAAGAATCGGCGACCTGCCTCTCCTCGGAGTACGGATTCATAGCTTTTATCAATTCCACCTTTTCCGGTGAGATCGCCCATAGAGTAACCTGGGTTCTCACGAATGAAGCGCTCATTCACTTCACCGATGAAACCAACCACGTTGGCGGCTCCTGGAATCGGATAATCTCGGAGTAGACGTTTTTGGGTGTAGAAACCGGGGAACTTGTACAGTTCTTCTTGGATTCTGGCATAGCGTTCATCCGACATCATTCCCAAGAAAATGGAAGGCTGATAGCGAGAATAGTTAATCGCTCTGGCCATATGCCGACGCACATAGGCGGTGTCTACGTCGAGAAGCTGACAAAGAAATGCAGTATCGAGGGATGATACCTGTAGCGGAATTACCATCAAGTCGTAACCCACCTGATTCGCCACCAACAGCTCACCATTTCTATCATAAATGTACCCACGCGGAGGATATATCTTCACCTCGCGTTTCGCGTTGTTTTCCGCGGATAGAAGGTACTTGGTATCGGTCACCTGAATGGTGAATAGCCGACCTAGGAAGATCATTCCAAGGACGCCGAAAATCAAATAAAAAAGTAAGTCTCTTCTCATTATTCCTCCCGGTATACAAACAACTGTGTGATGTAAATCAACAGTAGGGTAATCGGTGCTGATACTAAGGTACGAGACAAGATTGGAATCAACTCACTCACTCTGAAGGCTTCTAGTGAAAAAAACCAAAGATGATGAATGAGCACACCTAAAGTAGAATAGGTGAAGAATCTGCCGGTTCCCATAGTCCAGAGGTTGACACGTCCCATATTCTGTTCTGTAGCTGGCATCACGAACCGAATAATGAAGGGACGAAGGAAGGCTAGGGTTAGAGTGGCGGAGGTATGTGCACCCCCAGAGTTTTCAAATATGTCGATCGTGAAGCCCAGTGCAAAGGCGACAAAGAGCAAATTCGATCTAGAGATATTCGTAGGCAGACTAAGAATGAACAAGACATACAGATATGGATTGAGATATCCTGCAAGCTGAATGTTGTTCAAGATGAATACCTGAAACAGCACAAGGAATACGAAGCGTCCTATCCAACGTAAGTTCTCACTCATCATCTCTTCGGGCTTCTAATTGTTCGCGTTCACCTTTGAAGAGGTTTTGAACGACATATACCTTGTCGAGTGCTGAGAAATCTACAGATAGTTGAATATCAACTTCATAGAACTGATCTTGTGGTTCGATGTAGAAAGTATCCACAATCCCAATCGGAATACCCGTAGGATACAATCCTGAACGCATATCGGTCACGATAGTGTCTCCGCTTTTGAAAACAGCTTGTCTAGGGATGTCGCTCAGACGCGCATCGCGATAGCTGAATGTGGCGGGCCAACGAACGGGACCAAAAAAGGCAGAATGCTGAAAAGTTCCCGACAGTTGAGTTCTTCCGTGAATGAGTGGAATCACTGTGGCATAATGATCGGAAACATCGGTCACCACTCCAATTACGCCTTGATGGTTAAGCACGCCCATATCCGGCGTAACTCCGTGTATTCGTCCTTTATTGATAGTGATGTAGTTGTTCCTTTTGTGAATAGAACTGTTAATCACATCGGCGTTGATGTACGAATACTGCTGCTTGAATAGAGTGTCTACCACCGAGTCTCTATCCACATACATCTGGAAATAAGACTTTTTCAATGCACTGCGCAAAGCGGCATTTTCCGAAGCAAGATTCCTATTGGTTTCGCTGAGATGGATGAAGTCGCGCACATAGCGATAGTTCTCCATCATGCTACCACTCACCGCGTTGGCGGAGGTGGCCACTGCAGAGCTGTGGTAAGAATTTACTCGAACCACAAGTGTGATAGCTACGGCTTGCAGGGCGATGAAGACGAACAGTATTCGTCGCTTCCACAAGAATTGTAGCAAGTTCTGCATTCAGGTTTAGCGGATTAGGAGAGTACGGTACTTATCGATGTTCTTCAAAGTGATTCCGGTTCCACGAACTACGGCACGAAGTGGATCCTCAGCTACATACACTGGAAGATCAGTCTTCATACTGATTCGCTTATCGAGACCACGAAGTAGAGAACCACCACCGGCCATGTAGATACCGCTGTTGTAGATATCCGCGGCCAATTCCGGTGGAGTCATTGAAAGTGCCTCCATAATGGCGTCTTCAATACGCGTGATACTCTTGTCCAAAGCACGAGCTATCTCTTTGTATGAAACGGTAATCTGCTTTGGCTTACCCGTTAGGAGGTCACGACCTTGAACGTCCATTTCCTCTGGTGGGTTTGGCAAATCATCGAGGGCAGAACCCACTTGAATTTTGATTTGCTCCGCGGTGCGCTCACCAACGTACAAGTTGTGCTGAGTTCGCATGTAATAGCTGATGTCGTTAGTGAAAACATCACCTGCTACTTTGATCGACTTATCACAAACGATACCTCCAAGTGCCAATACGGCAATCTCAGTAGTACCTCCTCCGATATCAATAATCATGTTCCCTTTTGGTTCGAGAACGTCCACTCCGATACCAATGGCCGCAGCCATCGGTTCGTGGATGAGATATACTTCTTTGGCCTTCGCCTGCTCAGCGGAGTCCTTTACCGCTCGCTTTTCAACTTCAGTAATGCCACTTGGGATACAAATAACCATTCGAAGTGAAGGGGCGAAGTATTTACTTTTCAGAGATGGGATGCTCTTGATCATCTCGCGGATCATGTGCTCCGATGCTACGAAGTCGGCAATTACACCGTCTTTCAGCGGACGAACCGTCTTGATGTTTTCATGGGTCTTACCGTGCATCTGCATGGCCGCGTGTCCCACCGCCATAATGTCGTTGGTGGCACGGTCGAGCGCTACGATAGAAGGGGCATCCACAACAACTTTGTCGTTGTGAATGATCAAGGTATTTGCCGTTCCCAGGTCGATGGCAATATCCTGAACGAAGAAATCAAAAACTCCCATTGGTGTGGATCAGTGTTTAAAGTGGCGGTAACCGGTGAAGACCATGCTCATACCATTGTCATCGCAATAGTCGATGCTCAATTGGTCTTTGATAGAACCTCCAGGTTGAATTACCGTGTTAATGCCTTCACCGTTCGCGATTTCAACACAATCCGGGAAGGGGAAGAACGCATCCGAAGCCATAACGGCACCGTTTAAGTCAAAGTTAAACGATTTTGCCTTTTGAATGGCCTGACGTAACGCGTCTACTCTAGATGTTTGTCCAGTACCGCTCGCTAGAAGCTGCTTGCCTTTCACGAGGACGATGGTATTGGACTTTGTATTCTTGCAAAGGGCACTTGCGAAGATCAAGTCGTCTACCTGTTCAGCCGTTGGAGCTACTTTGGTAACCGTTTTCAAATCTTCTTTTGAATCAGTGTGGTGGTCTCTTTCTTGAACCAACATGCCGTTCAACGCAGTGCGCACAATCATCTCCTGCGGCTCGATATTCTTCACCGATAGGATGATGCGATTCTTTTTCGACTTCAATATCTCAAAGGCATCCGCGTCGTAACCCGGAGCAAGGACAACCTCACAGAAGATCTCATTAATTCCTTCAGCGGTGGCTTTGTCGATTTGTTGGTTTGAAGCGATGATTCCACCAAAGGCACTCACAGGGTCGCCTGCCAATGCATCTACCCAAGCAGTAGAAAGTGAATCGCGTTGAGCTAAACCACAAGCGTTGTTGTGTTTGATTACAGCAACTGTAGGCGCTTGGTCCCAATATTCTGAAATCAATTGAGCGGCCGCATCAACGTCCAACAGGTTGTTGTAGCTGAGCTCTTTACCGTGAAGCTGTTCAAAAGCCTCGTCCATGTTGCCGTGGAACCAACCTTTCTGATGTGGGTTCTCACCGTATCGCAACTCTTTACCGCTGCGAATGCTGCGCTTGAAAGAGGAACTGCTAGGAGCGAAGAATCCGTGAATGGCTGTATCGTAGTGTGAAGAAATATCGAAAGCGTAACCCGCAAAACGATGACGATCTTCAATGCTAGTTTCGCTGTTTCCCTCTTGAAGAATCTCAAGAGTTTCTGCATAATACTCACGTGAAGGCACGATGAGTACGTCCTTGAAATTCTTAGCGGCTGCACGAATTAGAGAAATTCCACCGATGTCAATTTTCTCGATGATGTCTTGTTCAGAAGCACCAGAGGCTACAGTTTCCTCGAATGGATAGAGATCTACAACCACCATGTCGATATCCGGAATGTTGTGCTCTGCTTTCTCCGCCAAATCACCATCGTTATCTCTTCTGTGAAGAATACCTCCGAAGATGGCAGGGTGAAGCGTTTTAACACGACCACCAAAAATCGATGGGTAGTTCGTCTGACTTTCAACAGGAATAACTGGAAGGCCCAATCCTTCGAGGAAAGTCTGGGTTCCACCTGTAGAGTAAAGGGTTACTCCGTCTGCGTGAAGTTGACGTGCGATAGGCTCGAGCCCATCTTTGTAGAAAACTGAAAGTAATGCGCTCTTAATGCGTTTCTTGCCGCTCATGTAGTGGGGGATTTCAAAGAAGCAAAAGTAGGGAAAACCACTAGGGGAGACAAGCTAAAATGTGCGTGAGAATTATCGTACTTTCGAGCTTAGGAATTAGAACATGAAACTCTACCAATACATCGTTGAAGGTGGCCGATTGGCAGGTGGCGCTCTCCGCTCCAATCCGCTTCGTAGCGTACTTTCCCTCCTCGGGATGACGCTCGGAATCTTCAGCATTATCACCGTTTTCGCCATAGTCGACAGCCTGGAAAAATCCATTCGTGATTCCGTTGAGCAAGTGGGCTCCGATATCATTTACGTCCAGAAGTGGCCGTGGGGTGGAGGCGGACCAAATTATCCGTGGTGGAAAATCTTCCAGCATCCAGAACCTCGATACGAGGAGATGCAAAAATTAGAATCGCGCTTAACCACAGCGGAGGCCATCACCTTCATGTTCAACATGCGCTCTAATTTGAACTATCGAAGCAATGTGATTGAAAATGCCAATGTTGGCGGAGTGTCTCACGACTACATCAAGATTTGGCAAGTTCCTATAGAAAGAGGTCGCTATTTCAGTGCAAATGAATCGGCTTCTGGAGCCAACGTCGCATTGATAGGTGCCGATATCGCGGAAGGCATGTTTGGTGCACTCGACCCTATCGGGAAGGAAGTGAGAATCCTAGGGGAGAAAGTACGCATCATAGGAATCTTCGAGAAAGAAGGTGAGAAGTTGATTGGTGAAAGTCATGATGAATTCTTCGTACTTCCGGTGAAGTTCATGCTTCGGAAAGTCAATGAAGAGCAGTTCCAGAATACCATCATGATTAAGGCGCGAGAAGGCGTTGAAATAGATCGGCTTATTGATGATGTGGAAGGAGCCATGCGAAGCATTCGTCGATTGCGACCCATCGTGGAGAACAATTTCGCCATCAATGAAATCAGCATTATTCAAAATAGCCTCGATTCTCTTTTCGGAGTAATAAACATCGGAGGAATCATTATTGGAGGCTTTGCGCTACTCGCCGGCGGATTTGGAATCGCCAACATAATGTTTGTGAGTGTGAGTGAGCGCATCAATCAAATTGGAATTCAGAAGGCACTGGGAGCACGGCGACAATTTATCCTGCTTCAATTCCTAGTGGAGTCAATCATTCTAAGCCTTCTGGGAGGAATTATTGGATTGCTTCTCGTTGCTCTAAGTGTTCTCGGAGCGAATCAATCCTTTGAATTTGACTTTATTCTATCGGGTGACAATATCATGCTCGGACTCATCATCTCCAGTTCCATTGGAGTAATCTTTGGGATTATCCCTGCGATGCGAGCTAGTTTGAAGGACCCCGTTGAGGCAATGCGAGCGAACTAATCAAAGAAAAGCACTCACCTTTTCACAAACCTCCTTTAAAAAAGCTTCATCCTCGTCTCCAAATGGCGCCGGGTCATGTGAGTCGATGTCGATTTGCCCAATGAGCGTTTCACCCTTGTACATCGGAACCACAATCTCTGCTTTGGTTTCGATGCTGCACGCGATATAGTTGTCCTGCGCCGTTACGTCGTCTACAATAAATGAGTCTCCCGACTCCGCCACTTGACCGCATATTCCTTTTCCGAATGGAATCTCCACGTGATCGGTTTCAGCGCCGGCATAAGGGCCGATATGAAGCATGCGCGTTTCGTGATTCATGAAGTAGAATCCAACCCAGTTGTAATACTTCACTTCGTTGTGAAGCAATTCGCAAATCTCCTTCAAGCCTTCTTTTCCCGATTGAGATAGGATATCGTCTATTCGACTTGACAGTGCTACGAAGCTCATTCCACAAAAACTTTTAGGTAGGGAATAAAAATTATTAAACCGATTACAGCTGCTAATATAGCCGCAACAAGGACGGCCCCAGCGGATATGTCCTTACACTTTTTTATGAGGGGATGGTGGTCGGGATGAACGGCGTCAGCCAGACTTTCAATTCCGGAGTTTAATCCTTCTAATCCCAGTACTAATGCGGATGTTAGAAGTGTGATGGTCCACTCACTTGTGGTGATGTTAAAGTAAAAACCGGCTGCTATAACGACAGCCAATGCGAAGGTGTGGAACCTAAAATGAGGTTCTTTCAAAAGAGCTTTTATACCTTCGACTGCGTAAACGAAAGCTTGCACGCGCTTATTCATATTTCAAAACTGTACCAACCGTATAGGATTTCTATGCGTAATGTGAATGGTGTCACTGAATGCTATGGGCATTTCGTATACTAAACAAAGGCCATCGTTTAGATGTTTCTGCGTATTACGCACTTCATCAAATGTACACCTTTGTTGAAATCAATCGTAATGAGTGGTAAATAGCTTAATTTGCACCCTAGAATAAACCCTATTCAATGAAACAATCACTACGAATGAGATGGCTGTTAATCGCTGTTATGGCTTTTGCTGGCAATCATCTCCTTGCTCAGTCGGTGACTCTCACTCAAACGCCGAACGCGTCTGTCTGTACTGGTGACTCACTGCACATCAACCTCACCGTAATTAGCACTTATCCTGGTAACAACTCTTTCGATGTTGAAATGACGCCGGGAAATGCCGCTACTGCAGACTTTACAGATCCAGCAACACTTGATATCCCTATTGCGAAGTGGGTTCCTAACAACGGTCCAGTTCCAGCAGGTGATACCAACAATGCGGGTTCCAAAGTTCTCTCCATTGTTGTTCCAGAGACGATTACCACTAACGGTACATATTCAATTCGTTTGGTTTCTTCGAATCCTGCGGGTTTCTCTACCAACGTATTTGAAGTTGCCGTGAACGTAACGATTACAGCAACGATTGATACGGCCAACGTAAAAGGAGCATTCAAAAACATCTACACGCCTGGCAACCCAGATGATTGGGGCAAGTGTGTGGATGATACTGTTGTATTGTACGCCAACCCGGGCTTCAACTACCAGTGGATGGTGAACGGCGTTGACGTTCGCTTGGCACAGCCAGGTCGCACAGATGACCGTCGCGATAGTCTCCTCGTATGGCTGCCAGGTACCTACACCGTTGAAGTGAGCTCAGGTCCTGTTTGTCCTGGAACGAGTGATCCAATTGTGATCAACAACTACATCCCTAACCCGGTTGTAAATATTCAACCAATCTTTTTGCAGCCTTGGGTGGAGGAACTCGACTTCCAGTTTAGTCCAAGTCTCGACTCAGTTCAATTCTGTGAATCAGATAGTGTTTTGATTTGGGGTGATCGCCCACAGATTCCAGGTGAGTTCTACACGTACCGTTGGTTGAAGGACACCGTAAATCAGAACGGATTAGACACAGTAGTGGCCATTCCAGGCGCTACGAACGATACCATTTTTGTTACAAGCGACTTGATGGCTACATCTACCACTCCTTTCTATATGGAGATTTATTTGGAGGTGACAGATACCATGACAGGCTGTGTGACCCTAGGCACTGACCCCAAATGGGTGTGGATGGACACAGTTCCTGACACTGAAATCTCAGCGATTGAATGGGGCACGGCTCTGCCAGGTGCATCGACTATTCTCTGTGTTGAAGATAGTATTCGATTAAGAGCAGACACGATTGGTGGTCCGGATTGGGAGTACCAATGGCAAGCGCGTTTCCCGCTGAATGGTGGAACGTGGGCGAATCTTCCAGATGATACATTGCCTACACTTCAAGTAGATACGGCATTGATTCCTGATTCTGCTGAATATCGACTCGTAATCAACAACCTCACTTGTACGTGGTTGACGCAACCGATACAAGTGAACATCGTTCCAAATCCAGTCTTCCAATTCTTGCCTTCTGATTCAGTTGCACTTTGTGCAGGCGACTCTGTGCTCGTGGCAGTTACCGGAAACGGGTTACAGTACGACTGGTCGAATGGATTCATTGGAACTTCACAGTACTTGAGCACTCCGGGTCAGTACTGGGTACGTGCTACAGGAGTTAACCAGTGTGTTACTTACGATACATTGATTCTTTTCCCATTGGTAGTTAATGCCAATGCGGGTCCTGATCAAACGGTTGGTCCAAATGAAGATGTGGTAATGGCTGCTACCGGTGGTGTATCCTACTACTGGTACGCAGATGAGCCGGCATATTTCAGCAACCGTCGCGATCCGAATACAAGAACTCGTCCGATTAAAGACACCACGAAATACTACGTTGAAGTTACTGCAGCCAACGGCTGTGTGGGCATCGATTCAATGATGGTATACATCGAAAGTCCTTTCGGAAGCGGTCCAGACTTGTCGAACGTACAGAACGTGATGACGCCAAATGGCGATGGAGCGAATGACGACCTCGACTTGAGAGAGGTAATTCAAGGCGATGCTTGTGAGCTCGTCGTGATGAACCGTTGGGGATCGACAGTTTATACTGAAGAAGATTATACAAACGGATGGTCAGGTGTTACCAATGGCGGTGATCAGTTACCAGATGGAACGTATTACTTCCTCCTCGCATGCGACGATGAGGTGAGGTATCAAGGAGCTATTACTATCATCCGCAATAACGAATAATCAATATGAAAAAGCTACTTATACTACCGTTTGTATTGGGGTTGATGGTGTCCAATCCAATGGACGCGCAACAGATTCCATTGTACAGTAACTACTTTTTCACGCCGTTCATTTATAACCCGTCTTATTCGGGTAAGGATGGTGTTACCGAAGCAAGCATGATGCACCGCCGTCAGTGGTCGGGTATCGAAGGTGGACCAGAAACTTCTGCGCTTACCATCAACGGAGCCCTGAATCGTGAGAAGGTAGGCTACAGCATCTACGGCTTTAACGATAGAACAGATATTATCCAGCGTACAGGTGTGTATGGTTCTTACGCTTACCACATCCAACTTTCAAGAGACAACTTCTTGAGCTTTGGTCTTGCTGCTGGGTACATGAACAACAGCATCGATTTTGATAAGATTCGTGTAAAAGACGAGTACGATGCTTTGCTATACCCGAACCTTCGCAGAGGTAATTTCGACTTGAATTTCGGATTCAATTTGAATATTAATGGCTTCCATTTCGGTGCCGCTGTCCCTCAACTTCTCGGAGCTCCTATCGAATACTCCGACAATTACAACGGCCCAGTTGAATACAGCTTGATTCGTCACTTTGTTTTCAATGCACAGTATGATTGGGAGATTCAAGGTGATAACCGAGTATTGAGCCCAATGGTGATGGTTCGTACCGCTCAGAATGTACCTACTCAAATTGATATCGGAGCCATCTTCAATATGAAAGAGTATGGTTATGTTGGAGCGATGTTCCGCTCTGACTATGCCATCACTGCCAACTTAGGTATTCACCTTACTGAGCAGTTGACCGCGGGTTATGCCTACGACTTTTCAACTAATACTTATGGTACTTCTTTTGGAACATCCCATGAGTTTATGTTGACATACCGCTTCGGTTCTGATAGCGATGACGAGCGTATCCGTCGTGAGATTAGAGGTCTCAAAGAAGACATGGATGAGCTACGTGAGAACCAGGAAGACAACATGCGTGAAATGTTCGAAGAGTATCAGGAAGAGATGTCTGAGCAACGCGAGGAAGATCTTGAAACTGAAGTTCGCCGTATTGTTGAAGGTATGGACTTGGCTACAGCCGGTGATCCACGTCAGCAAGGTGGTGGTAACCCACGCGGAGGCAATCCACAGCAAGGTGGTGGAGACCAACGCGGAGGAACGGATAATCCAAATACGGGTTCTGAAACTTCAAACCCACGCGGTGGCGGAGATGTGAACACGACTCCAAACAGAGGCGGTGGTGTTGACTATGACGCTGCTTCTGCGAGAAACGTAGAGCCAGGTTCTCCAGGTTACTATGTTACTGCAGGTGTATTTGGAAGTGAAAGAAATGCACGTCGTTTGATGGAGCGTCTACAAGGCGAAGGTCTAGACGTGAACATCTTCCGCGACAGTGGCAACAGCATGTACTACGTTTTCCTATTGAAGTTTGAAAACTACAATGCAGCTGATCAAGCTCGCTCATCTGGCATGAACGGTCGTTACGACGGTCGCCTATGGGTTAAGATTGTAGAGTAATCTTCAATGCATGATTGAATAATATTAAGGCCGTTTCCTATATGGGACGGCCTTTTTTTGGCCCACAACGATCTATAGAAATGAATCGAATCGGAAAACTCCTCATACTTCTTCTGTGCTTTACAGGTTTTGCATCTTCCGCCGCTCACTTGGTTGGAGGAGAGATGACGTATGAGTGTCAGGGAGGGGGAGATTACCTGATTCGTATTCGCGTGTATCGCGATTGTGCCGGAGGAGGTGCCGCGTTTGATCCATCTATTGACATTAGGGCATTTGATGGGGTTTCAGGTGCATTGGCATTCACGAGCTTTAATGTGCCGAGAGGAACGATACAGACCGTACCTCTAAATACGGGTGACCCTTGTTTGACGATTCCTCCAGGATTGTGCACGGAGTATGCAGATTATGAAACTATCATCAATCTGCCTATGTCTCCCAATGGGTATGATGTGACTTGGCAACGATGCTGTCGGAATAGCTCAATTAGCAATATTCCAAATCCAGGTTCCTGGGGAAATACATACACCATCAAGATTCCGGCTAATGATTCTTGTGGTAGCTCACCAGCATTCAACAACACACCTCCAATCGTACTTTGCATCAACGAACCTTTAAGTATTGATGCATCTGCAACGGATGCCGATGGAGATTCTCTCTATTATGAGTTTTGTCCTATCCTCACAGGTGGGATGTCGGGTAATCCGACCCCAATTGCATCTCCGCCGCCATATACGACGATTCCGTTTATCGCGCCACAAACTTTCGATAACCCTATCCCAAGCTCTCCGCAAATTCGAATCGATAGCTTGACGGGTAGAATCTATGGGGAAGCGTCCCTCACTGGACAATTTGTGGTAGGAATTTGTGTAAGCAGTTATAAGAATGGAGTGCTGGAAACAATGGTGCGTCGAGATTTCCAGTTTAACGTGAGTAATTGCGTTAGGAATGTGGTGAGCGATATGGTAACCCAACAGGAAGACTCGAGTCTATATTGCGCGGGTACAACGCTTACGTTTACGAATCAAGCTTCAAATGCACTGGCTTACCATTGGGATTTCGGTGATACAACCACACTGAGTGATACGTCTAATCAAGCAAATCCAACGTTTACTTTCCCAAGACGTGGCAGGTACAATGTTACATTGATTATCAATCCAGGTACTTCGTGTGCGGATACGGCTATTGAGGAATTCCAAATCTTACCTGAGCCACAACTAGAGTGGGGCATTTTATCAGGAAGTGTCTGTTGGAATGTTCAGGATATATTCTTCGGGCCAATTGGAACAGACCTTCCGAACAATCCGAGTTTCACTTGGTATTTTGGAGGATCGCCGGCGCCTAATATCACTCAATTCCAAGGGACTTATCCTCCGGGAATAACTTGGCCGTTACCTGGGCGATATCCTGTCACCTTGGTGATGAACTCAAATACGTGTACAGATTCCATTATTGATACGATTGAGATTGTTCAATTCAATCAAATTGTGGATGCAGGGCCTGATCAAATCGTCTACTACGATGAAGATGTTTTCATGGCGGCCACCGGTGGAGTTCAGTACTATTGGTACGCGGATTTCCCTTTTTACTCCTCGGATATCAGGGATCCAAATATGATTGCCAGGCCAGAGAATGATACCACAGTGTTCTATGTAGAAGTGACCACCGCTGATGGCTGTCAGGGTATCGACTCCATGACAGTGATTATGGTTCCTCGGTCTTTCCCCGATCCAGATTATTCTCAGCTGCCGAACGTCATAACCCCTAACGGTGATGGGGCCAACGACTTCTTCGATTTAAGCTTGATAACAAGAGGTAGAACGATTCGCTTCGTGCTCCACAATCGCTGGGGAGCAGTAGTTTATGATGAGAATGAGTATGACGGACAATGGCGCGGTCAGGATAACGGCGGTAACCCATTGCCCGATGGCACCTATTACTATGTGCTGCAGGAAGGGTTTGATGTCATCTTTAGAGCCCCTGTTACTTTGATTCGAGGAGAGCAATAAAAAAGCGGCTCAGATTTCTCCAAGCCGCTTCTCTTCATCAGTGCCATCCGAGATTAGTTCCCGAACATATCTTTTACTCTGTCGAAGAAGCCTTTGTCGTGTCTTCCCGGACTCGGCTGAAAGTTTTCAGCTTCCTCCAGTTGACTCATCAATTTCTTCTCTTCAGCAGAAAGTTTCTTAGGAGTCCATACGTTCAAGTGAACGAGTAAATCTCCGGTTCCATATCCTTCTACGCTTGGTAGACCTTTGCCTTTGAGGCGAAGAACTTTACCGCTTTGTGTTCCAGCATCAACCTTAATTCTCGCCTTTCCACTTACGGTTGGGATATCTACTGAGCCACCCATAGCCGCTGTAGGGAAGGAGATGTACATGTCATAGTGCAAGTTGTTGCCATCGCGCTTGAAGTCCTTGTGCTCTTCTTCTTCGATAAGCACCATGAGGTCGCCTGCAGGAGCTCCCATAGGGCCTTCATTTCCCTTTCCAGAAACACGAAGCTGCATACCGTCCATTACACCTGCTGGAATCTTAATAGATACCGTCTCATCCTTGCGCTCAAGACCGTCAGGACCTACACCAGCAGGACGATTCTCTACAATCTTACCGGAACCCTGACATGTTGGACACGCACTCGCAGTGCGCATTTGTCCGAGAATGGTGTTCTGAACGCGCTGCACTTGGCCGGTTCCGTGGCAAGTAGTACACGTTTTAAAGGTCAGTCCATCAGCAGCAATCGCTCGCTTGATTTTGATTTTCTTCTCAACGCCATTAGCAATCTCTTCGAGTGTAAGTCGAACGCGCACTCTGAGGTTACTTCCTCTGCGCTGACGAGTTCCGCCACCGCCACCGAAGCCGCCAAATCCGCCTCCGCCGCCACCAAAGGCTCCGCCGAAGATATCGCCGAAGTGACTGAAGATGTCGTCCATAGACATGCCTCCGCCTCCGAAGCCACCGCCAGCACCCTGACCGAAGGCTTGGTGTCCGAAGCGATCGTACTTCTGGCGCTTCTCTGCGTTGCTCAACACCTCATAAGCTTCCGCTGCATCCTTAAACTTTTGTTCCGCTTCAGGATTGTCAGGATTCTTGTCGGGGTGGTACTTAATCGCAAGTTTGCGGTACGCCTTCTTGATTTCGTCCTGAGATGCGCTTTTGCTTACGCCGAGTATGTCGTAAAAGTCTTGTTTAGCCATGTCGCTTAGCTTTCAGCTTCACCATCAGCCACTACCACTTTGGCGTAGCGTAGGATTTTATCACCCAAGCGATAACCCGCTTCGATTTCGTCCACAACCTTGCCCTTCATATCTGGAGTAGGTGCGGGAATTTTGGTGATAGCTTCCATTTCTTCAACGTCGAACTTCTTGCCGATAGTCGACTCCATTGGAGTGAGTCCTTTCTGGCGAAGAGTTTCGTTGAGTTTAGAATGTATCAATGAAATGCCCTTTGCCGTTTCTGATTCAGCTTCGGTTTCAGGTACATTTTTGAGTGCACGTTGGAAATCATCTAAGATGGGGAGCAATGCGCTGAGCACATCTTTATTGGCAGTAGTAGCCAGCTCTACACGCTCGCGTGCATTTCTCTTACGGAAGTTTTCGAACTCAGCATACAGACGAAGATTCTGGTTCTTCAAGTCTTCAACTTCGCCGCGAAGCTTGTCCACCTCGCTCACTTCCTCTTTCGTATCTGTAGTCTCCTCCTTCGATTCTGAAGCAGTGTCTACATGCTCTTCTGTAGCTTTGATTTCTTCTTGTGCTGTGTTTTCCACTTTATCGCTCTTCTTGCTCATCTTCTGATTGTATTACGCGAATTTCACACGCGTCAAAAGGTTGGCAAAGGTAGTGCCATCCACCAGATTACGCCAATCTGACAGAGCTAAAAAGATGGAAACTGACAAGACTTTAGAAAGCCTCGGCTATCCTGTCACTTCGTTAGTCCAGCAAGCAAAGATGGAAGCTGACTGCCACGTACGTTTCCGTAGATCAATCGGCCTTCACCGTCGATAAGGAAGGCGGAAGGAATGGAGTTCACATTGTAGAGTTCGGCATGCGCTGATCCCCAGCCGCGAAGGTCGCTAATGTGATTTGGCCAAGTTTGATTCAATCGAGCGATGGCGTTCGTCCAAGCTGATTTACGTTGGTCGAGTGATACAGAGAATACAGTAAACCCTTCGCCTCCTTGGAAGCTGTCGTCTTTGTATTCGTTGTAAGCAGTCACCACGTGGGGCATATCGTTCACACATGGTCGACACCAAGAAGCCCAAAAGTCGATGAACACCACTTTACCTCTAAGGTCGCTCAACTTGATGATTTCTCCGCTTGGAGTTCTTCCTTCAAGGTCTGGAACCACTTCTCCAACTTGAATCACCTTGGCTTCTTCTTCTGGAGTTGCAGGTGCGTTGCTAGCGGTGTAATTGTTGTAAACGCCTAGGCCGATTAGGGCGGCTGCGGTGGTTATCTTTAGTGCGTTTTGAATCTTCATGGCGTGCTTTTTTGTTAATCCAATCTGACAATTTCCGCGCCAATCTTTCTCAATCTCTCATCGATACGCTCATACCCACGGTCGATTTGCTCGATGTTGTGGATGGTTGAAGTTCCTTCAGCGCTCAAAGCAGCAATGAGAAGAGAAATACCGGCACGAATGTCTGGTGAAGTCATAGTCGTTCCACGGAGCGGATACTTACGTTCCAATCCAATAACTGT
Source organism: Flavobacteriia bacterium (assembly GCA_013373425.1). Classification (GTDB taxonomy): domain Bacteria; phylum Bacteroidota; class Bacteroidia; order Flavobacteriales; family Schleiferiaceae; genus Phaeocystidibacter. The sequence goes on from JABXHW010000028.1 coordinate 53,369, forward strand.
TGCTCGGTGCGGATCACAAAGGATGATTTGTGCACCCATGTCAATCAGTTTATCCACGAAGAACAAACGACTTTCGAACATCTTTTGATGTACTAGAACGCTGCCCTTTGCTTGTGTGGCAACTACTAGAATGATACTGAGTAGGTCAGGTGTGAAGCCTGGCCAAGGTGCGTCAGCGATGGTTAGAATACTACCGTCGATGAAGGTGTCGATTTCGTATGAATCTTGAGCTGGAATGTATATGTCGTTTCCTCTGCGCTCCAATTTGATACCGAGCTTGCGGAACACATCTGGAATCACTCCTAATTCATCGTACTCAGCATTCTTGATTGTAAGCTCACTTTGTGTCATGGCCGCTAGACCAATCCATGAGCCCACTTCAATCATGTCGGGAAGCATACGGTGTTCGCAACCTCCGAGCGCTTCAACGCCTTCGATGTGAAGCATGTTTGAACCGATACCATCGATTTTAGCTCCCATTCGAACGAGCATTTTACAGAGCTGTTGGAGATAAGGTTCACAAGCTGCATTGTAAATGGTCGTCTTGCCATCAGCTAGAACTGCAGCCATGACGATGTTTGCTGTTCCTGTTACTGAAGCTTCATCCAAGAGCATGTACGCGCCTCTCAGTCCGTTTGGAGCTTCAACACCATAAAAGTCCGAACCTTCTTCATAAACGAATTCTGCTCCAAGTCTTTGAAAACCAATAAAGTGGGTGTCGAGTCGACGACGGCCAATTTTGTCTCCACCTGGTTTCGGGATGTAGCCCTTACCAAATCGAGCGAGTAGTGGACCTACAATCATGATGGACCCTCGAAGGGCTCCACCTCGCTCACGAAACTCTGGTGAGAAGAGGTAATTCAGATTGATGTCGTCTGCCTGGAAAGTGTATTCACCTTGGCCTTTCTTGCGAATCTTAACGCCCAGATCTTCTAGAATGTCAATCAATTTGTTGACATCGCGGATATCTGGAATGTTCGAGATTGTGATTTCTTCATCCGTTAGTAAAACGGCGCATAGGATTTGAAGTGCTTCGTTCTTTGCGCCTTGAGGAGTGATTTCGCCGTTGAGCTTCTTTCCTCCTTGGATTTGAAATGTGGCCATCTAGGTTGTGTGCTTTTGAGGTTGACTATTTCTTGCGTTTCGTGCGGCTCTTCTTCTTTCTTCGGTTCTTGCTCGATGAACTGCTCGCCGTCGTGGATGACGGGAGAACGAGTTCATTGGAGAGTTCGATGCCTTCTATATCGAGCTTTCCTTGAGACAATACCTTCAGTTCCTGAAGAATGATAGCGTCGTCAACCGTGTCTTTATTCCATGTCAGATAACTGCGCTTCATTTGATTCGCAATCTGACGAATGAGTTCTTTTTGTTCTTCTCCTTCCTTTCCTTCTGCTTCCGTGATGAGCTGGCGAACGATGTGCCCATAGTGACGCATTTTGTAAGTGCGTGCGGGGTATTCGAGCTGCTCTGGTCGACCAGCGAAGGTCTCAGCCGTTGGGATGGGATAAGGTGAGTCTACATCAAGCTTAAAGTCACTCATGATGAATAAGTGATCCCAAAGCTTGTGCTTAAAATCGGGGGTGTCTCGAAGATGAGGATTGAGGTTGCCAATCACATCGATAATGGATTGTGCTACCGCATTGCGCTTCTCGCGATCTTCGATAGTCATACAGTGCTCAACCATTCGGTGGACATTTCTCCCGTACTCCGGGATGGCCAGGTCGGGGCGATCTGTATTGTATTCCACATCCGGGATGTGGCTTAAATCTTTCGTCATGTTCAATTTGTCTTAGCTCTTGCGAGCCTTCTGCAATTTAGCAAACTTCAATAGAAGGCGCTTTTCCCCAGCGTTATCAAAAAAGATGATGGCCTTCCTGTCTGCTCCTGTGCCATTGATCTCCTTAACTGTACCCAACCCGAAGCGATCGTGAATCACACGAGTGCCTTTTTCTAGATCCTCCGGAGCACCACTGTCTGCTCCAGATGAGTGCATGTCTGATACACTTTTGAGCTTTTGGTGCTTCTTTGGAGGAACGATTGGCTTGTCCTCTTGTTGAGCATTGGCATTCTTTCTTTGAAACTTCGGTTTTCCACCAAAATTGTCATTTCCTTTCGACACAGTTCTACTTTTTTCAGGCGACCCAAATGCTGCGGTAACTTCGCTTGGCGGAGTGTAGAAACCACTGAATTCAGGAACGCGAATATCTAGGTGTTTTTCGTCTATTTCTTCAATAAAACGACTCGGTTCACAGTCGATGAGCTTACCCCAGCGATAGCGAACGTGGGCGTAAGTTAAGAAAGCTCTTTTTTCTGCACGAGTCAAGGCTACATAGAAAAGGCGACGTTCCTCTTCTAAGTCGGAGCGCGTATTCATCGACATCATTGATGGGAAGAGGTTTTCTTCCATACCTACAATGTACACATACGGGAACTCCAATCCCTTAGCCAAGTGGATGGTCATCAAGTTTACCTTGTTCACGTCATCCGGATCATCCTTGTCTACATCCGTAAGCAAAGCGATATCTTGAAGGAAGTACGGCAAGGAAGCGTCTCCATCTTCCAACTGCTGTTGCTGTTCCGTAAAGTCCTTGATGCCATTCAGCAATTCTTGAATGTTCTCATACTTCGAAATTCCTTCCGGAGTCTTATCCTCCGAGAAAGTTTTAATCAAGCCTGAAGTTTTAGAGATATGCGCCGCAACATCAAATGCATTGTGTTTTGCTGCTAATACTCCATAACTCTTGATTTGCTCTACAAAATCGAGAATTCGCTTTTGTGTAGGCTTGTTGATACCGGTCTGATAGAGGTAGATGTTCTCACACACCTCCCACAAATTCTTCCCTTGGTCGTTGGCTACATTAGTCAATCGAGCCATGGTTGTATCACCAATTCCTCGAGCTGGATAATTGATCACACGACGGAAGGCTTCTTCGTCCGCTGGGTTGATAGCAAGCCTGAAATAGGCGAGGAGGTCTTTGATTTCCTTTCGCTGATAGAAGCTCAAGCCGCCGTAGATGCGGTAGGGGATGTTGCGCTTGCGAAGCGCGTCCTCAAATGCACGTGACTGAGAATTGGTTCGATAGAGAATACAGAATGAATTCCATGGCTCATGCTCACGTTGGTGCTCTTCAAAGATGTTTGAAGCTACCCAGTTTCCTTCGTCGCTGTCACTTACTGCTTTATGAACGACAATCTTCTCTCCAGAATCATTGTCGGTCCACACATCCTTTTCAAGCTGATCTTTGTTCTTCTCGATAATGCTGTTGGCTGCCTGAACAATGTTCTTCGTTGAACGATAGTTCTGCTCTAGCTTGAAGACCTTTGCATCCGGATAATCCTTCTGGAAGTTCAAGATGTTTCGGATGTTGGCGCCGCGGAAGGCGTAAATAGACTGAGCGTCATCACCAACCACACAAACGTTCTCGAATTTGGCAGCGAGTGCTTTTACAATCAGATACTGACTGTGGTTTGTATCCTGATACTCGTCCACCAAGATGTATCTAAATCTATCTTGATACTTGGCAAGAACGTCAGGGAAGCGGTGCAAAAGTTCGTTCGTCTTCAAAAGTAGATCGTCGAAATCCATTGCGCCTGCTCGGAAGCAGCGTTCCGTATACGCCAAGTAGAGTTGACCCATCATTGGCATACGAGCGGAATCGTCGGCTTCTTGTAAATCGGCTCTGCTCTGATACACCTTTGGGGTAATCAGGTTATTCTTATAGCTTGAAATACGACCTTGAACCGTTTTCGGCTTGTAGATGTCTTTGTCGAGGTTATTCTCTTTGATCAACTGAGTAATCACTTTTCGAGAATCCTCGCTATCGTAAATGGTGAAGTTGGAAGGGTATCCAAGGCGTTCTCCTTCAAATCGAAGGATTTTGGCGAACACAGAGTGGAAGGTTCCCATCCAAAGATTCTTCGCTTCACTTTCTCCTACGATAGAGGCAATACGTTCTTTCATTTCGCGCGCTGCCTTATTGGTAAAGGTGAGCGACAAGATTTGAAACGCATCGACTCCCTTCTCCATCAGGTGAGCGATTCGGTAGGTCAATACACGCGTTTTTCCAGAACCCGCCCCAGCTATCACCATCATTGGTCCTTCCGTAGCGAGTACGGCCTGCTTCTGGGCGTCGTTCAATTGGTCGATGTATGAACTCAATCTTAAAGTCTGTTTTTTAGAGTGAAAGGATACAAAAATAGGGAATCGAATTCGTGAATGCCTCTTGCTCAAGCATTAAAAAGAGGGTGTTTTTAACAATAGTGAATCGCAAGCTTGGGAGGCTCACTTACGAATGGAAGTGTATCGGACGCTCATTCTGAACTCACTTATGGAAGTTGAGTTGGGAAAGCCCGTAGTCAATTCGTAACTTTCATGTTCACAGAAAATTTCGCTCTATGAAGAAGCTACTATTCTCAGCGCTCGCAACACTTACAACGCTAATTGCCTTTGGGTCACATTTGATGGGTGGGACAATCTATCTTACCTGCGCCGATGATCCAGCGACGGCCAATACTTATGAGTACACTATTACTCTAGTTTTGATTCGTAATCAGAGTGGGGCCAGCGCACCATCAACTCCAACAATTGATATCTGGGGTTCTAATACTCCCAAGTATCAAATGACACTTAACGCCCAGAGTACGATTCCCGTACCGGGACCAAGACCTTATGATATACATACCTACACAGGTACAGCTGCGCTTCCTGTCGGTCAACATCTTACAGTTGAATGGAATTTGTGCTGTCGCCCAGCAGGCATGCTGAATTTGGGCAATGGACAAAACAGTGCGAGCTTTGCCTTTAGAATTGCAGCCGATATATCCACGATGGGCTCGGCTTGTAATGGAACTCCCATTCATATTGCTCCGATGTCCATTATATGGCCCAAACATATTCCATGGGCAATTGCCTACACAGCCTATGATTTTGAAGGCGACTCCATCCATTATAGCTTAGATACTAGTGATCCTGGGCCAAATGCAACTATGGCCTATGTGCATCCCTTCAGTACACCAACAGGTGGAGTTCAGATCGGCCCAACGAGTGGTGTTTTCACTTATGAGGCGGATTCTGTAGGTTCGTTCAACACGGTAATCCGAATGGATGCCTATGATTCTGCGGGTGTTTGGACGAGTACCAATAGAGCAGAAATGCACATAGAAGTAATAAACACTTCTAGCGGTTCCAACTCCCTGACATTCACTCCACCATCGAGTGTGGTGAATAATAGGTATCAGTTCAGAGTTGGAGTTCCAGATACCTTGGAGCTCTCTGCTCAAACCGCTGGTACGAATATCGATGCCACGTATTTTGTTCCTCCGAATGTCGATTTGAACAATATTTACTTCAACACAGAGATTTACAAGCAAGCGGCTACTGTTGATGTCGACTTCTCATGGACCCCTCAGGCAGGCCAGGAGGGAGAGGAGTTCCCTGTTGTCATTCGATTCCAAGGGGATGATTGGACTTATGATTATGTGTTTACAGTAGAAGGTGGAGCGAATAATATTGGGCTTGCAGAAGCGGATCGTCCGTCCGTTACTATTTACCCTAATCCGAGTTCAGGTCAGATAACTGTAGATTTCGATAGAAGCATGTCAAAAGTTCAAGTGCTAAATATGACGGGTCAAGTGGTTTTAACACGCGAAGTCAGTAGTAGTGCTCGCACAGTTCGTTTATCGGAGTTCCCTAATGCTGGACCTTATTTCATTCGACTTTTCGACAAGAATGGTGACGCATCATCGTATGTGGTCATTGTCGAGTAGTCTGTTACAATCTTGATATAACGCCCGCAACCTAAGAGTTGTGGGCGTTTTTGTTTTTACCTCAATCCATATAGGAAGTGAAGAAGACCTCTTATCTGCCGATTAATGATTCAATCGCACCGTACACACATTCCCTATGGACAGCGATAGTCATTCCAATTACATTGCTCTCGCAACTGCTGATACATTCAGCGAAACTCTAGCTATTAACTCTTAAAATGCACTCGCACATGAAGAAAGCGCTACTCACCCTTACTGCACTTCTTGGCTTATCTGTAATGGCATCCGCTTCCCATATGATGGGTGGTTACATTGCCGCTACATGCGCAGATGATCCAAACACAACACCACTTGAATATAAGGTTCAAGCCTATCTTATTTATGATTTGGCTGGCATCGCTTACCCACAACAGATTACTGTTTCGGATGGTAACGGTGGAACTGAAACTCTACTTCAAGTGAGCGCCACAACGATTCAATTGGGCACCTACACGGCAGATGTAGTTCTCTATGAAGCTACAGTTGATTTGATGGCAAACACGACCTACGACTTTAGTTACTCTACTTGCTGTCGTTCTCAGGCATTCCAGAACATCAACGGTTCTGCGGCGATCTACTTCAACACAATGATTAGCACTGGCTCTTCATGTAATAGCTCGCCTTCTATGTTGACGCCGCTTGCATTGACATGGCCTCAGAACCTTCCTTGGTTCTCAGCTTTTACAACAGTAGATCCTGATTGGGATTTCTTGTTCTACGAGTTGGATGAACTTCAGGATGCAGCAGGTTCGTCAATTCCTTACGACACTACTGCGTACGGAGCGAACGGATGGCCAGCATTGGATTCAGTAACGGGCATCTTCACGATGACCGCTCCAAACCTAGGATTCTATGGCATTGGTTTCGTAATTCACGCTGTAGATGGTAGTGGACAGGTTACCAGTACTACCCGCGTAGACTTCCCAATTGGGGTACTTCCACCACCTTCATCTGCAGGTAGTAACTTTATTCAGATTGGAGTTCCAGCAGCTGTGACTAATGGATACGCGAATTTCAATGTATCCGCACCGGATACCATCTATTCAGGATGTTACTCTGATTCGAGCGTGAGCGCGCAGGTGTTCTATCCGAATTCTGTAGACTCGAATGAAGTTTACATTGATATTCAATCTCAGAAGCATGCGGGTTCGGCTACGGTTGAATTCTCTTGGGCTCCTACAGTAAGTGGTTCTATCGATGAATTCCCAGTGGTAATTCGTTACGAATCAGAAGGCTGGAGCAAGGACTACGTATTCATGGCTCGTAAGAACAATGACGTTGGAACAGAGGAGCTCGAAGTGAATGCTTTGAAACTCTATCCAAACCCTAGCACAGGAAGCTTTACACTTGAATTTGAAGCTGGTGCTCGCAACCTTCGTGTACTCGACCTTCAGGGAAGAGCTATCGCAAGTGAGAGCATCGATGCGAATAGCACATCAATCTCTAAAGACCTTGATCTCGAATCTGGCGTTTACTTCGTAGAAGTAGAATTCGCGAATGGTTCAGTAGCGGTTCAGGCGCTCGTGATTGAGTAAAACTCCGCCCGCTAATTTGCAATGGCCCTCTAGTGAAAGCTAGGGGGCTTCTTTTTTTGAGTGGCGGGTGACGAGTGGCGAGTGACGGGTAGCGAGAAACGAGACGCGAACTGACCTGCGTTCCTACCTAATTCACTACCTATACCCAAGCTCACCAGCTTACTAGGTCACCAACTCACTTCCCTACATCGTTCACTCACTAGCTATTTCAGTTGATTATGATTGGCCTTACTTTCCTTTACTTCTAAACAGGCAGTTATGAAATCCTACCTCGCTCTCGTCTCAAAGGTTGTTTTTTTCGCCACACTTACATTGGGTTCATTCACGGCAACCGCTTCCCACATGAATGGAGGCTGGATACATGCTGAGTATGATGGTACTCAGAATGGAAAGCTTCGCTACATATTGACCCTTAATTTAATGTATTATACCAGTGGCAATCCTGTCTCAAACACTGTGATAGATGTCACTAACTCTAATGGGTCTAGTACTGTGGCTGTAAATCTTACGGCCACAGCGCCTTACGATAACTTACATTCCCTGCGAGTTCTGACTGGCATTGCCCTTCTTGATGCCAATACGGATTACACCTTTAGCTATGAAGAGTGTTGTCGTTCTCCTGCGATTACTAACATTGCTTCGCCAATTACTCACGGGTATTACATTTGGAGCGAGTTAAGCACTGGTCAGGGAAATTCACTACCCGTGATAGTTGCACCGCTTAACTCCGTTTGGCCTTCGGGTTTGAATTGGAGGTCTAGTTTCAGACATACTGACCGAGACGGAGATAGCCTTTCCTACTCTTTCTCTCAAGTTTATGAGCTTCCTTCCGGTGGAAGCACAGTAACTGCTATTCCCATGCAGCCAGGTTGGGGGACAACTGCCTCGATACCTGGTTCTACTATCGCGAATGACGGAATGAGTTTTGGCTCTTATACATCCTCGGGCCAGGTGACGGAGTATCTTGTTATTGGAATGCAAGTGGGTTCTTATGATCTCGCTACTGGTGTTCAGAATGGCATGATTCACTATGATATTTTGCAGAGCGTCAGAAGCTTTCAAGGAGCTTGGGTCAAGCCTGTGTTGATAAGCGATTCAATAATGACTTTCTCTGATCGTTTTGGCTTTAGAGTCAATCGTGCGGACACCCTTGATTTCTACTTGTTCAATGAGAGAAGATGGGGCGATTTTCACTACCCGTATTGGGCAGATCCTTATGTCGATATTTATCAGGATGATATTCGAGATAGCATTAATGGTGTGAATCACAAAGTGACCAGACTATCCGTTACTCCAACACCCGCTCAAGTAGGAATGAAGCTTCCCATGGTACTACGGTTTGATTATGGTAACTACTTCAACTACGACTATCATTTTGATGCTTCCATTGTTTCGGGGCTAAGCACAAATACGAGCGAGCTACCTTCCTTCAATATGTACCCTAACCCAGCAGGTGGGGATCATTTCACGGTAGAATCAGATGGCAGTCTAACTGCGTTGAAGATTATCGACCTAACCGGACGTCAGGTTGCGAATTATGTGCTTCCAGAAGGAGTGACAGAGCATTCGGTTTCCACACCTGAAACTCCAGGTGTGTACTTGGTGATGATGTTGAATGGAAATCAAACTTTATCCACTTCTCGATTAGTGGTTGAATAGCGCGCTATATTAATATGGTATAAGGAGAGTGTAAACTTCCTGTAACAGCCACCTCAGTCTGGGTGGCTTTTCTAATTTCGCATCCCGCTGATACAGAAGAAGATTCTATTCAACATTTTCTTCTAAAGCATTGTGGGATAGGTTTTTTGTCCTACATTTGCAGTCCCCAAAAAAT
>JABXHW010000074.1 GCA_013373425.1 Flavobacteriia bacterium
CTTGGCTTCTCAAGTTTGCTCATCCTATAACAGCATGTCTAAGGTAGTAGTCTGATCTGTTTTTCCGAAGAGAGGGGCATTTCTACTTCGCAATTAGTCCCGATACTTCGGGAGAATTGACAGAGATTCCGAAGTGGTGTCAATGCAAGGTTTTTGAGTGTAGAAGTAGTACCTTTAAATCTACACGTTCGATAATTTGACTCTCTTACCCTCCATGAAAGATTCCACGCCCGAGCGCATAGAGAGCGTTAAGATTTTTTTATTGACAGTTTTTTTGTTGCTGACATACAGCTATCAAGCCAATGCCCAAAAAATACTTGATTCAATTTACATCCTGCCTCCGCAGAAGCTTGAGATAGCTGGCTATTCGGAGTTGCCTACATGGCCCGTCCGAATTCCATATTCCGAAATTGAAGTTAATATTGAGGCTTTTGGCCGCAAGTTTGACACTATTTCTGAGGACACCCTCATCTTAGCTGTTCTCAGTATTTCAAACTGGACTTATCAGGATCTTTATATTCTATGGCCTTATACATTAGACTATTATCATAGTCAGACTCCTCACTTTCTCGAGTATACCACAGTATATTGTGATTCTGCAGAAGTCGCGATTGATTTCTTGGCCATAAACGAAGGGCATGGAAACTTAAATAGGATTGTTCACTTGAGTCGACATCAAAGATTTGATTTACTCACTACATTCAGTTTGTCGGACTATACACAGTTGATTGGTGAGTGTTTGACAATTACACCTGAGAAGCCTCGGAGGTTAAGACTTGAATTGGATTATTGGTTTCAGGAGGAGAGATATCAACCCTCTGATGGCGTGACAGTTCATGTAATGCCTAAATCTATGATTAGGAGCAACAGTTTTTATTTTGAGTTTTGAAGCATGTTGAATGCTGCATATAGCCCTATTGGTCAGAAGTTTAAATTTTATTTTCTGAGATGGAGATAGTCGGTCTTGAACTATCTCTTATATCGTTCTGAAAGTCAATTGAAAAGACTTAGCGCTTCTCAGAGGGGTTCCCGCATAGGCGGGACAGGCTGAATTGGCAACTGGAGAAACGGAGGACTTTGCTTCTCAAGTTTGCTCATCCTATAACAGCATGTCTAAGGTAGTAGTCTGATCTGTTTTTCCGAAGAGAGGGGCATTTCTACTTCGCAATTAGTCCCGATACTTCGGGAGAATTGACAGAGATTCCGAAGTGGCTTAAATGCACGGCTTTTGAGTGTAGAAGTAGTACCTTTAAATATGAACGTTCAATAATTTGACTCTCTTACCCTCCAGTGCTGAATTTATATTTAAACTTTAATTCAAATAGGAGACACTATATCTCAATGAACAACACATTACATCCCAAAGAGGCTTTTTCCCAGAGAATTCTCCTTGGACTCATCATCTTGTTTTCGTCTTGTAAGAGCAATTGTGAGTACACTTCAACAGCAGAGCGAACCGTAGAAATGTATGACTGTACATATGATGACGGTTTTCGCTTTGCAGGTTTTTTGTACTGTGATACCATGGATATTTATTCAAAACGAGTTTACGAGCCTTCGGGTTCATTAATTGAATATTATTTTTTTGATTTGGGTGGGGAGGAAACTTTTTCAGGCTCCTACAATGAAAATGAGATGCTTGTTTTTGGCGATGGTTCGATATATTCCTGTACACAATTAGGTGGTGTCGATAGTGGAACGTTGGACAGTATGCACGTAAATGACACAATTTCAATAACCCTATATGTTGCTGATGTGCCAGGCTATGATATCTATGTTAAAGGCATAAGTGCAAATGGTGGCTTGTATGACATAGATTTTGAAAAGCCATATCCTTTTGCCTACGAAGTTGAATTGAAAGGGCTACGGGTTGGTCCCGTTCGATATGGTTTTCAAATTGATGCGTTACATCAAGGCGATACTGTTCATACGGATCAGACGAGTGTGGTTTTGAGGGGGTATGACTGAATTAACTCGATGAAGTACGCTATAGGCAGAAGTTAAGGCGAATTGAACCAAAAAATAATGGGTTCTTGTTCATCCACGACTTTCTACTAACGACAGGCCTTTGCGAATCATTCCGAAGGTGGTATAAAGCCTTCCCCATTTTGAGACAGTTCTAAACTGGAGATAGTCGGTTTTGAACTATCTCTTTTATCATTCTGAAAGTCAATTGAAAAGACTTAGCGCTTCTCAGAGGGGTTATCCCGAAGTATCGGGACAGGCTGATTTGGCAACTGGAGAAACGGAGGACTTGGCTTCTCAAGTTTGCTCATATCATAACAGCATGACTTAGGTAGGATTCTGATCTGTTTTTCCGAAGAGAGGGGCAATTCTACTTCGCAATATTGCGAAGCAGGACTTCGGAATCGACAGAGATTCCGAAGTGGCTTAAATGCAAGGCTTTTGAGAGTAGAAGTAGTACCTTTAAATCTAAACGTTCGATAATTTGACTTTCTCACTCTCCAGCAGAGAACCTTTTAAGGGGCTATATGATTTTCAACGATTAGAGTAATTTTTATGAAATTTTTATCGCTATTGATTCTTCTTGCAATCAGTTCATGCACAACCTCAAATAGATATTGTTTAGAACTTAGAGACTGTCAAAGTAAAAGTGTTGGATTGGATTCGGAAATATTGTTTTCAAGCATAGATTATGTTGAGAACAAATTATTGAATAATGGATACCTTTCCAGTCAATCACGTGAATCTTATGTATTACTGATTGATAGTCTTGCAAAGATGGATGAGAATATAATCCTCAATCTCTTCGAAGATAGGGGGTTATTACCATGGACTTTTATTTTTCAAGTTTCCAATTCTTGTCCTAACAATGTATTCCAAAGTGACAGTGACGATGCATTTGAGTCCGAATACCTATTAATAGTCTCGAAGCTTGAGTATGTAGGATACAAAAGTCCATCATTAGTCGAAGAGTTAGTAATGACAATACCTGAAGATCTTTTCAAGAATGTTGAATATAGACTTCCGATTTTAACATATATGTCAGTGCTTAACTAGGTTATTATTGCACCCTCAATCAAAGTGTTCATGTATAGAGTGAGTTTTTTAAGGTTCACGCACTATTTGCGGGTGGGGATAGTCATGTAACCCCCCTCCTCAGAACAATTGGGACATTACTTAGTAAATTGCTAGTCATAGTGAAGCCTTTTCCCAAATTATGAAGGCTTCATATTTTTTGGAAATTTTACCCGAGCCTCCAAATCACCTCCTGCGGATACACCTCCCCATTCACAAACGCAATCACATGCGTCTTATCCGTCAATTGAATCTTCTTCTGGATTCTGCTCTACATGGCATAGGAGACTTCTAGCGGGTCATTCTTAAAAAACTCACATAACAGTTATAGTCAATTACTCCTTGGGGCTTTTTTTCATCAAGTAATTGCTTCCTTAAGGCGTTATCAAGTAGAATATCCCAATTAGTTGTGATAATTGATACAGGGTCGTTCTTTCTGTAATTATTTGCTCTAACCCTACTTTTATCGATAATGTATTGAGCAAATTTTTCAATGTATTCAGGCTTTTTGGATAAAGTTGACTTTGCTTTCAGAGCCGGTGAGAGGGGGACTCGAACACCCGGTACCCATCTAAAGATAATACACTATCAATTTACTTTAACTCAATATTCATCGCACTTCGGAATCTCTGTCGATTCCGAAGTCTTACTTCGCAATATTGCGAAGTAATAAGTTGTGGTCATATATCATTGAGTTGGCTTTTAGAGTACTTTTCTATTTAGCGGAGAATTGCAAAAAGGTAGTGGTAAGTAGTCACTCCTCTATTGCTGCATCCTTTTTGAGCAAGTCTGCGAAGGGGAAGCTTGTAGGAAAATCGTAACCCCAAAATGGGGTGGGGTTACGAATAAGCCGCCGAAACTTTGCAAAACTTGCTCAAACCTGCTCCCCTGAAAAACAAAAAAGTCCTGTAAGTTCTCAGACTTTCAGGACTTTGCGCATTTCTGCGATTTTTGATGGTGGAGATAGTCGGATTCGAACCGACGACCCCTTGCATGCCATGCAAGTGCTCTAGCCAACTGAGCTATACCCCCCTAAATTTTGAACTCTTCGTAGGTGCTCTGGCCCCTGTCCCGCTCCCGCGGGAAACTGAGCTATACCCCCTTTATTCTTTTTCCTGGAGCTCTGGCCCCTGTCCCGCCACCGCGAGGAACTGAGCTATACCCCCAATTCTCCCACAAATGTAAATCACAGGCTCCATTCATTGCAAGCTTCTGCGAGTATCTTAATGCGTAAAGTTTATGTGGATAACAGATTCGGCTAAAACAGGGCAATGTTAGAAAGAGGTTAAGAGGCATCGTCAAGTTTTACAAAGCTTTAGAGGTGTTTTCAACATTGCTGTGGATTAAATTCTGGAGTTCGCTTAACGCAAAGCCTGTTCATATTAACCTTAAGGACACGTGTTTCAAAGTCCTTGCTAACCTAAGCGAAACATCGGCCTAAAGACTGAGCAATGCGTTTGCTTTTCTTTTGACACCAAACTAATCCATCCATTATGAAGCATTTATACGCTTTCGCGTTCTTCTTGATGGGAACCTTCGTTTGGGCTCAAACAGGGAACCTCAAGGGATACGTATACGACAATCAGAATCTACCCATGCCGGGTGTGGCTGTTGAAATCGAGGCAGCTGGCAAAACGACTGTAACTTCTCCCTCTGGTGAGTTCATCCTCGCCGGAATTCCAGCAGGATCACACACGGTGAAGTTCCACTCATTTGGCTTCGAAGATGTATCTCGTTCTATCACTATTACAGAAGGAGCTACCGCTACACTTACGGTTACTTTGAACACAGCTACAAACGATATCGGTGAGGTTGTAGTTACGGGTAACTTCTTGCGCGGACAGGCGAAAGCCCTCAACGCACAACGCAACAACGGCAACATTACTAATGTAGTATCATCCGACCAAGTAGGTCGTTTCCCAGACAACAACATCGGTGAGGCTATGCGCCGTATCCCGGGCATCACCATGCAAAACGACCAAGGTGAAGCGCGCGATATCATCATCCGCGGTATGGCTCCACAACTCAATAGCGTTATGCTGAACGGCGAGCGCGTTCCTTCTGCGGAAGGGGATAACCGCCGTATTCAAATGGACCTTATCCCTGCGGATATGATTCAAACCATCACGGTTTCCAAAGCAGTAACTCCAGATATGGATGCGGATGCGATCGGTGGTTCTGTAAACCTCGTGACTCGTGCGGCTCCAAGCGGACAACGTATCTCGGTTACGGGTGCATCGGGTCTGCATACCTTTAATAACTCTCCCATCTGGACAGGTGCCTTTGTATATGGTAACCGTTTCGCAAACGACCGCCTAGGTCTTGTGGCTAGTGGTTCTATCAATGATGTAAACTATGGTTCAGACAACGTAGAGTTCGAATGGGACTACGACGGAACAACAGATGATCGTTTTATCTCAGAGCAACAAATTCGTCAGTACTTCGTGCGCCGTATTCGTCGCAGTGGATCAATCAACCTCGATTATCGCTTGGCGGACGGACATACCATCTTTGCACGTTCTATCTACAACTGGAGAGACGACCGTGAGGCACGCTTCCGTTTGGTGCTGAAGGACATGGAGCTTCCTGATGCGAACGGCATGACTTCAGCTGAAGTTGAGCGTCAGACTAAAGGGGGTATCGCTGGAGGACGCACACAAGACCGTCGCTTGGAAGATCAACGCATGTGGAACGTTCAACTTGGAGGTGAGCACCTCTTCGGTTCCCTTGGAATGAACTGGTTGGTAACGCGTGCTCGCGCTTCGGAAGAACGTCCGAATGAGCGCTACATCGAGTATGCATACGACGACGGAATCACGGAGACTATTCCGGTAATGGCGGACATCTCAGACCCGAGAAACCCATTGGTTTCTGCAGCTAGCCCTTCATTGACAAGAGGTCGCTATATGCAACTCAATGAACTCACGGAAGAGTATCAGTTCACAGAGGAAAACGACTTGAATGCTCGTCTAGATTTCAATCTTCCTCTAGCAACAGGAATGTACGCTAGCGAATTGAAGTTTGGTGGTCGCTACCGCAATAAAGAGAAGATTCGTGCGAACGACTTCTTCGAGTATGAGCCTACAGTAGGAGACTACGATAACCTATCACTTTTCGACTTGCAGAACGTAACTCGTTCAAACTTCTTGGCTGGTGATCAGTACCGCGCAGGTTCATTTGTTTCTAGCGAGGACCTAGGAGGTCTAAACCTTCAAGGAAGTGAATTTGATGGTGAGCAAATCGTTGAAGAGTTTGCGCCAGCGAACTATACCGCAACTGAGAACATCACGGCTGCTTATGCAATGGTGGATCAGAAACTAGGAACACGCATGCGCGTTATCGCAGGTATCCGCTGGGAGCACACGCAAACCGACTACACAGGTAATCGCTACAACGAGGATACTGAAGTTGTAGAGCCAACTACAGGAACTCAGACGTACGACAACTTCATGCCGGGTGTGCACCTGAAGTATGATGTGAGCACGAACTTCATCCTTCGTGCAGCTTGGACCAACACGTTGGCGCGTCCGAATTACTACGATATCGCTCCTTACGAATTGATTGTTCCAGACGACAACGAGATCGAGTTGGGTAATCCTTCATTGACCCCAGCTACGGCATCCAACCTCGACTTGATGGCGGAGTACTACTACCCATCTGTTGGTATCCTTTCTGGTGGAGTGTTCTACAAGTCCATTGACAACTTCATCTACACGACTTCAGTGCGCGACGTGACTTACAATGGCACTTTGTACGACCAGTTCATCCAGCCACAAAATGGTGGTACGGCGAATGTTACAGGTGTTGAAGTCGCTTGGCAGCGCAAGCTTAACTTCATCCCAGGCAAGTTTTGGAACAACATGAGCATCTATACGAACTATACATACACTCAATCAGCTACCGACGGTATCGAAGGGCGTGAAGACGGACTTCCGTTGGCGGGTACTGCAAACCACATGGTGAACGGTTCTTTGGCGTACAACGACCAGAAGCTTACCATCCGTGTTTCTGTAAATTACGCTGATGATTACATCGACGAATACGGTGATGAAGACTTCTTCGATCGCTATTACGACCAGCAGTTCTTCCTCGATGTGAATGCTTCTTACGCTTTCACTAGCAAGCTTCGCATCTTCGTTGAAGGAACAAACCTGACAAACCAGCCTTTGCGCTACTACCAAGGTATCTCAGAGCAAACCATGCAGGCTGAATACTACAACGCGCGTTTCAATTTCGGTTTGAAACTCGATATGTAATCTCCTGATATTGATAAACCACGGCCGCTTCCTTTCGGGGAGGCGGCCTTTTCAGCTTAAAGAATATGAAGAACAGTATTTACCTTTTGGGCATTCTAGCAGTTGCATGCTCACCACAGAACGAACCGTCTGAAACGGCACCACAGAAAGTCTTGGAAGGCAATGTTGGATATCCAAGCGAGCTTCAAATTGAATCCTTGAACGAGCTTGAGGTGATGGATGATGCACTCAATTTCTATGTCATCGGTGATTGGGGTCGCAACGGTTATTTCCATCAGAAAGATTTAGCTGAAACCATGAACCAAGCCGCCTTCGTAATCGAGCCAGAGTTCATCATCTCTACCGGCGATAACTTCTATGATAATGGCGTGGCCAGTGTGGATGACTCGCAATGGGAAACGTCGTTTGAGAACATTTATACCGGCAACTTTTTGCAAGTGCCCTGGTACGTTGTACTCGGCAATCACGACTATAGAACGAACCCTCAAGCCGAGATAGATTATTCTAAAAAGTCCGCTCGATGGACCATGCCTTCACGCTATTGGTTTACTGATATGAGCTTGGAAGAAGAAGGTGATGTTCGATTCCTTTTCTTGGATACTTCACCCTGCGAGGATGAGTATTATTCTGAAGAGAAATACCGCAATGTATGGTCGCAAGACTCTACCAAGCAGTTGGAGTGGATGGACAGTGTACTTGCCGTAACTACCCAGGATTGGAGAATCGCCATTGGTCACCACCCGCTATACACCGGAGGCAAGCGTGCCAATGATCCCGCTTATGTGCGTTCGCATGTAGAGCGCTACTTTGATCAATACACCGTTCACGCCTACTTCTGTGGTCACGAACACGACCTACAACACATCAAACCCGTAGGTCACCCTACCCACCATTTCGTAAGTGGAGCAGGCGCTGAGGTTCGCCCAACGGGCGAAATCGAAGGCACCCATTTCGCCCAATCCGAAACTGGCTTTATGATTGTCAGCTTGACACAAGATATCATGCTCGTTCAGGCCGTGAACTGGAGAGGTGAGGTACTTTATTCAACAAAGATTGAAAGAGCCGAATGAGGCCTTCTCTGTATTTTAAAAATCGCTGGAAAGGGGCTCAAAAGGGTCCCTTTTTTCATTGTGCAAAATCAATGTGATAATGATCATCGTGCAAGGCGTTTATCATGTTGGATAGACGTTGAACGATGTAGATATCGCTGTTCTGTAGTTGCCTTCCATGAGGAGTGGCAAATAGCTCATCCTTTAAATCTGTATTGATAATCACTTTGGTGATACGCATACCTTGTTCGCGTGCTTTTTCATCTAGAATTAGAATGTGCTGCGCCACCAAATCGAAATTGATGGAAACGCTTTCGTCCTCGGAATACTGACCATCATCGTCGAAGTCGAGGAAGTAGTGATTTCGTCCGGTGTTGTCGAGTTCGTAATAAGGCTCGCCGTTTTGAACGAGAGGCATCATGAAATCTACACTCAAACCATTTTGATGAGTTCGATGCGGCCAAAGTCGACCACCATGTGCGTTTGAGCATTCCATAATTCGAAACTGACGATTCGGAAGTTTACCTTCCATTTCCTCATAGCTTCTGAGCACCGCCGCTAGGACTTTGTCGTTAAGATAGGCCCTTCCCGCGAGATAGCTCGTCGTATCGAAATACAAATAATTATCACCCTGAAACGGCACCAGTTTGCCATTTTCCAAACTTCCATAGCTCACCCCACCGATGGAAACACTGGGCTCGTCGTTCCCGCGGTGTTCATCGTAATAGGCGTTCACATCCTGACCAATAATCGGTTGGAAAAGGAGGGTTAGAGTAAGAGTGACGAGAAGCTTAGTATTCATGTTTGCGAAATGGGTTTGAGAATAATAGAACGAGGGAAAGAAGCGGGTATTTTACGTGGACGGGAGTGCGGTAGCACGAAAGGACGTGGGTGTCTTCCGATAAATCATCTTTAGGATTCATTCACCTAGCATCGGGTGGTAACCCGATGGATGTGTTCGGTAAGCTGGTTACCTGGTCACCTTGTGAGCTTGTATGTTGTGCCCACCCGAAGAGGAAGAAACAACTCTTTGAACTTTGCAGGTCAGAGCTAGGTGCCAAGTGCTATGTGCTAGCTGCTGCTCCCTACGTCGACTGGTTATGGTGCCCGGGGCGAGCTCCCGCTGCCCCAATTTTAAGTTCGGAAATTCTGATCTGAAAAAGTTAATCTCAAACCACAAAATGAGATTTTTTTGATTTCGGCTACTTAGCCGTTTACCACACGGCTTTGCCCAAGTAGAGGCTGTAACTTGATACTGGGGCAGCGGGAGCTCGCCCCGGGC
>JABXHW010000051.1 GCA_013373425.1 Flavobacteriia bacterium
GCAAGAACGAGTAATGAAGTAATCTTCAGTTCCCATGTCCTTGAAGCAAACCAAACGGTAGTTCTCTGGGTGAATTCCTTGTTTCATCTTTCTATAGTTTACAACCGAGGTTTTTGCCCCGATCCCTAGTTATTCCTATAACGGACGGCAAAAGTACGTCAAAAATCCATACGTGCCAGTGGTTGAGGAGGAGAAATTTGACCTGGGTACTGGGTACTGGGTACTGGGTACGAAATTACCACTAGCAGTTAAATGTTCTTCTGAAGGGGATTAGTTCAGGAACAATACTGAATACTGGATGCTCAATACTGATGCAGCGTGATTACTTGCGTTCCTGTACTCCTGCGATCCTGCGCTCCTTTCAGAATACTGGATACTCCATACTGACGCAGCGTGATTACCTGCCTACTTGCGTTCCTGCGCTCCTGCGCTCCTTTCAAGATACCAGATACTCAATAGTGGACATACTCACACACATCCTCAATAATCCTTTACCTTATTCGTTAACCTCCAAGCCTCCCCCTTAAAAACACCATACCGCTAATCCCAACCTTAACACCTAAGCACCTTAATCAACCTCCCTCTGCCCAAACCCTTTAAATCCCTAAGCCCCTTACTCTACCCTTAATCCCCTTTTCCCCTATCTTCGCCCTGTGAGAAAACTCCTTTACATTTCACTATTCAGCGCTATTCTCATCGCAGCTTTTGGCTGCCGCCGAGATGATGCATTCACTCGTCGCAGTGTGAACCTCGGGTTCTCAGCGGATACTATCTTCTTGGATACTGTATTTACTCAAGTTGGGTCGTCGACTAGAACTTTGAAAGTTTTCAATCCAACTAACGAAGACATTTATATCGATCGAATCTCATTGGGTCGTGGAAATGGAAGTTTTTATCGCTTGAATGTAAATGGGATACCAACGAAAAACATTGAAGATGTAGAGCTGCTGGCATCCGATAGTATCGTCATTCGAATAGAAGTAACCGCTGATGTGACCACAGCGAATGAGCTTTTGTATACGGATAGCATCATTTTCAATACTCTTGGAAACATTCAGGATGTAGACCTAGTCACTCTTGCACGAGACGCCCACTTCTACTACCCTACGAATGTCTTGATCATACCTCAACCTGCACCCTTTCCAGACATTCGCATCCCTTATTCGGTCCTCGACTGCAATGAAATTTGGGGAACCGATAAGCCACATGTGATCTATGGTTATGCAGTAGTAGATAGCGGTTGCGTTCTAACCGTTCAACCCGGCACTGAGGTTCATTTCCATTCGGGAAGTGGCCTTTGGGTGACCAGCGGTGCCCGCGTTGAAATGGACCCAAACAACACTGGACATATCGAAAATAACCCTATTATCATTCAAGGCGATCGACTCGAACCGGTATATGAGAACATTGCGGGTCAGTGGGGCGGTGTTCTAGGTGGCATCTTTATCCAGAATGGTAGTCATGGTAATGTTATCCGCAACACCATCATTAAAAATGCCAATATTGGCTTACGAGTAGACAGTACCGACGCCGCGAATCAAAACCTCCTGCTCGAAAACGTCCAAGTCCTAAACCATAGCAGGGTGGGCATTTACGGTGGATACGCCAATATCCAAGGCGACAACGTAGTGGTAGGCGATTGTGGAATTTATGGATTGTACGCATTAGGCGGGAACTATCAATTCCGTCACAGCACCTTTGCGAACTACACTCTTGGTGGAAGAAGTACGCCAACTATTGGTCTATTCAACTACTTCGAACCCACTCCTGGGACTCGAATAGTGCGCGAAGTCGAAAGCGCCACGTTCGAGAATAGTATCGTTTATGGGAATCGACTTGTTGAATTCGGAGTGGGCCTCGAAACTTCGGGTAACCTAAACTTTCTATTCAGCGACTGCTTCCTGAGAATCTCAGAGAATCCAGATGATGGCGCATTCGATCGAAACGACCCCAGTCTATTCGACAATTGTGTACTGAATGTAGATCCGGAGTTTATTGACGTTCAGAATTTCAACTACGGATTAGATAGCATTTCTACAGCTCTAGATATAGGCGACGTGAACGTAGCTCAGCAGGTTCCTACCGATATTCTCAAAGTGAGTAGGACGTCAAGTCCAGATCTGGGAGCCTACGAACGTCAGTGAAGCCCCGCTAAAAACTCTACAGTATCTAGCCCGTCGGCATAATCCCAAAGTGCAGGCGACTGGGTATTCCCAAGAGCGACTACAGGAAGATCTCCTTGCTTTGACTTAGACGCTATGCACTGAATTCCATCTTGTGATGCAGCGAGTGACTTCCAAACATCATTCACGTTCTTATATCGTTCATAGTGAACCGTGCCAACTGGAGTAGACATTTGCTCATGTTCTCTCAATATCACAAATCCATTTTCTAAGAATGGCTTTCTATCGAGCATCAGAATAGCTCGATGATAATCGTAATTATTGGCATACTTGTGATTCTGAACAGCATCTTGATAAGGCATCCAGGCGCCGAAGATTCGATCCAAATCAAAATCTTCTGGTAAATAAATCTTGGAGATTGAGCGACATCCCATTCCGAAGTATCGGAATACATCTTCCCCTAGCGCTGCCAAATCTTCTTCGCTTTCATCACCATTTAGAACAGCTACACTTTTGCGATTCTTTCGAATAATGTTCGGATACTTTCCGAAGTAATGCTCGAAGTAGCGGGCAGTGTTGTCGGAACCCGTCGCAATAACGGCCTCCATGTCATTCAGACGTTCAACCCATTGAATGTCTTCTTCATTTTCGCTCACATGCAAAAGAGCAGGCAACAATTGATTGTCGTCGCTTGACAGTTTAACCAGAGGCTGGTGCCCCGTCAAGTGCACCGTAAGCAGATCGTGGAAACCTACAAGCGGGATGTTACCAGCCATAACCAAACCAACCTTCTTTGGTGATGTTGGATTGAAGTGCGTTTCAGGATAGCGAGCCACCCAGGCACTTAAACTTTCCTCACTGAGGGCGGTAGACCATTCCTTCAGGGCATGCATCACTTCTGCGCGCTCAAACCATCCGTTGTGGTGAACCGCTTTATTTACTTTTTGAAGTAAGTGTTGCGACCATTCATCATCAGATTGACCGTTAGACTCCACAAAATCAGCGAGTTTGTCGCCAATACTCCTCCAGGCTTTAAACCTATTTTCAAACTTCTGCATACAAGCACTAGTTGTTACCTTTGTGCAAAGGTAAAACAACACGCCATGGCCATAAAGATTACTGACGAATGTATTAACTGCGGAGCATGTGAGCCGGAGTGTCCAAATAACGCCATCTACGAAGGTGCGATGGAATGGCGATTCAGCGATGGAACCGAACTTTCTGGGAATATCGTAACACCAGGAGGAAAAGAGTACAATGCTGATGAAGCCCAAGAACCTGTAGATTACGACGTTTACTATATCGTGACCGACAAGTGTACGGAGTGTGCTGGCTTCCATGAAGAACCACAGTGTGCAGAAGTATGCCCAGTAGATTGCTGCGTTCCAGACGAGGACAATGTAGAATCTGAAGAGCAACTCCTTTCGAAAAAGGATTTCATGCACCTTTAAAATTTACCGAGGCACCGCACGAGACGTTTACTCTCAGCTTGCAACCCGCGGTGTCTCGGTATCTCCACAATTACGGCCCAACTATTGCGTTCCTCCAATCATGAGAGTTAGTATAGTTTCCTTATTTTTTTTGATGTCCAGCGCCCTCTTCGCACAAGAAGCAGATAGCGTATATCGCCATCACCTCCCCTTCTTGCAGGATTATGGCCAAAGGATTCTCACTGAAATGAATTTGGAAGACAGGGTGGCCGCTGCAGATACCTTTCAATCGGTTTTGGGCATCGTCTGCAACTATCCCGAAGCCATTGACTTCACCTTTGAAGGAGTCTCCAATATGTCCATCATTCAGTCTCCCGATGGGCAGTTGAAGCTGATGACTTTTATGGTTCCTCAAGAGAATCTTACCTATCACCATAGGGGCATGATGCTCTATCGCGACGATGAGACGTTTAAGAAAATTCCGCTCTTCGATAACACCAGAGGAGGCAGAGAACTTCAATATCGCCTCTTGTCACCCGCGAACTGGTACGGGAGTCTCTACTACGACATTATCGAAGAGGAAGTGGAAGATCAAACAGTGTACTTCCTTCTCGGCTATAGATCCATCAACGCTCAGATTCAACAGAAGCTTATCGACGCAGTGACGGTCACTGAGGGCTTAGTTCGCTTTGGGTCAAAGTCATTTAAAGTGGAAGAGTTTAACGACGTTCGAAATCCAAATGCGCCGTATCGATTAATGCTCTCTTACTCTGCTAAAAACGGTGCAATGTTGCGTTGGGACGATGAGTATGAAGGCATAATTATGGACCATTTGTCTCCTCCAGACGCTAGCATGCGCGGTCTTTACATGGAATACGGACCAGATTTTTCATACGATGGTTTACGCTGGGAGGATGAAAACTGGGTCCTAGAAAGAGGAATTCGCGTTCAATCCGACATCGAACCTCAACCCCGAAGGAGACAACCCGAAAACGACCTGAGTCCAGAAGACAATTAAGGCATCCTATTGATTTCATGTCTAGTTAACCTCAGAGGCTTTGTCAATTTGCTACTTTTGCACCAGCTAACAAGCAACCAATTTCAGACATGAAAAAGCACAATTTCTCTGCCGGTCCGTGTATCCTACCGGAATCCGTGTTGAAGCAAGCCTCAGAAGCAGTTCTAAACTTCGACAACCTCGACCTTAGCCTTATCGAAATCAGTCACCGCTCTAAGAACGTTGTGGCGGTTATGGATGAAGCACAGGTCTTGGTGAAAGATCTTTTGAACCTTCCTGAAGGATATAGCGCACTCTTCCTTCAAGGTGGAGCAAGCTTGGAGTTTTTGATGGTTCCTTACAACTTGATGAAGCAAGGCGGAAAAGCTGCCTATCTAGAAACAGGTGCTTGGGCTAAGAAAGCACGTCAGGAAGCTGAAGCCTTTGGCGACGTGGTTGTGGTTGGAAACTCATCTGACAAAAACTACAACTACATTCCTAAGGGTTACGAAGTTCCTTCCGACGCAGACTATTTCCACTCTACCTCGAACAACACCATCTACGGAACACAGATGAAGAGCTTCCCAGAGACAGGCAATGCTCTTAATGTTTGTGATATGTCCTCTGATATTTTCAGTCGTCAGCTCGACTTCTCAAAATTCGACCTCATCTACGCTGGTGCTCAAAAGAACATGGGACCTGCGGGAACTACGCTTGTGGTAGTTAAGGATGAGATTTTGGGTAAGACCGGAAGAAACATTCCTACAATGCTGGACTACAACACGCACATCGCGAAAGAGTCTATGTTCAACACTCCTCCAGTATTCGCATTCTATGTGAGCATGCTCACACTTCGCTGGTTGAAAGAGAACGGAGGCATTGATTGGATTGAAGGCATCAACAACCAGAAGGCTGATTTGCTTTATGGAGAAATTGATCGCAACCCATTGTTCGTAGGAACCGCAGCAACAGAAGACCGTTCCAATATGAATGCTTGCTTCTTGTTGAACGACGAAACAAAGAAAGATCGCTTCGAGCAAATGTTGAAAGACGGAGGCATCAACGGATTGAATGGACACCGTTCAGTTGGTGGATATCGTGCATCGATGTACAACGCTCTTCCACTTTCAAGCGTAGAAGCACTAGTAGAAATCATGCGTGAATTTGAGCGCACTGCATAAATCGACAAAACCGAGAATATGAAGATTTTAGCAAACGACGGCATTGCCGCAAATGGCAAAGAAGCTCTCGAAGCCGCCGGACACGAAGTATTGGAAACCAAGGTCGCTCAGGAGCAATTGGCCGATTACATCGTTGAAAATAAAGTAGATGTTCTCCTCGTCCGCAGCGCCACTAAAGTGCGTGAAGACATGATTGACATCGTAGCAGACCAACTCAAGATGATTGGTCGCGGCGGTGTTGGTATGGACAACATTGATGTTGAATACGCCCGCAATAAGGGTATTTATGTGTTCAATACACCAGCTTCTTCTTCACAGAGTGTTGCAGAATTGGTGATGGCTCACCTTTGGGGCATGGTTCGCTTCCTACACGACAGCAATCGCCAAATGCCTTTGGAAGGTGAAACTAATTTCAAAGACTTGAAGAAAGCCTACGGAAAAGGAATCGAGCTTCAGGGGAAAACTTTGGGTATCATTGGTTGCGGACGTATCGGTCAAGCACTCGCAAAGATGGCTGTAGGCGTAGGTATGAACGTAATCTGCCACGATCGTAACGGAAACAACGTAGACATCACTTTGACTTTCGCTAACGGTGCGAGTATCGATTACTCCGTTGACAACGTTAGCATGGACGACCTTCTCGCAAAAAGCGACTTTATTTCAATTCACGTAAGCGGTGCTGGAAAATGCATCATCGGTGAGCCAGAGATGAAGAAAATGAAGGCCGGTTCATTCATCGTGAACACTGCTCGAGGGGGATCTATCGACGAGGTAGCACTATTGAGTCAGCTTGAAGATGGACATATTGCAGGTGCGGCACTCGACGTATTTGTGAATGAGCCTACTCCAGCCATGCAAGTATTGATGAATAGATACGTGAGCTTGAGCCCACACATTGGTGCGGCTACAAAAGAAGCTCAGGATCGCATCGCGATGGAAATTGCTGACATCGTGAATGAAGGCGTTCCAGCGTAAGCATACCATATATGTATCGAAAACCTCCTTGGTCCATAGTGACTAGGGAGGTTTTTTTATCTTCCTTCTTTCATCCTAAATAGCCTCTGTCATGCGCTACACCTACACTCTTCAAATCAACAAACCCAAGGCATTTGCCGTAGAAAAGTTCCAAGATGAGGAAGGTATTGGTAATTGGATGGAAGGCTTTCAGCGCATTGAGCGCATCTCAGGCGAACCCGGAAAAGTCGGTGCTCGATCTGATTTCTTTTTCACGATGCGTGACAAAGAGATGAAAATTGAGGAGACCATCATTGAAGAAAGTCTGCCCGATCAGATCAAATTCGCCTATCAGAGTCCGATGGCTTACAATGAGGTTGAAGTGATTTTCGAAGAGCTCGGTCCAAATGAAGTTAGGGTCATCTCAAACAACTACTTCAAATTCAGCGGAGGAATGAAATGGTTCAGCTGGCTGTTCAAGCGTCTCTTTGTGAAGCAGACCGCATCCAATCTCCACGGATTGAAGAATTGGGTGGAATCTATTGAGTGATATATTCCGTAGATTGAAGAGCGTATTTAGACCACCACATGACTGACAATCCTACTAAAGAGAAATCAATCTCAAGAAGATTGATCATCCTCTATTCTTCTGCACTCCTCTTGGTCGCGCTTTCAGTAACCGGAAGTTATGTGATTATCGAGCAGATTGTACGTTCTCAAGAGTCAGATGCCAATGTGATTAACGTTGCAGGACGGCAGCGAATGCTCAGTCAAAAACTAACCAAAGGTGTCCTGCAGCTTGAAGGAGCTCACACACAAATTCAAAAACAGAGCACGCGCGAAAATGTTATTCGCGACCTCGCGCTTTGGCAACTCTCCCACCATGCATTAAGAAGCGGCAATGATTCGCTCAACGTTCCACAGGAGTACAACTCTGAAATCATCGACAGCATGTTCGATGCGATGGAACCCACCTATCTTGCATTGAGTACATCAATTGAAGAATTCCTTTCAACAGCTGCCGCCAAGGATAGCCTCGCATTGGCCATGGTCCTGCATGCAGAATTGAGTTATCTTCCTATGATGGACGCCATTGTGAAGCAATATGCTGAGGAAGCTTCCTCAAAGGTGTACACCATGAAATCTACTGAGCTAGTCTTGGTTTGTCTGAGCTTAGTGGTTCTATTCCTTGAAGCGATTTTCATCTTCCGACCGAGTATTATCAACATTCGGAACTATATCAAACGAATTCGGCAAAAGAACGAGGAGTTAGAAGAATTGAACATTCAACTGGAAATTGCCAAGACCAATGCCGAGGCTGCGAGCGAAGCGAAATCTAACTTCTTGGCGAATATGAGTCACGAAATTCGCACTCCACTCAATAGTGTAATTGGCTTCAGTGACTTACTCCTCAAAACCGATCTAGAAGAAAGTCAGCATCAGTACATGGAATATGTGAATCACTCTGCTGGTTCACTCCTAGATCTGTTGAATGACATTCTAGACTTTTCGAAAATTGAAGCAGGGAAGCTCGAGTTAGCTCCTGAGTCTATCAGCCTTCATGATTTGAATACTCAAATTGTGGACATCGTTCGACATAAAGCTTCGGAGAAGAATATTGAGTTGTTGCTCAACCAAGGGGATAATGTTCCTGATTCCGTTGTGGTGGATTCAATACGACTGAGACAAGTACTCATAAATCTTCTTGGAAACGCTGTTAAGTTCACAGAAGAAGGACAAATCCTCTATTCTATTGAACTGATTGAGGAGTTGGAATCAAACCGCTATCGCTTAAAATTCAGCGTTGAGGATACAGGCATTGGAATTCCACTCGATAAACAAAAGGTGATTTTCGAATCATTCTCTCAGGAAGACGCAACTACCACCAGAAAATACGGAGGCACGGGATTGGGCCTAACCATTTCCAACAGTTTACTTGAACTCATGAATAGTAGCCTTCAATTAGAGAGTGTTCATGGACAAGGAAGCAACTTCTATTTTGAAATTGAGGTTGAGGGTGAAGTGATTGCAACTAATCTAGAAGACCAATATGCCTCGCTAAGGAAGTTCAAGAACATTTTAATTGTGGATGACAACCACAAAAACTGTGAGATTCTTGAAGGGATTCTCAACTTGCGCAACATCCCTTCTCACTCTGTTCAAGACGCTATGAGTGCATTTAGTTACCTTGAAAAACATGAGGTAGATCTTCTCATTTCAGACTATCACATGCCATATATGAATGGCTTACAAATGATTGAGCGCATTAGAAATGAGATGAAATTAAGCGAGGAAGAATTGAAAATTGTTCTTCTACACAGCTTGTCAGATGACTCGATTATTTCAGAAGAAATCCAAGCCCTCGATATTGTCAAAAGTATCAGCAAGCCTATCACATCTGATCGGATTTACAGAATCCTCTCCTCCATCGCAAACCAGGAGCAGGTTCTGCAAAAGCAAGAGCAGGCTTCACTTAACCATGTATTGTCTGACAAGCTCCTGAACATACTCCTTGTTGACGACAACAAGACCAACTTGGTACTTGCTAAAACCATGTTGAAGAAGATATTGCCTAATGCCAATGTATCCACCGCCGATGATGGCGAGAAAGCGGTTTCTGAATTCGAGAAGATTCAGCCAGACATCACTTTGATGGATATACAAATGCCAGTCATGAGTGGGTATCAAGCAAGTGAGAAAATCCGACAAATCAGTTCGAATAGGCGCACCCCTATCATCGCACTCACTGCCGAGGCACTTGAAGGAGAACGAGAGCGGTGTATCGCCGCTGGCATGAATTCACACCTCACGAAGCCACTCACTTTGGCGAACTTGGAGGAGGAATTAGAAAAACACTTGTAGTTAACATTGCATTAATCAATCGTCCGTATCTTCACTCTTATTCTCTCATCTGTGAAGCAAATCGGCATACTCCTTCTTCTTGTCAGCTGCACTTCTTGTGCTACCATCTTCAATGGAAAAACTCAAGACATCAAACTCATTTTGCTTTCTGAAGCGGATGTGGTGATGAATGGAGATACTTTGCAACCCAATAGCCGGGGCGTGGTGAAGGTAAATGTGGAACGTACTTGGCTCGACACGAGCTTCGCGCTTATCAGCGACTCAAATCGAGTTGAATACAAGCTCGAGTCCAATTTAGGAGGAGCATATTACTTCAATTGGCTTACTCCCTACTTTGCCGGTTTCATTGTCGATTGGACGAGGGATGTTCGATACAATTATCCTGGAAGAGTGTATGTGGATATCAATGAAGACCAACCCACTCTTCATCGATATTCACCGTGGCAGCGAAAAGGTGATGTGAACCTTCGCGTGAGTTTACCTTACTACACACAGTACCAATGGCAAGTGGAAGATTACGGTTCTGCAAATGGCAGAGGCTTCATAGGTATATCGGCTGGAGTTGAATATTTCTACACCGACAATCAGTTCGCCTCCTTCAACATTCTGAGCCAAACCAGTTATCCTTATTTACTACCCTTAGTTCCACTCGACAGAGGCGTCACCGCTAATTTGAACACCATCAGTTTCACGAATAACCATCAAGTTGGGGTATGGAGTTTGGGATATGGGGTGAGTTTCGTTCAGAAGGAATTCGTGCAAAGAATCAGCAATGGAATAGATCCTTGGTTCGGCGGATTTACCACAGAAAGCACAAATTATGATTGTTTGGGATTAATTGGACAAGGCCACCTTCGACTCTTCCGAACGCTTCACGCCGGACTCATATTCCAACCCACTTTTGTTCGATTAGGTTCAGCTGATGCTTTTCGCATGGAGCACAACCTCACCTTCGATATACTCTGGCGAATACCGATTTACGAAGGAAGGAGATACTAGAATCACTACGTTCCGCAATCGAGGCTAGAATTCTATCTTTGTCCTGGCTCAAATCAAAGACATGATAAAGATATCTCCATTTCGCGCTGTGCGTCCGAAACGCGATGTTGTCAGCTTAGTGGCTTCACGTTCCTATGTCACTTACTCCGACGAACAACTCGGCGAGAAGTTGGCTAACAACCCTTACACCTTTCTTCATATCATCCACCCCGACACTCAAGCGGAAATCAAGTCAGAGGGCGAAGACAAGTACAAGTTGGTGAAGCGAGAGTTTGATCATTTTAGAGAAGACGGGATCTTTGTCAAAGATGCAGAGCCATCCATCTATCTCTATCAACAGAGAACTCATTCTCATGTATTCACAGGATTGATTGCTGGAGTTTCCGTTGCGGACTACAAAGAAGGTAGAGTATTAGTCCATGAGCACACGCTTACCCAAAGGGAAGAAATGTTCAAGAACTACCTCAATGTAACAGGCTTCAATGCTGAACCTGTGTTGTTGATGTATCCTGAAAATGGCGATGTCAATAAGATTATCGGACAGACCATGGAGAGTCGTCCTGAGTTTGAATTTACCACGACAGATAAAGTCTCACATTACCTCTGGCCAATTTCGGACGAGAGCGATGTTGAAACCATTGTGAACGCCTTTGGAGGCATGGACAAGATCTACATTGCCGATGGCCACCACAGAAGTGCTTCATCCGCCCTTTTGGCTGAACAGCTTTCGAGTGAAGGGAAATCTGGGCCATTTGAAAACTTCATGGCCTACTTGATTCCTGAGAACTCCATTCATATTCACGGTTTCCATCGTTTGGTGAAAAATATCGGCATGAGCACATCGGAGTTCCTAGCTAAATTGAGTCAGGATTTCATTGTTTCCGAATGGGAAGGCGATGCCTATGCACCCGATAGAGTTCACGAAATCGGCCTCTACCTCGAAAGAAAATGGTACACTTTAAGCGTGAAGCCCGGAACCTTCTCACCAGAAGATCCTGTTCAAAGTCTAGACGCTGAAATTCTGAGTCGGAATGTCCTTGCCCCTATTCTCGGCATCGACGATTTGAGAAATGACCCGAGAGTAGATTTCATTCCAGGCGACAAAGGTTGTGGAGTGATTGAAAAGGCAGTTGATAAAGGTGCTTATCAATGCGGCTTTGCGCTGTATGCAGTAACCACTGATCAGCTTAAGAATGTGGCAGACGCCTCACGAATCATGCCTCCGAAAAGCACCTATGTCGAGCCTAAACTTCGTAGTGGCCTTACCATCTTCGAACTGTTTGAACCTTGAAAGCATTCGTCTGTTGAACGAACAAAAGAGCCAACATGACTGATATCGCAAAGAATCTAGAATCTATTCAATCTGTATTGGGCCCGAGCGTCACGTTAGTGGCTGTTTCTAAAACAAAGCCTGCATCAGATATCCGCGAAGCTTATGAAGCAGGTCACCGTGATTTTGGAGAGAACAAGATTCAGGAAATGACGGAGAAGTCGGATGAATTACCTTCCGACATCCAATGGCATATGATTGGTCATGTTCAAACGAATAAGATCAAATACATGGCACCTTTCGTTCACCTAATACACGGCTGTGATCGTGAAAAGGTGCTGAAGATTGCCGACAAAGAAGGTCGAAAAAACGACCGTAAACTCAAGGTGCTACTTCAAGTTCATATCGCGGAAGAGTCGACGAAGTTTGGTTTCTCTGCTGAGGAGCTGCGCGAGTTTATTGAATCCAAGCGTTGGGAAGGATACGAATTCATTGAGATTAAAGGCTTGATGGGTATGGCCACGAACACAGACGATAAAGCTCAAGTTGAACGAGAGTTCAAAATGCTCAAAGCCCTTTATGACGAAGTAAAAAGCGTGCTTGGTGATTCCATCGACACCCTCTCCATGGGAATGAGCGGTGATTATGCCATTGCAATCAATGCGGGATCAAACATGGTGCGCATTGGCAGCGCCATCTTCGGAGCAAGAAATTATCCGGCTTAGAGCTTAATTCCTAGTAGTAGTTGGCCTCGAATGGAAGGCCCTTCATATCCACTGTAGGTCATGTTATCGAATGACTCGTAGTGCGGGTGTTCTTCATCCAAATTCGACCAGCGTAAACCGTAAGAGCCAGAGACTTCTACAAAGGCGTTTGTGCCAATTTCGTAGTGTGCACCAAATATCAGAGAGAACCCTGTTTGCATATATCTTTCGCGATAAGTCGTCTCCACTTGCTCGTAGTACATGAGGCCATCCGGACCTTGAACCAAACTCCACTCATTGCCTACATACCAAATTTGAGAATCGACTAGCAGGCCAGAGATTTGAAGAAAGATGCCCTCCGCTTCTGGAATCATCCATCTTGGACCAAGCTCGAATCGAATATCTTGAACGGAAGTATTCAAGTCCATTCCATCCTTCAAGCCGCCGGCCATATAGAATACCCCAGCAAACTCAGGATTGAACCGATACATGAATTGCGCATTGTAATTATACAAGACGAAATCGGCCACATTCACCCCCACATAGTACTTTGAATAGGTCGATTCAGAACCTCCCTGTGCAAAGGAAAACTGTGACGTGAGCATTAATAAGACGCTCACGATTAATGACTTCTTCACCATAAAGAGGAACGTTCGGTCACTACGCCGTTCTCATCAATATCCACAATCTTCACACCCGTTAACGTGGTGATGAAGAAGCTGCCACGATAGGCGATAATATCTACTGCATCGGTGATTGGAACCGTTCTTAGAAACTGAGGATTGTCACGATCCGTAATGTCGTAAACCATGACGCCATTATTACATACATACAATCGGTCTCCAAGAATGCATAACCCCTTAGGATTATCCAAAGAAATCGAACGAATCTCCTGGATATTGGAAAGGTCTGAGACGTTCAATACATCTAACTGACTCACCCCATTACATCCATTATTTGAATTCAATGTCACATAGGCGTGTGTACTATCCGCAACGACTGGGTCACATGATTGAATGTGGATGTACATATCGAGTAAATTCGGCTGACCATCGGATACATTATAGATAGCCATCCCTCGGTCACCGCCCGCAAAAAGCGTGTTGTTATCTCTGGCAAATAGCGTTTGGATAACGAAGTTCTCGTATTGCGATGACACATATAGCGGAGCTTCAACGTCAGCAATATCATAGGTCATCAGCCTTTGGTCATCAGCCATGAACAATCGGTCTTGAGTGATAGCAAATCTTGCCAATGAACCAGTTTGTCCAACGGTTCCTCCACCAGAAGCTGCTGGAGAATCGAAACTTGCTCCGTCTGATTCGCAGCCGCTGAATAAAGCGACAATTGCGAAGGCTGATATCATTCTATAAATCTTCATGTCTCTTTATTTTATTCTCCATCCAACAATTACTGCATCTTCCGGAATATGGGTGTAATCCGCTGTACGTACTCCTTGTGGAGGCGCAACAGGCTGAAATACTTCTCGCTGGCGATCAACCTCAACCACATCGTTGTGTTCCCATTTTAAAGTGACCAAGTCTACAGCGTTGTCTACGTAAATGTGACCGTCTTTTGCAATGATGTCCATGCAGCCTGGCACCTGAATAAATCCAAGTTGATCGGGATTATCCACATCGGAAACATCGAATACATGAATTCCTTTTCTTCGCTCTAGAACGAAGTACAAGTCTTGGTACAACATCATTTTACCCGCGGCAATTATGGGTTGCGACTCGGTGAAGGAAATAGAATTTTCTAGCTGAGTACGTGGCATCAGAATCGGTTCATACACCGTTTCTGTCTCTGCCGGCTCGATGCACGAGGTCATCATCAGCGCCAGACTAAAGAGCAAAATAAGTTGAGAGCGCATACTAAGTGATTTTTAAAGCGTAGAGAAAGATAGTCCATTTCCACAAGCGATGCGTTAAGCCCAAATTAATTTGAAGTAACATAGAACCGCTTTTTTGAGCGAATTGAAATCTTACCTTTGAGCACATGTACGCGGTAATCGACATTGAAACATCTGGAGGAAAGTTCGGCGAAGAACGCATCATCGAAGTAGCTGTGTTTCGCTATGAGGATGGTGAAATCACAGATCAATTCATCAGCTTGGTCAACCCAGATGGACCGATTCAACCTTATGTTCAACGTCTTACCGGCATCACTCCCAAGATGGTTCGTCGGGCACCCAAGTTTCATGAAATTGCAAAGCGATTGATTGAAGTGACCGAAGACGCCGTGTTTGTCGCTCACAATGTCAACTTCGATTATCGTGTAGTTCAAGAAGAGTTCTCAAGATTAGGCTACGACTTTCAGCGTAGGACTCTCGATACGATCACACATGCTCAGCGTCTAATCCCCGGACTGAAAGCTTACGGACTCGAGACTCTATGTGAAGCCCTGGGCATTCTTAATACCAGTCGACACCGAGCCGATGGCGATGCACGAGCAACCGTAAAGTTGTTATCCATCCTTCTCGACAAAGACACTGAGAAGAAGATTGAAAAGATCGCTCGCAATAGACAGGACACGACACCGGATCATGATTTTTCAGATCTCACTTCCAAGTTATACAACACCACCGGTCTCTACTACATTCACGATAGAAATGGTGAGGTGATTTTCATTGGTCAGAGCAACAATCTTCGCAATAAAATCGACCGTCACTTCTTGGCGACCAATGAGCGTGCTATTCAACTTCAAAATGAAGCGGATAGCATTCGAATCGAACCTACGGGGAGCGAACTCATTGCGCTGATTACAGAGCATCAGGAATTGAGAAAGCTCAAGCCGAAGATGAA
The DNA here is from genome assembly GCA_013373425.1 of Flavobacteriia bacterium. GTDB lineage: Bacteria > Bacteroidota > Bacteroidia > Flavobacteriales > Schleiferiaceae > Phaeocystidibacter. The sequence goes on from JABXHW010000051.1 coordinate 15,325, forward strand.
TAAGCGTACCGACAAGTATTCCATGTCATATGGCTTATTTGCTGACTCCGATAATGACAAAGATCTCCGTGGCTTCAGAGTTCAGAAAGTGAAGAAGGAAAACCCACTCATCCATGTTGCGGATGAAGATGCCGGTATTGAAATCGCGGCGAAGTATTGTCGAAATTTTGGTGTAGAACCCAAAGACGTTTCATTGTCTCGTCAACTCGACCGAATGCAAGCGGCCTACAACGAATATTTAGAGCCCAAGAAGATTCGAGCTCAATCCATTAAAAAACGAGTTTGGAGATCCGCACTGCCTTTCACCAATGCTCTGTTTATAGACCAGGGGAGAAAAACAGGAGAAAAGTCGGTAGTAGTTTGGGAAGATGGCAAGTTGAGAGGCTACGGATACTTCGACTTGGAGTATCAGCTTAGCGACATCGATACCGTTAAGCGCTCAATGACGTCAATCGCCTCATCTAGCTACCTCAGCAGCCTTGTTTACGATCATTACAGACGTGGCAAGTTCTCGGAAATCCGAACTTTCTAGAAGAGGGCGTAACCCAAGCTCAAGATAAACTGACCCGCTCGTGCATCTACTGCATAAGCTTGACCATCGATAACCACCTCTTCTGCCAACGGCTGAAATGAGCCTTCATATTTTGCATCTAAGATAAAGTTGCCGAAGGTTAGTCCAACTCCTGCCTGAAAACCCAATGTCCCACCGTCGTAATCGATATCGACGATTTCTGACGGATGATTCAAGTTATAGCTAAGAACTGGTCCGCCAAAAATACTTGCAGGACCAACTTTGAAGCCTAAGTTCACGGGGATGTCGAATCTCGATAAAGCGAAATCAACGGTTTGCGTTCCGCCACCGTTTTGTTGCACCTCGATATCACTATAAATCTGAGTAAACAAGAATTCAGGCTGAAGATAGATACTCAACACCTTAACTCGAACGTAGGCTCCCGCGTGATAACCAAATTTGTTACTAGCAACAATGTCTTCAATATTTGAATTCTCTTCCAAATCCTCGAAAGTGAGTGTGGAAGAGTTAGCACCAGCTTTTAGTCCGAAATCGAACTGTGCCAATGTGGTAAAGCTTGCAAAACAAAGTAGAGCGATGGTGGTTAGGCGGCTCATAGTTAGAGGTTCTTTAGGGCTGACTCAACGTTCTGTGAGATTCTTCCTACTAAGTTAGACAAATCTGCTTTTGCAAAACGCATGCCGGTTACCTTCTCGTACAACTCGATGTATCGATTACTCACCGACTGAACGAAAACTTCTGTCATTTCTGGAACCTGCTGTCCTTCTTTTCCTTGAAACCCATTTTCAATCAACCACTGACGAACGAACTCCTTCGACAATTGCTTTTGAGTTTCGCCTTTTTGCTGACGCTCTTCATAGCCATCTTGATAGAAGTAACGAGAAGAATCTGGGGTGTGAATCTCGTCGATAAGAACGATCGTACCATCAGGCAATTTGCCGAATTCGTACTTCGTATCCACTAGAATCAATCCGCGCTCACTAGCCATTTCCTGACCTCTTTGAAAGAGGGCACGAGTATACTTCTCGAGTTGCACGTAGTCGTCTTCTGAAACGATGTCCTTCGCGAGAATATCTTCCCGAGAGATATCTTCATCGTGCAAGCCTTGATCGGCTTTAGTGGTTGGAGTAATGATTGGCTCCGGAAACGCATCATTCTCTTTCAATCCTTCCGGCATTGTTACACCGCACAGTGTTCTGACACCATCGCGATAGGTCCTCCAAGCATGTCCGCTCAAGTATCCACGAATCACCATTTCAACTTTGAATGGCTCGGCCTTATGCCCGATAGTTACAACTGGATCTGGCGTAGAAAGCTTCCAGTTCGGAACAATATCAGATGTAGCGTCCAAGAAATGACTCGCAATTTGATTGAGCACCTGTCCTTTGAAGGGAATGCCTTTTGGAAGAATGACGTCGAACGCCGAAATGCGATCGCTCGCAATCATAACGAGCTTATCTTCTCCAATAGAATAAACGTCTCTCACTTTGCCGTGGTAGACATGTGTTTGCCCGGTAAAATTGAATTCGGAGCGTTCTAGTGCGGTCATGACTTCTTCTCTTCTTTGTCGTATGCGTGAATGATGTCCTTCACCAATGAGTGGCGAATCACATCCTTATCGTCTAGCTGTATAATTTCAATCCCCTTCACATTCTTCAATATGCGGAGTGCCTCTTTCAAACCCGACCCTTGATTTCTAGGTAGATCGATTTGAGTAGCGTCACCTGTTACGATGAACTTAGCATGTTTCCCCATACGAGTGAGGAACATCTTCATTTGCGAATGCGTGGTATTCTGCGCTTCATCCAGAATCACGAAAGCGTTATCGAGCGTTCGGCCACGCATAAATGCAAGTGGAGCAATTTCAATGACACGTGATTCAATGTAATACTGAAGCTTCTCATGAGGAATCATGTCGTGCAAAGCATCGTACAATGGCTGCATGTACGGATCGAGCTTCTCTTTCATATCCCCTGGAAGGAAACCCAGGTTCTCCCCTGCTTCAACTGCAGGTCTAGTGAGAATAATTCGTCTTACCTCTTTATTCTTCAGTGCTCTAACTGCAAGCGCAACTCCAGTATATGTCTTACCCGTACCTGCCGGTCCGATGGCAAAAACCATATCGTTCTCGTCAATACCCTTCACCATTCTCTTTTGGTTAAGGGTTCTCGCCTTGATTAGATTTCCACCGGAACCGTGCACAAGCACATCGTTCACCTCTGCATACGTCTTCGCTACTTCACGACCATCTTCCATGACAATGCGTTCAATTTGATTCTCTGTAATGGAATTGTAGCGTTGCAAGTGGAGCAATATCAAGTTCAGCTTCTCTTCGAATTGCTCGATAATATCCTCGTCGCCATTTATCTTGATTTTATCGCCACGAGCCGTAATCTTAAGCTTGGGATAAAAACTTTTAAGCAAGTTGAAATACCGATTATTCGCCCCGTAAAACTCCTGGGGATTAGTGTCTTCGAGAATGACTGTTTTTTCGGTCAAATGCAGGGTTTCTTTGTGTTATGTACGAAGCACTTCAATTCGTACTTTTGATGTCACAAAATAACGGAATATCCCGCAATTTAGCTGCTGTCCACAAGCGATTTATGAGCTTAATCACACTCACATCCGACTACGGAATCATTGACCACGACGTGGCTGCATTGAAAGGTGATATTTGGCGAGAGATGCCAGATGCACGGATTGTGGATATATCTCACAGTGTCGCTCCGTACAATATCATGCAAGCCGCCTACCTTTTGGGCAGGACCTACAAGCACTATCCAGAGGGTACAATCCACTTCGTATTGGTCGATGCTTTGCAACCCAAAGACAAGCCACATTTGCTTTGGGAAATGGCAGGTCAATTTTTCATCGGACCGGATAACGGTGTCTTAACGATCATCGATCCCAATGAAAAACCAACCTTGGTGACTGCTTTGGATCTGCGAAATAGCAAGAGTGATGATGGTCTGCACAGCATGTATGTTCAGGTAGCAGCCCATTTGCAACGCGGCGGTAAATCAAGCGTGCTTGGTCAAGCTAGCAAGAATTACGAGATGAAATCACCGTCTCGCCCTACCTTGAAACCTGATCAACTAGAGGTCATTGCCCATGTGATTCATATCGATACCTTTGGCAACCTCGTTACGAATGTGAGTAGAAAGTGGCTCGTTGAAAATACGAGCAACAAGAAGCTCACCGTGATTGCGCGAAATAAGCGAATAACCCGAATCGTGGAAAATTACCACGAAGGGCCAACGGAAGGCGAGCTTTTCTGCGTCTTCAATAGCGATGACCTACTTGAAATCGCCGTTCAAAAGCCCGGGGGTAGAAATATCAACAGCGCATGCAGTCTGTTGGGATTACAAGTAAACAGTAACATCTACATTGAACTTCAATGATGGTACGTGTAGTTAAGATGCACTTTAGAGAAGAGGAAATTGATTCCTTTCAAGCTTTATTCGAAAGTCGCAAAGAACTCATTCGTGGGTTTGAAGGCTGCGAGTATCTGGAGTTGTGGCAGGACATTAATAACCCGGCCATCTTCTTTACTTACAGTCATTGGAAGCATCCAGATTATCTAGAGATGTACCGAAAAAGTGAGTTGTTTGCCGATGTTTGGGCAAAGACCAAAGCCCTTTTCGCTGAAAAAGCACAAGCCTGGAGTGTAGAACCACAAGTGAAATTACCATGATCAGTCTCTTTTTAAAAGAAATAAGAGCCTTCTTCAATTCGGTAACCGGCTATTTAGTCATTATCGTATTCCTGTTACTCAATGGTGTTTTCCTATGGCTTCTTCCAGGGTCGTTCAACCTTCTCGATGCCGGATATGCAGGCATTGATGGCTTGTTTATGATTTCGCCTTGGGTGTTTATGTTCCTGATTCCCGCCATTACCATGCGCATGTTCGCAGATGAGAAACGGATTGGGACCATGGAGTTCTTGTTGACCAAACCACTAACCGAGTTACAAATCTTCTCGGCGAAGTTCTTGGCGGCCTTATCCTTGGTGCTCTTCAGCTTACTCCCTACCCTGCTTTATTATTTCTCGATTCATCAACTGGGTGAACCCGTTGGAAATGTTGATTCGGGGGCTACAGCTGGAAGTTACATCGGACTCTTCCTTTTGGGAGCCGCGTACATTTCCATCGGACTTTTTGCATCCTCCATTACAGACAACCCTATCATCAGTTTCATCCTCGCCGCACTAATCAGCTTTGTTTTCTTCTTTGGATTTGATGCCGTTGCTGAGCTCGACGTTTTCGGAAGCATGGATTTGTTGATTTACAGTTTGGGCATCAACGAGCACTATTTAAGTATTAGTCGAGGCGTGATCGACAGTCGAGACGTCCTCTACTTCTTTGGATTGATTGTGGTTTTTGCGGCTTTGTCGCGCTTGATCATGCAAAGCAGAAAATGGGACAAAAAATCGCGATTGGCCGATTTCACTCAATTCGGACTCGTTCTCGCACTCGCAGTGATGCTCAATGTGGTCGGCGCTTTCAAATTTGCGAGAATCGACCTGACCGCTGAAGGGCGTTACAGTTTGAATGAGGTTACGCTCAATCTTCTCGATGAGATTGAGGATCCGATGCTTTTCAAAGTATACCTGGATGGTGAATTCAATTTCGCAGGTGCAGCAGATTTACTTCGTCTAAAGAAGGAGACCCGTCAGATGCTTGAGGAGTTCCGTGCATACAATTCAAATATTGAATTTGAGTTTATCGATCCAAATGAAGGAGACGATTCCAGGGAGTTAAAGCAAGTCCTTCAATCTAGAGGCCTCAGTCCATACTTTATAGAAAGTCAAGCAGAAGGAGGATCAGTTCGATTGGAGGTTTACCCTGGGGCGCTTGTATCTTATGGAGATAAAGAAATCCCCATCAATCTGCTCGAATCGCGAATAGGCACCAACTCAGCATCTCAAGTTAATGCCTCGGTTCAGGAAATGGAATACAACCTTGCTTCTGGACTAAACACCCTGCTGACGACAAATCGACCATTAATTGGATTCTTGCAGGGGCATGGAGAATTACCTGCCCGATTTGTAGTGAGCATTGCCACGGATTTGAGCGAGTCGTACGACATCGACCGATTCAACATCAAAGAATATCCAGTAGACACGGTAACAGGTGAGGTGAGCTTGGTAGATCAAATCAATCGAATGAACCGTTTTGATATGCTCATCGTAGCCAAGCCTGAACAACCCTTCAATGAAACCGACAAGTTCCTAATCGACAATTACATCATGAATGGTGGTCGCATCATGTGGTTCATCGACCCTGTTGCAGCGGCTATGGATTCTCTTACTCAAAAGAGAGAGTTTCTTGCCCTACCTCAGATGGAAAAGTTGAACATTGATGACATGCTCTTCCAGTATGGAGTTCGTCTCAACACTAACTTGATTCAGGACTATGTATGTGGCTATGTAAATGACATGCGTTCGCTGCGAAAGTGGATTTACTTTCCAGCAATCACCGCACGAGTTGATCATCCAATTACGAAGGACCTCAATGTGTTGAAGCTGAATATGGCATCTGAGATTGATACGGTTTACTCTCCAAATATCAAGAAGACGCCCCTCTTGGTAACAAGTGGAAATAGCCGAACACAAGAGGTGCCAGGCATTGTAAGTCTGAGAACGCTTTACTCCGACCATGTCCCTGAGGAATTCCCTAGTAGGAATTTATTAGCAGGCGTGCTTTTGGAGGGTCATTTCACTTCCATTTACAAGAATCGATTAAAGCCGCGTTCGCTAGAAGCGCAAAATATTCGTCTACGTGATTCCAGCGAATGGACGCAACAGATCGTAATAGCTGATGGGGACTTTATTAGAAACGAGTTGAGCTTTGGTAGTAGAGACCGTCCGGCGGGATCTCCGTTAAAGTTGGGCTTCGATCAACTCACAGGCCATCAATACGGCAATACAGAATTTATATTGAATGCGGTGGATTATATGTTGGATGATTCTGGATTGATAGATGTTCGCTCTACTCGTGAAATAAAGATGAGACTCCTAAATAACGCGAAAGTCGAAGATGAAAGACTCACTTGGTCTATTCTGAACACGGCTGTTCCAGTAGTATTCGTACTGGTGTTCGGCGTCTTATATACATGGAATAGAAGAAGAAAATACGCAGTAAAGGCATGAAGAAGAAACAATTAATCAACCTCATCATATTTGCCGTCCTCATTGCTGGGGGAATATTCTTGGCTTTCCAAGACTTTGATTCGAGCAGCACACTTGGCGATGATGAGCTGGCTTACGACATGGCTATCGAAGACACAGCTGCGGTGACCAAATTTGTCATCACCAACCGTGAGCCCGACACGGCCATTTTAGAACGTACGAGCAATGGTTGGATTGTAAACGGTAAATACCCTGCTCGTCAAGGTTCAGTAAACGAAGTTTTGAGAACCCTTCATGAAATGGAGCTTCGCAACTTCCCAACAGAAGCTGCACGCGAAACCGTATTACGCCGAATGGCTGGTTACGGAAGAACTTTGCAGGTATATGCTGGCGATGAGCTCGTGCGAGATATCATCATCGGAACCCAGCAAAATGATGGTTTGGGAACTTGGATGATGAAGCGAAATGCACGCACTCCAGTTGCCATGCATGTTCCAAGTGAGAATGCATTCCTCGAATCTCGATTCTTCGCTCGTGAAGACTTGTGGAGAAACAGAGTCATCTTTGGATGGGACGACCTAGAGATTGCTGAAGTTAAAATGGACTATCAACTGGTTCCTCAGGAGGGATACCGCATCGTTCAAACAGAGGACAGTAAACTATCCGTTTTCGATGATGCTGGTATTGCCATTGAACCATTCGATGCCCAGCACACGCGCTATTTGCTAGAATCTCTTCGCACGTTGAGATACGAGGGTGCTATAATCGAAACAGACTTAGCCTATCAAAAGCAGGACAGCATTGTGAACTCAATTCCCGTTTTTGAGCTTTCACTTACCAACTTTGAGGGGGAAACCAAAACGCTTTCGGCCTTCCATGTGCCCGCAGCTCCGGATGAATACGACGCTTTGGGCAACCCAAGGAAATATGATGTGGATCGTTTCTATGCAAAAATCAGCGACGGACGCTTTGTCTTGATTCAGACCTTCGCATTTGAGAACGTACTTAAAACCAGAGAGTACTTCAACCTATAATTGTGAATCTCTTGTTAGCAAAATTCACTTTGAGAGTGACATAAGCGCAAGTGAAAAAGTATATTTGCTTTCGGCGAAGAAGACTCGCAGCAAACAATTAGCCTCATGAAATTTATTGTATCCAGCGGAACCCTATTACGTGAATTGCAAGCCATTGGTGGTGTAATCAACAACAACAATACACTTCCAATTCTCGATAATTTCCTTTTCGAACTCAGCCCTAACCAACTTAAAGTTTCAGCTTCAGACCTTGAAACTACCATGAGTACAACGTTGGCGGTTGAAACAGAATCTGAAGGGACAGCAGGTGTTCCAGCAAAGATTCTTCTAGATACATTGAAAACCTTCCCAGAGCAACCACTCACCTTCACGCTTGACGAGAAGTCTCACAACGTAGAAGTGAGCAGTGATTTTGGTAAGTATTCCTTGGCTTTTGTTGAAGGGGATGAATTTCCTCAACTTCCTGAGTTGGAAGATGCGAGTGAGGCAGTGGTTCCCGGCGACGTTCTTGGAAACGCCATCGCAAAGACCATCTTCGCCGCGGGTAACGACGACCTTCGTCCGGTGATGTCAGGTGTGTTCTTCCAATTCGCGTCAGACAGCCTAACTTTCGTTGCTACAGATGCGCACAAACTCGTTCGCTACAGAAGAACGGATTTGAGCACTTCGAGCACGGCTGAATTCATCATGCCTCGCAAGCCTTTGAACTTACTTCGATCGAGCTTGGTGGGTACAGATGGCGACGTGAAGATTTTCTACAACGAAACCAACGCGCGCTTCGAGTATGACAACATCATCATGACCTGTCGTTTGATTGATGGAAAATACCCGAATTACGAAGCGGTTATTCCTAAGGACAATCCTAACCGCATGTTGATTGATCGCTCAGGATTTTTGAGCTCAGTAAAGCGTGTGTCTATCTTCTCTAACAAGACCACCCATCAAATTCGCTTGAAGATTGCAGGAACGGAGTTGACCGTTTCAGCAGAGGACCTCGACTTCAGTAATAAAGCTGTAGAGCGACTCACTTGCGACTACGACGGATCAGATATGGAAATCGGATTTAACAGCCGTTTCCTAACTGAAATGTTGAACAACTTGGAGTCGGATTCAGTGAAGGTAGAATTGAGCGCCCCCAACCGCGCTGGTCTCCTCATCCCAAATGACGGTGTGGACGAAGGTGAAGACCTTCTCATGCTCGTCATGCCTGTCATGTTGAATTCATAAATCTCCCATGAACATCTTCGCCATTGGTGATGTTCACGGCTGCTACCACACCTTTAAGGAGATGGTAGAAGAACACTGGAATCCAGAAAATGAGTTCTTGGTTCAAGTGGGTGACCTCATCAATAAAGGCAAGAGATCGGGAAAAGTGTACCTCTTAGCGAAGCAACTTCAGCAAGAGTATCCCTATCAGGTTTTCTTCCTCAAGGGAAATCACGAACAAAGATTTATTGAACTGTATCAGCGTGCTGGTCGAGACAAGACCATCGACCAATGTAAGCGTGACTTTATCAAGCGCGATATCAATTTAAAGAAGGCGGTGGATTGGATGAAGGCACTACCGCTGAAGTGGGAAACGCCGAATGTCCTCATCACTCACGCTGGAATTAGTCCGTATTCAAAAGATCCCTACGGCAACAATGCTCGTCGCGGCGTTTTGCACAATCGCTCAACCGTCAAGAATGTCGGCAAGCTACAAGTTCACGGTCACATGATTCAATCCGATGGCGAGCCAAGGTTCGTCGAAAAATCGGATGCATGGTGCATCGACACCGGTGCATGGCTAGGAAAAAACCTGACGGGAATTAGAATCTCTTCTGAAGGTGAGGTGATTGAGGTCGTAAAGATGCCGACCCATACAAAAGATCTCTAGTGTCCTTAGCAACAACCACTGCCCGGCTTGCATGCATTTGAGGCCTGACCCAATGTACTCAACTTTACCCTTTTCTTTGTCTCCGGAATACCACACTTGTCCTTAGCTAGGCAGTTGGTTTCGGTCGGGATAAGATTGAACACTCCCTCAGTGAAATCCAAATCATAAATCTCGATACTGGCACCTTGGTACTCCACCTTAACGTCGACATCGGGCAGGCTGAGTTGATCCACAGATATTTCAATAATCGATTGTAATTTTTGAACTCCTAGACGATGATCGTAATCGCTCGCCGTATAGAGTTGAAAGGCAATGGTGCTTTCATCTCGAATTGTCCCACCACAATCGATAAAGTTTTTACGCACAAGTCCGACTTCGGTGACGTGAAAATGCGCAGGCACTAGCTCCCCAGAAGGAAGAGCAAATCGAACGTTTTCAAGCGTATTCAGCGCATGGCGTACTTCTGATAGTTTCATCTAGAAATGTCTTTATATATCAGCAACAATCTCCATCCGTAGGTTGCTCAAACTGATCGAACATTGTGTCAAACACTTGTTTGATTTCAAACCACTTATCTGGATTGATGCAATAGCTCATCTTTGTTCCCTCGATGGTTCCTCGAATAATTTCAAGCTCTTTCAGCTCCCTCAAGTGCTGACTAATGGTTGCTTGTGCTAGACCTAACTCCAGGACCAACTCACCGTTGATACAGTCCTTCGTCTCCAACAGGTGAAAGACAATTGCAACCCGAGCGGGGTGCGCAAAAGCACGAGCTAGCGCTGCAATTTCATTGTGCTCTTTTGAAAACAAGTCCGACTTGGATAAACCCATCGCTGAATAATTTCATCGCAATATTACGATTATCGAGATTCATGGGGAAGGGCCTTGGTTGGAAAATTTTATCCATCAGTAAACGTATACCCTCCGAATAATCGGCTGTAGCTTCGTACCTTGATAGTGGGGTCAGCGGGAGCTGGCCCCTTGGGCGCCCCCAACCCGTAGTCAAGGTAAAGGACGACCAGTTTGTTATTCAACCTCATTCTCTCTCGAAATGAAAAAGCTCCTACTCACAATCTCCGTCACTCTCTTCACATTGAACGTTCAAGCTCAATTTGGTGAGAATGCCACTTGGCATTTCAACTACACTGAATACGGATACTTCGGACATAAGAAAATTGAACATGTAGGAGACACCAATATCCTAGGCATGCAATGGCTCAAATTTGAGGTCACAGGATCAAGGGCCATTTACACAGGGCCAAGCACCTATAGCGTGTCAAGAGGGCTGACATTTGATCCCATTTTCATTGCTACCAGAAACGATTCCGTTTTCAGACTAGGGGTAGATACGGCTCTCCTACTATATGACTTGAATGCCGACATCGGCGACTCATGGGAGTTCGCTCTACCTGACACTTCGTTCGGCTGCACGTCCCCATCTAAAGCAACAGTAGTAGCAAAAGGCGTTGAAAACATCGCAGGAGCCAATGTGAGATACATCGATGTCCGCTTCCCAATGGACACCGTGTCTTATCCAAATGGACCGTACTATCAAATTGTTAGTCCGCACTACCTAAGTGAGAGAATTTACCTCGACTTTGGCGCGCTGTTTTACCACGGACTTTTCGCTCCTTCTCCTAACACATGTGATGGAACCTCCTTTCAATTGAACATGTATGATCTGAGGTGTTTTCAGAATGACACCATATCTTTCAACCGCACCAATTATCCTTGCGCAACGACAATTGGTCTGAATGAAACAGAAGAACAAAAGGTCTCTATCTACCCAAATCCTACTCATGGCATTATTACTATAGAATTCCCATCTCCGACGAATTTTGATACCGAAGTGCGAGTGGTGAACATTCATGGGCAACTAGTGATGAGAACTGCCATTCCTCAAACCGACGAGCTTCACATCGAAATTGAAGAAACAGGAGTCTATTTTATCCACATCACCTCTGATCAGGGTAGAATAGACATTGTCGAAAAGGTCGTGGTTGCGCACTAGAATCAGCACAATAGAATTACGTCAAATCTGTGTCGCCTGAATTGAATTCAGAGCGGCATTTTTTGTGAATAACTAAGCGATTGTAAACGTATACTTTACGACTAATCGGGATGCTTTGCCGAACTTGAGTTGGGGAGGAGGTTTGGAGGCCCCCGGACGCATTCATGAAACTCGACTGATTTTCAACCAATTAACAACACTCCTTCGACTCAAAACCACCGCCGTTTCGCCCTTGTAGTTCAACCTGTAATGGCTACTTTTGAAGTCAAACCCAAAAAAGATTCCGAAAATGCCGAAGGGAATTTATCCAGTACCTGTGGCGGTGAATGAGCCGATTTTGAGCTACGCGCCAGGTACTCCAGAAAAAGTAGAATTGCTCAGCACCTATCGCAAGATGAAGTCGCAGGTGACTGACATTCCAATGTTTATAAATGGAGAGGAAGTAAGAACAGACAATACGTTCCCGCTCTACCCACCTCATGAATTGAAAACCCAAATTGGCACCTACCACAGAGGTACAGCCAAGCATGTTCAAGATGCAGTTGACGCAGCGCTCGCCGCTCGCGAGCAATGGGCTAACTTGAGCTGGGAGCACCGCGCAAGTGTATTCCTCAAAGCTGCAGATCTTATCGCCGGACCTTACCGTGCAAAGATGAATGCGGCAACGATGTTGGCTCAGAGTAAAAACGCTTTCCAAGCTGAAATCGACTCAGCATGTGAATTGGCTGACTTCCTCAGATTCAACGTTCAATACATGACGGAGATCTATGAAATGCAACCAGAGTCATCTGAAGGCATTTGGAACCGTCTCGAGTATCGTCCACTTGAAGGATTCGTTTTCGCAATTACTCCATTCAACTTTACGGCCATCGCCGGTAACCTTCCTGCTGCTCCTGCCCTCATGGGGAACGTGGCAGTTTGGAAACCAGCCGACAGTCAGATTTATTCTGCTCATGTAGTGATGGAGGTATTCCGCGAAGCAGGTGTTCCTGCTGGAGTAATTAACCTCGTATTTGTTGACGGACCAGAAGCAGGCGATGTTGTATTCAACCACCCAGACTTTGCAGGATTGCACTTCACCGGTTCTACTGGGGTCTTCCGCCACTTGTGGAAGACTATCGGTCAGAATATCGACAAGTACCGCAGCTACCCGCGCATCGTGGGTGAAACAGGTGGTAAGGACTTCATCTGGGCACACAAATCAGCAGATCCACAACAAGTGGCTGTAGCCATGGCTCGTGGTGCTTTTGAATTCCAAGGACAAAAGTGTTCTGCAGCTTCAAGAACTTACCTTCCTTCGAATACTGCCGATGAGATTCTCGAAAGAGCAGTAAGCATCGTGAAAGAATTCAAGATGGGTTCTCCAGAAGATTTTGGAAACTTCATTAACGCTGTTATCGATGAAGCTGCATTCGACAAGATTGCTAATTACATCGATTACATCAAGTCTCAAGACGATGCGGAAATCCTCGTTGGTGGTAACTACGACAAGTCTGAAGGTTACTTCATCGAACCTACAATCGTCAAGACGACCAATCCGAAGTTCCGCACCATGTGTGAAGAAATCTTTGGACCTGTATTGACGGTTTACGTTTACCCAGAAAATGAATGGGAAGAAACACTTCAACTCATTGATGAAACAGGTGAATACGCACTTACAGGAGGCATCTTCTCTGCTGATCGCTATGTAATCGAAACTGCAGCTAAGAAGCTTGTGAATGCGGCTGGTAACTTCTATATCAACGACAAGCCGACAGGTGCGGTAGTTGGTCAGCAGCCATTCGGTGGTGCGCGTGGTTCAGGAACCAACGACAAGGCAGGTAGCTACTTGAACTTGTTGCGTTGGGTTTCTCCACGAACTGTTAAAGAGAACTTCGTTCCACCAGTGGACTACCGTTATCCTTTCATGGGATAATGATATCCACTTGACTATATCTCAAAGGCCTCCAGTTTTGGGGGCCTTTTTTTATCTTCCCACAATGGAAGAAATGCTCTCTTGCCCAGTATGCGATACTGCAAAACATCCCGATTCATCTGAATGTACATTCTGTTCTTTCCCTTTTGAAGGCACAGAGAGGGAACAAGGAAGATTTAGAGGCGAAGTCATCGTGTTCGGAACCAAAGTTGAAAAGCTCCAAAAGCAAATGATTTGGGCGCAGGTCATTCTCGGACTGCTTTGTGCTTTCGGACTAATTGTCTCCTACTCTATTTCGATGGAATTGGGTGAATTCGAAGCGCTCGTCTTCGCAATAACCGCACTGCCCTCTTTGATTTTTGGGGTCTGTGCAATTTTACTCAAGAAGAATCCACTGCTCTACAGTCGAATTGCATTCTTCTTCTACCTTGGCTTCAATATTCTTGATGGAATACTAGAACCTGCCAGCATAATTAATGGAATTCTTTGGAAAGCCGTGATTATTACTGTCTTGGTTGGAATCATGAGCACGGCAAGCGACGTCATGAAGAAAGCCAAACAGGCTCCATTCTTCTATCACAAGATATTTCCGAAAGCGAAAAGGAGAACGATTCTGGACGAGATTAACGACTAGCTGGAACGTATACAACCTTCTTAGTTTCAAAGAATTCGCCATCGAACCATTGTGACAAGTCGTACTCTACGGCCTTGGGGAAGTCTGCAAGTTCTTCTGATAGATCTCCACCTTTCAAGTAGAGAATTCCATTCTTGAGATCATTGAAAGACTTTGCATTGAAATGTCCTCGTATCCACGAGTAAAATGCTGGCATTCGTGTTACCGCTCTCGAAATCACGAAGTCGAATCCCCTTGGTGTCTTCTCAGCTCTTCCGTGAATCGCAACTACATTTTTCAAACCAAGCTCCTCCACTACCGCAGTAACTACTTTGATTTTCTTTCCGATGCTATCCACCAGCGTAAAATGAACTTCTGGGAATAGAATGGCTAACGGAATCCCTGGAAAGCCTCCACCCGTGCCAACATCTAGAACTTTAGTTCCTGACTTAAATGACATCACCTTGGCTATGCCCAGGCTGTGAAGAACATGGCGCTCGTAAAAATTATCGGTATCTTTTCTACTGATCACATTGATCATAGAGTTCCACTCCTTATACAGCGGTTCCAGCTTCTCCAATTGAGAAAGCTGCAAAGATGTTAATTCCGGGAATTGAGTCTTGATTACTTCCATCACTTCCACCCTTTAGGTCTACCTTTCCAAGCGTTCACGATATGAAGAAATGTACCGGTAAAGGACCAGATCAGTTCATAAATCGGCCAGAGATAAACCACATCGCGGTTGCCTAAAAAGCGAGCCGCCATCAATCCTACTAGGTATTGATATAGGATGCGAAGAAGTCCTAGCCCCAGTACAATTTGAAAGAGTATTCCCGACGTCATGAATGCTGCCAATATCATCATTGGCCAAAACGCAAGTGTAGTTGTACCGTACGTTCCAAGCAAAATCTGATGCCAAGGTTTGTACAATGTCGATGTGCTAAAATGTCTTCGTTTCTGGCGAATCCAATCTTTCCAGGTCGTCTTCGATTGAGTAAGCGTATGTGCTGTTGATTTTGCAACACGCCCCACCTTTCCTCTCTTGGCAGCTGAGTTGACAAACAAATCATCGTCGCCACTCGGAATGTGAATGTGCTTGATGAAGCCGTTCTGTTCGAACCACAAACTCTTGCGGTATGCGAGATTTCGTCCAACACCCATGTATGTCATTCCCCAAAAGGACCATGCGAAATACTGCATCGCAGTTTGGAAGGTCTCAAAGCGAGTGAGACCGTTCACAAAACCTGTCTCTTTCTCAACGTCACCATATCCAATCACCATTTCCTTTCCTCCCATGAACCCCGAAATCATTTCGCGAATCCAATCCGGACTTGACGGATAACAGTCGGCATCTGTAAGCAACAAATGCTCGTATTGTGCAGCTTTAATTCCGAGAGCTAATCCAAATTTCTTTCCGTTCCAGAATTGATCATTCTCAGGAACTTTCACAAGGCGTAAGTGAGCATACTCCTTTTGTAACTCTTCAATAACTTGCCCACTATCATCAGAGCTCTGATCATTGACAGCAATGACTTCAAAGTTGGGGTAATCTTGATTGAGGATGGTCGGAAGGTGCATCTTGAAATTCCCCTCCTCATTCCTTCCAACCACAATTACACTGACAGGTGGAAGCAAATCTGCTTGTTGAGTTTCATGCGGTTTCTTGAAGGCAAAACGCGGAAAAATGAACAGCCAATAAAGCAGTTGAGCGGCAGCTATGGCCGCGAAGAGGATGAAAATGAGTGTACTGATATCCATAGGTAATGCCCGGCAAAGGTAGAATTCCAAGACCATCTATCCCGCAGAAAAATCGCGTATTTTTGCCCGATGAAATTTGAACTCCAATCTACAGATTCAAAGTCCAAAGCGCGTACTGGCTTGCTGACAACCGACCACGGACAAATCGAAACTCCCATCTTTATGCCGGTGGGAACCGTGGCTTCAGTTAAAGCTGTTCATCAGACAGAGTTGGTAGATGATATCAAAGCTGAAATCATTCTCGGAAATACTTACCACCTCTACCTTCGTCCAGGTACCGATACCTTAGAAGCAGCAGGTGGACTCCATAAGTTCATGAATTGGGAGCGTCCGATTCTAACCGATAGCGGTGGGTTCCAAGTTTATTCACTTGATGACATCAGCAAAATCACCGAACAAGGCGTCAAGTTTCAGTCTCATATTGATGGCTCTAAGCATCTCTTTACACCTGAAAATGTGATGGATGTTCAGCGCCAAATTGGTGCCGACATCATCATGGCATTCGACGAATGTACTCCCTACCCTTGTGAGGAGAAGTATGCAAAAGAAGCTATGGACCGCACGCATAGGTGGCTAGATCGGTGCATCCGTCGATTTGACGAATCAGAGCCTCTTTACGGCTACAGCCAGACACTATTCCCAATCGTTCAAGGCTCAGTTTATCCTGAACTTAGAAAGCAGTCCGCTGAATATATCGCACAAACCGACAGAGAGGGGTACGCTATTGGCGGGCTGAGTGTGGGAGAACCTCACGAAGACATGTATGAAATGAGCGAATTGGTGTGTGATATTCTGCCCAAGGACAAACCACGCTACTTAATGGGAGTGGGTACGCCTGCGAACATTCTGGAAAACATCGCCCTCGGGGTAGATATGTTCGATTGCGTCATGCCGGCAAGGAATGGAAGAAATGGCCAGCTTTTCACGTCGGAAGGCATCATCAACATTAAAAACGCCAAATGGGCCAAGGACTTCAGTCCACTCGACCCGAATGGGGATAGCTTCGTGGATGCTATGTATTCCAAAGCCTATGTGCGACATTTGTTTCAAGCGAACGAATACCTCGGACGACAAATCGCTTCTTTGCACAATTTGAGATTCTATCTGTGGTTAGTGAAAGAGGCGAGAACCAAAATTCAGGAAGGCACATTTGCCGAATGGAAGAATCAGATAGTTCCTAAACTTCAAACTCGATTGTAATTGAAGCTGATTGATTGGTACATATTCAGAAAGTTCATCGGCACTTTCGTCCTCTTTTTTGTTCTCTTGATGATGATTGCGGTAGTAATCGACATCTCCGAAAAATTGGACGATTTTACCGTGAATGGAGCCAAGCTTCACGAGATTGTCAATGATTACTACATCAACTTTATCGCCCTTTACGGCAATCTCTTTTCTGCGCTGATTCTCTTCCTATCTACGATTTACTTCACTTCCAAGATGGCGAACAATACGGAAATTGTTCCCATACTCACCGGAGGAAGAAGCTTTGCGCGATTCACCCTACCCTACTTCATGGGGGCTTTCATAGTCTTTCTCATCAGCTCTGCGGTCAACCACTACATCATCCCAATCACAAATGTGGATCGCCTCGACTTTGAGATGAAGTATACAAAGGTGCGAGACGAACGCAAGACGCAGAATCGTTTTCGCCAAGTTCAACCTGGACACTTTGTTTATTTCAGAAGCTTTACCCCAGAACGAAATACAGGATACAACTTCGCCTATTACGTTGTAGAAGATCAAAAGCTGAAATCCGCACTGAATGTGGACTATATGCGATTCGACACAGTTACTGGAAACTGGCGACTTCAGACTTGGAGGCTACGTGAAATCCATCCCGATGGAACAGAATCCATTAGTCAGGGGCAACAAAAGGATACCGCCTTCGTATTTAACGCTGATGATATAGTTCCCAAGCTTTTTGCTACGGAAATGATGACCACGCCTCAGTTGCTCGATTTTATCGAAAAGGAAGAGATGCGTGGTTCTGAGACCTTGAACAATCATTTAATCGAGCTGAATAAACGATCCTCCTATCCCTTCTCCAGTTTTATTTTGGTGTTGATAGCAGTCTCGATAAGCTCCCGAAAACGGCGTGGTGGGCTAGGAGTGAATATCGCAATAGGTCTGGTGCTCGTAATGATCTATATCTTCTTTATGGAGGTATCAACATCTCTGTCGAAAGCAGGGTCTGTTTCACCAGCACTAGCCGTATGGACGCCCAACATCGTCTTTGGGTTGCTAGGACTTTATACTTTCCGAGTTGCCCCAAAGTGACGACGTAAAAAGCCAAATCAAACTCCACTTTGTAGTATTCCTGTGGGGTTTCACTGCCATCCTTGGAGACCTAATCTCTTTGGATTCAAATCCCCTAGTCATGTACCGCATGCTCATCGCGGTCATTGGGATTTACCTCTTCCTCAAGCTTGTTCGAAAGCGCAATACTGGAGTGAGTGGAAATATGCGATGGAAACTATATGGGGCGGGAAGCGTAATCGCCATTCATTGGATCACCTTCTTTCATGCTATCAAAATTTCCAATGTAAGCATTACCCTGGCTTGCATGGGTTCAACAGCACTTTTCGTTTCCATTATAGAGCCCATCTTTTTCAAACGGAAAATTGCAATCTCTGAAGTACTTCTTGGTCTATTAGTCGTGGTAGGTATCTCCACCATTTTTGTTAGTGAAAGCGATTACTCTAGCGGGATTATCGTGGCATTGATTTCTGCTTCACTTTCTGCGCTATTCTCCGTACTCAACGGACTTCTAGTAAGAAAGGAATCACCGGCGGTTATCACAGTGCACGAACTCTTTGGAGGTTGGATGCTCACGGTCATTCTATTGGGAGTGATGATTACGCTTGGAGAAAGAGAGATAGAATCCTTAATACCCACTCAAATGGATTGGGTTTACCTCTTGATTTTAGGGACCATCGCGACCGCGTATGCCTTCATTCAATCCGTAGACGTGATGAAGCACCTGAGCCCTTTCACCGTTGTGCTTACCATCAATATGGAACCTGTGTATGGAATTCTAACTGCATATCTTCTCTTTGGAAACAGCGAAAGAATGTCAACAGAATTCTATCTTGGCGCCCTTATTATTCTCTTAGCCGTTGTGATCAACGGATGGTTGAAACGAAATAGAAAGCGAAGAACCGCTGCTGAACAATAGGGATATTTGTAATTTGCAGGCCCTAAACAAAGTCATTCTTATGGACTATTTAGACTTCGAAACTCCGATTAAGGAACTGGAAGACCAGCTGATAAAAGCCCGTGGATTGGAAGAAGAGACCAACACGGATATGAATAAAAGTATCAAGGAACTTGAAAAACGTATCGTTCAAACGCGTAAGGACATTGCGAAAAACTTGACTCCTTGGCAACGTGTACAACTTTCACGTCACCCAAACCGCCCGTATACACTTGCATACATTGAAGCAATGACTGAAGGCAACTTCATTGAGCTTCATGGTGATCGTGGTGTGAAAGACGATAAGGCCATGGTAGGTGGCTGGGGTCAAATCGACGGCGAGTCGTACATGTTCATCGGTCAACAAAAAGGGATCAACACCAAGATGCGTCAGTATCGCAACTTCGGAATGCCAAATCCTGAAGGTTACCGCAAGGCCCTTCGCTTGATGAAGATGGCCGAGAAATTCAACCGTCCAGTTGTTGCGCTCATCGACACTCCAGGTGCATTCCCAGGCCTTGAAGCTGAAGAACGCGGACAAGGGGAAGCGATTGCCCGTAACATCTTCGAAATGGCTCGTCTAAATGTGCCGATTATCTGCATCATTATCGGTGAAGGAGCATCAGGTGGAGCATTGGGAATCGGTGTAGGCGATAAAGTACTCATGCTTGAGAACACTTGGTACTCCGTAATTTCTCCAGAGTCTTGTTCATCCATTCTTTGGAGATCTTGGGACTATAAGGAGCAAGCCGCATCAGCTTTGAAACTGACTGCACAGGACATGCTGAAGAACAAGTTGATTGACGGTATCATCAAAGAGCCACTCGGAGGTGCGCACACCGATCCTGAAGCAATTTATGAAACCGTGAAGAAGGAAATTTCTAAGCAGTACGCTGCCTTGAAGAAAATTGATATTGATAAACTGATTACCCAGCGTGTTGAGAAATTCAGCAACATGGGTGTCTACAGCGAATAAGGTTTAACGACCTGAATCAAGACCCCGCTCAGGCGGGGTTTTTTTGTGTCGTGACAATTGGACAGCCAGGCGTGTCAGCCTCTACTTTTTAGAGGAGTTCACTTCAAACAGAACTGCCTAACTATTTGATAGTCTGCATATTTTATCAAACTGAAATTCGTTAAAAACTCAATTAGCCTGCGAGATTATCGCATGTGCTTATTTGTACTTTTGATGGTCTATGAATCAGCCTGAACAAAATTTCAATCCGAAAAAGAAGAACCAAAAATCGGTGGTTCAACTCGAGCAAGGACGCATCCCGCCCCAAGCTGTTGAGCTTGAAGAAGCGGTTCTTGGCGCACTGTTGATCGACAATAGTGCATTGAACCAAGTTATCGACATTCTTAGTCCTGAGGCCTTCTACAAGGATACACACAGTAAAATTTACAAGGCGATTCACGAACTCTTCGGTCGTTCGGAAGCGATTGATATCCTCACCGTAGCCCAAGACCTTAGAAAGAAGGGAGAACTCGAAATAGTAGGTGGTGAGTACTACCTCGTCCACTTAAGCCAACGAGTATCCTCTTCTGCTCACATCGAGTACCATGCGCGCATCATCGTGCAAAAACATATTCAGCGAGAGCTTATCCGTATTTCTTCTGAAATCATCAATGACGCCTTTGACGAAGGCTCCGATGTAATGGACCTCTTAGACAAGGCTGAACAAAGCTTGTTCAACGTAGCTCAAGGTAACCTCAAGAAGAATTACGAATCTTCTCAAGACTTGATTCATCAGGCGATTTCAAGAATTGAAGAAATCTCGAAGAAAGAAGGACTCTCTGGTGTGCCATCAGGCTTTACACAAGTTGACCGTGTAACCTCTGGATGGCAACGTTCCGACTTGGTGATTATCGCGGCACGTCCAGGTATGGGTAAAACCGCGTTCGTACTCTCCATGGCGAGAAACATGGCAATCGATCATCAAACCCCGGTGGCTGTATTCTCTTTGGAGATGAGCTCCGTTCAGTTGATTACCCGTTTGATTTCGAGTGAAACCGGCCTCTCATCTGAGAAATTGAGAAAAGGAAATCTCGATGATCACGAATGGCAACAGCTCCTAGCGAAGGTTAAGAACCTAGAGGACGCACCAATCTTTATTGATGACACTCCTGCACTTTCAGTTTTCGACATGCGAGCGAAGTGTCGACGACTCGTTGCACAACACGGCGTTGGCATCATCGTAATCGACTATCTTCAGTTGATGACCGCTGGAGGAAGTGGTGGCAACCGTGAACAAGAAATTTCTACGATTTCGCGTTCATTGAAGAGTATTGCGAAGGAATTGAATGTTCCTGTCATTGCCCTATCCCAGTTGAGTCGAGCGGTAGAAACACGTGGAGGCAGTAAACGTCCGCTTCTATCCGACCTTCGTGAATCAGGTGCGATTGAGCAGGATGCCGATATCGTTTCGTTCATCTATCGTCCGGAGTACTACGGCATCACCGAATGGGATGATGACGGAAGTCCATGTGAAGCGCAAGGTGAGTTTATCATTGCGAAGCACCGTAACGGTAGTTTGGAGAATGTTCGACTTAAGTTCGAAGGCCACATGGCCAAGTTCTCCGACTTGGATGAAATGCCTGGATCTTTTGAGCCTTCGCTGATTGAATCAAAAATGAACTCGGATGAAGACGCAAATGATTACTTTGGGGGAGACTACACTGCTCCAAATCCAGATGATGCGTTTTAACTTATTCGTAGCCCTACTCTTAATCACTTTTTCAGCCAATGCCAATTGGGTACTATTGCCCATGGGCGAAGATGATCAACGCGATCACTTAAAGTCGTACGGAATTGCCTATTGGTCACTTGAACAAGGCTCCGAAGTACAGTGGCTACTCAATTATCGTGGTGGAAGCTTTATGATTCCAACCTTCGATGGACTTCAAAATGAATGCACCATTCGAGGAGTAACATTCGAGACTATTTCTGATGCTCAAGCTGAAGGCATCCTCGCTCAGATTGCCAGTCCGTCGGTTAACATGGAAGCTGTAAAGCTGGAGAAGGTTCCCAAAATCGCTGTCTATTCACCCGAGGGAAATCAACCTTGGGATGATGCGGTTACCCTGGTTCTGACCTATGCTGAAATACCCTATGACATCATTTACGACGAAGAGGTGCTAAATGATGAATTAACCCGATACGATTGGCTACACCTTCACCATGAAGATTTCACAGGTCAGTATGGAAAGTTCTACGGCTCATTTAGAATGGCGGCCTGGTATATTGAACAGAAACGACTTGCGGAGGCTGAAGCAGCTCGACTTGGCTTCGCAAAAGTTTCAGATTTAAAGTTAGCAGTAGCGATGCGGATCAAGGAATATGTCGCTGGAGGTGGGTTCCTTTTCGCGATGTGTTCTGCAACTGACAGCTATGACATTGCACTCTCTGCTATGGATGTCGATATATGCGAGCCTATGTTTGATGGAGATCCATCTGACCCTGGCTATCAAAATCGATTGAACTTCGATAACACATTGGCTTTTACTGATTTCACTTTGAGTCAGAATCCGATGGAGTATGAGTTCTCCAATATCGACATGACCAATCAACGTCAAATTGATGCCGATAATGACTTCTTCACGCTATTCGAATACTCCGCCAAATGGGATGTTATTCCGAGCATGTTATGTCAGAACCACACTCGAGTAGTTCCCGGTTTCATGGGGCAAACAACCGCGTATCGAAGAGATCTAATCAAGCCGGATGTTCTTATAATGGGTGAAAATCGTGCAGACAATGAAGCGCGATACATTCATGGAGAGATAGGTCGCGGTCAGTGGACATTTTACGGTGGCCATGACCCCGAAGACTACACGCACCGAGTTGGCGATCCTCCAACAGAATTGGAGCTTCATCCCAATTCACCGGGGTACAGATTGATATTGAATAATATTCTTTTCCCGGCTGCAAGGAAGCAGAAGCAGAAGACTTAATTAAAGAACCTCCAGCGCACCCCCAAGTGTATGGTTCTATCGGCTAGCGGGTAATACGGAGCAGCGAAGTATGCCCGATTCAATAAGCCTTCGGCGGCATTCTCAGCAATCACGTATATCTGAGCGGAAGAAATCTTAAAGCCTGCCACACCATTCAAGTATAGGAAGTTTCCAATGCTGCGTTCATCTTGCAGATAAAACGTTCCCGTTGCCGGATTGTATCTGTTAGCTTGATAGCTAGAGAACGATAAGGCTTCAACACCTGTGTACGCTTTAAGTGCTCCCCCGGCTATTTCCCATTCAGCAAAGATGCCAGAACGGTTTACAAGAGTAGGTAGACGAAGGACATCTTCAGGCCCAGAAGTGAGTTGAAGCGTTGTTCGCGAAGTGATGGTCAGCCAAGAGAGAACAGGTACGCGCAAGTCGAGCTCGGATTGAACCAACTGCACCGTTCCATCCAGCTGCGTAGGCAAAGAAGATTGATTGTAGTAGATAGGTCGACTCCAGTTCTGTAGGTTCACTGATAGAGAAGCGTATCGGCTATATCGGAGGGTTCCGCCTAACTTTTGATAGAAGGTCGACTGAAAGTCGTTGCTCCATATAAAATCATTGGCGTACCATTCTTCCGACTGAAGTGTTGGGCTTTGTTGTTGAAAACGTGCATTCCCCAAGAACGCGAATGCTCCAAGGTCGAACTCTATTCTGCCGCGCACATCAAAGGCACCAGCTTGGGTACCGACCAGATAGTATTCTCCGTCTGCCTGCCAAGCATAGCTCTTCCCTTCTCCTCTCAATTCAGTAGAAAGAAAAATCGTTCCTTCGGAGCGCAATATAGAGTCGTTGGACAATTGACCATAACGATATCCCACCCCTGCTTTGGCATAGGTGAATGACTTCAGGCCAGATTGAAATACAAGTCCGACTTCCTGCTGTGTCATTGCATAGTGCATGCTATCTGCAGTGCGGACAGAGTCAATGAAGTAGTTGCCGTAAACGGAATCGGTGGATGTGAAAGTTCGGTTGGATAAATTGAAATCAGCATCATGATACAAGCCGATTCCCTTCATAGAGATAGAATCCGAAAATGGAAGGTATTGCTGAGATAGTGCGAAATCGAGTTGACGCGCCTTAAACTCTGAATTGTAGAGTCTGACGTTGATAAGCTCTCGGTCTGTAATCACCGAATCGGGATCACTAAATCCAGGGAAGTTGGTGATTCCGCCACTTTCTCTTCCTCTATTCAAATTCCAAGCAACAGCGGATTGGAAGTGATATTGATTGTTGTGTGTGCGATAATTCGTGCTAGCATTAATCTGATCCAGCAGGTTATCTTGACTGAAGTAATCGCCGCGAGCTGATACACGCTGGTAATCGAAGTTGATATTAAGACGCTCATGTGCATTGGCTGTAAAATACCCTCCAAATAGCTGTCCTCGTTGATACCCGCTTAGGTATCTGATTCCAGATAGTGGGGCTTTGACATCGTATAGAGGAATCTCTTTTGCCGCTCTCCAGCCATTGAAATAGGACTCAAATCCTGACCGCACTCCGATAGCTTCATTGGGTTGGTAGACCAAAAAGCTCAATGGAGAAGCCAGGTTTGCCCATGGAAGCTGTCCATAGATATCTCTATTCCATTCATTCAATTGCCCATGACTACCGACGGTCATAAGGCTATCCACGGAACGAAAATTTAAATCGTTCCATCCTCTAACTGTTATAGCTGAGTAAGCTTCTTCACTTTCTAATGTGTCCGGTGAGGACTGGACGAGCGCCGAATCAGTTTGGCCTACTGCCACAACTGACCAAGCGAGGATGAAGAATATGGAGACGCTGAATTTCACGGGCTCGAAGATAGTGAACGAGAACGTATGAGTATATAGGTGTTTGGGTAGGAAACGTGAGGAATGGGGGAAAAGTACGGAGTACTGGGTATTGGGTACTGGGTACTGGGTA
>JABXHW010000065.1 GCA_013373425.1 Flavobacteriia bacterium
AGCGGTTGTCGCGATCCATGGCGAAGTATCGCCCAATAATAGAAGCAAGATGACCTGTAGTCTTGCCCATGTGCTCTTCAATTTCGCGGATATATTGACGACCACCTTTTGGGTCGGTATCTCGTCCGTCAGTGAAGGCATGGACAAATACGCGTGAAAGACCTCTATCCGCGGCTGCGGTCAGCAAACCTTTAAGGTGTTTGATGTGGCTATGCACACCTCCGTCACTTACGAGTCCGATAAAATGGACCTTGCTATGATGTTGTTCCGCGTATTCAAAAGCTTTGATCAGCTCAGGGTTGGAGGCGAGCCCTCCACTATCAACTTCATTGTTAATTCGAACCAAGTCCTGATACACAATACGGCCAGCTCCAAGGTTCATATGCCCTACTTCAGAGTTTCCCATCTGACCTTCTGGAAGGCCAACTTGCAATGCAGAAGCCTCTAGCTGATTGTTGGGATATTGAGTGTAGAGGCCATCCACGAATGGGGTAGAAGCCTTGTCGATTGCTGAAACGGAAGGGTCTTTGGCGATTCCCCATCCGTCTAGGATCATGAGTACGGTTTTCTTCACAATGTTGATTCTTAACAAAAAACGCTCGAGCCACAGGCCATTGAGCGTTTGCAAAATTACGGGAATAATACGGTTATTCCGAGGCGAGGCGTATGACCTCCTTCACGGCTTTAGCAATGTTGTCTCTAACTTGGGTGATACTCGCTTCCATCATGTAACATGGAGCGGTAACAATCTTCAGTTCGGTGTCGATGGCCACCTCACTCACTGTTTTCATTTCTGACTGGGCACCCGTAGCATTCACACCCTCACTGATCGCCCCAATGTCATAAGGAGAGGGCTCCTGCGTAGAGCCCACGGTCAACTTGGCGTGATACTCCGTACCTTGAAGCGCCTTTGCCACGGTAGTCGGACTCATGCACAACGCTCCTATGGTTTTTGTTGACCTAACAAAGTCGAGTACTAGCGCTTTGATATCCGAATTGATGGCCCCATCCGGTCCTTCAAATGCCCACTTGGTAAAGTTTTTTGCCGTCCCAAATCCGCCGGGCATTAGTAGGGCATCATAGTCGGATGCTTTTACGTCAAGCACATCTAACACATCCCCTCGAGCAATTCGTGCCGATTCGATAAGTACGTTTCTCGTCTCGTCCATTTCTTCACCGTTGAGGTGATTGATGACGTGATGCTGGTTGATGTTCGGAGCGATACACTGGTAGGAGTGCCCTGCTTCTTCTATCGCAAGCAGAGTGAGTACGGCTTCGTGAATCTCTGTTCCGTCATACACACCGGAACCGTGAAGTAGAACTGCAATATTCATGGGAATGGTATTATAGATTATAAAAGATCACTCCAATCGCCAGGCTGACGTTCAATTGGAGCTGCGTCTTTTCTGAATAGTCTTGCGGGCAGCGGACCCTTGAGTTCTAGCGATTCGCCTTCTCTTCTGAGCCAAGAGCCTTCCCTGAGTCCGATGACGGGTTGCTCGTTGAAGTGGTGGAACTCATTAATGCGAGTTTCGCGTGTCTCGCCCATGTGTGTACTATCCGGGATAGGGTCTAAATAATGCGGATTGATATTGAACGGAACCAATGCCAGTGCATCGAAACTTGGGGGGTATACAATGGGCATATCATTGGTGGTTCTCACCGTGAGGCCAGTTAAGTTACTCCCAGCACTTGAGCCCATGTAGGGAAGACCATTTTGCACTGCTTCTCGGAGGGGATCCATCAAACCCAAATCGTATAACGTCTTCACCAATACGAAGGTATTTCCGCCTCCTGTGAACACTCCGTCGGCCTCCTTTAAAGCTTGAATGGGATTTTCGAAGGTATGTAGACCTCTCATGTTGAAGCCCCATTCTGTAAATCGCTCGCTTGCTTTTGCGGTGTATTCATCCCAAGTAATTCCGCCCGGACGGGCGTATGGAATGAAGATGAGATTCTTTCCGGCAAAAAATGAAATGACTTCATCTTTTAGATATGTGAGGTAAGGTTTACCGTGAATGGATGAAGTTGAAACGATTAGTAATCTCATGTCTTTGTCTTGATGATATCTCAAAGGTATGCGAACAAAAGGGCAAAAAAAAAGTGACTACCAGTGGCAGTCACTTTCGAATTCTGTGGAGAATTTATTAGAAACGATATCCAACATTCACACCGAAACGGAAATCCAATGAAGGAAGATTCGAAACGATATCTTGCTCTTGAAGTTCAACAGATGTGCTTTCAACGTCGAAGAGGTAGTATCCGGCACCTACCCATGCACCAAACGTCACACCAAAACGAGTAGTCCACATACGTCCACCACCGATACCGAGTGCCAAGCCATTGTTCGACTGGTCGTAGCTAACCGTATTTCCGTCAACATCTTGACCTAAGTAAGGCTCACCAGAGGTGCCAGCACTTCTAAACTTCAAGTAACCCATACCGTACCATCCGTCATTGCCACTACGTGAAGGGTCGAAGTAGAAACGTGCCTCCGGAGCAATGTAGAATCCAGTGTAGGAAATCTCCTCGCCTGAAGTAGTTGATCCGATAGAGAAGTTTTGGTATCCAAGAACGCCGCCTAATGTGAGGTCTTTCTCCATGTTATAACCAACAAATGCACTGTAGTTTCCGAAAGCAATGTTGGCGATGTTCAATTGCACATCAATGTTACCTCCACCGCGACTTTGTCCGTAAGTTGTCGCTGAAAGCCCGATAAGAGCGAAGAGGAGTAATGAATTTTTGAGAGTTCTCATTCAATCAATAATTAAGTTAGTTTTCAATATTTAAAAGTTCCCTTGGTAGATTTCCAAGGTACCAATCTTTACGTCTTCACCTTCCATGCTGAAGACAGCTATTTTTCCTGGTTCTCTTGAGAACGAAGCGTTCGGAATAAAATAGAACCCGTCATCGTCCCTAGATTTTGCAATAGATTCATATTGGAAGTCTCCTTCCAAGTCAAACGTGACCATCATAACATTGCCTCTGCGAACACTCCATGCTGTGTATGAATCAATGCGTGGTTCAGAATCAGACCATTCTTCAACGTTATCCTTGTCGTCGTTAAAGATCAAGTGGAATTTTCCATCTTCTCCAATTGTAAGTACGGTGCCCATGAGCAAAGTACTCTCAACAAAGATTTGATTCAGCGGGAGGTGAGACATCCACTCCACTTGTGAGGACGCATCAAGCTTCATAACAAGGAAGTCCTCATAGTGATTCGTCACAATTCTTCGGTAGGAAACAGGTACGCCCATGATGGTTACAGTTGGCTCGTAGGTGATTTCCTCATATCGAACTTGCTCAACAATTACCGCGCCACCGTCTGGTGTACGCAAGAAATAGATGGGCTCAAACGGAGCTCCGAAGTCATCAAAGAGATTCGCCCAACCACGGTTGCTCTGAAGTCTCTCTTGAATTATTTCTGGGACTACTGACTGGCTGCGACTTGCAACTGAAAATGATTCAAGGTCGATGTTCATGAAAATCAAACCATCAGAATATCCAAAATCTTCTTCCGAGTAAATACATCCTATGTAAGTGCCCACAGTGTCGGATACAATCCAAGGTCCTTGAATGAAGAAGTTATCTAACTCCAAATCCAATCGCTCTGGGGTAATGGTGTTTTGGTTGATTTTGTAGAGTGCATAGCTCTGGTTCGACATCCCGTCGACGTCTTCTTCACCTTTTTCCAGATCAGGCATACGATAGGCCAAAGCGTAAAAATGATCGTCTATGCCCAATGCGTAATCTACTACCTTGAAGTTTTCATGGTGTGTGTCAATTTCTTGTTCGTTCGACCATACTTCATAAGCCAAGCGGTCGTACATGCTGACCCTAAAGCGAGCCCTTTCATCGTCCACGAATTGTGGAATGCTAACGAGGGCAAAGTTGTCTTGGTCGTGACTCCAAATCACTTCGAACGTTCCTTCACGAGGATCATCTGTCAGGTGAGATAGCAATGGAATGAGTTCTCCCATGTTTCCATCCGCGTCGATGATTTGAACTAACATGGTGACTTCATCCTCATGTTTGTCATAACCAGTGTAGAAGACGTAGAATTCACCTTCAATGATATTGACTTGGAAAAAGGAAAGTTCTGAATCTTCATACTCGAGAGGATCAATTTCAAAGCTCCAGATTTGGTCGAATGTTTCGTTGTCGTATTTCGTGTAAATCCACTTTCTACGATCGAAGCCTTCGCCGTTGTTTACGGCATACGCATAGATGAATTGATCATCGATATCGGCAATGGATTGATCACCGTCTATTTCATGTTCCCGTCCCCAATTCCAATCGGCTTCATAGCCAGAGGGGATTTGAGCGGTCATTGAAAGTGCAAAAAGTGAAAAGAAGATTGAGAGTCGGAATTTCATTGGAGCATTTTAAAATTTGATCACTAAACTCCACCAATAAACTTGTTCTGAAGTATCGAGAGAGAGAAGTGCTTGAGTCTCCAAAAATAGAAATATGTGGGACATAATTGCAATTGGAGGTATATATTCGCGACTGCACTGCATACGCTCTCGATATGAAGAATGAATTTTTCGCACTTATTTTAGTGCTCACTTGCACAAGTCAATTGTTCGCTCAAATTACCATTCGTCAGAATTCTGAATCAACGGATTCTTCGAGTGTGTTTGAGGCAAAGCCTAGAGAAGTTCCAAATTTTAAGCCGATATGGAGTATTGGATTGCTCCCTTCTGATGCTATTATTGGAGGCTATCCAATTACGTTTCAGTATAGTTTCAACAGGCTCTTTTCAATGGAAGGGTCAGTCGGTTTGACTTATTGGGAATTCAATCCTCTCAGAAACTATCATAGCCCCGATCCAGGGTGGGGGGAGAGTATCGAATCCTCCCACTTAGGAACATCCTATCATCTCCGAGCCAAATTATATCCAAGAAGATTTTTAGGCATCATGGCAAAGCATGGCTATTTCTTCAGCTTCGGTTTCGCTCACAGAAATTGGACTTACGAGGGGGGAAGTCAGAGGTGGGCCGATGAAAGCTCTAGAACATTATCTGAATACAGAGTCAACTTCCTTTCAGGATACCGATATCAATCACCGGGAGGCTTTTATATGGAGTGGTATGCGGGGTATAGCCCAGCATGGGCAGAGCTAAGAATCCAAGCAGAGGATTATGTAATTGAGTCTTACGGCTTCAATAGCAATCTTCTATCCATGGGCTTCCAGCTCGGATACTGGTTCGAGAAGACTTAGTTTCTACTGCATTCTTTCAACAGCTGTCCAAACCGACAATTTTCCACCTCGGAATTCCGTCCAAATCGGACGAACAATTCCGTTGTAAGCAGAAATATTGTTGTAGTCTCCGAAGAAGATTTGCTTCAACGGAAGGAAGCTTTCAGCATTGATTTTTTGCTCTGTCCAAGTTTGTCCACCGTCAGATGAGGATGCGAGGTAAACATCTGTGTGATTGTCGTCATGCGCTCTTCTGTCGTAAAATACCACGTGCATATCTCCTGTGATGGGATCCACCGCCAACCATGGTAGGAACTGGGCCTTGTCGGTGTCGTCTTGATTCACTCGGATGGGCTCGGACCACGTTGCGCCTTGGTCTTCACTTCTGGCGATCCAAATGTCCTGAATGTCTCTGCGCGTATCTGCCCAACACACATATACATTGCCGTTGTACTCACCACCTGAAACATCTGTGGCAGTAATAGGCATACCATTCGTACGATTGATACCTGGGATGTCTTGAGACCATCCACCTGGTTGTTCAGCTACTAGAATATCGCTCGATTCCCATGTTTCTCCGCCATCGAAAGAGCGATCGAACCAAATCTGTTCGCTCAACCCCCATGCAACATATACTTCTCCATTTGGTCCTACCGCAGGAACGGCGCCTTCAGTTGTGTTATCATCATCGATACAATCACCACTCAACTCATTGATTTGAACGGCTTCGCTCCAAGTTTCTCCACCGTCGTTGCTACTTGAAAATAGAATATTCGATTTGTCTTCATCTAACTTCGAATCGTAGTCATCAAACTGTGTCCATGTGCAGTAAACCGCATTCGTATTCATGTCCACGGCTGCCCACTCTTTGTCCTGATCTTTTGGATGCGCCAATCCCATATAGCTCCCATCGCTCCATGTTTGCCCACCGTCATCACTCCACTGACAAACAATACGATCTAAGATTTCTTCACTTGCCCAGTTTCTTCCCGTTGGGTCGCTGAGGTGGAAGAACAGCATTCGTCCTGCCGTGTCGCTAATGATTACGGGGTCGCCCCAAACGCCGTATGGGCTGTCCAAATCATCTGTAACCCAACTGCGGCCTCCGTCGTTGGAGTAATAAACTCTGTCGAGAATAGAGCCAGCCACTATATTGTCTGGATTATTCAAATTGATTGCGATGCTCGGTTCACATGGTCCCATAGGAAATGCGGGGGCCTCCTTAATCATAACAGCTTCATAATCGGACTGAACTTCGGGCGCTAGTCCGCGTTGAGCAGAACAGGAAAGTGCAATCAGCGGCAATGTGAAAATGAGAAGCTTTTTCATGGGAATGTATTCTAAGTCAAAAATCTGAGCCTGAGAGGTATACTATATCGTACTCTTGGACCAGTACAAGTATAACTAAAGAGAGTCAGAAATTCCGTTCAAACCTATGTGCGAATTATCATACCTTGGCAAAATGAAGCAATGGAAGACCATCGCCCTCATGCTCGGTTGCGCCTTCGTTTTCAGCAGTTTCACTGCCGAGCACGAATACTATGTTAGCGTGGGGGAGATGCGTCTCAATCTCGAAACGGAGCAATTAGAATTTGCTCTTCGCATCTTCTCAGACGATTTAGAATATGCCCTTTCACAAGAGGGCCATCCCGGTGTGGATATCTTGAATGATCCGGAGGCGGAAGCTTGGGTTGAAGATTACGTATTGGACAATTTCGAGATTTCGAGCGCGGATAACCGAGCCATTCAACTTCATTTTGAGGGAATGGAGGGAGATGCGGATGCGGTCTTTGTTTATCTGAACAGCAATGGCTCCATCTTACCCATGTCTATTCGAGTTCGCCATGCCATCTTAATGGATCATTTTCCAGATCAAGTAAATATTCTTCACTACTCTAACCCCTCACGTCCTTCTTCATTTCGTTTTTCCGATGAAAGTGACGTAGAAAACATAGATTTATAATTGTGAATTGGGATTGGTTTAAAATCATGTTTGATGAAGGATTGGATCACATTCTCCAATGGGGAGGGGTGGACCACATCTTATTCATTGTAGCTCTTACTGCTGTATTTCAGCTTAAGCATTGGGGTAGAGTTTTAGGCTTGGTGACTTTCTTCACCGTTGGCCATACACTGACCATTGTACTGGCCAATATGGATTTGATTCCAGTAAATAAGGCGATTGCCGAGTTCCTGATTCAAGTGACCATTTTCTATACGGGCTTGATGAATTTGATGAAAGCCGGTCAGAATCCACGTGGTAATGCACGGTTCTTTCTCGCCGCTCTCGTCGGACTTATCCACGGCCTAGGTTTCTTTGAGAAGTTCAGAATGCTCAGTATGGGCGATGATAAGGATTGGGTCGCATTGATACCGTTCTCCTTGGGAATTGAGCTGGCTCAGATTATCGTTGCACTTTGCGTGCTTATCATTACCTCTATTCTTTTTAATTTCATGCGCGTCAAACAACGTGAATGGAACCTTTTTAGCTCCGGAATCGTTTGTGGAGTGTCGGCTTATCTCATTGTGGAGAATTGGCCGTGGTAACATCTTAAGATTTATCGAATGAAATTACGTCAAGTTCTAACTGGACTTCTCGGGTTATTCTCATTGGCCACGATGGCTCAGGAGAATACGAATCAAAGCTTGTTTCGTCAATTGGGGACTGAATTGCCTACCCCAAATGTGTATCGCACAGGAGCAGGAGCTCCGGGACATCAATACTATCAGCAACAAGCGGATTATGAAATGAAAATTCGTCTTGATGATGAGAATCAACGAATTGATGGAGAGGAAGTAATCACCTATACCAACAACTCCCCTGATCAGCTGGAGTACTTGTGGTTACAACTCGACCAAAATATGCGTGCTCCTTCAAGCATGACTCAGCTTATCAAGAAGAGTGAGATTGATGAAAATAGCACACTTGAATCCGTGGAAGATTTGTTTTGGGAATTTCCAGGCGGCTTCCATATAGAGGAAGTTTCACGAAACGGAGCTGACCTGTCATACACGGTTGTCAACACCATGATGAGAATCAATCTGGACCGTCCGCTTCGCAGTGGTGAGTCGATTGAGTTCAAAGTAAAGTGGTGGTACAATATCAACGATCGCATGGCAATTGGCGGGCGTTCGGGTTATGAATACTTCCCAGAAGAAGACAACTATATCTACACTATCGCACAGTTCTTCCCACGTATGGCCGTATATAACGATCATGATGGCTGGCAGAACAAGCAATTCTTAGGAAGAGGGGAGTTCACGCTTCCTTTTGGTGATTACCACGTAGAGCTCACAGTTCCATCGGACCACGTTGTAGGTGCTACAGGTACTTTAGAAAACGCTTCTTCGGTATTGACTTCTGCTCAGAGATCTCGACTGAGAGAGGCTGCGAGAAATCAAGATGCGCCTACCATGATTATCAATGCGGAAGAGGCACTGGAGAATGAAGGTGAAAAGGCGACCGGTGAGAAAACCTGGATTTTTGAAGCTGAGAATGTTCGCGACTTTGCGTTCGCATCGAGCCGAAAATTCATCTGGGATGCTATGGGCGTCGACATCAATGGTCGTACAGTGATGGCCATGAGTTACTATCCTAAAGAAGGCAACCCGCTTTGGGAGCAGTACTCAACAAGAGCAGTAGCGCATACACTTAGAGTTTATAGCCGCATGACTATCGATTATCCGTACGACAAGGCTATCAGCGTACACACCGACCGAATCGGAATGGAGTATCCTATGATCTGCTTCAATGGGGGTCGACCTGAACCAGATGGAACCTACTCAGAGTCTACAAAGTATGGTTTGATCAGTGTGATCATTCACGAAGTAGGACACAACTTCTTCCCGATGATTGTCAATAGCGATGAACGTCAGTGGACTTG
This sequence comes from Flavobacteriia bacterium, assembly GCA_013373425.1. Lineage (GTDB taxonomy): Bacteria > Bacteroidota > Bacteroidia > Flavobacteriales > Schleiferiaceae > Phaeocystidibacter. Next base: position 9,088 of record JABXHW010000065.1, read on the forward strand.
GATGGATGAAGGGTTGAATACTTTTGTACAGTATGTGGCCGAGCAAGAGTGGGATCGAAATTATCCATCTCGAAGAGGCCCTGCGTATAAGATTGTTCCTTACATGGCTTCTCCAAGTGATCAGCAAATGCCAATCATGACTAACTCTGAGAGTATTCTTCAGTTTGGTAACAATGCATACGGAAAGCCTGCCACGGCTCTAAATATCTTAAGAGAGACTGTTCTAGGCAGGGAGCAATTCGACTATGCCTTCAAGACGTATTCAGAAAGATGGGCATTCAAACACCCCACACCGGCAGACTTTTTCCGCACCATGGAAGATGCATCTGCAGTGGACCTCGACTGGTTCTGGAGAGGATGGTTCTACACTACGAATCACGTTGATATTGCCATGACTGAGGTTGAAATCTTCCAATTGAACACGCTTAATCCGATGGTTGAATCAAGATTAGATAGCTTGAGAGATCAGGAAGAACGTCGCCATATTGGCTACACGCGCAACCAAACAGAAATTGAAGAAACCGTGGTTGAATCAGACGAGGCGGCCAATGATTTCTATAATCGTTACAATCCTTATCAAGCTGACAGAGATGCAGCGGCGGCTTATGAGCGCTATGTAGCATCGCTGTCTGAACGCCAACAAGAACTCTTAGCTTCGGGAATGTACTTCGCTCAAATCACTTTTGAGAACCAAGGTGGTTTGGTGATGCCAATTATCCTGAGAGCTGAGTTTGCCGATCAAACCGACACTGTTATTCGGATTCCAGCAGAAGTATGGCTTCAGAATGAAACCGAATTCACAAAAGTGTTCCCATTCGAAAAGGAAGTGGTGAAGATTGAGCTTGACCCGTTCTTGGAGACGGCAGACACGGATCTTTACGACAACTACTGGCCTGCACAAACGGAGCCTAACAGATTCCAATTGTTCAGAAGAAGATCCCGTTCATCTTCGCCTAACCCAATGCAAGAAGCGGGAAATTAGAATCCTCGAAAGAACTTTGAATTAGAACCCGAGCGCGAGAGTGCTCGGGTTTTTTTGTGGATAAAGGTGCAGGGTGGAGATGCGCTTAGGATAGAGTATGGGTGAATAACGGGAGGCCTATGGTACGTTAAAATAGTCGTGTACTCAGGGAAAGAAATTGGAGGTAGACTCGTCTAGCCAGGGTGGTGATGATGCCCGGGGCGAGCTCCCGCTGCCCCAGTATCAAGGTACAACCATCCGTTTGTACTAGTCGTGTGGTAAACGACTAAGTTGTCGAATTGAAGAATTGTTGAGTGAAGAGCTCTGAGATACGAGATTTGATGTGAAGATTTACGAACTTAACGTTGGGGCAGCGGGAGCTGGCCCCGGGCATCCGGCCCCAAGAAAAGCTCACCATACAGATTCAAGCTCTCACATCAAGTTCCCAGTTCAGGCTACCGTTTCAGACTCCCCTCTTCTGATTTCTTCAATGCATATTCATCACATATCCAACATATGCGCTCAAGACCGCACTAACTATCAACATAAGATCTGCCTCTAATGGGAAAGAATAAAACAGGGATGGGGCTCTAGTAAGCCGCAGCAGAATTAGAGCTAACGTAATAAAGAGAGGCTACGGCAAATGAAAAGAGAAGGTAGGCGGCCGTAAAGACCAAGTACAGCCAATTGCCAGATATCTTGCGCAAGACACGCGCGATTATCAGCAGGCCAATGCGTGTAGTGATAAAGAGAAATAGCAGCGGACTCGTTTTATCGAATAGCTCATTTGAATAGTAGGAAAGCCAAGCCACGTCAATAATCAGAAGACTGATGAACAAGATGAGGTGCTGGTACTTTTTCATGAGCAATTAATTTTGACGAAGGTACGACGTGATTTGCGTTAAACGCTAGTTGTGACGATACCAAACAAGTCTCAAACTCGAATTAGCAGCCTCTTCAGGACGCATTCTCAGGGTGTCTCCTTTTAGTTCGAAGAGGCGCACGCTACTATCATTCCATTCATTGGGGTTTGAATGAGCCAGCTTCATGTGTTGCACCTTGCCTTTTACCACACCATCCATCTCATTCCATTCCTCAATGCTGAAGTTACCAACGTAGTGATAGCTCTTGGTGAGGTATTTCAATTTGTCGATAGATAGTGTGTCCGTAAAGTTCCGGAACTCCTCTTTTGAATCCTGAAATCCGTCATCGCTGAGATGAAGGGCTACATGTCCTTCGGCTGAGTAAAGGAGGTAACCCTGCATTCCGCCGCGGTAAGGAGCTAGAGATCCTAAGGTGTCAGCTACCTCCATTGCTACAAGCTCCCAGAGCCCGTGTAAATTATTGGAAGGAGCTTCAGGTTGTGAGCAACCCAAAAGTGCTAGGGTAAGGAGTACAGTTACTCGCTTCATTCTTCAATTCTTTCCCAAGCAACAATATCTCCGGACTTTATTCCATGAGTCGAAGCGAATCCGGCAGGTACTTCTAGAACGAAGTCTGAGGGTTCTGAAGAATAGTATAGGTCTTTCGTTTCTGGAGTCGTGTTATCTGAAATTGAAACAATTCTGTTTCCGTCGAGATAGATGATATCCAATGACACGTAAGTGTTCAACATCCAAAAGGACTGAATTTTCTTCTTAGGCATGATGAACAGCATTCCATACGCGTGGGGTTCAAAAGACTTGCGCTCCATCATCCCGAAACGAATCTCAATGGCACTATCTGCCACTTCAATAGGCAGAGTAGCAAGGGTGTCTGATTGAGACGAGTTCAATATCCACACATTGCCCTCGTGTTCAAACTCGATGCGATTCTCAAAATCGCTCACCTCCATCGTCTTCCTTTCATCCAATTGAGTAATCCAATCGAATTGAAGAATGATGAAGAAGAGGACGGATAGTCCTACAACACCAACCCCGATGTACTTAATCAGTTTCATTCTTTTGGACGCCTTTTGGAGCGATTTGCACGTTTCCAATCAATAGGATTATACCAATGATGACGAGTGGAATACTTAGTCGCTGGCCTTGATTGATGGACCAATCGGCTTCAAAGCTATCCTGAATCTCCTTGAGGTACTCAATGCCAAAGCGGAATCCGAAAATCAATACAAGGAAAGCGCCCAAGAAGAATCCGTTGCGGTACTTCAGGCTAGGGACTCTGAAAAGCATGTAGAGTATTACAAAAATGACAAGGTACCCTGCGGCTTCATAGAGCTGGGTAGGATGACGAGGTACCCCGTATACGACCATTTCCATATGACCGTTCTCTGGGTTCACAGTCACTTCTGCTCCTTGAGGCACAATCGCATTCATGTCCTCAGGAACGCTTTGAAGGACATTTCTAACCGCACCAGCTGTGTCTTTCAGGACCTCGGCACCGTTCACGATAACTTTGGGCTCTAAGGAAAGCTGATACAATGGATAGGTAATATCACCAATGGTCTCAGAACCTTCTATAGGCGTCATTTCAGCAGATTCAATCTGTCTACTGAGGTAGTTCTCCAATCGATCTTCTACCTGCTCAACAAAAACAGTTTGAAGAGCGGAGTTTCCAACTTCACCATAAATCTCGGAGTTCATCCAGTTTCCTAGTCGAATAAAACAGCCAGCAAGCGCTACTGTGATGACTAAGCGATCAAGTAACCAAAGCGCTCTTCTGGTATTTGAAACCTTCGCGTCGAAGTATTCAGCGAACTTTTTTGCCAGAAGGTACATGGAGATGATGAGTGCCACGGCAGCACCGTGACTTGCTAAACCACCTTCCCAAACGTAAAGTATACTAACTAGATCATTTTTGTATTGATCCCATCCATAGAAAAACACATGGCCCAGGCGTGCTCCAACGATAGTGGCGACTACCGTGTAAACCAACATGGTGTCTAGCATCTTTGAAGGGATTCCCTCCCTCTTGAAATAGCGCAACATGATTTGGAACCCGAGAACGAATCCAAGTGCGAAAAGGAGACTATACCAACGTAAGCTGTAATCTCCTGCAATAGGAAGCCCTTCATTTGCGGCCCATGTAATGGTGAAAAAGTTCATAGTTGGAGTGGTGCTTTATTAATCTACCCAGTCGGCAATAAAAAGATTGGTGCTGCGGTCGCCACCGTTGTTTCTGTTCGAAGCAAACACGAGTTTCTTACCGTCGGGCGAGAACATTGGGAATGAATCGAAAGCTGTATCGTAGGTAACCTGTTCAACCTCGCCGGTATTCAAATCGAGCATGAATAAGTTGAACGGGAATCCTCTTTCGCTAGCGTGATTGGATGAGAAAAGAATCTTCTCCCCACTAGGGTGGAAGTAGGGTGCCCAGTTGGCGTTGCCTAAATCGGTAACCTTTCTCAAGTTAGAACCATCTACGTTGCAAACGTAAAGTTCCATGTTGGTTGGCTCTACCAAGCCTTCAGCAAGAAGTCCTTTGTAATGAGCGATTTCTTCCTCGGTTTTCGGACGCGATGAGCGGAATACCAATTGAGTTCCATCGGGAGAAAAGAATGCTCCTCCATCATATCCAAGTTCAGAAGTTACCTGCTGCACATTATTTCCATCGATATCGCAAGTATACAATTCCAAATCGCCAGAGCGGATGCTTGTAAACACGATTTTATCACCTAGAGGAGAAAGTGTTGCTTCCGCATCATAGCCCGGGCCTGAAACCAAGGTATCTACAATCTCACCTTTTAGGTTGCTCACGTAAATATCGAATGTCTCATAAATAGGCCAAACGTATCTTCCTTCAGTGCGTTCTGGCTCCGGTGGACAATCATCGCCTCCTTCAAATGTGCTTGCGTACAAGATTGTAGAATCTCCAGGCATGAAGTAGGCACATGTAGTTCGGCCCAAACCATTGCTAATTTTCATCGGCTTAGCGAGGGCATCATTGTCGCCACTCCAATCGAAGGCAAATATTTGATCACACTCCAATCCCCATTCTGCATTGTTACTTTGGAAAGTCAACATGGTGCCATCGAAACTAAAGTAGGCTTCGGCATTATCGCCGCCCCAAGTCAATTGCTTGATGTTCGTCAGGTGCTTTTCTTCTGGGTACAACAACTCGGAAGTTGAGGTAGCGCCAGAATAGCTATCTGCAGTTTCTTGATTCTTGCTATTACAGCTGAAAAGGAGGGGAATACCCGCTAGGAGTAAGACTTTACGCATGATTCAAAAATTGATAGCGCAAGATAAGGAACCGAGCGCTTCTGATTGAACCTTTTACTACTCTTCTCTTCTACGTTTTGGAACGGGGTCGTATCCATGAGTTCCCCACGGGTGGCATTTCGACAATCGGACCAATCCCATCCAAGAACCCTTGAATGGTCCCCACTCCTTGATGGCTTCCTGCATGTAATTTGAGCAGGTGGGAGTATGCCGACAACTAGGAGGGGTGAGAGGACTCCAGACGTACCGATAGATTCCCACTAATGCGAGAAGCGGTAGGCTGAGAATCCAAGTCAGAATGCGTTTCACGATTCGATGATATACGTCGTGCCGTCTTTGCCGTCTTTAAGGATGATACCGCGCTCAGCTAGCTCGTCCCGAATCTTGTCGGACATGGCGAAATCGCGGTTCGCACGTGCATCTTTTCTGATGTCAAGCAAAACTGCCATTACTCCATCTATGGAACTGCCGTCTGAGGCAACACCCTCTGTGCGTTGCAAGCCTAGCACATCGAAGATGAAAGCATTCAAAGTAGATTTCAGCTCCTCAAGATCACTTTGAGTTAGGCTCGCTTTACCGTCTGCAATTGAATTGATTTGACGGACTGCATCAAAGAGCTTAGCAATGAGAATTGGACTATTAAAGTCGTCATTCATTGCATCATAGCACTCCTGTTTCCATGCTTTCAGGTCCCACGAGCCCTGGCTGGATGCCTTTACTCTTTCGAGTGTGTCCAAGGCTTCCATCAATCTCATGTATCCCTTTTCAGCAGCAATAAGTGCATCGTTAGAGAAGTCGAGTACGCTGCGATAGTGCGCTTGGTGCATGAAGAAGCGAACCACGGAAGGGTGGAATCCCTTTTCTAGTTTATCGGTGTCGCCCGTGAAAAGCTCGTACGGCAATAGCGTGTTACCTGTACTCTTCGACATGCGTTTGCCATTCAAGGTGAGCATGTTTGCATGCATCCAAACCTGAGCACCATCGGAGCCTTTGGCAGCTTGGTTTTGAGCAACCTCACATTCGTGATGTGGGAATTTCAAGTCCATTCCACCGCCGTGAATATCGAAGGCTTCTCCTAAATATTTGGTGGACATCACAGAACACTCTAAGTGCCAGCCTGGGAATCCAACACCCCATGGCGATGGCCATCGCATGATGTGAGAAGGTGATGCTTTCTTCCAGAGGGCAAAATCAAGTGAGCTCTTCTTGTCACTCTGACCGTCGAGATCACGTGTTCCTTCAAACAGCTCTTCGATTTTACGACCAGAGATCTTTCCGTAGTGTTTGTTCTCATTGTACTTCTGGACGTCGAAGTACACAGATCCATTCACTTCATAAGCCAATCCCGCATCAAGGATTTCCTTGATCATTTCAATCTGCTCAACAATGTGTCCGGTTGCCGTTGGCTCGATGCTAGGAGGGAAGGCGTTGAATCGCTCCATTACGTCGTGGAAACCTACGGTGTATTTTTGTACGATTTCCATCGGTTCAAGTTGCTCTAAGCGAGCTTTCTGAGCGATCTTATCTTCACCTTCGTCAGCATCATTCTCCAAGTGGCCGGCATCAGTGATGTTGCGCACGTAGCGAACCTTATACCCCAAATGTTGGAGGTAGCGGAAGACCATATCGAAGGAGATGAAAGTTCTACAGTTACCCAAGTGAACATCGCTGTACACCGTTGGTCCACATACGTAGAGTCCAACTAAAGGTGCGTTTAGCGGTTGAAAAATGTCTTTCTCGGAAGTAACGCTGTTGTAGATTTTCAGCTCGTTGGTCTCGAATAAGGCCATTGAAGAGATGTATTTAAAATTAGGCGCCGAAAGAAGTTTCCATTCGAATGAAATCGAGGAACTCTCGTCTAACTTTTTCGTCTTTGAATTTACCGCCATATTCGGCAGTGATGGTACTACTCTCAATATCACGAATACCGCGTGAGTTCACACAGAGGTGCTTAGCGTCTACCACACAAGCAACGTCTTCCGTTCCGAGTGCAGCTTGAAGCGCCTTCACAATCTGACGAGTCATGCGCTCCTGCACCTGTGGGCGTTTAGCGTAATAATCGACAATGCGGTTCATTTTACTCAAACCAACCACTTTGCCGTTGGAGATATATCCAACATGTGCTCTACCCACGATTGGGAGAAGGTGGTGTTCACAAGTGCTGTATACCGTAATATTCTTCTCGATGAGCATTTCACCGTATTGGTAGCTATTGTCGAAAGTCGACAAGGATGGCATGCGCTTAGGATCTAGTCCTCCGAAGGTTTCCTTCACGAACATTTTGGCCACTCTGCGTGGAGTTCCACGCAAGCTGTCGTCATCTAAATCAAGACCTAGCGTGTCCATGATACCACGAACGTGCTCTTCAATCGCCTTCATTTTTTCATCTTCCGACTTGTCGAATGCACCAGGTCGCATTGGGGTCTCCGTCGATGAACTCAAATGGGCATCACCCACTGATTCTATGAGTTCGTCCATCAGTTGTATTTTCTCGTTTTCTTGGCTCATGCCTAAATCGTTTATGTCCACAACGTTCCAAAGGACATTGAGTTTGCAAAGGTAGTCGTTTTCGTGCAGCTTATCCTTACCCATCAGAGTGAGAAATAGGTGTAAAGTTCTTGCTCGATAAGTTGTTCAAGCACAATAAAATGTCAAACTTGCTTATTCCCTAAGAGACGGAGCCGAGACAACTTTAAAACGACAAGCGAGATATGCATGTTCGATTCATAGGTACTGGTCATGTTTTGCCGAGTGTGAAAGTGACCAATCAAGATTTTAAGAATCACACATTCTACGATGACAAAGGGGAGTTGTATCCGATGGACATGGATACCCTTTTGAATAAGTTCGAAGAAATCACGGGTATACGTGAAAGGCGCTACGCATCAGATGATGAGCGTGCTTCAGACCTGGCAGCAGGTGCAGCAAAAGTAGCTATCGAAGAGGCAGGTATTGAGGTAGAGTCCATCGACTTAATCATTGTAGCTCACAACTTTGGAGACATGGATTACGGGACCGGACGAACAGATATATTGCCCAGTCTTGCATCTCGTGTCAAGCACATACTTGGGATTAAGAATCCAGCATGTATTCCGTTTGATATCCTCTTCGGTTGTCCGGGATGGATACAGGGTGTACTGTTGGCCGAAATGTATATTCAAGCGGGTCGTGCGAAGCGCGCACTAGTGGTGGGTTGTGAAGCACTCTCGAGAGCATTGGATTCCCACGACCGAAACGGAATGATTTTCGCCGATGGAGCAGGCGCCTGTGTGATGGAAGCGTCCGATGATCACGGAATTATTGGTCAGGCTGTGATGAATAAAGCTGAGGAAGAAGCCTATTACCTCTATGCAGGACACAGTCAGAAGCCAGGCGAAGATGAGAATGAACGCTTCATCAAAATGAATGGCCGCAAGATTTATGAGTTTGCGTTGAGAGAGGTTCCTGCTGCCATGAAAGTTGCATGCGACAATGCAGGAGTGGAGGCGAATGATCTTGATATGATTTTCATGCATCAAGCTAATGCGAAATTGGATCACGCTGTGGTTCAGCGATTCTATCGTCTGTATGGCATCAAGGAGATTCCAGAGGATGTGCTCCCTATGTCAGTCAACTGGTTGGGCAACAGCTCAGTGGCTACGGTTCCAACCTTGTTCGATTTAGTTCGGAAGACAGAATACGACGGACATAAACTCAAACCCGGAGATACATTGCTCTTTGCTTCAGTAGGAGCAGGGATGAATGTCAATGCCTTCGTTTACAGATATTAAATAAGAAACCCCGATGGAATGCCACCGGGGTTTTTTCTTTTAGTCCTTTTAAAAATCAATTTCCTTCAGGAAGATCTCCTTCAATGTATGGAGCGCCCGCGTCGTACGCCTGCTGCTTAATTCCATTGAGCAATTGAGCCGATGTACGGAGGGAAGTTAGTATTTCGGCAACTTCCGCCTGAACGGTTTCAAGGCTCTGTCTTTGCGTTTGATTTGGACTTGCACTCGAAGCTGAGCTTCCCCAAGCTGCGATGCCCATAATGCTGTTGAGGTCGGTTTTCGTTTCGAATTCGCGACGAGTCAAACTTTGATCACCTCTGAGCTCAATAACGATATCTGCCAAATCGTTGTCAATTGCTCTCAACTCACCAAGTAGTGCCATATCAGCGCCTGGTGTATTTCTGATGATGGCTTCAAGCTCTGTCACCATTTCGCGTTGTCTGTTCACTTCAGAATTCGCAGCATTCAAATCACGCGAAGCTCTGTTCAGCTCCATTTGGAAGGCATTGATTTGCTGGCCATCTCCGGTGATCGTGGCGTTGTTGAGGTGTTTCAGCTCGAAACTAACAACTTCAGAAATTGGAGATGTTTCACCATTTGCCGTGCGATAAATCTGAACTGAATAGGTTCCCTCAGGAGCAAATCCTATCGTTCCGCTATTTGTGATTGGTGCTCCTCTTGTTGAGAATCCACTCGTGCTTGCATACTGTCCGTCCCAGGTCCAACGACGAACGCCGGATTGGTCTGCGGTATTTACACGTCGAATTTCGTTGCCTTCAGCGTCGCGAATCACAAAGGTGAGATACGCCTGCTGGTAGCGATCTTCAGCACGGATTTCCTCAGCGGAAGGGTAAGTAATCACTTCCATGTCTTTTTCTGCAGCACGTCGAGCTGCGGTTGGAGACTGGGCAGTTTCTGAGATGTAATACGTGATGGTTGCTCCAATTGGTGGGTTGGCAGCCATGTAGTATGATGCTCCAAGGAAACCTGGTGCTCCGTATCCCAATGGGTTTGATTGTTGGAATACCAATCCATCTTCGATTGGGAAGATGTGCGCATCTGATTCGAATACCTCTGCTGTCATGTGTCTTAGAGGAGAGTAATCATCTAGGATGTAGAAACCTCTACCGAAACTTGCCATGACTAAATCGTTCTCTTCACGCTGGATGTCGAGATCGCGAATGGCGATAGTAGGCATGCCAGCAGAAATCTGCTTCCAATTGTCACCGCCATCATTCGTGAAGAACACACCAAACTCAGTCCCAACGAAAAGAAGGTTTGGATCTTCATGATCTTCAACAATGGTGTAAACGCTTCCGCGCTCAGGGAGACCACTACCGATGTTCGTCCAACTTCTACCCATGTTATCACTTCGCATAACGTACGGCTTGAAGTCGCCGTTCTTATGATTGTTGAACACGGCATAGATGCGGTCTGCATTGTGTAGAGATGGCTCCAGGTCGTTCACGTATGTATTGGCCGGTACTCCAGGGAAGCTACTGTACTTCGTCCAGTTAGTACCATCGTCCGTCGAGATTTGAATCAAGCCATCGTCAGTTCCTGCCATTAATACCCCTTTTGTAAGCGGGCTTTCAGCCAGAGAAACAATGTTTCCATAAATGGTGGTAGATCTGTTTTTTGCAATTGCGTCCATCGACCAAACTTGTCCCATCACTGGGAGCGTGTTTCTGTCAATTTGTTGTGATAAATCGGGAGATACTAAGTTCCATTCATCACCGCGGTTCGTCGATTTAAACACTCTGTTGGCTGCAAAGTACAAGGTGTTGTGGTCGTGAGGACTAATAATCAAAGGAGCGTCCCAGTTCCAGCGGAGTGGTGGCTCATTGCGAGGAACATCAGGCTTAATCGGCATCGTCTCTCCACTTGCTTTGTCAAAGCGAACGAGCCAGCCATACTGTGCCTGAGCGTAAACAATGTTTGGATCAACCGGGTCAATTTGGCTTTCGAAGCCATCACCAGTGTTGGTTACAAACCAGTCGCTATTCACGATTCCACGATCATGTGTTGTTCTCGATGGTCCGCCTAATGAGAAATTATCCTGAGTTCCTCCATATACATAGTAGAAAGGCTCAGAACGATCGGCTGTCACTCGGTAGAATTGAGTGATAGGAAGATTTGGTTTGAAGTGCCAAGTTGATGCATTGTCCCATGTCTCGTATAGACCACCGTCGCAGCCCATCAAGAAGTGATTGGCGTCGTTAGGATCGATCCACATTGCATGGTTATCTACGTGCTTTCCAGATTCTGGCACACGATTGAATGTGCGGCCGCCATCTGTAGTAAACTGAGCATAGGTGTCCATGGAGTACACGGTATTCAAATCATGCGGAGAGGCGAAGATTTCAACGTAGTAGTTGCCGGAAGTTTCATGTCCGCTCATCTTGCCCCAGCTTGCGCCACGGTTGTCTGAACGATAGAATCCATGTCCTTCAATACACGCGTAAAGCACATCTGGATTTACAGGGGAAATGTCCATTCCAATTCGGCCAACATCTCCACCTGGAAGACCTCGACTGAGCTTGTCGAAGCTAGCTCCTCCGTCGGTGCTTTTGTAGATAGCCGACTCCGGTCCACCAGAAATGTAGGTATATACATGACGACGACGTTGGTGTGAAGTGGCGTAAATCACATCTGGGTTTCTCGGATCGAGGTGTACTTCGTTCACACCTGTGTGCTCTGAGATGTCAAGAATCTTCGTCCAAGTTTCGCCACCATTTGTAGTTTTATAAAGACCCCTATCACCGCCAGCGCTCCAAAGTGGACCATAGGCTGCCACGTAAACTACGTCTGAGTTGCGCGGGTCGACAGCAATCATTCCGATATGCTCAGAATTGCGCATAGCTTCGATGTGCGTCCACGAATTACCTCCGTCTTCCGACTTGTACAATCCGTCTCCATAGGCTACTGAACGCTGGTTGTTGTTTTCACCGGTTCCTACCCAGATGACATTCGAATTGTTTGGGTCGATTGTGATACATCCAATGGAGTAGGAGCCCTGTCCGTCGAAAATAGGACGATAGGTTACTCCGTGATTGGTAGTTTTCCAAACGCCTCCAGATGCGGCGGCAACGTAGTATTCGTCGTGATCATTAGGGTTGATAGCAAGGTCTGCAATTCGACCAGAAGTTGTTGCAGGGCCGATGTTTCTTGCTGATATACCCGATAAGTTTTGTGAGGACAGATACCAGTCGTCTTGAGCCGAAGTGGTCATTGCCACTAACAAAGACGACAGGACGAGTAATTGTCGTTTCATAGTCATATAAGTTGAGAACGTTGAAGATACTTAAATCTCAATACCTACTTAAACTTGGGCAGGCTGGATAAGTTCAGAGATCTTTTCGATCAGTTCTGCGCCTTGGAATGGCTTGGTGAGCACATCGTTCATGCCAGTTTTCAAAGCCTTTTCCTTGGTTTCACCTTGAACATCAGCGGTGAGCGCGACAATCGGAATCTCTTTGTACTGTCGCATTTTTCGAATCTCTTTCGTAGAGTCGAAGCCATTCATAACAGGCATTTGAATGTCCATCAATATAATATCGAAGGATTCTCTTTTACAGAGTTCGATTGCCTCAGTGCCGTCGTTGGCAATAACCACTTCAATATTTGAGGGTCTAAGAATTCGCTGCGCGACGAACTGGTTCATCTTGTCATCTTCAACCAAAAGTAACCGTCGCCCATCTAAACTGGTGAGTTCTTTTTGCTCGCGTTTTACTTCTTCTTTTGCATTCTCCAATGGAACGGAAAAAGCGAAGGTTGAGCCTTTTCCCATCTTACTCTGAACTGATATAGATCCTCCCATGAGTTCAACCAGTTGTTTACAAATCGCCAGGCCTAAACCCGTACCACCAAATCGCGAGTGGATATCGTTGTTTCCTTGGTGAAATTCATCAAAAATGTTTGGAAGTGCTTCTTCCGATATGCCAATTCCTGAATCTTCAATTTCAAAATTTACCCGGTAGCCTTTCGGACTTTTTTCATCCTCGTGAACACGTATTTGAACATGGCCTTGCTCGGTGAATTTGACCGCATTAGATACTAAGTTGTTGAGAATCTGCTGGAGCTTACTTGCATCACCATATAGCGTTTTTGGCAGCGATGTCGCGATGCGCAGGTGCACAATGCTGCTATTGAGTTGAGCTCTTTTTCTATTGAGCGCAGCGATGTCCTCCACGAGTTCGTGAAGGTTGAAATTTTCTGGTGACAATTCAACACGACCTGCTTCAAGTCGTGAATAGTCGAGAATGTCGTCAACGAGAGCGGTTAGACGCATGGAGCTGTGGTTGATGTTTCGAACAAGCTGTTCTTGATCTGCGCTGAGGTTATGTTGAAGGAGCACTTCAGTTAGTCCACCAATGGCATTCATCGGAGTTCTAATTTCGTGACTCATCTTACTCATGAACGTGGATTTCTCTTTTAGGGATTCTTCTAACAGCTCATTTGTGCGTTTCAGTTGTTGGTTGGTTAATTCAATTTCTGTTTTCTGTTCAATGATGAGTCGATTGTCTGCAGCCGCTTGCATTCTCTTCTTTCTGGCCTGAGCAAGAAGGTATCCAAGAATGACCAAGAACACTGTGAATGAAAAAAGGAAAATATAGAGAACAGTGTTGATTTGTCGATTCTTCATAAGCGCCTCCTCCTGGAGCGCTCGAATCTGATCATTGTCCTCTGCCTGACGCATGAGTTCTTGAAGCTCGAGCTCATATCGTTTACTGGCAATCTCAATATTAGATGCTTCTCCCTCTAAGAAGTCGTGTAGCTCTATCAGTTCCTCCTGTCTTCCAAATGCAGATTGATAGTCCGACTGTTTGAGATCGTATTCAATGAGCAACTCGAGAACATCAGACTTTATAGCCCAGAGTTCATAAGTGTTGGATACTTCATAAGCTTCTTGGGCCTTCATGTAAGCCATCTCTTCATTTCCCAGCTCATCGAAAAGCTTTGAGGCTAAAATGCAAGTTTGAGCTTCATAATTGGTAAAGCCAATCGTTGTTGCAATGGTCATGGCAGAATCCAAATAGGCCATAGCCTTGGGGTACTCACCAAGTTCAAAGTAACTTTCAGCAGTAAGTTGATAGAGGTTCCAGAATCGCTCCATCACGATAATCTCATCATCTATAAGGTGATGAGTTCTATTCAAGGCTTCTAAGTAATAGGTAAGCGAACTGTCGTATTCTTCAAAGTAAGAGTGAAGCGCGCCAAATTGTTGATAGGAGTGTATGATAAGTTCCTCTTCGCCAAAATCCTTCCTCAAACTGAGGGCAGTTACGTAGTAGCTTTTTGCCGTGGATTTATTGCCCCGTTCCTCTTCAACGAGGCCTAGATTATTGTAAGCAACCGCATGTGCCGCCCTCAAATCAAACTCGTCTGATTCAACAGAAATAGCCTTTTTGTAATATTCTTCAGCATCTTCATAGTATTCGATGTCGAAAAAGATGTTGCCAATATTGATGAGTCCGTATACATATGATCCCGTCTCATTTAGCTCTCCAAAGATTTCTGTAGCAATGAGATGGTTTTCAATCGCGTTTTCGTCAAGTCCATTGCCGCGATAGATGTTGCCGATATGATTGTACATATCCGCAACGGCCTTTTCATTGTTCTTGAGTTCTGCAAACTCCAACAGTTCAGCGGCAACCTCAATTGCTCTTGCTGGATCCCGAGATCCGAATGAGAAGACATTCTTATAATACAGCTCGAAAATCTCGTTGGTGGCTGTGCAATCTTGAATTGATGTACTAATAGAATCTAGTTTTCTATCAATGTCAGAATACGAGCTAACCTGCCCCAATGTAGAGAGAGGGGTGAGCAAGAGTACACCAAAGGTTAGTAGATATCGTAGCATCTTGTCAATATGACAAGAGCCAAATTAAGAGATTCTGAGGTTTTTATGAACGCTCGCGAAATTTATATGCGGAAATAAAGAGTAGTAACAATGAAGTGTCCGTACTCTGATCTACTTACAGCGTTCACTAGCTCAGGGGCATAGAAGTAGAATTCGTTGTTTCTAGTTCTCAATGAATAGGCTAAATCAATTCCCCATCTATTGTCTTTGAAACCAACACCGCCAGAATACTGACTCGCCAGTTGATTATCATCGGTGAATGGTGACGTAGTAATGTGATACCCTCCTCTAATAAAGAGTTGGTCGAATCTCATCTCGCCGCCAATTCTGATGTCGTGCCACGGTTTTACAAAGTCGGCGATGTCTTCATTGATAAAGTCGAGTGAGCCTGGGAATTCACTAGAGCGAACGCTTGCGAAAGGCATAGATTGAAATGCATAATCGACAGAGAGTAGTCCATTCTTTTCAAAGACGTAGGCATATCCCACTCCGAATTTAGCAGGAGTGGTCATTTGCCAATTAAATGCATTGAATGGTTGTTCACTTGTTGTTGAACCACCTGAGTTGGCATAGTTACCAACCAAGGTTGAGCTTCCTTCTTGCACGAGATTCCACCAAGTAGGCGTGTGCACGTAGGCTGATATCCTTCCGATTTCTTTATCTGTGAAGATGGCACCAAATTTCAGTTGAAATCCAATACCGGTAAGACTGTATCTATTTGTCCAAGTGAGCCCGTCATATGAGCTAGAGGCGTCGTAGTTCGACTCAGAGTAAACTTCCTCAGTACTGTACGATAAGGTGGGTATTTCGATGGAGCCACCGATGTTCCAAGTGTCGTCTGTTTGCACGGCAAAGTCGATACCCAGAATGCCCTTTCCACCGCTCGATTCATAAGCTTGTCTCTGAGTAACCTGGGCACCACCTGCGTATTGATTCCATTGTCCATTGTTGTACCCAATCAAGCCTACATCGTTGGCCATGTCTTCATAGAGTAGGCCGGCATCTGCTAAGCTTTCTCCATTTGGTGCGTAGAAGTTGGCGAGAATCAACCATTGATCAACTACAGATGAGTTGATATTCGAACCTTCGGCAATGTGTTTGAAACCATAATCGTTGGTGCGGTGGTATCTGAGTCCGAAGTTGAAGTGTGAGGTGTTGCTTATGTTCTTGTGTGAAACCAAGCCTAACTGGGAGAATCGGAGCTGACCGTCGTAATCACTACCTTGGAATCCCTCGTAATTTGTATTCGTAGTAGTGGCTCGATAATACGTAGAGAAAGTGATTTCGCTGTGGCGATACACTGCTAGGCCTGCCGGGTTCATGCTAATGGCCCCTATGTCATTGCCGAGTGCTGAGAACGCTCCACCCATGCTGATGAATCGAGCACTTCCAAGATCATCTGGTCTGGAGATGCGAATTACATCGCTGTAATCTTGGGCTGTTGCCGTAAAGGACAAGAGCAGAATGGGCATGAGTATAGCTAGTGCGAACTTTCGCATGGCATTAGTTTTTGAAGATTATTTCGTGTTTTTATCTGCGGCGAACAACGTTGCTGCTTCGCGATGAATTCCCAGAAGAGTTGCCTCCTCTACTGCGTGAAGGGCTAACATTTCTGGATGGTGACGATTCGCGGCGAGATGGAGTCACGTTACGTGAACGTTGCTCTGGCTCTCGGTTTATCGAAGGCGTAGTTCGACTGCGCTGTGGTTGAACGTTACGACTTGGTTGTGATCTGGACGCAGGTTCATAGTTGCGGCTCGGACGACTTGCAGGTGCAGTACGCTCACGTGAAGGAGAGGTGTTCTCATTCCACCATGACCCTCTGCTAGGAGTAGTCTCTCTTTCTCTCTCAACAGTACGGGTTGGCTGATTCCACTCACGCGTATTATTTGAAGGACGGCGAACAGGTTCTGCTTCACCTCTGCTTACAACGCTTGGTTCTGTCATTCGGACAGGGCGAGTGTAACGCTCTTGCTGCGCGGGTCTGTGTGCAGGAGTTGACTCACCTGCTCTTCTAGCCACCACTCTTTCGCTAGGAGTAGCTCCGCCGCGACCTACTGTGTTTCCTCGTGTCGCAATTCCGCCAGTTTGTACAGGTTGGTCGAATTCAGGTGATAATGTACGCAGTCGGCTCGCTGTTCTAGTGCGGTCTACCGTCGGGCGGTCGTTTGTAGCCACTCCAGAAGTTGAAGAAGGAAGATTGCGTTTTCCGCTACCACCTACAGTTCTTCCACCGCTAGGGACATTGAATCGGTTAGGAGTAGGTCCGTAGAAAGTACGTCCTCCCGTACCGGCAACTGGTTGTCCAACAGAACCTCCATTTCCCCAGCCATTGCCTCCACCGTAATAAGAAGGGCAATATCCATAAGGAGAGCCGTAAGGGCCGTTGTTGTATCTCCATCGATTCCATCTGTTCCATGGATT
This sequence comes from Flavobacteriia bacterium, assembly GCA_013373425.1. Lineage (GTDB taxonomy): Bacteria > Bacteroidota > Bacteroidia > Flavobacteriales > Schleiferiaceae > Phaeocystidibacter. The sequence goes on from JABXHW010000065.1 coordinate 26,266, forward strand.
CCAAGGGTCGTAAAAACCGTATGGCGAACCCCATCCCCAGCTTGGACCATAGCCCCAGCCGTATCCATAGCCATAACCAATTCCGTAAGGGTTGAAGAATGGATCATTCCAGCCATATCCCCAGTAAGGGTCGTAGTAAGGATTGAATCCAAAGTTGCTTCGACCAAACCCATATCCAAAGTAGATGTTCACGTTTGGATTGTTATTGAAGAACTGGCCGTTATTTCTATTGTTGCGAAGGTCGTTATTGACAATCGAAGGATCGTAGTAGTCGTAGTCTTGCGAAGATGTTGATGAATTGCTGGAGGTAGTTTCCTCATCCAGAAGACCGAGGTCTTCGGCCATCAAGCTCCCACCGTATTCTGAATCATAATAGATTCCATCGTCATAGTAATTCGAAACGATATCATTGGAGCTAGAGCAACTGGAGAGGGTTACGCCGAGGAGGGCGGTGATCGTATAAATTATCGGATGTGCTACTCTAGTTTTCATGACTATTGATGCTTTTTGTTTCATAACTTCGCACTTTAAAAGTTACAAAATTCATACCAAAGGAAGAAGCATGGCGAAGGGATTAACTTCAAGGGCTCAAGATTACGCAAAATGGTACAACGAATTGGTCATTAAGGCTGATTTAGCTGAGAATTCAGCGGTTCGTGGATCAATGGTGATCAAGCCATATGGTTATGCCATCTGGGAGAAAATTCAAGGTGAGCTCGATAAAAGATTCAAGGAAACAGGTCACGAGAACGCTTACTTCCCGCTATTCATTCCTAAGTCGCACTTGAGTAGAGAAGCAGACCACGTAGAGGGATTTGCCAAAGAGTGTGCGGTTGTAACTCACTACAGATTGAAGAACGACCCGAATGGTAAAGGAGTAATAGTAGATGAGGATGCCAAACTTGAAGAAGAGTTGATCGTACGTCCTACTTCTGAAACCATCATTTGGGATACTTTCAAGAACTGGATTCAGAGCTATCGCAATTTGCCATTGAAGATCAATCAGTGGGCAAACGTTGTCCGTTGGGAGATGAGAACTCGCTTATTCTTGAGAACCGCCGAATTCCTTTGGCAAGAAGGGCATACCGCTCACGCCACGAAGGAAGAAGCCATTGAAGAGGCAGAATTGATTCTTGATCTCTATGCCGACTTCGCAGAGAAGTTCATGGCTATTCCAGTGATTCGTGGGGTTAAAAGTGCGAATGAGCGTTTTGCAGGAGCATTGGAAACCTATTGTATCGAGGCAATGATGCAGGATGGTAAAGCGCTTCAAGCCGGCACGAGTCACTTCTTAGGTCAGAACTTTGCGAAGGCATTCGATGTAACTTTTCAAGATAAGAGCGGTAAGCTTGAGCATGTTTGGGCGACTAGCTGGGGAGTTTCAACACGCTTGATGGGAGCCCTGGTGATGACGCATTCCGATGATAACGGATTGGTATTGCCACCGAACTTAGCTCCAATTCAAGTTGTGATTGTTCCTATTTATAAAGGAGAAGAGCAGCTTGCTGAGATCAGTGAGGTAGCGAATAAGCTCAAGGCCGACCTTCAAGCTAAAGGGGTTTCGGTTAAATACGACGATAGAGACACATACAAGCCAGGATGGAAGTTCAATGAGTACGAACTCAAAGGAGTTCCTGTCCGCTTAGCTATCGGCCCTAAGGATTTGGAGAAGGGAACCGTTGAACTTGCTCGGAGAGATACTTTGACTAAAGAATATGTTGCAGTAGGCGACGTAGTTTCTAAAGTGGAAGGTCTTATGACTGAGATTCAAGACAACCTCTATAACAAGGCTCTCGCGTTCAGAGATGAGAATACCGTTGAGGTTGACACTTGGGACGACTTTGTTGCGAGAATTGAAGGAGAAGGTGGATTCGTTAGTGCGCATTGGGACGGTACACCTGAAACAGAAGATAAAATCAAGGATGCCACCAAGGCAACGATTCGTTGTATTCCTTTGGAAGGTGAAGAAGAGGAAGGAAAATGTATCTTTAGTGGAGCCCCTTCAAAGCGTAGGGTGCTATTCGCTAAAGCGTATTGATACATGACCACTCCATCTTGTAATCCACAAATACTCGAGCTGCTTAGTACTAAGTCCAGTACTAAGCAGCTCGTTTTTCGTAAAACGGCCGATGTTTTCCGTGAGTTCAAGGAGCAACTTAAACAGATAGCGGACGAACTCAATCAGAACATTTGCAACATCGACGCATCCGTGGTTGTCGACTTCAAGGATAGGGGAGAGTATGAAGCGGAAATACGTTTCAGTGGTGATGTTATCATCTTCCAAATGCACACTAACGTGTTCACCTTCGAGAAGACTCACGGAATTTGGAAGAACAGCTACGTTAGAGAAGATAACATGCGAGCCTACTTTGGCATGATCAACATGTTTAATTTCCTAACGGATAGCCTTAAGTACAATCGCCTTGGAGATATGGGGCTTCTCATCGGAAGGATATTCGTGAATCGAGATGACCATTTCTTCGTAGAAGGGAAACGTCAATTCGGATATCAGTTCAATAATGTTGCAGGGGATTTACTCGAAGCAGATAAAATCCGACAGATTGTTGAGATGGCAATTGTGTACGCACTGGACTTCGATTTGACCACGCCGGACTTCAATTCACAACGGGCGGTTACGGTTCAGCAAATTCAATCTATAAGTAGCGACTTAAAAAATAGTACGTCCAAGAAGCTGGGTTTCAAGTTTAAAGCACAAAACACCCCGAAATAGGACGAAAAAATATTTGCAAAGGTGTTGCGGGATTGAAAAACGATGTTACCTTTGCACCCGCAAACGACACAAACGAAGTGTTCTTTAACATTTTGGCCCGTTCGTCTAGCGGTCCAGGACATCGCCCTTTCACGGCGAAGATCACGGGTTCGAATCCCGTACGGGTCACAAAGTTTTTAAAAAACTGAAGGAATTTTAATTATGGCTAATCACAAGTCTGCTTTAAAGCGTGTACGTCAAACGGCAAAACGTCGTGTACACAACGCGTACTACCACAAGACAACTCGCAACGCGATTCGTCGTCTTCGTGCGAATACCGACAAAACTGATGCTTCTGCGAAGCTTCCATCTGTTATCGCTATGATTGACAAGTTGGCTAAGCGCAACATCATCCACAAGAACAAAGCATCGAACTTGAAGTCGAGCCTAACCAAGCACGTGAACGCTTTGTAAGCCTCACTGAACGGAATTGAAGAACCCCGGCCTATGGTCGGGGTTTTTTTTATATCCGTATGTATACGTTTACCTCACGACTAATTACTTACATGTTCTTCACCTTTGAGAAAAGGGTGATATGAAAGAAGAAGAGAACGTAAGTATCCAAAAGCTCCAAGCAGATGAACGTCCGCGAGAGCGAATGCTTCAACTGGGGCGGTCCATTCTAGCAGACACTGAACTTCTGGCCATCTTGATAGGTTCGGGTTCCAAATCAAAATCAGCCATAGCATTGGCGCGCGAGCTTCTCACTATTTCTGGTGGCTTGAACGCTCTGGCGCGTTGGCAAGTTGAAGACTATCTACGAGTGAAGGGAATCGGTGAGGCAAAAGCCATTCGCATGCTCGCGACTTTCGAGTTGGGACGTCGCTTCCCTCTCGATTTGTCCCGGCAAGTTTCAAATATCAAGAACTCCGCAAACGCCTACGAACAGTTCTTACCCGTACTAGCAGACCTAAGACATGAAGAGTTCTGGGTGCTCTATCTAAGCAATGCCAATCGCGTCATAGCCCGAGAGAAGCTTTCTCAGGGAGGAATGACCGGAACTGTCACAGATATCAGGATACTCTTCAGAAAGGCTTTGCAATGGCACGCCACAGGAGTAATCCTAGGTCACAACCACCCTAGCGGAAACTTAGAGCCGAGTTCTGCCGATATGAAGCTCACACGGAAAATTTCAGAGGCAGGTAAGCTGATGGACATATTCGTTCTCGATCATCTCATTCTCACCCCGAACGATTATGTTAGCTTTGCGGATGAAGGCTGGATTGTATCCAGAGATACGTTGTAAGTAGAGTATTAAATGAGCAAACTCAAGGTGGCTAATTTGGTCGGTGCACGACCGCAGTTTATTAAGGCATCTGCAATTTCAAGAGTTCTTCGCCAGCATTCAGGAGAAGTGGAAGAAATTCTTATTCATAGCGGACAACACTACGACAGCTCCATGTCGGATGTATTCTTTGATGAATTAGAGATTACCCCGCCCAAGTATCATCTAGAAGTTGGTTCTGGTACGCATAGCGAGCAAACGGCCAATATTTTAGTTGCATTAGAGAAGGTGCTATTGGCTGAAAAACCGGATGCTCTTGTCGTATATGGAGATACCAATACTACACTTGCTGGAGGAATAGTAGCCGCCAAGCTGAACATTCCTATCGCCCATGTTGAAGCGGGACTGCGATCTTTCAACATGCGTATGCCAGAGGAAATCAATAGAAAGGCAGTTGATCACTTATCAAAGTGGCTTTTTTGCCCAACACAGAGAGCGGTTGACCTACTCCATGAAGAAGGGATTGGACGCAGAATTTCAGATAAAGGGAAATCGGAGTCGTACGTGTTGAATACTGGTGATGTGATGCTAGATGTGGCAAATTGGGCTAGTAATGATTTGTCTGTTAAAGTAGAGCGTCCTGATTCAGTATATGCCGTATTCACTCTGCACAGGGATTTCAATACGGACAATCCCGAAAGACTGAGTAGAATTTTAGAGGGAGTTGCGTCTCTGTCCAAGGAAACTCCAGTAGTATTCCCTGTTCATCCTCGAACTGCAAAGGCAATGACAAAGCTTCAAGAGCAGATGTTGATCGATGCCGGGTGTGATCTACGATCACCTTTGGCCTATAAGTCACTTATGAAACTCGTGAAGCATTCTTCTTTGGTGATTACCGATTCAGGAGGACTTCAGAAGGAAGCTTATTTTCTCCAAAAACCCGTTGTGATTCCAAGAGCTGAAACAGAATGGATGGAGATGGTAGATATTGGATGTGCAACCTTAGTGGATGATGATTCTAGCGCTTTGGCATCCAAATCGAGAAGCTTTATTCATCGACCTCCTACGGAGTACCCGAGTTTATATGGAGACGGCCGTAGTGCGGAGATTATGGTTTCTTCCATACTGAGTTATTTCTCATGATAGCATCGGATCGAGAACTTCACGAACGACCCAACGGTGTCTGGAGCTTAAGAATGGCAGAGCTCAATAAGCGCCTATTCTTCAATGCCTACGTATCTCGCATCGATGAAGTAGCGCATAAGCGTGCCATCATGGAAGCAGAGTCGTTTCTCGCCCGCAATGCCGATACTCCGAAAGAAGGCGAGAGTAAGCTCCTCATTGCGTGGAAAAAGAATCCGCCTTCCACCAAAAAAGAATGGCAGCGATGGATAGCCATTCATCAACAACACTTGTTTCTTTCGGACGATTTACGCGGAGGTTTTCTCCGCTCTTTCCCGGCATTGAAGAAGAGTGAGCAAAAAGCCGACATCGAACTCACACGATTATTTTACGAGGCTCTGCGTCAATTCTCTTTCTGATTTTAGCATCTTCGCACTATGCGCGTATATGTTGATCGACTAACTCCAAGAGTCCACTATGCGGTGGAATTAATCCTCCGTGAGCTGTTGCTTGCTGAAGAGGTGCGCATCACCGACGACTGGAATAAGTTCGAACAGTATGAAGGACCGAGATTAATCTATGGTCGCAAGCAGATCGAAGGAGTTCCTTCAATCTATAACGTTGAGTTGCTCTATGAAAAAGACATCTATGAGCAAGAAATATCAGTGCAACGAGGAGAGAATGAAGTTCCTTACTTCTTCTCAACAGGTGGACAGAGCGCAATGCCATTTGACGTATTTGCCGCCTCCTTCTATTTAGTTTCAAGATACGAGGAGTACCTGCCGCACATCAGTGATGCGCACGATCGCTTCCCTGCTGAAGAAAGCCTCGCCTTCAAGCATGATTTTTTACAAGTACCCGTGGTCGACCATTGGGCGCTTCAACTGAAATCGATATTGCTTGAAGCTGATACCCGTTGGGATTTTGGCGATAGAGCTTATAAATACATCCCTACTATTGATGTTGATAATCTCTATGCTTACAAAGGCAAGGGAGGATTTAGAACGTTGGGCGGATTTGCTAAGGATTTCTACCAATTCAACTTCTTGAATGCCTTCAATCGCTTCCGCTCCTTAATCGGAATTAAAAAAGATCCCTACGATACATTCGAATTTCAAAGGGAGCTCTTTTTGGAGCACGGGCTTACAGCGAAATACTTTATTCTCTTTAGCGAGTTTGGAGAATTTGATAGAAACCTGCCCATGTATAGCCGAAGATTGCATGAATCGGTTCGTGCGTTCAACGACTTCTTTGATGTGGGTATTCACCCTAGTTACGGGAGTCACCAAGGGCAAAGACGTCTAGAGAAAGAAATTCGAGGCTTGGAAGAAGCGCTTCGCTCTCCAGTGCGAGAATCGCGACAACATTTCCTCAAACTAAAGATGCCCGGTACGTTTCGTCAGCTAGTTGATTTGGGGATAACCGACGACTACACCATGGGCTATGCTAGTGAACTTGGATTTCGTGCCGGAACATGCACACCATTCAAGTTCTATGACCTTGAGATGGAAACAACGCTCCCCTTGAAAATGCACCCATTCGTTATGATGGATGGAACACTCATTTATTACCAGAATGTGAGTGCTGCAGATGCGTGGGAACATATCGCTCCACTCATAGACCAAGTGAAGGCTGTCAATGGAGAACTCATTACCGTTTGGCATAATCGAATTTTCTCAGAGTCTGAACCCGAATGGGAAGGATGGAACGCCATTCTGAAGAGAATTATCAATCACGCTAAGGCATGAATCAGGTGCGCTACATTTCAGCCGGCGACCTCGATGTTGACAAATGGGATGCCTGTGTACACTCCGATCCAGAGCCGCTTATCTACAATACTTCTTGGTACCTCGATACGCTAGGAGACGATTGGGATGGACTTGTATTTGGCGATTATCTTGCAGTGATGCCGGTGGTACATGGGAAGAAATGGAGACAAACCTACGTTTACCGCCCGTTTGGAGTACAGCAACAGGGCATTAGTGGCCAAGGAGCGGATGATGCTCAACTAGTCTACTCTTTTCTAGAGGTTCTTACTTCAAAGTATCGGTACTGTGAGGTCTACTTGAATCACACCAATCCGTCGGAACGTCTTCCGAAACATTGGAGCGATTCAGAAAAGGTAAATCTGGTACTTCCGATTTCCGGAAGCTATGAGAATCTCTACGAGAATTTCTCGAAGAATACGAAACGCAATATCAAGAAAGCGAAGAAGCACAAGTTCACTGTGTTTGAGCATGATCCTCCAGATGTGTTGATTCGACTGTTTCAAGAAAATCAAGGCAAGAAGTACAAAGTGGATGATGACTTCTTTCGGGTGATGCGCCATTTAATGCATGTGCTTCTCCACAAGCGTAGAGCAGTACTTTGGACCCTTCATGATGAGCGCAATTCGCCTGTGGCCGGAATTTTTGTAGTAGAGTACAAGGGAAGAGCAACTTTGCTTTTCTCTGCTATGGACGATTACGGAAGGGAGCATGGAGCAATGGCTCATCTCATCAATGAATACCTCGTTATGGCAAGTGGTCACGTTATACTCTTCGATTTTGAAGGAAGCAATGAGCCTGGACTTGAAAGATTCTACAAGGGATTCGGCGCTGTTCATCGAAACTATTCTTTCCTGAAGTACAATAGACTTCCCCTTCCTTTCCGCTGGTTTAAATAGGATATCATTGAGGTTATCAATAACTTTGAGATATTGATAGACAACCATTGAAACTGGAAGAATGACTACCGTACAATTGCACTACATCGTAGAGTTGGACAATCATCGACACTTTGCGAGAGCCGCAGAAGCTTGTCACGTTACCCAGCCTACCTTGAGTATGCAGGTTCACAAGTTAGAAGAGGAGCTTGGCGTATTGATTTTCGATCGTTCCAAACAACCTGTTACTCCTACCGAAATAGGAAAGCGAATCATTGAGCAAGCGCGTATCGTTCTTCACGAAATGGGTCGAATCGATCAGATTACCCAAGAGGCCATGGGCAATTTCGAAGGTGAATTCTATCTAGGAATCATTCCTACCATAGCACCAGCCTTGCTTCACAGAATATTGCCAAAACTCAGATCAGCGCTTCCGGGTGTTAAGTTCGTAGTTGAAGAATTACAAACGGAAGTCATTATTGACAGACTGAGAAAGGACCAACTGGATGCAGGCATATTGGCGACTCCACTAGATGAACGAGGTATCATCGAGCGCCCGATGTACTACGAGCCTTTCATGGCATTCATTCCTGAGAATCACCGATTGGGTAAGGAGAGTTTCATTACGAACTCGGAGCTTAAAATCAATGATCTTTTGCTTTTGAATGAAGGCCACTGCTTCAGAAATAGTGTGCTCAATCTTTGCGATCAATCGGATGAAAGAGAGGAGAAAGCTTTACGACTGGAAAGTGGAAACTTTGAAACGCTTATTCGACTTGCTCGTCAGGGATACGGAATGACCTTGCTTCCATACCTCACTGCACTCGATTTATCCGAAGAACTCCAAACCCTTGTTAAGCCAATCGCAGAACCTCGACCGACGCGTGAGGTAAGCGTAGTTTACAGCCGGACACAACTCAAGATTGGTGTGATTGAAAAGATGATTGCCTCCATCCTTGCTTCAATTCCTAAGAAGCTCATCGAGGAGAAGCATCATGTTATCGCTCCAGTTTAGAGTAGGAGAGAACCTAACGCATACGATAGAAGGGTAATCAGCAAGGTCGCGATGACATTCATTAGCACACCTCGTTTTGCCATATCTACAATCTTCAACTTCCCACTGCTGAACACAATGGCATTGGGAGGGGTGGCCATTGGCAACATAAATGCACAGCTCGATCCAAGAGTAAGTGGAATGGCAAACAAGATAAAGTTCTGATCCGCTGCAGCTGCTATAGCGGCAACCACAGGCATCATAGCCGTAACCAAGGCCATATTGCTCATTACCTCGGTAGCCCAGATTCCCAAGACGGCCATGATGAAGATCCAGCCGAGGAGAGTGAAGGAAATGTCTCCTTGGAAGCTCGTGGCGAGTCGGTCCAATAGTCCCGATTCAATCATGCCTGAGGCAAGGGCTAGTCCACCTCCAAACAACAATAGAATTCCCCAAGCCAGTTTGCGGGTGTCTTTCCAAACCAAAAGTGGTTCGGACTTTACACCTGGAATAACAAACAAGCTCACAGCGGATAAAATGGCAATAGAGGTATCAGATAATCCTGTAAGACCAGTGATATCGATAATCTGTTTACGAAGAATCCAGAGTAGGGCCGTACTTGCAAAGACAACGGCCACACGAAACTCAGCACCTTTCAGCTTTCCAAGTCTTTGATATTCTTCATTGAAGTAGCTTTTGATAGAATCGATATCAGATTTTGTCTTCCTGAGTAATAAGCTGAGAACAAGAAAGGCAGCGATGAATAGCGCAGCAGCTACTGGAAGTCCAATTTGCATCCATTCCTGAAAGCCAATAGATTCCCCGAAACGTTCACCATAGAAGCCAACAAAAACAGCATTTGGTGGAGTTCCTATCAAAGTTGACATACCTCCTATGTTCGCCGCCCAAGCTACGCCAAGAAGCACCGCTACATCGAGCTTTCTACTTTCAAATCCAGCTTTCTTGAGGAGTTGAAGGACACTGAGTGCCATCGGAAGCATCATCACTGTAGTGGCTGTATTGGATATCCATGCGCTTATAAAGGCGGTGGCTAGCATGAATCCCAGCAGAACACGTTTTGGGGTGGCTCCAACCTTGCGAATAATCAGGATCGCGATTCTTCGGTGTAAATTCCATTTCTCAATAGCCAAAGCAAGTACGAAGCCTCCAAAAAAGAGAAAGATGAGCTTATCTCCATATTTCGCGGTCACTTCGCCAATCGAGAGGATGCCCATCAAAGGCATCAATAGCATCGGGAGAAGAGCGGTTACCGCCAAGTTGACAATTTCTGTAATCCACCAGGTGAGCATCCAAAGTAGGATACCAATCATCGCTTTCTCTTCCATTGCAAATCCATCAAATGGAATGGCCAATGAGAGGATGAAGAGAAGTGGACCGAGGAAATATGGAATTTGCTGTATCTTCATAGTAGTGTAATTCGCGCTCAAGGTAACAGGAAATCACAAATGAATCATATGGGATTTGATCTAGAGCCAATTCCAAGAGTGAAGGGCTTGTCCAAGCAGGAATTCGAAGAAAACTACATCAAACCTCGGAAGCCTGTTGTGCTGGAGGACTTTGCCAAAGGATGGCCGGCACTTGATAAATGGGATATGGACTTTATCCGAAAAGTTGCCGGCAACCACACCGTTCCTCTCTATGATAATTCCAAAGTGGATTACTCGAAGAAGGTAAATGAGCCTATTGCGGAGATGAAGATGTCGGAGTACATCGATCTCTTGGAAAGCGGCCCCACGGAATTACGCATCTTCCTCTATAATATCTTCAAGCATATTCCTGAGCTATGCGATGACTTTCAAGTGCCGCGCTGGGCTCCGCGCGTTTTGAAGCAGTTTCCGATGATGTTTTTCGGTGGAGAAGGGTCTAATGTCTTTCTGCACTACGACATCGATATGAGTCACGTTTTCCACACCAACTTTGTGGGGAAGAAGAAGGCCCTGCTCTTCGATCATAAATACAAGCGCTTCTTGTACCGCATTCCGTTTGGCGTTCACAATATTGAGGACATCGATATGGATAATCCCGATTTCGAAAAATGGCCGGCTCTTCGTCAGGTAAAAGGCTATTCGGCAGACCTCGGACATGGCGATACGCTGTTCATGCCTTCGGGAATGTGGCACTACATGAAGTATTTATCGGGTAGTTTCTCACTGTCATTAAGAGCGCTTGATGGCTCCTTGGCTAGAAAACTACAAGGTCTTTACAACGTTACCGTCATGCGTCAATTCGACAATGTTGCTCGTAAGATTGGGGGGCAATCTTGGATTGATTACAAGGATGAATGGGCGATTCGAAGAGCGGAGAGAGATTTGACCTAATTCGACAAATCTTTCCAATTATCTACTTCAATTCTGACGGTGTCTTGAACACCAAATTTTAGTCGGCGGTTACTGATTTCGCCTCCATTTGGGCCCACTTCAACCGTCTGCCATCCAAACCCACGCGTCACCTTAAACTCTATATCTGAAGGCGAGTTTTGAATTTGAATGATGTAATCGCCGTTGGGCATCAATCTAAACTTTGAGAACTCATCACTAGGGTTCCATCCGTTGGTGTTGGAGGCAAAGTAGAGCTGGCTGGATTCAGGTGTATTGTTCGGTATGTGGGTAAGGACGATGTAACGGTAAGGATGCTCTTGCAAGCAGATGTCCTTCCATAAGTCTACGGTAACGGTCTGCTCTCTGTTGCTGGTCAGAAAGCGGTTTTCAATGTCGCGTCCATCGGAACCTACTTCCACAGCGGTAAACGTTCCCCTAGTTATTTTGAACGCACTTCCAGCGTAACTCGCCGGCAATTCGATACGATACAGACCCTCGCGAACGAACTGTGCTCGGAATTGAGACCTAGATGGATCCCAATCGTTAAAGTCACCCGTAACGTACACTTCGGCAGGGAATGGCGTTTTTGGCGGAACGTAAATCAACAACTCCAAGCCATCACAGAACACTTCAGGCATGTCTATCCATTGGTCAATTTCGACATGGATGTTTTGTACCGACAAGTCGTTGAAGTATCGGTTTGGAATGACATTTCCACAGCTGTCTACTTCTTCGCTACTCCAGCTTCCTCGGGTGAACTTAAACTCAAGATGGCCTATCCCTCGGGGTATCTCCACATAACCACCGCCCTCAGAATCGCGGTTGATTTGATACATCGGGTCTCCCGGCTGCCAGTGGTTGAAGTTTCCGGTAATGTATACCGGTTCGTTCAGCGGTGTATTATCTGGAAGGTCATCCACATGTACAATCAATGGTGGTGCACAAGCGGCTAATAGAAAGAGTGCTATGTAGGCGATGTATCTCATTGATTCAACCAGTCCAAAAATTCTTTCGTTCTACTTCTGCTTACTAAAACACGCTCTTCAAACTGTGGTTTGAGTTCTACGGAAAATTGCGACGCCCCATACTTCTCCACTTGGTCGAGGGAAGAATAGGTTACGATAACCTTCCGACTGATTTGGAAGTAACGCTTCGGGTCGAGTTTTTCCATTAACTGACTCAAAGTCCCGTCGATAATAACCGGAGATCCTTGCGCTGGGACAAGGTACAGCGAGTCGTCATCTGCATAGAAATAGGCGACTTCTTCTGTGCTATAGGTCTTTAGCTTGTCGCCCACTTTTGCAATCCATCTCGATTTATAGATGGGTTGCTCAGGCTGAGCAAAGGCTTTCATGATAGCTTCAACAGGAACGCGAGGCATTCTATTCTGCTCAAATTTCTGGAGGGCTGAGCTCAGGTCTTCAGGCACAACCGGTTTGAGAAGGTAATCGACGCTATTCACTTTGAAGGCTCTAATCGCATATTCGTCAAACGCAGTAGTGAAGATTACGGGTGTAGTAATTTCCACTTTCTCAAAAATGTCGAAGCTCAACCCATCAGACAATTGTATGTCCATAAAGATGAGCTCAGCGGATGAATGGGATTGAATCAATTCGGCTCCATCTTCCACACTGTCTGCGACCCCTAAGACTTCTATCTTAAAAGGTGCATCCTCCAGTAAACGCATCAGCTCTCTCTGTGCGTGTGGTTCGTCTTCTATGATGAGTGCCCGTATCATGCTTTAATGAGTGGTAAGGTAACCACGAAGTTACCTTCACTTTGATCAATTTCTATATTTTGATTTGAAAGCTGTGCAAAGCGTTCGCGGATATTGGACAACCCGAAGCCCGTGCCTTTATCGAGTTGTTTTTTAGGTTGATCGGTATTCCCAACTTCAAGCACCCCATTTGGATGAAAGGTGAGCCACAGGTCAAGTGGCTTTGACTTTGAAATGATGTTGTGCTTAATGGCGTTTTCGACCAAAATTTGCAAAGTCATTGGAGGTATACGCCATTTGTTCAAGTCGCTTGGCCAGCTAGACTGCACTCGAATATTTTCTTCAAACCGAGTCTCGCAGAGGTAGACATATGACTCGAACAATTTCTTCTCATTTTCAAGAGGTACCGTGTCTTTTTCGCGGTTTTCAAGAATGTAGCGGTATACCGCAGAAAGCTGACGAACAAATTGTCGAGCTCTCGTTTCATCTTCAATAATCAAAGAGGATAGCGTATTCAAGCTGTTGAAAAGGAAGTGCGGATTAACCTGTGCTTTCAGATTTTCTAGCTGTGCTTGTGTGTGCAAACGATGAAGCTTTTCCTTTTCCGCTTCAGAAGTTCTCCACTTATCCATCAATTCGTAACCCATGTCGAGTCCAGCATAAACGAAGAGTACCACAATCGCCACTGTGGAACTGGCTGCAATCTGCGAGAAGCTAACATAGGTGAACCAAGATCCGATAGCTACTTTGGTTTCGATGCTTAGTCGAATTAAAATTAGTGCAGGGATAAGCAAGAGAAGCATACGCTGCACGTACACACCAAGCGGACCCTGTGAGTTACGATCGGCCGGATACTTAATTCGTATTCTTTGTAGAAAGTATATCAAGATGAAGAATGCGATGATGTCCGTGTAGAAAGCTCCAAAATCGACATTAAATCCAGCGTCGTTTCGAGTGAACAGGAGACCAGAACCGATGAGGTACAAGAAGGCCAGTGTAAATGCCGAAAGGGCTCTTAGGAGTATTGGTCGTATGGTCTTCTTCACCTCTACAATATACGGTCAATCTGACTTATTCGAGAACGATTTTCTTCGTGTCGAGAATAATGTCTCCACTCTCCAACTGAACAGTATACTCTCCAGCGGCAAGGTCTTTAAAGTGAAATCCGATGTTGCTGCGCTTCACATCGCTCAAGTCTTGTACGTGAATTACATAACCCTGTGGTCCGGTTACTTTGAAGTACAGATCTGCCTCCAAAGGGTTGATGTAGTTCACAATCAACAGCTCATCTGAAGACATCAAATCCCACTGAAGCATTTGTACAGGCAGTGGCATATCTGGCATACTCTTGAAAGGTGGTTGAGTAGCGAGGGCTTGAAGTGAAATCAAACTTAGAACGATAAGGACTTGCAACTTTTTCATGGCGATTTGTTTGAGTTATTAAATCAACGGTTCAAAAGTGCCCAGTTCCCTACATTCTTATATTATCGTTTACGGTGAGTGGTCATATTCAATAGGTGAGTGGTAATTTTGTGACCCCATTCAAATCTGCATGTATGAAAATTGTCTTCGCCACTCAGAATGAAAATAAGTTGAAGGAAGTTCAATCCATGATGCCAGAAGGTGTTGAACTCATCTCTTTAACTACCCTTGGGCAAGAGGAAGAGTTGGAAGAGACTTCGAGTACGCTCGAAGGCAATGCAGAGCAAAAGGCGGTTTTCGTGTACGAGAAATTTGGCATGAGCTGTTTTGCGGACGACACAGGTTTGGAGATTGATGCTCTGGACGGAGCGCCTGGTGTTTACTCTGCGCGCTATGCGGGTGAAGCGAAGAGTGCGGAGGCCAATATGGATAAAGTACTCCAAGAATTATCGGGAAGTACAAATCGACAAGCGCAGTTTCGTACCTCTATTTGCTTGGTCTCAGAAGGCCAAAAGCAATTCTTTGATGGTATTGTCAAGGGCAGGATTCTTTCATCTCGTCAAGGAGAGAAGGGGTTTGGATATGATCCGATCTTTGCTCCAGAAGGAGAAGAAAGGAGTTTCGCCGAAATGAGTCAAGACGAGAAGAATGCCATCAGTCACCGTGGGCGAGCTATCCGTGCATTGAAGGAATTCTTATCTCAAAAGTGAGAAAGGGCTAGATAGAATTATTCCTCACCGAAAATGGCAAAGTGCACATTGCCATACTTTCGAGTGTCGAGTACATCAGGGTGATCAGAGAAGTCATGATCCTGGCCGTGTTCTAGAACGAAGACACCGTCTTTTTTGAGCAGGCCTTTTGATAGTACAGTTTGAATGAGCTTTTCATGGCCATCCCAATCGTACGGTGGATCAGCAACAATTACATCGTACTTATCGAGCGCGCGTTCTGCGAACTTGAGTGCATCTCCTTTGAGTACTCTCAACTGGTCATAGCCTAGCGACTCTGCGGTTTTCTCAATGAAGCGGACACATCCACTGTGTATATCAACGGCAGTAACCTTTTCGGCTCCGCGGGAGCAAAACTCGTAGCTTAAATTCCCCGTGCCAGAGAATAAGTCGAGTACGGTGATTTCGGTCAGGTTGTACCAATTCATCAAAATGTTGAATAGGCTTTCCTTTCCATAGTCGGTAGTAGGGCGAACCGGTAACTTGGTAGGTGCGATGATCACCTTTCCTCTATGACTTCCACTGATTATTCGCATGCGGCTAAATGAACGAGTGAGGCGTATTGATTAATTGCGGCCGTTGGGATGCTCGCTGAAGGTTTCAAGTTGGAGACACTTCCAAGCCAACCCACATTTCTGATGTATTTCTGATACGTCTTCCACAGACGGTCTCCTTCAACAATGTCTCCAGATACTTTCAAGGGAACTTCTTCCGGACTGAACTTGAGTTGTTCGTAAGCGTATGTCAAGAAGTACAATTGATCTTCGATTGAATCGGTTTCGTAGGTGTTCTGTAGAATGAGTTTGCCATTACTGAACGCCAAAATGTCAAGTGCCCCTGAACGTACATGAATATTTACGTGCTCACCGGGTTTCGTTTTCCAAAATCGGTGAAGTGCCAAGGCAGAAGAAGCTGGACGGGGTAAAGCTGTAACTGCAGGCAGAGATTCCGCCATTCGTTCAAGGACAGGAGGAATGGTGGAGTGAATTAATACTGCCTCAAGTTCGTCAATGATTGTCCATTGCACGTCGGTTTTCCCGAGCATCTTCTGAGCGATAGAAGGAACGTCCTTTTCGTTGAAAAGCTCCTTTGGAACCCATGTGTAGGTATCTGTTTCCCAGGAGAGGATGTACTTTCCAAAGGTTTCGTTGAACTGTTGTAGGAGCTCCATGCCTGTATCGGAACTTCCGTCATGTTCATAGTCGACAAGCAGGAGGATTTTCCCGGAAGCCTTGTGGTATAGACAAAAAGAAAGTCCATTCCCCGAATGGAAAATGGACAATGAACTTTCTTCAGCCGGGGTACTTTCTAATGCAGAATCGATAAACTCTGCACGAGTCGTAATTCGATTACTTCCAGTTACCACTCAGCGTAGGCTCATACAACGCACCGATGTGGAGGTCCTCTTCTTCGTCAATGAAGTTGGTGTAGAGCCCCTTCTCGATGAGGTCGTGATAGATATCTGACAACTTAGCTGTGATTTGTACCGTTGGCAACTTCACAGCATTACGGTTGATTTCGTTGGTTTCAATTTCCCACTCAACTTTATCATCTGTGAAAGGAACGTAACGAAGTTTATATGGGTCATAGTTATCAGTGCCATAAAGCTCTTGCTTTACGGTATTCTGACCAATAACGCGGTAGAAGGTCGTATCCTTAGACATCTCTTTTTGGTATACATTGCTGTAGTACATGAAAGATGAATCCTTTCTCAGTCTGATGTCAACCCTTCCGGTATCAATCCATGCGAGCAATCCATTTAGACTTGGATTGTACACGTCATATTGCTTTTCATAAAGCTTCTGAGCATCGCGAAGTTCTTCCAACATCGCTTTTACTTCTCCTGTTCTCTTCTTCTCGATTCTTTCGAATTCGATGGGCTCCATGATCACGAGGTATGTTTGATAGCCGATGAAAACGGCGAGGATCAACAATAGCCCGCGAATTGCTAGCATTACATTTTTGTTCATATGCTGGTAATAGAGTGGTTATCGGACGCAGACAAAACTACAATTTTTTTTCAACGGAGAAAGTTGGAAATACCCAGCATTCACACTTAATTTCCCACTTGATAAATGGATTCACCACCGAGTGAAATATTGGCAAAACTGAGGGAGAACTTTCCCTTTGACTTAACGACGGACCAAGATTCGGCGTTGGTTAGAATGTCTGGTTATTTGTCGAGCCCTGTTAAAGATGAGGTTATGATCCTCAAAGGCTATGCGGGAACAGGGAAAACCACTTTGATACGGACGCTTGTGCATTCACTTCCCACTTTGGATTTGAAAGTGGTGTTACTTGCACCTACTGGGCGTGCTGCAAAAGTGATGGCTCACTACGCCAAAACTCGAGCATTTACCATTCACAAGGCCATTTATATTCCCCGACGTTCCGAATTTGGACTCTCATTTGTCCTTCGACCCAATAGAGCAACCAATACTTTGTTCGTTGTGGATGAGGCCTCCATGATCTCAGATTCATCCATGGATAGCAGAATGACTGGAGGTTCACTCTTGGAGGATTTGCTGCGATTCGTAGACATGGGGAAGGGCAACAAGTTGCTGTTTATTGGAGATGTTGCTCAGCTTCCACCTGTTCATTATGATCAAAGTCCAGCACTCAATCCAAACGTTCTTCGTGGCTATGGCAAGGATGTTATTGTGGCTGAACTCAAACAGGTTATGCGTCAAGCGGAAGAATCTGGTGTACTCAGAAATGCCACCTATTTACGCAGTGTTCAATCGGATATCCCCAAGGTGATTCAGCTTGAAGAGAATCAGGAAGTCCACCGTTTATTCGATGGATACATGATAGAAGAAGCCCTCAACAAAGCCAATAATGATGGAGTGGACGATGTGGTGGTCATCACCCGTTCCAACAAGCGGGCAAACTTGTACAACCGACAAATTCGATCACGAGTACATTGGCAAGAAGATCGAATCGCGTCTGGTGATTACCTTATGATTGTCAAGAACAATTATTTCTGGTTGCCCGATTCCCACAAGGCCGGATTCCTTGCCAATGGAGATGTAGTCGAAGTTCTGCAGATTCGAAATGAGCTCAGCATTCACGGATTGACCTTTGTAGATGTGACATTGCGATTGCCAGATTACCCCGATGAAGAGCCATTTGAAAGCAAAATCATTCTGGATGTACTCGATGAAGATGGACCTTCTCTGAACCGGGAGAAATCTGAAGCACTGTATCTCGGTGTTCAAGCGGATTATGCAGATGAGCCTACGAAAGCAAAGCGGATGGAGAGGGTAAAGAATGACCCTTTCTTGAATGCGCTACAAGTCAAGTTTAGTTATGCAGTAACCGGTCACAAAGCCCAAGGTGGACAATGGAAACATGTATTTATCGAACATCCTTGGTTGCCTGAGGATGAGATTGACTTGGAGTACTTGCGTTGGTTGTACACAGCGTTTACACGTTCAACTGATCAAGTTTATCTCTTGGGTTTTCCCAACCACTTCTTTCCTGAGAACCCAATGTAATGTGCGACCTTTGAACCATGCGCAACATAACACACGTATTCTTCGACCTCGACCATACGCTTTGGGATTTTAAAATGAATAGCCGAGAAACTCTCGGCGAGTTGTTTCACGAAATGCGATTGGCCTCGCACGGCGTTCAAGATGTGGAAGCTTTTATTGAAAGCTATGAAAGGGTAAACGACATCAAGTGGGCGCAGTACAGAAAGGGAGAAATTGATAAGCAAACCCTTCGGAACACTCGATTCCGCGATGCATTACGACACTTTGAAGTAGACCATCCAGAGCTCGCTCACGAGATGGAGATTGCTTATATCGACCGATCACCGCACAAAACGAATCTCTTCCCTGGCGCTATTGAAACGCTGGGATACCTTCAAGAGAAGTACGCCCTTCACATCATCACCAACGGGTTCTCAGAGGTTCAAGATGTGAAGTTGAATAAATCGGGACTTAAACCTTTCTTCGAAACGGTCATCACATCAGAACAAGTGGGTGTAAACAAGCCAGATCCGAAGATTTTCCTCCATGCGCTACAATCTACAGGTGCCAAGAGAAATCAATCGGTCATGGTGGGAGACAACCTAGAGGCGGATGTAAGAGGGGCGAGAAGAGTAGGAATGCATGCAGTGTTTTTCAATCCTGAATCAGCTAGCCACAATGACAAAGTGAGTGCTGAAATCTTCCAACTCGACCAGTTGAAAAAGCTACTTTGAGTCAGGATTCTCTGACACTCTCGCTTGGCTAAATTCGTACATTGTACAATGTATGTTTAACTGAGAGTATGCAGATTTTCAAAGCGTTAGGAGTATTCATTTTGATTGCCGTTACATTTTCATGTGAGCGGGATGTGATCAATATCGTTGATGGAAATCAACCTCCACCAGACTCAACAGTTTCCTATCAGCAAAGAGATAGATATATAGAGCGGGTGTACATCACTGTGCTGGGGAGAAAGCCCGACTCTGCCGAACACGCAAATGCACGTTTAGTAATCGACCAAGATCCATGGGATCAGACAGTGCGCTACAATTGGCTTCAGACGACAATGCAGTCAAGAGATGTCTCAGTGAAGCGTTGGGACGATGTGCGTTCAGAATTGCTTGAAGGTGTTGACACAACAGCCGTGGGAATTCTTATTCAAAGTCTGGAAACCATATTGATGGGTTCTCCAGCTGAGCAGCGTCCCGCAATCCGAGCAGAAATCGATAAGCTTGAGCGCATCCTCTTTGCAACGGATAGTCTGCATCAAGGGGTTTACAGCGTTCGTGACTTGCATCTTCATGCCGTGAATAATGCTATTTACGACGATATCAACATGGGTGCTGAGAACTTTGTGGTTTCAGTGTTTGATCATTTCTTGTATCGCTACCCGACTCAATTTGAACTCGACGCAGCCAAGCGGATGGTCGAGGGGTTTCAAGATGTACTCTTCCTTCAGAACGGTTCTACCAAAGACGATTTCCTCGGTATATTCTTCACGTCAGATGCTTATGCCGAAGGGCAAATCAGATATGTCTATTTGAACTATCTATTTCGAGAACCTACAACTACGGAGTTACAGACTGAAAAAGCACGTTATCAAATAGACTACGACTTTAAAGCGCTGCAATCGAGAATATTAACTTCCGACGAATACTTTACGATATGAGAAAATGGACGATTCTGTGCATAGTGCTCCTCGCGGTATCATGTAAAGATGTTGAGCTCAATCAATATGAAATTGAGCCGGTAAATGTGAATACGAGCTCGGCGGAAAAGACACAACGTAAGTCGGATTTGCAGCTCATCAGTATCATGTACAGCGATGTATATGGAAAGGCGATATCGCAGACCGAACTTCAGCGTTTGTCGGATGCTTACAACTCGTTCGGAGATAAGCAGGTAGTCATAGATAGAATTACATGGGGCTATCTCAATGATTCACGCGCCGATTTACCATTAGACAGTGAATTAATAGCGAATCCAGATGCGGTTATACGAACACTTTACGAGCGGTATTTCTCCAGAGTTCCAGGAGAGATGGAGCTTTGGTATTACAAGGATTGGCTGATGGAAAACCCTGACTTAGGAGTGTTGCACCTCGCTTTCGTTTTGCTCACCAGTGAGGAGTACAAATACTATTGAGAATGAACAGAAGAGAATTTATTCGGAAGTCGGCGATAGGAAGTTTGGGCATCGCAGCCGCACCGTACATACTGCCCAGCGGTAGACTCTTCGCGGCCACAGGAGCGCGAAAAGTGAACCATGTCGTATTCTGTCTATTCGCAGGCGGGGTGAGAAATTGGGAATCCGTTCAAAAGGCCGAAGGCAACCTGATGCCGAATATTCTTTCAGGGAATGAGGCCATTTCGAATGACATAGCCGGTTCGATGTCGGGATTGCCAAGTTCACCACTCAGTGCTCCAATGCAAACCATGGGGACTCTATTCAAGGAGTTTCGATTTTCATCAGGACCGACAGGTCACTACAACGGGCATACAACGGCAATTACAGGTCAGCACACAAACACCTCATTGAACTTACGAGCCAATCCTGAATGGCCAACCATCTTTGAACTTTACCGTAAGCACAATAGCCCATCTCAAGCTGCGACGAATGCATGGTGGGTTTCGCATTCGAATAACCTTTATCCGCTATTGAATTATAGTTCGCACCCAAGCTACGGTCCACAGTATGGCGCAAATCAGATTGCACCAACTCAGTTGTTCTCTGGAGCGGCTTTAAATGCATTGGGATCGAATTATGCTCTTGATCCAGACGTGGCAGAAGAACTCGAGCGCCTTCGTCACTTCACCGATGCTCAGTTCGATGTTTCTTTCAATGAGGCTGCTGGACTAGAGAATACCGTTGAGGGGAGAGATCAAATACAAGCCTTCATCAACAAGATGGTTTCGGAGGCGAGCTCTGGACAGCACAACAATCCGTGGTCGATTCCAAGCGGAATGAATGGCGACATGTATAATATGTTCTACGCCGAGAAGGTAATTGAAGAGTTCAAGCCTGAACTCCTCGTTGTGAATATGTTTGGCGTTGATGTGGCCCACACTAATTTTACTGAGTATTGTAATAATCTTCGCAGAGCGGATTGGGCAGTAGCGCATTTGTGGAATACCATTCAGAATACACCTGGAATGGCGAATGATACGCTACTTATTGTAGCTCCTGAGATCGGACGGAATGCAAACCCGAATACCATCTCAGATGCGAATGGCAGATTTGCCTTGGATCATACGACCAATGATGCCGTATCTCGCGAAATCTTTTGTTTGATGATGGGACCATCCGGAGTGGTTCAAGCCGGACAGTCGATCAATCAAGTAGCTGGGGAGAGCATCGACATTGTTCCCACAATTGCAGATGCATTGGGCTTCTTGCCAGATACTAATGGAATTCTACCGGGTAGAGTTCTTCAAGAGGCCTACGTATGATGAAGCGAATCAGAGTTGCCCTTGTCTTGAGCCTGCCTTTTGTATTTGCAATGTGCAGTACAGAGCCTGATAATACCCCAAATCCATTCGGTGGAAACAATGGGGTTGTAACCATACCAGACACGGTAGACCCCACAACAATGGTCGGACTACACAAGTACTTGTTCGCTGTAAAATGCGCCAATCCAACGTGTCATGATGGTTCGTTTGAACCAGATTTTCGAACGGCCGAATCAACGTATCAAACATTGGTTTATCATCCTGTAACCAAGAACACCCCCGATGAGCGTTTCGATTTCAGAGTTCGCCCAAATAACCACGCCGAGTCGTGGCTGTACGAACGATTGATTACTACGGATGATGTTATTGGTAGAATGCCGCTCTATGCACCAGCCCTGGCCGAGAAGGAGCTTGGATGGGTAAGGGATTGGATCAATAGCGGAGCTCCCGATCCAAATGGGAATCCGTCTGTTTATCCGAATCAATTGCCACAAGTGAATGGTTTTGGAATTTACGATTCACAAAATCAGCCTATTAGCACACGTTTGAACGGTCAGGTTTCACCTTTAGCGCTTCCCAATAATGAAGCGGTAACATTGTATGTGCTGGTGGAAGACGACTCCACCGCTTTCGGAGATCTTCAGGTCAATCAAGGGAAGTTCGCTTTGGATGAATATAACTTCTCACAAGCAGTAACGAAACAAGCTACGGCATTTGGAACGGTGGCCTATGGTATCAATTTCAACACTAATGAATTCACTCCTGGGGATACCGTCTATTTCAGGTACTATGTCAGAGATGATGAGGATCCGCGGATTGTTGAGTTTCCAAGTGACGAGTCTCCTTGGTATTTTAGAATAATCGCTTCATTCGTCGTCCAATGAAAAAGCTATTTATCCTACTAGCCTTCTTCAGTTTGATTTCGTGCTCAGATGAAGTGCTACCCGATGAAACACCCTCGCTTGAGCTTGTGAGTATTGGTCCGTCTCAAGTGGTTGAGTTAAAGGACAGCATCCACATTGTGGTACGCTACGAGGATGGGGATGGAGATTTAGGAGAGAATTCTCCAGACGCAAAGAACCTTTATTTGTGGGATGAGCGCATCGACTTAGTGTATCAATACAGAATCAAAGAATTGGTTCCCAATGAAGCAGAGGTGGCCATCAGTGGAACGTTGGTTCTCGAGCTGCCGAATACGGTCATTACTAATGGCAGCAACTCGGAGCAAGTGACGTACACGCTATGGGTAAAAGACAGAGCCGGCCATGAAAGCAATCGCATCACAGCCGGCCCTATAACAGTTGTTTCTCCTTAAGTCTATCGCATTACAGTAAGAATCACAGCGATGATAACGATGCTTGCTGTTTGGTATCCACCATTAATTATGATGTAGGCAAATCCTTTACGCTCATACATCGCGTTTACACCCAATGCCATCGTCACGATTCCAAGTCCGATGTAAAGTGCATGTCGGATTGCGCTCGACATATCGGCATCTTCGTGAATAAAGTAGGACAGCATTAGTGCCATAATGAAGGTGAGAACGAAGGACGTTCCAAAGATTTTCGCCATCCCTGAAGTGTTGTTCATCTCTTCATCTGAAATACCTGCTGCTTTCTGCCAAGCCTTTCCGAACACCTTTGGATTGTACCAAATGAAGCCCAAAACGAAGGTAGATACAGTGCCGAGTACAACGGCTAGCCAATCGATTTCCATAGTGATAGTGTTAGAATGATTGATGGGAATTTACGAAAAGAGGACTTTATGATGGATACTGGATACTGAAGGCGGATATGGAGCGCAGGAGCGCAAGAACGCAGGTAGGAATGTATGCACGTAAGCACGTGACCCGTCAGTATTGAGTATCCAGTATCCAGTATCCAGTATTTGTTCAGAACAACATCACCCCACCAGACGAGCCTACCCCTAGTTGTGATATGTTGTACCCAGTACCCAGTACCCAGTAC